>WGMU01000002.1 GCA_016124895.1 bacterium
GCTGAAGAAGTGGATCGAGCAGGGGGCCACTTACGCAAATCACTGGGCCTTCGAGACGCCGCGACGGCCGGACCTGCCTACCGTCAGCAACCTGACATGGCCACGCAACGCCATCGACCACTTCGTGCTTGCGCGACTTGATCAGGAGAAGCTGACACCGTCCGCGAAAGCGTCGCGAGAGACACTGATTCGCCGACTGTCGCTCGACCTGACTGGCCTGCCGCCGACGCCGGACGAGGTCGATGCGTTTCTCGCCGACAAGTCCGACAGCGCATACGAGAACGTCGTCGACCGGCTGCTCGCTTCAGAGCGTTTCGGCGAGCACTTTGCCGTCCCGTGGCTCGACGCGGCGCGGTATGCGGACTCGAATGGCTACCAGCAGGATCGGACACGGACCTTGTGGCCGTGGCGCGACTGGGTTGTTCAGTCGCTGAACGAGAACAAGCCGTTTGATCAATTCACGGTTGAGCAACTGGCGGGCGACCTGCTGCCGAACGCGACACGCGACCAGCTCATCGCAACCGGGTTTCAGCGTAACCATATGCTCAACGGTGAGGGTGGCCGGATCGCGGAAGAGTCGCGGGTCGAATACGTCGTCGATCGCGTCGAGACACTCGGGGCGACCTGGCTCGGTCTGACCGTTGGCTGCGGCCGCTGCCACGATCACAAGTACGACCCGTTTTCGCAGCGCGAGTTCTATCAGCTCTTCGCGTACTTCAATTCGATCGACGAGTCCGGCGGGGTCGATGCTGGCGGCAACGCAAAGCCCGTTCTGCCGGTACCGACCGACGAGCAGCTTGCAACGCAGCAGCGGTTGCAGGACGAGATGGCTGACGTCGGCCGGCGGCTGCGAGAAGCGTCGATTTCTGACCGGCAGCGACTGTGGGAACAGGCGACTCTGGTGGAGATTGATTCCGGCAAGGTGCAACGCGACTGGCTACCGCTCGAAGTGACAAAATTCGAGTCCGAACAGGGGCAGACGCTGTCGCGCGAAGTGGACGGCTCGCTGCTGCTGACCGGGAAGAATCCGGACAACGACAACTACCGGCTGGAACTGCGACCGACAGTGCAGACGCTGACAGGACTCCGGATCGAGGCCGTACCGCATGCGGCATTTACCAGCGGTGGCTTCGCCCGCAGCGACAGCGGCAACTTTGTGCTAACGGAGTTTGCGGTCGAGGTGTTGCGCGACGGAGCGTCCGCACCGGAACGAGTCGCAATTGCGTCAGCGGAAGCGTCGTTCGAGCAGGGCGGCTGGCCCGTGAAGAACGCTCTCGATGGGAAGTCGTCGACCGGCTGGGCGGTCAACAATCCGGCCGATATGACGATCCCACGCCAGGCGATGTTTGTGTTTGGCGAGCCGCTGAAGCTCGCCCTCGGCGCAACACTGATCGTCACGATGAAACACGAATCGCCACACAGATTTCACAACCTCAGCCGCTTCCGGTTGTCCGGGACGGGCGTTGCGAAGCCGCAACTCGCTGATGGCAGCGGTCTTTCGTCGGAAGTGATCACGGCGCTGAAGCTCGGCGCGGAAGCTCGATCCGACACGCAGAAGAAGCTCGTGCGGGAACTGTTTGAGCAACGGGACGCCGACGTCGCCGCGCTGCGACGCGAGCAGGAAACAATCAGAAAGCGACAGAGCGATCTCGATGGGCAGATCGTCCGCACGATGATCATGCAGGATCGCGATCAGCCGCGCGAAACGTTCGTGCTGATTCGTGGCGTCTGGAATCAGCCGGACAAAGAGCAGCCGATTGTGCCGGGCACGCCGTCGATCCTGCCGCCGCTGCCAGGTGAGGCACTGCCAAACCGTCTTGCTCTGGCGCGGTGGCTTGTGTCGCCGGAGAATCCGCTGACTCCGCGCGTTGTCGTCAACCGGTTCTGGCAGCAGGTCTTCGGACAGGGACTGGTGACGACGCCGGAAGACTTCGGCGTGCAGGGCGAGCGGCCGAGCCACCCCGAGCTGCTTGACTGGCTGGCCGTCGAATTCGTTGAGTCCGGCTGGGATGTCAAACGACTGCTGAAGACGTTTGTCCTGTCGGCGACGTATCAGCAGTCGTCTGCGGTGACGCCCGAGCGGCTCGAACTCGACCCCACAAACCAATGGCTCAGCCGGGCGCGTCGGTTTCGGTTGAGTTCGCTGATGCTGCGGGACCAGGCTCTGGCGCTCAGTCGTCTGCTGGTCGAACGGCGCGGCGGGCCGCCGGTCAAGCCGTACCAGCCGCCGGGAATCTGGGCCGACCTGTCGCTCGGTAAAATCAAATACCAGCAGGACAGCGGCGAGAATCTGTACCGTCGCAGTCTCTACACCTACTGGCGCCGGGCGTCCGCGCCGACTATGCTGTTCGACGTGGCCTCGCGCCAGGTCTGTCAGGTCAGAGTCAACCGGACGAATACGCCGCTGCACGCACTGATAATCCTGAACGATGTTACATACGTCGAGGCTGCCCGCAAAATGGCCGAGCGGGTTCTGCGAGACGGTGGAGCGGCCGAAGAATCGCGGCTCGCCTATGCGTTCCGGCTGGCAACAGCCCGGTTCCCAACCGACGAGGAACGTGCAGGCTTGCTCAATGTATTGAGTGTCAGTCAGAAGTATTTTGAGGAAACACCGGAGGCGGCCGCCGAACTGCTGTCAATCGGCGAAGCGCAAGTCGCCTCCGATGCGAAACCGGAGGAACTGGCCGTGTGGGTCGCGATCTGTAACGTCGTTCTGAATCTCGACGAAACGTTGACGCGGGAGTAGCCGGGACCTCGATGACCGCAATCGTCGCCGGTCCGGCTGCATCGGCTGAAGCGGTTCCGGTGACAAACCGGCTCAGACCGTACAGGACGACTGTGCAAGTTGCCCGCCCGCGGCCGGAGAAGGGGCCGGACAGCCGGCTCACGCCCGGCAAATAGCGTTGTGGATCACTGGTTGAGTCGTACAATGACTTTTACCCCTCAGGGATGAGTCGTCCGTTCGCGTGTAAAGCGACGATTCCGCAACGCTACTGGACAGCGCTGATCTGGTCTCTGGTCCGGTCCGGTTGCCGCAGAGCCGGCAGCCTCTTTTCGATCAACTCTTCCTTTCGCGGTTTCCCTGGCGAAGCGAGGCAGCATGCTCCGAAGGTCCTGTCGCCGCTTTGCTCGCAATCCATCCTCAACGAGTGAACTCAATGAGCTACCACATTCTGATGACCGGAGCTACCGGTCTCCTGGGTCGTTATCTGCTTCGCGATCTGCTTCTGGCTGATGTTCAGGTCGCTGCTGTCGTGCGTCCATCGAGACGGACGAGTGCTCAGGAACGCATCGACTCGCTGATGGGAACCTGGGAAGCCATGCTTGGCCGTGAACTGCCTCGACCGAAAGTCCTGGCAGGTGACCTGACCGCTGAGGGTCTCGGGCTCAGTGGGGAAGACCTCGTGTGGGTCGAGTCAAACTGCGACTCGATGCTGCACAACGCCGCCAGCCTGACCTTTGTAAGCACAAGCAAAGACGGCGAACCCTGGCGGTCGAACGTGACCGGTACGCAGAATGTTCTGGACCTTTGCCGCCAGACCGGAATTCGCGACTTCCACCACGTGTCGACGTCGTACGTTGCTGGGCTGCGATCCGGGGATGTTCTGGAATCCGAACTCGACGTCGGACAGGAGTTCGGCAACGACTACGAGCGCAGCAAGGTCCAGGCGGAAACGATGGTCCGAGAGGCTGAATTCCTGAGCCCGCCGACCGTTTACCGTCCCGCGATCATCGTTGGCGATTCGCAGACTGGCTTCACGTCGACATTTCACGGTTTCTATGCGACGCTCAATCTGGCCTACACACTGACACGGGCGATGCGGGATATGGAAGCCGGCACGACCGACACGCCGACTCGGATCACTCTCGATGGAACAGAGAAGAAGAATTTTGTGCCCGTGGACTGGGTCTCGGCGGTGATGACGCACATCCTGACGAATCGACAGTTTCACGGTGAGACATATCACCTCACGCCGACCGAGCCAACGACGTCATCGGACATCCGCAACGTGCTGGAAGACGCCTACGGTTTCAAAGGCGCAGTGTTTCACGGGTACGGAAAAGAGATCGAGAATCCGACCGAAATCGAGAGCCTTTTCTACGAACACCTTCGCGTTTACAACTCGTACTGGCGCGACGATCCAAAGTTCGATTCATCGAACACGAAGAAAGCCTGCCCGCATCTTCCATGTCCAAATGTGGATCACGAAATGCTGCTGATGATGGCTCGCAAGGCAATTGAAATGGACTTCAAGTTCCGCGAGATCGCCGCGCCGACGCCTGCCGAAAGTTCGGCGAATTAGCAGAACCCGCGCGGCAAGCTTTTGAAAATCAGGAGCCGCAGAACCTTGAGTCTGCGGCTCTTTTTGCGTCGGGACCTGCAGATCGTACTCGCGACGCTACGCTTACTGGCGTGGCGCTGTTTCGCTCTCTGGTTCTGCGAAGAGTCGACTGAGATCGGTCAGCAGTCAAAGAGCTGGCTGACGCTTGTGCGTTCGTGAATCGAGCGAATGGCCTGAGCGAACAGCGGGGCGACTGTTACCTGCTCGATATTGTCTGGTAACGGGTCTTCAAACGTTTCGATGGTATCCGTCAGAAACATGCGGCGAATACGGCTTTCGCCAATTCTCTGAGCGGCGCCCTTCGAGAGAACGGCGTGCGTTACTGCCGCGTAGATGTCTTTCGCACCATTTTCAATCAGTGCGTCGGCCATTGTGATCAGTGTGCGGCCCGTAATCGTGAAGTCGTCAACGAGAACGACGTTGCGGCCTCGGACGTCGCCAATGATTTCGTGAATCTCGACCGTCTCCGAATGGTCAGTCCGCACTTTTGAGCCGATGACGGTCGGACAGCCGAGATCCTTACCGAAGGCAACCGCATTCTTTGCGAAGCCGACGTCCGGGCTGCACACGACCAGATTCTGCAGTCCGAGCGTCCGAATATGGCTCGTCAGAACAGCACGGCCATCAAGATGGTCGACCGGAATGCGGAAGAAGCCTTGAATCTGCGGGCTGTGCAGGTCCATGGTCAGGACGCGGTCGGCTCCGGCGGCTTCCAGTGCGTCAGCACAGACGCGGGCGCGGATGGAAACTCGAGGTTCATCCTTCTTGTCGCCTTGCGCATAACTGAAAAAGGGAATGACAGCAGTCACCGCCTGGGCACTCGCCCGCTTCAGGGCGTCAATCCAGAATAACAGCTCCATGAAGTTGTCGTTGACCGGCTTCTGGACACCCTGGATGACGTAGACGTCCCGCCCGCGGACGTTCTCTTTAATCTGCACAAAGACGTTCCCTTCAGAGAACGTGTGCGCCCGGCAGGGAACGAGGCTGACTCCAAGTTCATTCGCGATCGACTGAGCCAGCAATGGGTTGCCCGAGCCTGGCAGAATGGCCAGATCACCCTGCGGCGGCTGAAAGATTTGCGGGCGGGGACCGGCTTGCGGCGAACTGGGAGACGGCGGCATCAGAGCACTCGAAACGTGAGGAACAGGTGACGCGGGATCATAATCCGGTCAGCCAGTCACTCAAGCGGCGGGAATGCAGAAAGCGCAAAGCACCGCCGCGAGTCGAGAAGCTCAGCCATAGACGGGCATGAAGTTACACAAGTGACTCAAGCGGACGTTCCCGGAGCCACACTGATCTTCTGAGTTTTCTGCGCCACAATTCCTGTCAGACAAACTATTTGCTGGTGATGAGCAAATCACAAACCGAGCGGCGATCGTGCCGAAGGCTATCAGGGATTTGGCTGACTTCGGGAAATCGACAAGCAGGCTTTTCCGACACTCACCATTCAGCACTAATTGCTGATAAGGCTTGTGACGTGGCACGACTCAGCTCAATCCAGTTCTGCCAGAATGTCCAGCAGATCGGCAGGAACACTGAAGCTGCTGACTTCTTCGCCGGTACGGACTCGGCTGGTGTCATCATTCCCCGTTCCCGGTACGACGACGTCAGTCGCCCCCTGCGGATTCAGGAAGTCGTCGCCGGAACCGCCGAGCAGCGTGTCGGAGCTTCCACCTCCCAGCAGCGAGTCATCGCCGTCGTCGCCAATCAACAGGTCACGGCCGCCCATCCCCATGATCGAATCGGAGCCAGTTCCGCCTCTCACGACATCGTTTCCGTCACCTGCGCTGATTGTGTCCGCCCCGCTGCCGCCGTTGATGGTGTCCGCCGCCGCCCCGCCATCGATCAGGTCGTCACCGCCGCCACCGGACACGCTGTCGGCGCCATCGTTGCCTTCGATGGTGTCGTTGCCGGCCTCGCCGTACACCGCATCATTTCCGGACGAGCCATACAGAGCATCGTTACCGTCGCCACCCGTGATCGTATCGTTGCCGGTCCAGCCGATGACGGTGTCGTTGCCCGCTCCCGCGGAGACGGAATCGTCGCCCGATTCAGCAAGGACATAGTCGTCTCCGTCACCGCCGGTGATGACATCGTTCTGTGATCCGCCGCGCAGCGTATCGTTACCGTCGCCGCCGTCGATTTCGTCATCGCCAACTCGTCCGAAGAGCAGATCGTCACCGCCATTCCCATAAAGCGAATCATTGCCGGACATGCCGTCGAGTCTCTCCGCGGCGATGCCACCAATAATAAGGTCGTTGCCAGCGCCACCCAGAACGTTCAGAACTGACGCTGTTGAGTTCATCGAAAACGACGAGAACGTATCGTTTCCATCACCGAGGTCAACCGTCAGATTCAACGTCTGCAGTAGTGACGAGAGGTCGCCAATAGTGACATTGTCATCGCCGCCCAGCATGGTGAGCATGAGGACGTTGCCGGCCTGCAGCACCACCGTTTCCGTCGAAGTCGAAGCGCCGGTCGTCACTGCGAACAAGACCTCGGTTCCATCCGGTGAGGCTGAGATGACCAGGTTGTCTGGATCGTTCGATTCATTGCCAAGATCGATGATTTCGTTGAACCCGGCTCCCGAATCAAAGGTGTCGCTGCCATTGCCACCCAGCAGTGTGTCGATCTGGTCTCCACCCAGGAGAGAGTCTTCCCCGTCGCTGCCGTCCAGCAGGTCTTTCCCTGTGCCGCCAATCAGCGTGTCATTGCCGTCTTCGCCAAAGACCCGGTCCGTGCCGCCGCCGGCATCGACATAGTCGTCTCCAGCTCCAGCAAAGACTTTGTCCCTGCCGTCGCCTGCGAAGATGACGTCGTTCCCTGATCCAGACATGATCGTGTCATTACCTGCCCCTCCATCGGCATATTCATTTGAGCCGTCGCTGGAGTTGTCCGGGTCATAGGTTATCAACAGGTCGTTGCCACCCATTCCAAACAGAGCGTCGCTTCCGTCTCTGCCGATCAGAGTGTCGTTTCCGCTGCCCTCTGTTGGTGAATCTCCTTCAAGCACATCTGAGCCTGCGCCGCCGTCAACCAGGTCGTTTCCGGCTTCTCCAAACAAAACGTCGTTACCGTCGCCGCCAAGCACTGTATCACTGCCATTGTTTCCATGGAGTTCATCATCTCCGGCTTCTCCCATCAGCAGATCATCTCCGCCGAAACCGAACAGGCGGTCGTTTCCATTACCTCCCTTCAGCGTGTCGTCTCCTAAGACGGAAAGCGATGCAGGTCCGAAGTAGGCATAACCCTGCAGCTCGTCATCACCATCGCCGCCATCCAGCGAATCGCTTCCCTCGAAGCCGAACAGCAGGTCGTTTCCGTTACCACCGAGAAGAGTGTCGTCTCCTTCTTGTCCCTGCAGCTCATCATCGCCGTCCCGGCCTTCAAGATAGTCGTTACCGGCGTCTCCGAAGAGATAATCGCTTCCGATATCACTGATCACAGTATCGTTGCCGCCGTCGCCAACGAGGAAATCGACTCCGGCAAAACTGATGTCGAGTACATCAGCCGGAAGGTCTGCGGACAGTATAAGGTCTCCGCTTCCGCCACCGTACAGAGTGTCCGACCCGCCGCCTCCCTTGAGTGTGTCGTGGCCACCGTTACCGAAGACGACGTCGTCTCCGATGTCGCTGGCGGTTAGACCTGTCGGGTCAACATCGGTATCACCCGTAATTGCGTCATCGCCAGAACCGCCGCGAATCGTGTCATTGCCTGCGTTTCCGGAGATCGTGTCATCGCCGGAACCACCGAGAATTGAATCGTTTCCGGCTATCGTCGTTAACGTGAGGTCCGAATAATCGCCTTCGATGTAGTCGTTGTCGGCTCCACCGTCGATTACGTCATTACCGCCGCCTCCGAAAACAGTGTCATCTCCGCTGCCGGCGTCGATCGAGTCATCGTCTTCACGTCCGAGGAGATAGTCGTTGCCCGAACCACCAGTCAGCGTATCGTTGCCGAGTCCACCAAACAGGTAGTCATCGCCCTCGCCGCCGTCCATTCGGTCGTTGCCATTGCCGCCGTAAAGGTCATCAGCACCTTCCCCCCCGATAAGCGTTGTGTCGAGTGAGCCGTTTGCCGTCAGTGTGTCGTCACCAGCACCGCCGCTAATGAGGATCGAGTTCCGCGGCGTGGTCAGTGCGGCCGAGATGTCGTTCGCGCCGGGGCCTCCCTGCAGGACGATTGTCTGGAGCTGAGCGGCTTCAGCGACTGCGACCGTGCCAAGCACCGAAAAGGTTTCCGAGTAGATCGTCAGGCTGCCGTCCAGTTCCTCATAGAGGCTGAACGTGTCGTCGGCGTCGGACGAGACGGTCAGCTCGGTACCGCCGCTGGCGATGTCCAGCACGACGGTCAGCAGAGTTCGCTGCTCAAGACGCTGAGCGTGTGGAGACGCAACGGAATCACGGCGGGGGCGTCGTGACCGCTCCAGACGCCGAGTGCGAAAGCGGAATTCCGTCAGCTTCAGCCAGTCCGTCAGAAACATGTCTGCGTCCGTTGTTCGAGTGCCTGAGAGCGGAGCGTATTTGCCCGTTCCGGCGGGCTCGTTCGCACCCGCCAGGGATCGAGGGCGCGCGACGACGCGGCAGTCCCCCTCTTCAGGGCAGCTCATCGGCACACGGAAGCTCGCGGCTGAAAAGCCGTATGGTCTGCTGCCGACTTAACCGGACGCAGCCTCACGAAGGTTGCAATCGGTACGGTGGCGGCTTCGCGTCGGACTGGCGCGGTTGTGCGGGTAGGGCCGGTCATCCGGAAATGGACGGTTCTGCAGCACTCGATCGTCAGGCATTGAAGCTGTGGATGACTTCGAGAATCCGGTCGAGATCGTTCTCGACGACCCGCGGCGAGTTCGGGAAGCTGACCGCGGTGATCCCTCGGGACACGAGCTTGTCGGCGATCTGACCGGGCTGTGACTGGTGATAACCGACCGTCGCATCAGGATCCTTGAGCTGATGCCCGGTCAGAATGCAGACGATGCGGTCGCTCGGAGCGATGACGCCTTCCTCGCGCAGCAGCTTTGCGCCGGCGACACTCGCCGCGCTGGCCGGTTCGCAGCCGAAGCCGCCAGCGCCGACCTGGGCCTTCGCGTCGAGAATCGCATCGTCAGGAACTTCGCGGACAACGCCGTCGCAGGTATCGAGCGCCCGCAGACACTTCTTGAGATTTACGGGCCGGTTGATCTCAATCGCCGAGGCCAGTGTGTCGGCACGGTGGCCGGACGCGTCCATCTCAGCGAAGTAGCCGTCGATCAGAGCGTCGTCGGTACGACCGTCGTTCCAGCGCAGCGATTTGCCGTTGTAAAGCTGCGCGAGCGTGTTGGCTCCGGCGGCGTTGATCACAGCCAGTCGCGGAATGCGATCGATCAGGCCAAGCTGCTTCAGTTCGGCGAACGCTTTACCGAACGCGCTCGAGTTCCCGAGGTTGCCGCCCGGCACGACGATCCAGTCCGGGACTTCCCAGGCCAGCGCTTCCAGTACGCGGAACATGATCGATTTCTGACCTTCGAGCCGGAACGGGTTCACGCTGTTGCACAGGTAAATCTTCTCGCGCTGACAGACGTCGCGGACCTGCTTGAGGGCGTCGTCGAAGTCGCCCTGAATCTGCAGCGT
The DNA here is from genome assembly GCA_016124895.1 of bacterium. GTDB lineage: Bacteria > Planctomycetota > Planctomycetia > Planctomycetales > Planctomycetaceae > JAPOLP01. The sequence goes on from WGMU01000002.1 coordinate 9,950, forward strand.
GTGAGCACCGTAGTCGAGTGCCTGCGACAGCTTGCCGAACGCAATCTTTCCGCTGCCGACGAATACGACGACTCGAAAGAGCTGCGCCGCGCTGCTGTAGATCGCCAGTGACGCGCTGGTGTTGCCCGTTGAGGCGCACGCGGCGAACTTCGCGCCAACCATGCGGGCGTGCGTCGACGCGGCCGTCATGCCGTTGTCCTTGAAGCTGCCCGACGGATTCAACCCTTCGTACTGCAGCAGCGCGTTGCCGGCATCGAGCCCGATGTACCGCGCGACCGAATCGCTCGGACGCAGAATCGTCTGGCCTTCGCCGATTGTGACGATCTGATCGTCGGGAGCGAAGGGCAGCAACTGGCGGAACCGCCACACGCCGCTGAAGTCGAGTGGGTTACGGCGGTTCGACCAGCGGGCTTCGAGGTCGCTCAGCGATGCCGGGACTTCGAGGTGATTCCAGTCATAGCCGATATCCAGCAGGCTGCCGCAGCCGGGACAGCCGACCAGAGTTTCGTCGACGGAAAACGTCGCGCGGCAGTCGGGATTGATGCAGATCTGAAACGCCTTATCAGAAACAGCGGAAGACATGGCAGTGTGAGTACCTGGAAGAAGAATTCAGGATGGGTTGATGAAGCGGTTACGTTCGAAAACTGAGATCTCAAATCAGCTACCGGGCGCTCGCTCTCGGTTCTGCGACTGTCTGATTCCCGGAGCTGACGTCTGTCACGCTACGAAGAGTCGTCACCGCTTTGCCGATGACGCTCGCCATTGACTGGTCGTGCTCCCGATCTCGCGCGAATCGCTTCGAGTTCCTGTTCGAGCACGTGGCGCTGAGCTTCCAGATCGGCCAGGCGGTTGCGGGAATGTGACTGAATCGCCGTCATATCGCCAACGCCCAGCAATGCGACCCAGCAGACCAGCAGCAGGATCAGCAGCCAGAACACCGTGGATACCGCCGGCCCGAATCGCCAGATAAAGATGTCACCGACAGCCAGCAGGGCGCCGACAATCGCGATCAGTGCCGATGTCTGCATCCGGCGACGAAACCGGTTGGCGTAGTGGATTCGGTCGAGGTCGTCGACACTGGCGTCAGCCTGCTGCCGCTTCCAGCTTCGCGAGTGACCAATCATCATCCCGATGCCCAGCACGACCAGCCCACCGCCAAACACGACGGCCGGCAGCCAGTTGTTCTCAGGATGTTCCGCAGCAAGGATCACGGGATTGATCTCGACGAAGTCAAAAATATGGGGAACCTTCAAGTAGCATCCCGAGCTTAAATCAGCCGCCGGTCGCCAGCCCCCGGTTCTGCTGGAAGGCAACTGTGTGGAACCGGGGGCTGATGCCTGACAAAATCGAAGCCACCGCGGCGACGCATCGTAGCGTCGTCATCCGTCAGGTTCAGTTACGGAATCGCCAGTTTCATGCCGAGTTACGAACTGCTCGCCGCCCACTGCCGGACTGACTACCGCGTCGAGCTTCCGGATCGACATTTCTCGATCCGTCCTGGTCAGACCTGCGCAGAACTTGATGCGTTGCTGCGTTCTGTCGGAGCGACCTGCTGGGTGCTGATCACCGCCGAAAATCCCCGCTCTGAACAGCTCTCCGACTCGGCCAACGCCACCTGCCGTGAACAACTCCGTAAGCAACTCGAACAGACCGGCCGCCCACTGTTCCCGACGATCGCCGTGAGCCCCGATTCCACCTGGCCTCCCGAACTGGGCCACCTGACCCTGGGCCTGCCGGAATCCACAGCCCTGACCATCGCGCGCCAGTTCAACCAGCACGCGATCCTCTCCGGCGAGATTGGCCAGCCAGCCACGCTGAGATTCACAACCCCCGCCGCCTGGCACGAGGCACTCTTGCGCGGAGCAGTCTCCGACGATCCCGCTATCAGAACCGTGAGCGAGACCGCCAGGATCGGTTCCCACCGGCCAGAGTCAGTGATCAACAATCTGGACACGCCTCACGAGGTGTGAGGGAGTGGTTTCAATAATCAGGTAGGTCGCGTCAAATGCCGTCGGACGCTGCCGCAATTCGTACCACATCGAGCCTTCAAAGACGTCTGTCGGTGGTCCGAGCAAGCGCACAACATCGGCAGATGATGTTCTCCCCGGCCTGAGCACGTTTTTCGTCAGGTCGGGAATCATTTCATAGTATTCTTTGTCCGTCGTCTTCGGGTCGTGCCATCGTTCAGAATCGAATGCCGGGCTGAAATACTGCACAACCGCGACAGTACACCAGGCCACAGCGACGGCACCTGCACCCTGAATTCGATGGGCGTTCCTGCTACTGAACATGACGACGACACAAAGAATGTTGGCAATGGCGACCGACAGGTCAGGTGCTTGACACGTGACGCAGCGGTGTCGGCAGTGTGACCGAGCCTAGACGGTCACTCGTCGTCCAGCCAGTGGACTTCGCCGGTCCAGCCGCGCGACAGCATGGCGCCGTGGATGCGTTCGGCTCGGGTCAGCGAGCGGATCAGTAACATGCCCAGCAGCGAGGCCAGCGACTTCCAGCGGAACCACAGGCTCGTGCGGCCCATCGAGCGGGCTTTTCTCGCCGTGCGCAGGCGGTCGAGTTCGTCCCAGACGACAAACACGTAGCGGTACATGAAGGCCAGAATTGCGACGAAGACGGCGGGAACGCGCAGGCGCCGGAGCGTCACCAGAAGCTGGGCGAAGGGCATCACGTTGATCAGCCACAGGCTCGTCAGGAACGCAATCGTGCCGCGGCAGATGATTGTCAGCATCAGTTCCCAGCCGTGAGTGAAGCCCTGCGAGAGTGGCAGCGAGATCGCAATTGCCCCGATAAAAGGCAGGAAAATGAACAGTCGTTTGAGCAGGTAGTGCAGCGGAACTCCGGCGATGCTGTGGCCGGTGAAGACGATGCAGCCGAGCACGCCGAACGCCGGCCAGTGCTCGAAAGGAATCGCGACTCCGGCAACGATGACGGTCAGAGCCAGCGTGATCTTCAGCAGCGGAGGCAGGCGATGGCACGGCGAGACCGCACGGCCGTAGCGGTCCCAGAAGTCACTCACGCGATGCCGCTCCTGCCAGTTGAGGTGCCGGCTGTCGCATTGTCCGCGCCATGATCAGCGAGAGTGCGAAGATCGCCGCGACACCCACGATTCCGGCAGCCGAGACTGAAAGGTTCTGCCAGTCACCGAGCGGGATCGCGTCATAGTCCGTAAAGACTCCGCTGATGCCGTTGTCGGACGCGGCGACCGATTCACGTTCCGACACAGCTTCCAGCCCGTCGGAATACTCGGATGCAAACGGCGACGCGAATGCGGCAACGGCCAGCGCAGCGATCAGGCCGGCTCCAATGAACTGAGGCAGCGGCCGGCTCTGCGACGACGGAGCCGGCAGACCGAAGATCAGATCGGGACGATGATTCAACACGACCTTGATCACGACGGCTGTGATGAGCGCCTCGCCGATGCCGATCAGCGCGTGAAACGACACCATCAGCGTGAAGATGTTGCGGAAGCGGAATTCGCCAGGTGCGTGCGAAAGTCGGAACTCGACGCAGAACAGCGCCGCCGCCGCCATGACACTCAGCCATGCCGCGATGACTGCGCCGATCACGGTGCCTCGTTTACGACAGGCAAAGCGTCGCCGGACGGCGGCCATCACCGCGTATCCGCCGATCGAACCCAGCACGGCCATGTGCAGGATGTTCGCTCCGAGTGCCGTCAGACCTCCGTCGGAGAACAAAGCCCATTGCGCCACGAGGACCATCGTCAGCGCGATGCAGCCGGCCCAGGGGCCGAGAATCGTTCCGGCAAGCACGCCGCCCATCAGGTGACCACTCACCGGCAGTCCGATCGGAAAATTGATCATCTGCCCGGCGAAAATCAGCGAGCCCATCATGCCTGTCAGTGGAATTGTCCGTTCAGCCAGGTCGCCTTTGATGCGCCGCAACGAGTAGCCAACCGCACTGGCAGCGACTCCGGCCGTTGCCAGACAGACTTCGTTACTGAGGAAACCGTCGGGAATGTGCATGGGGCGGATGAGTAAACAGAGGACAGTAAACAGGGGAAGACAGGCGGCAGTGGGGAGTAGGCAGTCGTGAGTTGTCCGCCACTAACCGCCAATCGCGAATGGCTCACTGCGAATTGCTACTTCTCCGGCACGGGTTTCAGACCGGGCAGCTTGATTGGCTCGATGCCGGTGCCTTCGTAACCCGGCAGCGGATTGCCGCTGTCATCCAGTCTGCCGACCGTCCACAGGACGCCGCGGGCGAACATGCCCAGCCAGATGTCGTTGTTCATGGTTTCGTTGTGGTGGCCGAGTGACGTGCCGAAGACACGGGCTCGACCGAACTGGTTGGTCCAGGCGACCGTGTGAACCTGCTTTGTGTCGGTGCCGTAAGCCTGGGCAAGTGGCGTCGCGTTCGGCCAGACTTTCTCGATGATGTACAGCTCGCCGTTGGGCGTCTGCCATTCGACGGGGAAGCCAGTCATGATGGGGTGGTGCTCGCCGACATTCTGCACGAGTACGGCGCGGTGTTTTTCGTGCCGCCGCGACGTTACGCCGATCAGTTCCCGCCAGACGTCTGCTCCAGTGGGAGCAGAACGGTAGCTGTGCAGCGAGCAATGCACGAAGACGGCCGGTACGCCTTCAAAGTGTGCCTGAGCGATCGACTTGACGAATTCGTCGTCTGCCACGCCGCCGAAACATTCGTTGTGAACGATCACGTCGTACTTCTTCGCCCAGCCCGGTTCCCTGTAGACCGAGACCTTATGGTCGCGTCCAGTTCCGCCTTCATGGACAACATCGAAATCGATGCTCATTCGCTGGGCCAGCCCCTGGGTGATGATCAGTTTCTGTTGATCGTAGTCATGGCAGCAGCCGCCGGTGATCAACAGACCTTTGAGTTTTGGTTTGCCCGCCGCTCTGGACAGCGCGACCGGGACCGTCAGCAGGGTAAGAACCAGCAGCAGACGCGGGAGGAATTTCATGTGTGAGGTCTCCGGTGGCGGGACAGAGGAGCGACGTGGAGTGAAGAATCTATCAGTCGGCTCACCGCGGCGCAACCGTGCCGGCTGGACAGGATTGTCTGGTTGACGTCTCGTAGCGATTCGTCAGGCCGCTCGTGTTGCCCGATGTTTGAGGCGGCGACCAGCCCGAGTTTACGGCGGAGAACTCCTGCAGGGTTTCTAACGGTCGTGGAATGCCGCCATACTCGGCGGATCCCGGAACAGAATCTGCCTGGACGTGGTCGATCTATTTCGGACCACGGCTCTGGGGCTGTGATCGTTCGACAGGGGCTGGTTGCGGTGTTCGGCGACTGAAATCAACCTCAGTACAGACCGGCTGCCTCGCGTGTGAAAAAGGAACTCGCCATGTTGACTCGTTCTCAATCTGAACACGCCTGGACCCATCCGGTCGGTCGACGCGGGGCGTCTCCGGTGTCTGTGCTCGTTATGGTGATTGTCGCAGCGTTGATCGTCATCGGTCTGATCTTCGCGTTTGGCGGCGGTGGTGATTCGGCTGGTGCTGCCGATGCGAGTATGTCCACGCATACCGTCAGGCGTGAGAACCTGCTCATCAGTGTGACCGAGGACGGCAATCTGGAGAGTGCCAGCAATATTGACGTCAAGTGTGAGATTCCCAACGGCAGCACCATCCTGTGGATCGTGCCGGACGGAACTCAGGTCGCAGAAGGCCAGAAGATCATCGAGCTGGATTCGGCATCAATTGACGAACAGCTCGAAGCTCAGAAGGGCGTCTACGAAAAGGCGCTGGCGGCGAAGATTAAGGCGACAGAAGACGCGGCGGCCGCAGAAATTGCGGTCCGGGAATACGCTGAGGGCACTTACATCCAGGAAGTGCAGCTCGCCGAATCGAACATCACGCTGGCAATGGAAGACCTGCGCAGCGCTCAGAACGTGCTCGAATTCACCAAGCGAATGGCACGGAAGGGCTTCACGACTCCGCTGCAGGTGGAAGCGGACGAGTTTGCGGTGAAGCGGGCCGAACTGCAGCTTGGGACCTATCAGACCGCGAAGAAAGTGCTTGAGAACTTCACTCGTGAGAAGACGCTGCGGGCACTGCAGGCGACTCGCGACGCCGCGCAGGCCGCCGCTCGTTCTGAAGAAGCAACAATGACGCTTGAAAAGGCAAAGCTCGATCGACTGACGTCGTACCTGTCGAAGTGTGTGATCACAGCCCCACAGTCGGGGATGCTCGTCTATTACAAGGAACGCAGTCGATTCGGCAGCTCATCCAGCACGATCGAGGAAGGGGCTCCGGTTCGCGAGCGGCAGGTGATCGCTCAAATCCCGAAGCTGACCGAGATGCAGGCCAACGTGCCGGTTCACGAATCCAAAGTCGAGCAGCTCAAGCCGGGAATGCGGGCACATCTGAAGGTTCTGGAGAAGGAGTTTCAGGGGACAGTGACGTCGATTGCGAATCAGCCGGAATCGAAGTCGTTTTTCCAGGCGGCGGTCAAAGAGTACCCGACACTGGTTCGAGTCGATGGAGACGCGTCCGGTTTGCGGCCGGGCATGACGGCGGAAGTCGAGATTCTGATCGCCGATCTGCGGGACGTCCTGACCGTGCCGGTCTCAGCAGTCATTCCGAGCCGCGGGCAGTATCACTGCTACGTGATGACACCACAGGGACCGGTGAAACGCCAGCTTCTGCTGGGCATGACCAACGACAAGATGGTCGAGGTCAAGGACGGTGTGGCGGAAGGCGAGCATGTGATACTCAACCCCCGCAATCTGCAGCAGGAATCTGAGACGGTTGGTGCTGACAAGGCCGACACACAGAAGTCCGTCGACGCAAAAGAGAAGTTTGGCGAAGTAAAGCCGGTTGATACGTCAGCGTCTCAGAGTGCCGGCGCACGACAGGCCAGTGGATCTGGTGCGGCTGGCGGCGGAGCCGGTGGATTCAAGCCACCGAGCTTCTCGGAACTCGACAAGGATGGAGACGGAAAGATCTCGGGTGCTGAAATGCCCGAACGCATGAGCCGCAGCGATACCAACGGTGATGGCTCAATTGACCGGTCGGAATACGCCGCGATGCAGAAGCGGATTCGCGAGCGGCAGCAGAATGGCGGCGGTGGTGGCGGCACGGGAAATCCCGGTGGAGGCCGTCCCGGCGGCCCGCCGCAGTAATTCAGATACGAGCTGCCTGATCGGTGCGACTGCCGGGGCGGGAGTTCCACAGTCGCAAGTCTTCCTGAAACTCCGAGGCTCGCCGCGTGATTTCTCTGTTTCTCCGTACGATGCAACTGGGCTTTAAAAGTCTGTTGCTCCACAAGCTGCGATCCGCTCTGGCGATGATCGGGATTCTGATCGGCGTGACTGCGGTCATCTGGCTCGTCGCTCTGGGAGAAGGAGTCAGCGAGCAGGCGCAGCGGCAGATTCAGGAACTCGGGGCGCGAAATGTCATTGTCAAGAGTGTCAAGCCGGCGACGACGGGAGGCGGTGAAGGCAGCATGGTGGCGATCTATGGATTGACCACTTCCGACTTCGATCGTGTGATGACGATCGATATGGTGCAGCGCGCAGTCCCCATGCGCGAGGTCACCAAAGAGGCTCGCCACGCAGACAGTCTGCTGGAGGTGGCACTGATTGGCTGCACGCCGGCGTACGAGGAGATCAACCACCTTGCCATGCAGCAGGGTCGGTTCCTGGAGGGCCGTGACAATCTCGAAAAAGCCAACGTCTGCGTGCTCGCAGCGGGTGCGGCCACAGAGCTGTTCCCCCTCGAAAACCCCATTGGCCAACGCGTGCAGATCGACCTCGATTTCTACACAGTCGTTGGTGTGACACGGGAACGCAGCGCATCTGCTTCGATTGGCAGCAGTCTGATCGGCCGCGAATACAACAAGGATATCTACATTCCCTTCGAGACGTTCCGCGCCCGACTGGGAGATGAAATTATTACTGCGACATCAGGCCAGCGGTCCGGTGAGCTGGTTGAAATCAGCCAGATCACGGTCACCGTCGACAGGATTGAAGACGTTGAAGAGGTCGCTGCGATCATCGGCATTCAACTGGAGCGGTTCCATAAAGATGCTGACTACTCGATCGTTGTTCCGAAAGAACTGCTGCGTCAGGCGAAGATGTTGAGGTCACTGTTCAATGCACTGCTGGTACTGATTGCCGGTATTTCGCTCATCGTCGGCGGCATCGGCATCATGAATATCATGCTGGCGACAGTGACTGAACGAACTCGTGAAATCGGCGTACGCCGTGCGCTGGGCGCGAAGCGCAGTGACATCATCACTCAGTTTCTGGCCGAGACGATCGTGCTGACGGGACTTGGCGGAATGCTGGGCGTCGCTGCGGGGTTCCTGTGTGGTCCATCGGTGAAATACACGCTCATGACGATTCAGTTTGTGCGGCCTGACATGTGGCGCTCGCTGCCGCCGACAATCCGCGATCTGGAGCCAATCATTGCGACGTGGTCGGTGCTGGCTGCATTTCTGATCTCGGTTTGCGTCGGTGTAATTTTCGGCATCTATCCCGCCCGCCGTGCCGCCTTGATGGACCCAATCGAAGCTCTTCGGCACGAATAGCAGAGCCTGCCAGTGGCAATGAATGGACGCTCGACAATCCGGTCTGTCTGTGTGTTTCCAGGTTCTCGGGACGCAGCGATTCTGCGGTATCGCGAGGCGACGGAAGAGCTGGCTCGGGAACTGGCTAATCGCAATCTGCGGGTTGTCTACGGTGGAGCCAGCGTTGGTCTGATGCGTGTGCTCGCGGATGCAGCCCTCGACGCTGGAGCAAGTGTGATCGGCGTCATTCCACGCTGCCTGCTCGACCGCGAGATCGCTCACCGCCACCTGACGGCGCTGCACGTCGTCGAGACCATGCACCAGCGCAAAGAACGGATGGCGGCTCTGTCTGATGCCTTTGTGCTGCTGCCCGGCGGGTACGGCAGTCTGGAAGAAATTTTCGAAGCAATTACCTGGAACCAGCTCGGTATCCACACCAAGCCGTGCGTCATTCTCAACGTCGATGGCTATTACAATGCGTTGTTGCAGTTTCTTGAGCGAGCCGTCGCTGACGGTCTTATTGCCAAACAGCTCGCCGCACGATTGCTCGTCGCCACGACGCCCGGGGAAGCGCTCGATCTGCTGGGCACGCCGGTTGTTGCCGAGGCACCAAAGTAGCCATCTCGCTCCGCCGGGATGAGCCGCTTGTCGAGCAGTGCTGGATGCCCGATCGCTCAAAAACTCTGCAGTAAGGGCGAGTATCTTTTGAGGCGAATCGCCGTACACAAGACAGGTGAGCCTGCGGGACGCGCAACCTGACACCGGCTCATCTCAACGGAGCGAGATGGCTGCTTTGCTCAACACATTGGCTGCCAGGTGTTGTCGTTCTGGCTGCTGGCGACGCACTGCTCGATGAAGCGGACGCCTTCGACGCCGTCGTACACGTTGGGGTAGACCGTGTTGCAGGCGTCGTGAGCTTCGCCGGTTGCCCGTTTCACCATGTCGTCGAATGCTGCCGTGTAGACGTTCGCGAAGGCTTCAAAGAACGCTTCCGGATGACCGGCAGGCAGGCGGCAGGCGGCGATGCCGGATTCGTTCATGAAGTCTGCTCCAGGATGCCGGTCGAAGATCTGTTGAGCCTTGCCGGTGCGACGCAGCGTCAGCGTATTCGGCTCTTCCTGCCGCCAGGATAACGAAGCTTTCTCACCATCGATTTCGATCGACAGATCGTTCAGCCGGCCGTGAGTCACCTGACTGACGGTGATCATGATCAGCGCGTCGTTCTGACAGCGGACGATCGCGTGACCATAGTCATCGAGCTGCCGGCCTTCTGAGTACGTCATCAGCTTCGCGAGAACTTCCGCCGGCTGCAGACCCGTGATGTAGCGGACGAGGTTGAAGGCGTGCGTGCCGACGTCGCCGACGGTCGCTCCCGGACCGTTCTTCTCCGGATCGTCTTTCCACATGCCGCGAGCAGCGGGAGCAGCTGGGTCGACGCCGCGCATCCAACCCTGCACGTAACTGGCCCGGACCGCGCGGATTTCTCCGAGTTCGCCCGACGCGATCATCTCTCGCGCCTGCCGAACGAGCGGATATCCCGTGTAGTTGTGCGTGAGCGCAAAGACGGCTCCAGTCTGTTCGACCAGTCGAGCAAGCTCCTGAGCATCGGCCAGCCGCGTTGTCATCGGCTTGTCGCAAATCACGTTGAACCCGGCTTCGAGCGCTGCCTTCGCCATCGGAAAATGCAGAAAATTCGGCGTCGCGATACTGACGAAGTCGATGCGCTCGTTTTCCGGCCGAGCGAGTTCGTCATCAAGCAGTGCCTGGAAATCCGTGAAGGCCCGATCCGGATCAACTCCAAAGGCGACGGCTGATTCGCGAGAGCGGTCGAGGTTCGAGGAGAAGGCACCGGCCACCAGATCAGTACGGCCATCGAGCGTCGCGGCCGTGCGATGCACCTTGCCAATGAACCCGGCCCCGCCACCTCCACACAAGGCCATCCGCAGTCGCCGGTTGAGCGGTGAGTTGATCATCGTTGCTGGATCCTGATGTCTGTCCGTCGGATTGCGAATCGGAAGCGAAGGCGGAAGACTATCGGTCGTCATGTGGTCCTGCCACTCGTCTGTTTCACACACCGAGTCGACGTGTGCCACTGGCTCTGCCAGTGCAGTGAATAGCGATGCACTGGCAGAGCCAGTGGCACAAATTCGAACTGTGACGGGTGGCTGGGGCTGGACTAAGCTTGCGAAGGAAGCCCCGGGGTTTCGCTCGTACCTCACTCCAACCCCGGCCACCCTCTGAATCACCTGAATGCAGTAGCCAATCGTCAGCCCAACCAGAAGGAACCTCGCCATGCTCGCAGCACACCAACTGAACCGTCGACGTTTTCTGCAGTCTGCTGCTGCGGCCGGGTTTGGGCTGCCTTTGATTCAAACCGCCGGACTCGCGGGGCCAAACGAGCAACTGCGGCTGGGCTGCATCGGTGTCGGCGGCAAGGGTTGGTCGGACATGAACGAGACGGCGGCGAGTCCGCACGTCGTCGTGCAGGCGATCTGCGATATCGACGAAGGCCCGAAGCATCTGGGCCAGGCGGCGGAGAAGTATCCGCACGCGACGCGCTACACCGACTGGCGTGAACTGCTCGACAAAGAGAAGCTCGATGCCGTGACGGTCTCGACGCCGGACCACATGCACGCGCCGATTGCTCTGAGTGCGATCCGTCGCGGCCTGCACGTTTACTGTCAGAAGCCGCTGACGCATACCGTCAAGGAAGCTCGTGTGCTGACAAAGGCTGCGAAGGAAGCCGGCGTCGTCACTCAGATGGGTAACCAGATTCAGGCGTTTGCCGAGTATCGAACCGCAGTGCAGCTCGTACATGGCGGCGCGATCGGTAAGGTGAAAGAGGTCTACTCGTGGCAGTCCGGCACGCCGCGGTGGCGGATCGTGGATGACCGACCGGCCGGCAGCGATCCCGTTCCGAAAGGTCTCCACTGGAACGGCTGGCTCGGCGTCGCACCGAAGCGTCCTTACAAGGCAGACATCTACCATCCGTTTGCCTGGCGGGACTGGCAGGACTTCAGCAACGGACAGCTCGGCGACTTCGGCTGCCATATCCTCGATCCCGTGACGATGGCGCTGAAGCTGACCGCGCCGACGAAGATCAGCGCCGACGCCCCGCCGATCAACAGCGAAACGTGGACGGACTGGGCGACGATCCATTACGAGTTTCCCGGCACGGAGTACACGGCCGGTGATTCGATCAAGGTCACTTGGATCGACGGCGAAGGCGTCAAGCCGGTCGAGCAACTGAAGGAGATTCTGCCCGAGAATCAGCTTCCGGGTTCGGGTTCCGTGTTGATCGGCGAGAAAGGTTCGCTGCTGATTCCGCACGTCGGCAAGCCGCGACTGCTGCCGGACGAGAAGTTCGCCGACTACGATGTCCCGCAGCTCGAACGTCTGAGCCATTACGTCCTGTGGGCCGACGCCTGCCGCGGAGTCGGCTCAACGAACTCGCACTTCGGCTACTCGGGCCGTCTGACGGAAACCGTCCTGCTCGGCACGATCGCGATTCGGCTCACGGGAACGGAACTCTGCTGGGATTCCGAGTCAATGACGTTGACGGGGCATCCCAAAGCGGCCGCGATGCTCAGTAAGGATTACCGTCGCGAGTTTGCCGTCGAAGGTCTGGCGTGAGCGGCAACTGTAGGCAGGTTTTTCCAAAACCTGCGAAGGCGCTGAGTCTGTTTGGTAAACCACATTCGCTTTGCCACGGAGAGATGGCGACGGTTTCGAAAGTCAGTCGAGACTGGCGTCGTCCGATGTGCAGATCAAGTCAAACGATCGATGCGTTTCGGACGAATTGCCGGTTTCGGAGAAACCGGCCTACAGCTGGTTGCGAAACCCGTTCCAACACCCTGCGTTGATTTGGCTGGATGGACGCAGAACGTCCGATGCGGGCGCCCCCACGCAGAGCATGGGAACGAGGACGCTGTTTTCATTCTCAAGAGGAAGCCCTTCATGCCACAGGTTGACTGGAGTTATCACCGGCCCGGCTGCGATTCGTGTCGGAAGACGCAGGCGTATCTGGCGTCGCATGGGATCCTTGAGGCTGAGCAGGTCAATGCGAAACAGACAAAATACGATCGCGCGGGAGCCCTGGCTCTGCTTGGCGGAATCCGCGAGCTGTACGTCACGCGCGGACGCAAACTGCTGCACTTCGATCTGAAAACCGAACGGCCCGACGATGACACGATCGCGAGTCTCATTCTCGGTCGGTCCGGTACACTGCGGGCTCCCGTTCTGCGTCGCGGGAAGTCGCTGATTGTGGGCTTCTCGCCAGACGCGTATGACAAAGTTCTCTCGTAACGGCGCGTTTCAACACTGCAACTGCCGGCTCAAATCAAAACCTGGAAAGGAAACGTGTGATGAAACTGACTCGTCTGCTGTTGAGCCTTCTGGCTCTGTCGGTACTGGTCTCGGCGTCTGACTCGAGGGCGGCCGAAAAGAAGGCTCGCGCGCTCATGCTGACTAACAGCAAAGAGTTCACTCACGGCCCGGTTCGCCGCAAGGACGGCAAGCTGGCGACATCGGAAATCGCGATGACGCAACTCGGTCAGCAGACCGGGCTGTTCGACGTTGTCTGCACACAGGAGCCGACGGATATCAATCGTGAAAACCTGAAGAACTATGACCTGGTAATCTTCTACACGCAGTCGGCCAGTGAACTCGGCATTGAAGACGGAGAGAAAGAGTATTTCGTCAACGAATGGCTGAAGCAGAAAGGGCACGGGTTTATCGGCTTCCACTCAGCCGCGGACACGTACCGGGCTTCCAATGACGAGCAGAACCAGAAGTGGAAGTGGTACTGGGAGATGATCGGCGGCACGTTCGACGGGCATCCGTGGAATGCCGGCAACACCGTGACGATTACCGTCGACGATCCCAAACACCCGGCGACTCGCGGCTTCCTGCCCGAGTTTCAGATCAAGGACGAGATCTACCAGTACAAGAACTGGCAGCCGGAAAAGGTTCACGTTCTGATGAGCCTGAACATGGAGAAGTGCGAACCGAAGATGCCCTACCAGGTGCCGGTGTCGTGGGTGAAGAACTGGGGCGACGGCAAGGTCTACTTCACCAACCTCGGCCACAACGATTCAACCTGGACCGACAGGCGGTTCCTGGATTCCGTCGAAGGCGGTGTCCGCTGGGTGCTGGGGCTGGATGCAGGTGACGCAACGCCGAATCCGGAAGTCTCGGCTGCGGAGGATGCGAAGGCCAAAGCGGCAGCGAAGAAGTAGCCGCAGTAACCGTTGCAGGCACCCTTGTGCTCAATTTTCTGGAAGGGTGGCCGAGGCTGGACTGAGCCTGCGAAGGAAGCCCCGAGGCTTCGCTCGGCCCTCGCTCCAGCCCCGGCTACCCTCTCTGTATTCAGGGTCGAACGTGGGGGTTTACGACAACGATGGCGGAACATGGTCGACTCGCCATCCAACTCTGACGAAGAGAAGACGGTCAATGAAAAACGTACTGCTGCAATGGCTGGCTGTTGGAGGGCTGGTGCTGGGGAGCGCAACGACCGTGTCCGCCGAGGAGAACTCGTTGACGCCGGAAGAGAAAGCGGCTGGCTGGACACTGCTGTTTAATGGCAAAGACCTGACCGGCTGGAAGTGCAGTAACGACAAGCCGATTCAGACGCAGGTCGAGGATGGCTCGCTGGTGCCGTACAAGTCCGGCGGCTACCTGATCATCAATGAAAAGCAGTTCGGCGACTTCGTACTGAAGTGCGACGTTCGCTGGGAAGATCCACGGTGCAATTCGGGCATCTTCTTCCGCGTCGAGGATCCGAAGAATCCCGTCAACACCGGTTTCGAGATTCAGGTGATGTCGGGAAAGGGGACCGGCAAGCACGACCTGGGGGCGATCTACGATCTCGCCCCGACATCGAAGAACGCTGGTAAACCGGACGGCGAATGGAACTCGATCGAAATTCGCTGCAAAGGCCCGGAGATCAGTGTGAAGGTCAATGGCGAGCAGGTCAGCTCGATTAACTGCGACGACTTCGACAAACCGGGAGTCTGCCCCGACGGCCAGAAGCACAAATACAAACTCAACGGCCAGCCGCGTGCCGTGAAGGATTTCGCTCGCCGCGGTTACCTGGGCTTTCAGGATCACGGCCACAAGGTCTGGTACCGCAACGTCAAGCTGCTCGAACTGAAAGACTGACCCATGCTGCGTCTGCTGTTCTGTGGAATGCTGTGCCTGGCCGCTGTGAGTGATCACAGCCGGCTCGCGGCGGAAGAGTTCTCGCCGCTCAAGGCGAAGCGGATTCTGTTTCTCGGCGATTCGATTACGCACGCCGGCGGGTACATCTCGCTGATCGAAGCACAATTGATCGTCAACGGCGTCGATCCGCGGCCGGAAATGATCAATCTCGGTCTGCCGAGCGAAACGTGCAGCGGGCTTTCCGAACCGGATCACCCGTTTCCGCGGCCGGACGTCCATGAGCGGCTCGATCGGGCGCTCGCGGCGGCAAAGGCTGACCTGGTGGTTGCCTGTTACGGCATGAATGACGGGATTTATTACCCGTTTGGTGAGGAACGGTTTGCAGCTTATCAGGCCGGCATGAACAAGCTGATTGCAAAGGTCAAGGCGACCGGCGCGAAGCTGGTGCTGATGACGCCGCCGCCCTTTGATCCGGTCCCGCTGCGGAAGAAGAATGGGGCGCTGCTGCCACTTGGAGCTGACAAGTACGCGTGGTTTGCCGTCTATGAGAACTACGACGACGTGCTGACGAAGTACGGTCAGTGGGTACTGACGTTGAAGCCGCGCGTCGAGATGGTCATCGATTTGCACGCGCCGCTGGTTCATCAGGTCAACGAAACCCGGAAGTCGAATCCTGATTACACGCTGGTCCCGGACGGCGTGCATCCCAACGCGGAAGGGCACCGGATTCTGGCGGCAACGATTCTCGACTCGTGGGGCATTGATCGCTCGAAGCCGGTTCCGCCGGAACTGCTGAAACTTGTCACGCAACGACAGACGCTGCTGCACGACGCCTGGCTCAGTCACGTCGGCCATAAGCGCCCGGGCGTGAAGCCGGGCCTGCCGCTCGACGAAGCGAACGCAAAAGCGGCTGAAATCACCGAACAGATTGCGAAGCTGAAGCTGTGATCAATAAGCGGCGTGCGACGACGACGCAGTTGAGATCGATGATTTGGCTTGTTGTCTGCAGGGAGAACTCTCATGTCTGAAGTCGAAGACAGATCGACAACGCGCCGCGGATTCCTGCGGACGGCTGCAATCGGGTTGCTGGCGGCGGGCTTCGCGCCGCGGCTCTCGGCGGCCGATTCAGCGACGGACCAGAAGACAAGGAATTCGATCTGCGTCTTTAGCAAGCCGTTCAACTCGCTGTCGTACGGCGAGCTGGCTGACCGTATTGCGGAACTTGGGTTCGACGGAATCGAGGCTCCCATCCGGGCAGGGGGACACATCGAATCGGAACAGGTTCCGAATGAACTGCCGAAACTTGTCGAGGTTCTTAAGTCGCGCGGGCTCGACATCACCGTGCTGACGTCGGACGTCAACGATCCGAATGATCCGGTCAGCCAGCGTGTACTGCGGACAGCCGTGGCACTGGGTGTTCGGCGTTACCGGATGAAGTATTTCAAGTACGACCTGAAGCAGCCAATTCTGCCGCAGATCGACAACTGGAGATCGCAGGTCCGCGAACTTGCTGCGTTCAACGCCGAACTGGGTATTACTGCCGTTTACCAGAACCACGCTGGACGGAACTACTGCGGCGCTCCGCTTTGGGATCTGCAACGGCTGCTCGATGGCATTCCGGTTTCGCAGGTTGGTGTTGCCTTCGACATCCGCCATGCCACGGTTGAAGGGACGATGAGCTGGCCGGTGTCGTTCCAGATGCTTCGCCCGCACATTGACACTATCTATGTGAAGGATTTTCGCTGGGCTGACAATGGCCAGCCAGAGAACGTCCCACTCGGCGAAGGCCACGTCAGTTCGGAATTCTTCAGAATGCTGGCCGCCTCAAACTTCGCCGGTCCGATCTCGCTGCACGAAGAGTATCTCGACCACCGCAATTCGGAACTGGTGCCGGAACATCTGGCAGCCATTAAACGCGATTTCGGCATACTCAAGATGATGCTGGGACGTGCGTGACTACAGGACGCAAAGAGGCGCAGTCACAGAATCATGATTTCGTGAGATTCGTACGAGAAGATTCTGTTGCAGAAGGGTCACAGGCCGAGAGACTCGCGGGCGTAGTCGAGGCTCGCCTGGACGTTGGCGTCTTCGAGGGCAAGTTGCTGTCCGGGTGTCATTTTCGACGGGTACTGCAGGTTGTTTGTCGACTTCTCGTGGACGTATCGCAGCGTGCGGGCGAGGTCGGGGGCGGGGACGTCAGACAGCGTGGCCCAGTACTTCTCTGTCAGGCACGGCACGACCAGCGGGTCGCGAGTGATAAGTTCCAGGCTGAAGCGGATATCGGGTTTCGCGGTTTTGAGGATGCGGACCATTTCCGGTAGCGGCATCGCTCCCTGGCCGAGTGGGATGTCGGCGAGCAGGAATCCTTCCGGATGCGGCTGCAGAGCCTGATCTTTCAGATGAACTGAATGAGCCCACGGCGCGAAGCGACGCACCGTTTCCAGCGGGTCTTCCAGCAGAGCGAAACTGTTGCCTGTATCGACGCACGCGCCGACGAATTCGCTGCTGATGTGCTCAAAGAGGGCGATCCGCTGTTCGTCGCGGTGGTCCTTGTGATTCTCGACAGCCAGTGGCACGCGGTGTTTCGCTGCCAGCGGCGCAGCCTGTTCAATCATCCGACGGCCACGAGTGTCGTACTCGTTGAACTTCTCCAGCGAATCAAAGAACTCGTACCGCCGACCAGGCATGATTGTTGTCCGGGCCGCCTTTGCGCCGACGGCGGCGGCCGTCTGCAGTTCGGCGTTGAGACGGTCGAATTCGCTGTTCTTCTCCGGCAGGCGGACGATCGCCTCGATGGAGAGACAGTTCTGCTCGGCCGAGCGGCGCAGCTCGCGGGCAGCGCTGGCATCGAGAATGCCGAGTGAACACTGCATTCCACCCGCGCCGAGGCTGCGGCAGTGTTCAAGAAACTGCTGCGGCTGATAGAGGTCGACGTTCGCGTCGCGTTGTCGCAGGTCGTCCCGGCGGAACTTCACGCAATACGTGACAAGGCCGAGCCCGGTTCGCGACGCCTCAGCCGCGGTCGTTCGTGACGTTGCGAGTAGACCAGTCGCGACAGCGCCGGAGAGTTGCCTGAGTATGGTGCGGCGAGTCAACGGTCGGTCGGCCATGTGCAAACTCCGGTCGGCGCGGGTTTCCGAAATCTGTCGTTATTACAGCGAATCTCGCGCAGAGTTGAGGCTTGTCGACATTGACAGAAGTCTGCGCTCCGTTCGCTACGGAGAATCGTTATGGCTCAATGCGTCAACCGGTTGGTTAACATCCGGCTGTGACTTGCTTCGTGTTGCCAGCATGAACAGCAGAGCGAGAACCATGAGCCCGGCTCCCGCCCAGTAGGGCCAGGCGACGTGCTGCTCGTCGAAGAGCAGCATTCCAGCAACTGGACCGAGAATACGCGCCAGCGCCGACACGCTCTGGCCGAGCCCCAGAATCTCACCTTGCTGATCGGACGCTGTGTTGAGTGACAGCAATGACTGCAGTGACGGCGTGACAGCAGAGAAGCCGACGACGGCGACGGGTACAAACCAGTAAAGCTGCCGGACCGACTCGTTCTTCCCGGCAAGCCCGATCAGCAGCAGTCCTGCGACCATAATCAGAGTACCGCCAGCAGCCAGCCGGGCCGCGGGCATCTTCTTCGCGAGACGCCTGACGATACCGCCCTGGGCGATCGTCAGGACGAACCCGACGTACGCGAAGATCAGAAAGTTATCGCGGTCCGATTCGCCGAGCGCTCCGGTCAGCAGGGACAGAGTGCTCTCGAACTGCGCGAAGGCGAACGTCGTCAGAAACATCGACAGCAGCACGGTCGCGGTCGCCTTCGTACTGAGGGCTGTCGTCAGTCCGGAGAAGCGGAAACCACCCGCGCGTCCAGACTCGCCCGGCTTCAGCGATTCAGGCAGTTCGAAGATCGCCCACAGCAGTGCCAGACCCGAGAGCACCGAGGCAACATAGCCGGCGTTGGGACTCGGCGCTCCGTTAGGATCGTCGGAGACGAACATCGCGCCGATCAGTGGTCCGAACGTAAAGCCGACACCGAAAGCTGCTCCAATCAGCGCCATGCCGCGTGTCCGGTTGGCCTTGTCGGTTGAGTCAGCAATGAAGGCCTGGGCTGTTGGAATTGTCGCACCGGCAATGCCTGCTCCAATTCGTGACGCCAGCAGCCACAGGACGGTCGCGTTGGCAGTCAGTGCTCCGCTGGCGCCGAGTGACGTCACATAGCCGAACATCGCGTAGAAGAATGTCGAACCAGCCAGCCCGATCAGCAGGATGGGACGTCGACCGTATTTGTCGGAAAGTCCGCCCCAGACCGGCGCGAACAGAAACTGCATGGCAGAAAACGAGGCCATCAGCATCCCGAGTTCGAGGTGAGTCGCCCCGAACCCCTGGGCATACCGCGGCAGCAGCGGAAGCACGATGCCGAAGCCGAGCAGGTCGATGAAGACCGTAACAAAAATGATCAGCAACGCGCGGTGCGAGGGCTTCCGTTCGGCAGAGTCGGTCACAGAGAGGGCCTTTCGGGCGGGTTAACGATTGACATACCACCAGGCGAGATAACACAGAATCGGCAGGCCGACAAACATGAGGAGCACTGCCGTCAGATTCGAGCGGGCGTTGTCTGGCCAGCGTGCCATGAGAGAACTCCCTTGGGGCCGATTCGCAAGGTGGGGCCGAATGAAAAGCACCCCGGCCATGAGTCACAGCCGGGGTGATTGCGTTTCTGAATGAGCGACTGTTGCGAGCGCCAGGTTGCGGACGATGTTTCAGCCGACGACGTCCGGGTCATTTTCCGGGCAGGCGTCGCTCGTCGGGTCGAACCAGTCGTCTTTGAACTCAATGCGTTTTTTGTTTGCCATCGCGAGGTTCGCGGTCAGAGCCATGATGGCATCGGCCATGGCGACGCGGCCGTTGCACCGCAGTTCGTCTTTTCCAGTACGGATGCAGTAGCAGAAGTGCTCCATCTCTTCGCGATAGCCACGGCTGATCGAGGCACCCATGCCGGCCTGAGCGCCGCTGGCGGCGGCCGACGGGGCACTCGTTTCGTAGCTGTCCAGGACCGGACCGCCGTCCTTGCTGCTGACCGTCCAGATCCGCTGCTCAACACCACCAGGACTGTCCTTGCTGGCTTCCTTGTAGAGCAATGCTTCCTTTTCCGTCTTCATGACGATTGTGCCGCGGCTGCCGAAGACAGCTTCACCGTACGGTTCCCAACGGTTGGTGTTCATCGACGAGTACGTGACGACATTGATGTCGCGTTCGTTTTTGTCATGCGTCTTCCCGGGGAACTCGAAGGTGACAAAGATCTGATCATCAATGTCGCGATCGTCGTCCCAGGCGGATTCCGGCCCGACGCCTTCCATGCCGAAGAAGTTCTTGCCGCCGTAACCCTGCACGGCCAGCGGATGCACCTTTCCCAGGAAGATGCTGGCCGCGTCCATCTGATGACTTCCGAGTTCGGCCATCAGGCCGCCACCGGTCGAGTTGTACAACCGCCAGTCAATCAGCTTGCGGGCAGTTTCGTAACCGAAGTCCTTGAGCTGGCCGGATTTCTCCATCTCGGTGAGTGTGTCGCGATCGACTTTGGCGGCCGCGTCCCACTTCTGCCAGGCGTCGCTGTTTGGAAAGCTGTTGTTGCGGTGCCACTGAGCGCGGATGAATTTGATGTCACCGAGCAGGCCCATGTTCGTCAGGTACGCGGCGTTCTCGTACAGCACGCTGTAGTGTCGCTGATGACCGACGGCCAGCATCAGATCGCGATCCTCAGCCGTTTTGATCATGCGTTTGCAGTCCGTCACGTTCTGAGCCATCAGCTTTTCGCACAGAACATGCAGGCCGGCTTCCAGGCACTCGATCGCGATCGGAGCGTGCTGGTTAAGCGGCACGGCGATGACGACGGCTTCGATGCCCAGTTCGTCCTTCTTCGCCAGCAGGTCACGGTGATTCGTGAATACGTTTTTCGCGACGTCGGCGGCTTTGGCCTTGCCGAGAATCGCGTTCAGGCCGCGGCGCGCGACCGGGTGGCTGCCGGTAAAAGTCCGCTCGCGGTTGGCCGGTCGCAGATCGGCGATCGCGACGATCTCCATATAGTCGGTCGGGTGTTCGTTGATGAGCACGTTGCCTTCGTCACCGCAGCCGATAAACGCCGTGCGGACGGGTTTACCTTCGAGCTTGCTGTAGCCGAAGTAGAAGGCTCCGAGTCCCGTGCCCGCGGCGGCGGCGCCCTTCATGAAATCGCGGCGACTGAGGCCGACCACTTCGTTGAAGTTGTCGCGTCCGATCTGTTCCTGTTCTGGTGTCAGCAGCATGATTGAGTCTCCGTCAACGACGAGGTGTGCCTCGAACTGTTGCGAATGAAGTCTGTGGATCCGGTGAGGCGGGACTGAAGAATTATACGTTCGCAGTCAGCGGCGGCCAGAAGTGTCACATCAGTGGCGATCTGATCCGCTGCTCGATCAGGCTTTCGATTTTGATTTGCTGCAGCAGCGTCGGCAGCAGCGGCTGAGCAGACTGTCGAGACCGAACCAGACTCCGGTCGGCATCAGAGCAATCCCCAGCAGAGCGATCACCTCGATCAGATTCTTATTGATAATGAAACTGTGCTCGGGGCCGGGCATTTCCGGAACGCCTGGGAACGGCGGCATCGCCAGATAAAACCCGAACAGCATGAACGCAGCCGAAACCGCAGCGAAACGTGTCAGCAGGCCGACGATCAGCAAGGTACCGAGGATCGTCAGACCGGCAATCGTCAGCGTGTCGACGATACGGATGGAAGTCCACGGTTGTGAAACCGGGCCGCGCATTCGCTGATCCGTCGTCAGCAGATCGTCTGCCTTATCCTTCAATTCCTTTTCGAGCGTCCTGATCGGTCCGGTCAGCTCGACCCGCAGCGGCTGCAGCTTTTCGTTGAGAAACTTCAGGTGGTCCCACTGAAATTCTGTTGATGCTTTTGCCAGATGATCCTTGTACAGCCGCAGTTGCTCGCGGTACTGCTGCAGCTTGCCGACCCGCTGCCAGGCTTCGTTGCCGAGCAGGTCAGGATTGCCCTTCAGAGCCCCGGCCAGGCGATCGCGATAACCCATGCCTTTTTTCTGACGTTCGAAGATACGCTCGACAGCGGTGCGGAACGTCTGTGCTTCGGCGTCCGTTCGGCCTTTGACCAGCGACTCCAGTTTCGCCCGGTCGTCTGGCTCCAGATACATCTCCGCGTCGACGTACAGCCGTTTGGCATTCGCGTCGAACCAGATCACTTTGCTGGAGACGTTCAGTTTTTCAACACCAGACGGCAGGTGATCGAGCGCTTCGACATAGACCTTGCGGTCCTTGACGACCGAGTGGGCGCCGTCGAGCAGGCGGCGCAACGCTGCGGTCTGCTTCTCATCGAGCTGATAGCGATTACGGAAGCGGTTTGCCCAGTCGTCCCAGCGGGCGATGACCGTGTCATAGTCCAGCCAGCCCAGATCGTCCGGATCACCTGCCAGATTGCGAAACGTTGTCCGCATTGGGCCCTGTGAGTTCTTCAGATAACCGGCGGCCGTCCACGGCGACGGCGTTTGCAGCGTGCCGATCTTCCACAGACCTTCGTACAGAAGCTGCCAGCCGATCGCGATGCGCAGTACGACCAGAAAGACGACAGCGGACAGAGCCAGACGTCGCGGATCTTTCACGGGTAATCTCGATACGGAGTGAGCGTTATTTTCGAATCAGAGCCGGGCGGGACAGGTCTCGACCTGCGAGCGGCTGCGGTGGGGCGACGAGACTTGTCCGACTCAGCCTTCCATGCCGGACCGGGGTGCTGGCCACTCGTCACAGGTTCGGTTCTGCTTCGGACGCTGCCGTGCGCGAGTACCGGACCGGTTCGACGTCGTCTGTCTCCCAGAAAATCTGTTCGTCAGAAATCCCGATGACGACGGGTCGAACGCGCCGGCTGCCATCTGGTTGAGGGGTCAGAATGGCGCCAACGCCGGGCAGATGATGACAACACTCAGCACCTTTTTCGACTCCCAGCACGAAAAAAGCCGTCGACAGGGCGTCCGCGACGGCGGCGGATTCCGCAACGACAGTGACCGACAACTGCCCTTCGGCCGGCCATCCCGTCCGGGGATCAAGAATGTGCCCGTACCGGCGTCCCTGATACCGGAAATACTGGATGTTCGAGCCGCTGGTCGACAGCGCCTGGTCCCGCAGCAGCAGTGTTCCGAGCCGCTGGCCAGTGAACAAGGGATTCCTGATCCCGACCGGCCAGCCGCCGAGCCCGTTGTGATCACCCCGCGCCAGCACGCTGCTGCGGCCTCCATGCAGCAGAAACTCCGGGAGCCCGTTCTCGACAAGCTGCTGCGACATCTGATCCAGCGCGAAGCCCTTGCCGATGCCCCCCAGATTCAGCTCGACGTCCGGCTGGTCAAATCGGACCGACGTCGCTTCGACATCCAGACCGACGTGCGACATGCCGACACGCTTGAGACACGCGGCGATCTCGTCTTCCGTCGGAATCCGGTTGTCTGCCCGAGCAGCCCGCCACAGAGCAATCAGCGGTCCGGACGTCGCATCGAACGCGCCGTCCGTCTGCTGAGTGAGATTCCCGCACGTCCGCAGCAGTTGAAAGAGCCGAGCGTCTGCAACAGCCGGCTGTTCGCCAGCTTCCCGGTTGACCCGCGACATCTCGCTGTCGTCGCGATACACGGTCATCAGTTGTTCGAGTTCGTGGACCAGTTCCAGCGCTTCAGATGCCACCCAGACATTCTCGTGCTGACCGGGATTTGTGATCACCGAAAACTGACAGGCCATCGCTCGCGTTTCGAGCTGTAACCGATCACCTCCGTGCGGTGCCGGTCTGCGGCTTGCCGCTTCGCGCCCGCTCCGCGTCCCGTCCAGCAGCGTATTGTCCGCCGCCGCGCCAGCACGCTGCATTTCATCACGGAGCGCTCCCCCGCGGAGAAAGTCCCGACGACTTGATGACGGCTGATCGGACACAAGGATTCCAGAAGCAGAGGCACACAGCGACTGATACCAGACACTCTATCAGCCGCGGGAAACCAAAGCAGCTTCTCGATCCTCAAATCCTTGACGGCATCACAATCACGGCCTGCCGCTCAAAGTCGCTGATCGCTCCGCGATCGAAAAGTGCTGCTTGCCACGGCACGGTCGAGTACGATGATCTGAACCGGCTGGTCGAACTGACTCACTACCAGCCGGATACGAATGCTGTGGCCGGAGTTCCTGACCTCGACCTGTCGGACAATCCCAAGCTGGCTCAGTTCGAGTACGCGCTGCTGGCCAACGGCTCGCGGAGTGGCGTGAGCGAGCAGTTCTGGACGGACGGAGATGCGACGACGTCCGCGCCCGATCTCACGGACACGTACCTGTGGAACTACGACGCGGCGAACCGGCTGATTGACGAGGTGTTCTGGACGGACGCCGACAACACGAATCCAGACGGCAGCAATGCTCCGGTGTGGGATCCGTCTCTGGCGAGCCTGCCGGACACGTCCCGGCCGCTGAGCGATTACCACGACAGCTACCGCTTCGACCTCGCCGGCAACCGCCTGGCCCGGTTTACGGATCTGGATCCGGCCGATCCAGCGAACTTCAACGTCTGGCAGCAGGGCGATCTGGAACGCGACACGCGCTACGCCTACGACGCGAACGACCGTCTGGTCACGGAAACGCTCGACTTCACCACCGATGGATCAACGGTCGATGGCACCGTCGACCGCACGACGACGTACGAGTACGACAGCACACAGCAAATCGAAAAGGCGGTCCACGCCGGTGCTGCTACTCTCAACTCTCAACTCTCAACTTTTCCTACAACCTGCAGGGCCGCCTGTCTCAGGCGGTCACGACTCAGTACGACGCTGCCACCGGCGACGCCACGCAGCAGTCAACGGCGACGTACGAATACGGCACCGACGGCATCCGCATCCGCGCGACAAACGAAGTCGCGACCGAGCAGGATTCGCAGGCGCCGGGGCTGGAATTCCTCAGCCGGACCGAGACGGATTTCCTGATCGACGCGTCCAACAGCACCGGCTACCAGCAGGTGCTCGTCGAGCGGACTTGGGACGTCAATGCACTCGGCGACAGAACGCTGGCCAGCCACAAGGTCTACACGCTCGGCCACGACGTCATCTCGCAGACGGAGATTGATCCCGCGACCGGCCAGCCGGGCGAGACCTACGTCCTGCTCTACGACGGCCACGGCTCAACGCGCCTGCTGACGGACGCGGACGGCAATGTGGCGAGCGTCAACGGCACGCCGCAGGTCTTCCACTACGACGTCTACGGAGCCGCCCTGGGCTTCACCGAATCCGCCGCCGCCACGAGCCTGCTCTACAGCGGCGAACAGTTCGACCAGCGCGTCCACTTGCAGTACCTCAGGGCGAGGTTCTACGACCAGGCCACGGGCCGGTTCAACCGCCTCGACCCGTTCTTCGGCAACGCCTCTGCACCAAGTTCGCTGAATAAGTATCTTTACGCCCATGACGATCCAGTGAACAGTTGGGATCCGACAGGCCTCTTTAGCTTGATTGGGTTTTCATCGGCTAATGCGTCGTCCGCGAATTTGAATGCTCAGAAAGCCGCACCTGAGACCGCAATCCTTCCAAAATGCGGTTCTTCCTCCCTACGTCAACACAAGGATGGCTAGCACATGCGGGCGTACTTACTGGAAAGAGCGTAATTCAGACGGCGCATTTCCATCTGAAGTGCAACGGGCTGTTCAAGTAAGCCGCTGTCGCGGCGTGTTGTTGGTTGTGGATTTGGTGTGCGTGCGTGGAGTTTATCCGGCTGAGTTGTTGGGGGCCAGTTGCTGAGGGTGTGCCAGGTTTTTCTGTCAGGGCGTCAGGGGACGCTCGCCATCTCTTTCTCTGACAGGAGAACCACATCATGTCCGGAAGAAACAGCCAGCCTTCACCCGACCGTCAGCCGCCCTCGGAACGTCAGGCGTCAGC
>WGMU01000185.1 GCA_016124895.1 bacterium
ATCCGCTGGCTTTGAGGGCAACGGGCGGTTTCAGCCATTCAGACGGGTGATCTGTCGTCGCGGATCGAGTGAGTCCGGAAACGTGTTTGACATTCGGGCAGCCGCCGGCTTGAAGTTCAGGCTCGCGCTCGGTGACATTCTCCCGAGAGTTAATTTCTGCTCTGCCGTGAATGATTGATTTCACTAACCGCGAGGAACCACTCATGTCTGTATCGCATTCCATCCTGACCTGTTTGATGCTGGCGACGTTTTCCACTCTCACGTCGGCCGCTGACTGGACTCTCTTGTTCGACGGGAAGTCGCTCGATGGCTGGGTGCAGCGTGGTGGAAAGGCGAAGTATTCGGTCGAGGACGGGTGCATTGTCGGGACGACGGTGCCGAATACGGCGAACAGTTTTCTCTGCACCGCAAAAGACTACTCGGACTTCGTGCTCGAAGTGGAATTCAAGGTGCATCCCGAGCTGAACTCGGGCATTCAGATTCGCAGCAACAGCCTGCCGGATTACAAGGACGGCCGCGTCCACGGTTATCAGTGCGAGATCGATCCAGCCGACCGTGCCTGGACCGGCGGCATTTATGACGAGAGCCGTCGCGGCTGGCTCGATTCGCTCGTCGACAACACGGATGCCCGCTACGCGTTCAAGCCTGGCGACTGGAATCAGTTCCGCATTCAGTGCGTTGGAGATTCGATCCGCACCTGGCTCAACGGAGTGCCGGCGGCGAATCTCAAAGACGAGATGACGGCTTCGGGCTTTATCGCGCTGCAGGTTCATGGCGTCGGCGGTCGGCAGGATCCGATCAGCGTCCGCTGGCGGAACATCCGCATTCGCGAGATCACTGATGGCAAGGTCGACGACGAGCCCGCCGCTCCGGCCGTCGACAACGGAACCGGACCGCTGGTCGCGGACGGTGCTGAGATTCGGAAAATCGCGGGCGACTTCAAATTCACGGAAGGACCGGCGGTCGGGTCGGACGAGCGGATTTACTTCTCAGATATCCCCAACGAGCGGATTCACGTTTACAACCACGTGACTGGCAAGCTCGACATTTTCCGTGAAAACACAGGTCGGGCGAACGGGCTGATGTTCGCTCCCAGTGGAGCGATCTTCGCATGCGAAGGCGGCGCTCGACGGCTAACTCGACAGTTCGATGGCGAGCTGACCGTTGTCGCGGACAACTGGAACGGGAAGAAGCTCAACAGCCCGAACGACCTGACGCTCGACAACGAAGGCGGCATCTACTTCAGCGACCCTCGCTACGGCGACCGCGCGGGCATGGAACTCGACGTCGAAGCCGTCTATTACGTCCCGCGCGGCGGGAAGATTCAGCAGGTCATCAGCAACCTGATGCGACCGAACGGCGTCATCCTCTCGCACGACCGCAAGACGTTGTTCGTCGTCGACAACGGCGACGGAAAGATTTTCACATACGACGTGACTGGTCCTGGCAAGCTCGCGAACAAGCGACTGTTCGCTGAAGGCGTCAACGGCGACGGCGTGACGATCGACGCGCACGGCAATCTGTACGTCGCGGCTGGTGAGGGGCATGTCTGGATCTTCAGTCCGACCGGCGAACTGCTGCAGAAGATCAAGTTCCCGGAAGGTCCTGCCAACTGCACGTTCGGCGGCAAAGATGGCAAGACACTGTACGTCACCGCGCGGACTGGTTTCTACTCGCTGCAGATGAACGTCGCCGGCGCGCGCTGAGCCGCAGGCGGGTTTCTCCGAAACTCGCAGGTCGCCACGTGCGGGCTCGAGCGGCCGGTCAAGGTACTTCGCGGCAGTGGGGCTACAGACTTGAGCCTTGCGCACGATCCAGGCGGCAGGGAGCGAGCGGCGTTTGTGCTGCGCGATTTCGAGTCTCGGAGAAACTCGACGACGGTTCTACATGTTGTGCGACCGAACTCGTTCCCGCGGCTTCCGTGAGATCGGGGCTTTGGCAGCTCAACCGTTGCCGTCAGGCGTTGCAGTTGTCACGTCGTGACGGGTACGCTGGTTGATTGAGTTCCGTCGATTCGGCGGGCTCGGTCCCTCCGTCTGGTTGATCTCGACCGGACCGCTCGCACGCCGCGTACCCTTTCGATGCCGAGGCTGATCATGGCTGCCGCGCCTGCCCGCTTCGTTTCACCACGGAAAAGCTGTAGGCGAGTTTCTCCGAAACTCGCAGGCCGTCAGGTGCGGCAGCGGACAGCCAGTCAACAGGCGTGGCGGGGGACGGGGCCGCATTTTGATCGTCTGGTACGGATTGGGACGCAGGTCACAGAGCGAGTTGTTTCTGCGCTGCTTCGAGTTTCGGAGAAACTCGCCTACGGCTGTCGGGCTGCCGGCAGTGGCCAGGCGATCGCGGCGCGAGCTGCCCGCCGCCTGGCTGTGGTGCTTCTGCTTCTCGCAGGCACGCTGACTTCGGAGACAGTTGCTGACGACGCAGCCGCACCCGCGAAACTCTCACCGCGCGATCTGCAGTTCTTTGAGACGAGGATCCGCCCGGTTCTCGTCAAGCACTGCTACAGGTGCCATTCGGCGAAGGCGGAGGAGCTCGGCGGCGGGCTGCTGCTGGATTCTCGAGCCGGTGTGCTGAAGGGCGGCGAAACCGGGCCGGCGATCGTGCCCGGCAAGCCGGCTCAGAGCCTGTTGATTTCGTCGCTGGAGTTCCGGGACTTTGAGATGCCGCCGGAAGGAAAACTTCCAGACGACGTCATCGCCGACTTCAAACGCTGGGTGCGGATCGGTGCTCCGGATCCGCGCGATGGTGAGATGCCGGTCACCGATCGGGCCGAGACGAAAGAAACGCCGCGCGGCGAACTCTGGTCGCTGCAGCCAGTCACGCGACCGGACGTTCCGCAAGAGACCGGCGGCTGGGTTCGGTCAGACGTCGATCAATTTGTCGCAGCGGCCTGGAAGAAGCAGGGACTCAAACCGGTTGGCGATACTCGTGCGCCGTCATTGCTGCGGCGCCTTTACTTCGATCTGATCGGGCTGCCGCCGAGCCCCGAAGAGCAGGTTGCATTCGCGGCCGGCTTTGCCGTTGATCGTCAACTGGCGATTGAGGACGTCGTCGACCGGCTGTTCGCCTCACCGCAGTTTGGTGAACGCTGGGGCCGGCACTGGCTCGACGTCGTACGTTATGCCGAGTCGGCTGGAAACAGCCGCGATGTTCTGATGCCATGTGCCTGGCGGTATCGCGATTATGTGATCGACGCGCTGAATGCCGACGTCCCGTTCGACCGCTTCGTGACCGAACAGATTGCCGGCGATCTGCTGCCCGCGGAGTCACCGGCTGAGCGAGATCGGCTGACCATTGCGACGGGACTGCTGGCCGTCGGGTCGAAGTCACTCAACGGCGGCAACGTTGACCTCGACCTGGTCGACGATCAGATCGACGTCATTGGCAAGGCGGTGCTCGGTCTGTCCGTGAGCTGTGCCCGCTGCCACGATCACAAGTTTGACCCGATTCCGACGGCTGACTATTACGCGCTGGCCGGCATCTTCCGCAGCACGGAGACGTTTTACGGAGGCAGTACCCAACGACCGAAGACGACGGCGGACAAGCTGAAGGTCTATCTGCCGCTGGGGCCGGACGCCGACGCGACTGCGAAACAGATCGCTGAGCACGACGCCGAGACGGCAGAACTCAGCAAGCAGCAGGCCGCACTGACGAAGACCGTGCAGCAACTGCAGAAGAAGCTGCCGAAGGACTGGAAGGAACGGAAGCAGCAGCTCGCGGAAAAAGCTGGCGACTCGAATTCTGATGCGGCAGCAGATACTCCTCAGGAGGGCGACGCAGCAGCCGACTCTGGACAGAAGAAACAGAGGAACGAAGACGGAGGCTTCGCAAAACAGCTTGCGGATTTTGAGGCGGCTCAGCAGGAGTTGCAGAATGTTGAGAGCCGGCTGAAAGAGCTGCAGGCTGTCGAACTGCCCGAGCTGGAGTTTGCTGTTGGCGTCCGCGACGCGAAGAAGATTGCCGACTGGCCGATTCAGATTCGTGGCGAGCGGGCCAAAGCCGGCGATATCGTCCCACGCAGATTCCTGTCGTGCGTTCACGTCGCTCATTTGCCACAGATCGAGTCGAAAAAGTCGAGTGGTCGGGTGGAACTCGCTGCCTGGCTGACGCAGCCGGATCACCCGCTGACGCCGCGCGTTTTCGTCAACCGCGTCTGGCAGCACCTGTTCGGTCGAGGTCTCGTCGAAACGGTCGACAACTTCGGAGTCAACGGGCAACCACCGACTCATCCCGAACTGCTCGACTGGCTGGCCCGGCACTTCGTCGACGATCTGCACTGGTCGACGAAGGCACTCATCCGGGAACTGGTTCTGACGCGAACGTATCAGCTTGCGTCAGACCTCGACGCTGCGAGTTACGAACTCGATCCGGCCAACACGTTCTACTGGCGAATGAGTCGTCGGCGACTGGAGGCCGAACCGTTGCGGGACTCGCTGCTGGCCGCGTCCGGCAATCTGAAGCTCGATCGTCCTTACGCGTCAGCGGTGGCCGAAATCGGTGAAGGCGAAGTCGGACGCGGCATCAATACGAAGCCGCTGACCGCTCCGTTCCCGCACCGCTCGGTCTATCTGCCGATTCTCCGCACAGCGATGTCGGACTTTCTGAAGGCATTCGACCTGCCCGAGCCGTCGAATCCGCAGGGGCTCCGCGACGCAACCAACGTTCCGGCTCAGTCGCTGTACCTGATGAATAATGAGTTCGTCATCGAGCAGGCTCGCGGGACCGCTCAGCGCGTTCTGAAAGCAGAAGCGGAAGATGCAAAGCGACTCGCGCTGCTGTTCCGCATCTGCCTGGCGCGAACGCCAAGCGGTTCGGAAG
The DNA here is from genome assembly GCA_016124895.1 of bacterium. Classification (GTDB taxonomy): domain Bacteria; phylum Planctomycetota; class Planctomycetia; order Planctomycetales; family Planctomycetaceae; genus JAPOLP01. The sequence goes on from WGMU01000185.1 coordinate 4,822, forward strand.
TCGCCCGGTTTCTGGAGTTTCTCGACCGGACCGCCCGCGACCTGCAGAAGAAACATCCGGATGATGCTGAACGCGCCGAGCTGACCTGGACGATTCTCAGTCAGACGCTCTTCGCCAGTGCGGAGTTTCGTTATGTGGAGTAATAACGCGTTGTTCTCAATGCAGGTGACTGATTGATGAGTCTCAGATTCGTGTACTGGCAGGACGGCGAGCACTGCCTGGGGTATCTGGAAGAGTTTCCGGATTATCACACGCAGGGCGAGTCGCTCGACGACCTGAAGGAACATCTTGCAGATCTGTACAAAGACCTGGCCAGTGGGGTGATCCCGAATGTTCGACGGGTTGCGGAACTGGAGTTGTCGTGAAACGCGTCGACCTGGTGAGAAAACTCAAACGACTGAATCAAGTGGCCCAATCATGAATTCTCAACTCTCCCGCCGATCATTGCTCAGCGCCGCGACGTGCGGGCTCGGGTATCTCGCATTTGCCAACCTGGCGGCTCGCGATGCGCAGGCGACAGCCGCGAATCCGCTCGCGCCGAAACAGCCGCATCATACGCCGCGAGCCAGACGGCTGATCTTCCTGCATATGCGCGGAGGACCAGCGCATATGGACTCGTTCGATTACAAGCCGGAACTCAATCAGCGCGACGGACAGGAGGCAAAGGCGAAGAGCCGCAAGCTGGTCGCGTCGAAGTGGGACTGGAAGCAGCGCGGGCAGAGTGGTCTGTGGGTCTCAGACCTGCTGAAGCATCAGGCCGAACATGCGGACGACCTTTGCGTACTGGCGGGGATGCACACCGACATTGCGAATCACACGCCAGCGATGCTCTATCTGCACACCGGCAGCTTCGCGTTCACACGGCCGTCGATGGGGGCGTGGATCCTGTACGGCCTGGGAACGGAGAATCAGAACCTGCCGGGCTTTGTGAGCATCTGCCCGCCGATCATCAACGGCGGCTCGAAGAACTATGGCCCGGCGTTTCTGCCGGCGATGTATCAGGGCCAGGCGATTGGCGACATCAAGACGAACGTCCGCGACGCTCAGATCGGAAACATCAGCAACCCGCTGCTCGATACGAAAACGCAGCGCAGCCAGCTCGATCTGGTGCAGTCGCTGAACCGCGAACTCGGCGAGCGCGACCCGCAGGACTCGCAGATCGACGGGGTCATTCAGTCGTACGAACTGGCGTTCCGGATGCAGGCCGAACTGCCGTCGGTGATGGATCTCCATCAGGAAACGGCCGCGACACTCGACGCATATGGCATCGGTGACGGCAAGCCGAGCGACAACTTCGGACGTCAGTGCCTGCTCGCGCGGCGAATGATCGAATCCGGAGTCCGGCACGTCGAAGTCTGCGACGAGTTCTGGGATCAGCACGGCGAACTGAAGAATGGTCACGAAGCGCGAGCCGCGACAACAGACCAGCCGATCGGTGCGTTGCTGAGCGATCTCAAACAGCGCGGCCTGCTGGAAGACACGCTGGTTGTCTGGGGTGGCGAATTCGGTCGGACGCCGGACACCGCGAGGAAGGATCTCGACGGCCGCGATCACAACGCGAACGGCTACTGCATGTGGCTGGCCGGTGGCGGCGTCAAAGGTGGCTTCAAGTACGGAGCGACCGACGAACTCGGCTATGAATCGGTCGAGGACCGCGTCCACATGCACGATCTGCACGCGACGATTCTGCACCTGCTGGGGCTCGACCATACGAAGCTGACGTATCGCTATGCCGGCCGGGATTTCCGACTGACCGACGTGCATGGCCGCGTCGTCGATCAGATCCTGAGCTGACTGAAAGCTCCGCTCGTGCCGCGACAACTCCGCAAGAGTCGCCCGTTGCTCAATAGCCCGCTGTGCTGGCTGCTGCTGTTCGCTTTTCTGCTGCGCGCGACGACGATCTTCTGGGGCGTGCCGCTCGACGAGTTCACTGCGTTCTATCACGCGGACGAAGTGAAATCGTGGGGCAGCGCGGTCGACTTTCCGGCAAACTACCTCTCGTCGGAAAACTATCTGTACGGCACCGCGGTGCAATACATTGTCGGGATTCTGCTGACACCGCTGCGGCTGGCGATGGACTCGCCCGACCCGGCGCAGCATCAGCGTTTTATCGTCGCGGCGGTCATTTGCTTCCGGCTGTTCAACGTTCTGCTGGGAACGGCGGCCGTCTGCCTGACGTTCGTGCTTGGACAGCGATTGTTTGACCGCATGACAGGATTGATCGCGGCGGCGCTGCTCGCCGTGTCGACATCGCATGTCATGAACAGTCCGCTGTGTACGCTCGACGTCCCGATGAGTTTTCTGCTCGTCGCGAGTTTCCTGCTGACCGACCGAGCGTTCGCGAGCGGTCGGCCGCTGCACTTCGCTCAGGCTGCGGTCGTCGCCGGACTGCTGTGCGGCACCAAGCTGACGGGCTTCTTCTTCCTGGCCGTGCCATTCGCGATGCTCGGCATCGAGTGGTGGGAATCTCGATCTGATCAGTCGACTGGACGCGAACCGATCTCGTGGCTGTTCCGCAATCTGGTCGTGATCTTCCTGCCGGTGGCGGGGCTCGTCTTCGCAGTCTCGACGCCGCACGTTGTGCTTTCATTTGGCGAATACCTTGAATTCATGCAGCGGCAGAAACTGCAGTGGTACGACCGCTCGGCACCGACGATTGCTGAAACCGGCGCCGCCTGGTTTCACGGCGCCTCCGATACGATTGGCCCGATTGGGACGCTGTACGTTGTGGTGCTGATCTGCGTCGCAGACTGGACGAAAGAACGGCGACGTCTTCTCTGGCCGACCGTTCTGTTTGTCGTCGGCTACTTCCTGTTCTGGCGGAATTATCTGCCGGCGCGGTTTGTCGCGTTCGTGGCTCCGCTGCTCTGCGTCCTGGCGGCGCCCGGAGTGATCGCCATCAGCCGGCAAATGGGACAGGGAGACAAGTCATTTGAAAGACGAACATTCGGATTCATCATCTTTCTTCTCCTGGGACCACCAGTCTGGCAGACGGGCGCCGAAACACTGGCCCGCTGGAACGATCCCCGCACGGAGTCCGCCCGATTCATCCATGATGAGATTCCTGCCGGCACATCGATCGGCATGGCGACGGACTCAACCGAGTACACCTGGCGGCACCATCAGTGGCGGTATCCGCGCATCGACTGGACTCGGTACCGCGAGACGCCGTTTCTCGATCGGCCCGAAGTGCTGGTCGTTTCGTCGATCGAACTCGACCTGATGCGCGACGCACTGCAGTCAGAAAAACTGCTCGACGGCTTTGTCTGGGACGAACGTTTTCGCAGCGACTGGTATCAGTTGACACCGCCTTCGCCGGAGGTCTTCCGCTTTTACGACGACCTGCTGCACGGTCGCTCGTACGAACTGATCCGCCGCTTCAGCGTGCCCGCCAATCCGGAAACTGGCGGACTGTATCCAGCAGTATTCGTTTACCGCAGCATCGCTGCAGCCGCTGCGACCAGCTCGCCATAGCAACGCTGTGGATTCCGAGCGGAATGTCAAACCGGCTGAACGCAAAGCGCCAACAACAGGCTTTACCTTGACGGAACTGTGCCTCAAAGGTCGCTGACTGGCTGTCTCGCTTTACAGCCGTCGCGCTCAGAGCGCAAAGCTCTGCGAACGCGCGGCGCATCGTCGTCAGCAGACTGTTGCCGCGCGGCAACAATCGCGAGGAATCGAGGCAACATCGACAACTTCCGGCCACAGTGGGAGTTACGCCGCTGTGTCGCCACTCGTGTCGAGCGGTTGCCACGAAGCAACGTCCGGAATGTTGCCGCTGTGGCACGCTCGCTGCGTTTGACGTTGACCGTTCGCAACAAACCATACGGCCCTGACAGGGTCAGACACTGATACCAGACAAAACATCGACACACCGAGGCGACAACTGATCGAGGGAAGGTGAGAGAGCCCTCGATCGAATCCCGGGGGCACCGGGAAGTTGGAACTTCGGAGTCCCTGGGCCGCCGCCGAGTGCGGCGGCCCGCGAGTACAAGCGGCTTTCTGACGGTCAGCGTCGACACTCAATCGACCTGCTGCTGTGCGAAAGCCAGACAGCGACTCACTGACGGAACGGCGCGGCTCAGACCGGCGACGCCTCAGCGGGACGCTGAAAACAACTCACTCCTGCAGGGTGAACCGTTCTGCCTCTCAAGCAGAGCAGCTCTGTGTCTCAGACAGAGCAACGTCGATCGGCCGGCGGCTCCGAAAGATCGATCGCAGAGAAGTGTGGCAACTGTCCGTCGACAGTCAGCGGCCTCACGATCTGCACCCAAAGGTTCGACGGCTACGGACCTGCGAGACACCTTGTCCCGCGAAGCTGAAAATCAGATTTCTCACACACGCGTAAGGATCTCACATCATGCTGCGCAAGCTCTTCAATGACGAATATGGTTTTATTGTTTCCGCTGAGCTGATGCTGATCATCACGCTCATGTTCTGTATGGCCGCCGTCGGCTGGGCCGCGGTCCGCGATGCTCTGGTCAACGAACTCAACGACGTTTCGCACGCCATCGGTGCTGTCAGCCAGTCGTACCACGTGACTGGTTTCAGAAAGGCCAAGCTTGTCGGTAATCACGCTGACTGCCACGGCTTCGGTTTCAATGACGACGCCGACGAATGCGACTGCAAGGTGATCGAGTACGTCGATGTCTGCGGTAAGAATGATCCGAGCACCGGCGACTCCGAATAAGACGCCGTGCTGATTGTCGAAGATTGCTGAGCGGGGTAACCGCAACAACGCCTTTGCTCGGTGAAGTGACCTGATGAATCCGGAGTGGCGATCGCCGCTCCGGATTTTTTTGTGCAGACGGCAGAGAGAAAACCGGGAACTGCGGACAGAGTGCAGTCCGACGCTGATTGCTGACATTGCCTTGTCCCGAGGTCACACTGTGCTGCTGAGTGCCTTTTCAACAGCGAGGCAACTCCGTCGGAAACCGTCCGACGCTGAACACTCAACTCTGCCTGTGGAGACCACTTTCTGTGGCGGCGACGTCGACTCAGCGCTATCGACATCCGGCAATCCGGCAGCTTGCCGAACAGCAGTTGCGGTTCGCGCCGGTCAACGTGCGGCTGGAACAGGTCAGCCGCGTTGAGCAGTTGATCTCAACACTCTCGCCACAGGTCTTCTATCCGTATCCGGCGCTGGTCGAGCAGATTACGACATACCGTTCGGAGATGTATCCGAACCTCGAAATCCGCGGCCGCGATCTGCTGCACGATCTGCGCTGCTTTGCTGAGGATCTCTCCGGCAGTGCGAATCAGACGATCGACCAGGCGCCTGAACCGGTCCTCTCCGTCGAAGACGTCAGTCAACGATTCAATGTCTCGATCAAGACTGTCACACGCTGGCGCGATCGCGGTCTGATCAGCCGGCAGTTTCGGGCCGGACGCCGGACGCGGATCGGATTTCTGAAGTCGACCGTCGACCGGTTTGCCGAGAAGCACCGGGATGAAGTCGTGCGCGGTGGTCAGTTCTCGCAACTCAGTGACGACGAACGCGGCTTCATCATTCGCCGGGCTCGTCGGCTGGCCCGGTATGGAGCCTCGCCGACGGAGACCGCTCAGCGACTGGCACGCCGCACCGGCCGGGCCGTCGAGACAATCCGTTACACGCTCAAAAGTCACGACGAGAAGTATCCGGAATCGGCGGTCTTTCCCGCTGCGCGGAGGCCACTGACAGGCGAAGAGCGGCGTGAGATTTTCCGGCGTCTGAAATACGGCGAGTCAGCGACGCGGCTGGCTCGACAGTTCGGGCGCACGCGGTCGAGCATCCATCGCATCGCACAGGAATACCGCACGCGTCTGCTGATTGATCAGCCGATCGAGTACGTCGAGTCAGACGAATTCCTCGCGGCCGACGCCGAGACGTCCATCCTCGCCGACGATCCGGACATCGTATTGCCGACTGTCGAGACGCCGCAGTCGGGCACAGAACTGCCGGCGTACCTGTCCGAACTTTACGGCTCGCCGGTGCTGACGCGCGAGCAGGAACAGTTTCTGTTTCGGCGGATGAACTTCCTGAAGTTTCAGGCGGGTCAGATCCGCAACCATCTGACGCGATCGCGGCAGAAAGCCCGTGATATGGAGCGGATCGAGGAACTGCTGGAACAGAGCCTGACGATCAAGAACGTCCTGATCCGCTGCAACCTGCGGCTCGTCGTTTCCGTCGCCCGGAAGCACCGCCGTGACTCCGCCGGTTTCTTTGAAATGATCAGTGACGGGAACATGACGCTGATTCGAGCGATTGAGAAGTTTGACTACCGTCGTGGCAACAAGTTCTCAACCTACGCGACCTGGGCACTGATGCGTTCGTATGCGAGGTCAGTTCCGGCCGAAGGAATTCAGCTTGATCGATTCCGGACAGGTACGGATGAGCTGATCGGCGAGGAAACCGACGCGCGGTCAACGATTCGCGAAGACGAGTCTCGCGCGCGGCAGCAGCAGCGAACGATCGAATCGATTCTCGACCAGCTTAACGAGCGCGAGCAGGAAGCCATCAGCCTGCGCTTCGCACTCGAAGGTCAGCCCGAGCCACTCACTCTGGAACAGATCGGTGACCGGCTCGGCGTCTCCAGGGAACGCGCCCGGCAGATCATCAATACCGGGCTCGAAAAACTGCGCACCATCGCCGAAGACCTCGGCCTCGATACCGGTGATTGAGTTCGCAACGGCGCATCGCGGCACGATAGCGACTTGTCAAAGCCGGCACGCAGTGGGAAGCACGAATCCGATGAAGCCGTCATTCGGGGAACGTGGCGATTCTCCAGGCAACGTCGATACCATGACGCCCGTGTCAGCGCCTCACTGCGATGTCGGCCGAGTCCGAGGGGCATTTTGCAAGTGTCAGTGACGCACATCTGCAACGCGGATCGAACGGAATGAACTGGCTGTTACTGTGCCGACATCTGGGACTGCTGGGCATCCTTGTCGGCGGCTCCATGATTTTCAGTCTGCCGTGGGCGTTTCCGGCACTCGGGCAGACGAGAACGTTCGAGGCGGATGGCTTTCGAGGCCTGCTGGTCGCCATCGCGGTCAGTGTCGGGTCCGGCGGAATTCTGTTCGGTGTCGGGCGGCGCGAGAAAGGACTGATTCTGCGCAAGGAAGCCCTCGGGATCGTTGGACTCGGCTGGCTGTATGCCGGGTTGCTCGGAGCGCTGCCGTTTCTCTTTTCACAAACACTGAGGCACGAAGGCGAACGCGTTGTTCTGATGAGCGTGCCAGACGCGATCTTCGAATCGATCTCCGGATTCACGACGACTGGCGCATCGGTGCTGACTCATCTGGAATCGCCTCGTGTTGAAGACGATCTCGCTCTGTTGAAGCCTGAGGAGCTTCATCCGAACGATCCCTCGCGCACGAACGCGCCACCGACCAAGCTCGTCCCGCGGTGCATCATGTTCTGGCGGAGCTTCACTCACTGGCTCGGCGGCATGGGCATCATCGTGCTGTTTGTCGCAGTCCTCGGACAGCTCGGAGCCGGCGGCAAGGCGCTGATGCGCCGCGAAGTTCCAGGGCCAATCTCCGAAGCCGTCCGGCCACGAGTGCGTGAAACGGCCCTCACCATGTGGGCGATCTATGTCGGCCTGAGCTTCGTGCTGAGCTTCGTCTACTGGCTCGAAGGCATGACGGTTTTTAACGCTCTGTGTCATACATTCGGGACGCTGGCGACCGGCGGTTTCAGCACCTGGAATTCGAGTCTCGGCCATTATGGCGCCGCCATTCAGTGGACGACGATCCTGTTCATGATTTTTGCCGGGACGAACTTCAACCTGTACTACCTGATGCTCACGCGGCAGCACGGAGGGACTCGGCGACGCCTGCTGGATCGTCTGCAGCCGCTGATCCGCGATCCGGAATACCGTCTGTACCTGACGATTATCGCCGTCGTCACGCTGATGCTCAGTGCGAGCCTGTGGTCGCATCGCACCTACGATTCCGTGGAAGCGATCGTGCGGCACGCGATGTTTTCCGCCGTAACCGTGATGACGACGACCGGATACGGAACCGAAGACTTCGACCAGTGGAGCAACTTCTGCCGCGCCCTGCTGCTCGCCTTGATGTTTATCGGCGGCTGTGCCGGCTCGACGGGCGGCGGGATCAAAGTCGTCCGCTTCCTGCTGTTCACACGGATCCTGAAGATGGAGATTGAGAATGCGTTTCGCCCGAACGTCGTCAGGCCCCTGCGTATTGCCGGCGTCAATCTCGATCCCGGTCTGCGACACGAAGTGATCGTCTACTTCAGCTTTGTCGTGCTGATCTTTGTGTCGAGCTGGCTGCTGCTGATGGCGATCGAGCCAGGCGCGCCATGGGATCATGCCGCGTCCGGAGGCAATCAGTTGATCGACTGCGCGTCAGCCGTCGCATCGTCACTGAACAATATCGGCCCCGGTCTCGGCGCGGTTGGCCCGTCGATGAATTACGCTCAGTTTGCACCGCAAAGCAAGCTGCTGCTGGCACTGCTGATGCTGCTGGGTCGGCTGGAACTGTTTGCGATTCTGGTGCTCTTCATTCCGTCGTTCTGGCGCACGCATCGGTAGCGATGGCTCCGGATGGTGGACGGGTCAGCCTGCCGCGTTTTCTCAACGCCTGCGCATGACGATCCGCCTGCAATCCCGGGCCATTTACGGAGGCGGCAGCCTGTTCGCGTTGTTCTGAAAGATGGCGGCGGTCGTCTGTCCCACCGAACCGATCGCGCCGATGACGATCAGAAAGATCACCATCATCATCACGGCGTACTCGACGGATGTGGGACCGTCTTCGGACAGGAGAAACCGCCGCACACTGTCGCCCAGAGTTCGCATAAATCGCCTCCCGAAAAATGCGGCCGTCATTCTCCAGCCCGGTGCATCACCCAACGTTGCCAAAACGCCACACAGCCAGGCTCAGAGCGGTCGTCTGTCGCCAATCCGAAACACTTCGGCGACGCCAGCCGTTGCACCGCGAGTCATGCACTCCCCGTGCCGGATTCAAGCCGGTCATCCGCCTTCCCACGGCAGGAACGCCACGGGCGGAGCGGAACAACGGACGTCGCGTCATGCCGGACGGATTGACTCAGGAATACGTCCGAAGCAACGTCCCGGAAATCTCAGGACCACCAGCCTGTCGTTGCAGCGCAAAGCCGCGAAGTCGCAGAGATTCGTGAAGCCTTTGTATTGCTCACCAGCAACAACTTGTTTTTCGGATAAGAAACCCGGCGTCTGGGGTGCCACTGCTGGCTTGCCCAGCAGTGCCCTGCGTTCACTCAAATCCAACACTGCTGGGCAAGCCAGCAGTGGCACCCAACGGACCAATCGGGAATCTGTTGCCGACACATTCCTTACCTGGACAACCATTTGACGGATCGGTCGCGATCACTGGAGTCGTCTCGACAATGCGTCTGTGTCCTCGCCTTCACAGCAGGCAGTCCGGCATGATCGCATGAGTCTCTCTTGACTCGCTGCCTCGTCCAGTTTCGCAAGTCCCTGACGCAGGTAACAGGATGACCCGCGACGGAATCATAAAGTCAACACACACTAAAATCATTCAGCCAGAGCACGGATTGACACTTGATTGGGGCGACAGTAGTCTTGCGCCGTTCAAAACGCGAATTCACATCTGAAGTGCAATGCCTGCCTCGTTGAGGACTTCGCAGGGTGTGAGATAGTTGAGTCTCTTTCTGGGGCGATTGTTCAGTCGGCGGGTGAGGAAGGCAAGTTCGTGGTGGGAGATGTCGCGGAAGTCTGTCCCTTTGGGGAAGTACTGACGCAGCAGGCCGTTCGTGTTTTCGTTCGTCGCCCGCTCGTTCGAGCTGTAGGCGTGGGCGAAGTACACCGGCATCTCCAGGCGTGCTG
>WGMU01000092.1 GCA_016124895.1 bacterium
CAAATAGTCGCGCCACTCGATTCGCGCGGAACGAACTGACAAGCCGCTTCGTTGCTGCGATCGAGTCACCGGTGGATAACGCAAAGAAAGATGCGGGCAGATCGGGAAGTCTGCGCCGAACTTTGCCGCCTCTGCGTCATCCGTGAGCCAGGTTACGAGTGCTCGACTCGGCGCGGTTTGAGCTGTGACTCCAGCAATCGACGGCGGATCGTCCGGTACGTGCCAGCAATCGTTGTATCGACCTTTGTGGAGTGGTGCTCGGCAGCGGATTCAGGCTGTCTGTGACTGTCAGCATGCAGACGGCAGGTCATTCGGTAAGGAGATGGTCCCATGCAGGCATTCGCAGAAAGTGTTCGTCGATTTCTGATCAGCGAAGACGGTCCGACATCGGTCGAGTACGCCATGATGGCCGGATTGATCATCGCTGTTGCGGTCGCCGGAATATCGAGTGTCGGCCAGGCAACGCTTGCTCTGTACGTCAAAGCGTCGGAGAAGATGCCGTAGACCGCGCGGCTGCAGGCGATCGAGAGAGTGGGACCAGGAGTATCAGCAATTCGGCTCCGTTGTCTGTCGTGAGGCAACGGAGCTTTTTTGCTTGTCAGCCAGCCGATGTGAGTGTCCATTGAGTTGTAGAAGAGAGTTTTCGCGGACGGCGTCAAGCCACTGACTCCTCGCTTCCTTCACATCTTCTGAACACGGTTCGTCAGCCTTCCGGCGGGGTGAGACAGTGAGCGTCAGCGGGTTTTCCGGGGATTCCTGCGAGGCGGGGCGCGTCTCAGAAAATGTCTCCAGAAGCTCGACTCGAAATGGTTTGACTGGAGAGTGGCCGGGGCTAACATCGCCCGCACTGAGTGAGTGACAGGAGCCATCGGCCGAATACGACTGACTCCCGGAACGCTTCGCCTGAGGGTGGTGCCTTGCGAACCGCGTCGGGTTTCAGGCGGCCGATGGTCTCCCGGTTTCCCTTCCCTGATCATTTCGCATCTCCAGACCGCGAGATTCATACGCCGGCAACGGAGTGTCCGTTCGATGTCCGCTGAGGCGGAACGCTGCTTCTGTCGTTGCTTTGTCGACGACGCATCAGCAATCCTCGAACGACCGGCCCCGCAGGAGCGTGATGGATCGACCGGGTGTCAGGATCGATCGGCCAGCGGGCCTTCGTAACGCGCCCAGCGCGTTGCTCGGCTTCGTGGCGATTGCCGATCGAACCTGCCCCTCAAGGACGGAGTGCGCACAGAGGGTCGCAAGATGCAGCCCGAGTTGTCGGCAATCAGCCCGTCAGATGTGCGTGAAGACGTAACGGAACTCCTGGTGCAGAAGCTGCGTGCCGAAATCGGCGAACGCAATTTCCGTCACTGGTTTGAAAACCGAAGCGTGATCACTTTCGACGGTCAGACCGCGCAGATCTCCGTCTCAAGCCCGTTTCTACAAAGCTGGATGCAGCGCCGCTTCGGCAGAACGGTCATGACAATAGCCCACTCATTGGCGAGTCAGGCCGACGTGAGCTGGACTGTTGACGAGAGCCTGGGCAGCGCATCTGTCGACGGGGAACGCGCCGCGTCGCACTCCGACGTTTCCGCGGAAGCGGCGTCTTTACCAGCAGTCCCGCGCGGAATGCTGCCGTTTCCGGTCCTCGTTGCGGCGTCATCTTCAGAGGTTGCGCCGAAAGCTCACGCATCAACGACGGCGCCGCGCAAACAGCGTCGCTTCATGAGCCTTGCTGATTTCGTGTCCGGTCCGTGCAACGAACTGGCTTTGACGGCAGCCCGGCAGGTCTGCATCGCTCCGGGCGAGCGGCTCAGTTCACTGTATCTGCACGGTTCGGTTGGCACTGGCAAGACGCATCTGATTGAAGGGATCTATCAGGAAATCCGCCGACAGCATCCGCAGTTACAGATTCTGTTTATGACAGCGGAAGACTTCGGCAACCGGTTCACACACGCTCTGCGGACGCAGGCACTGCCCGGTTTTCGGCAGCGGTTTCGTAACGTCGACGTATTGATTGTCGACGATGTCAGTTTTCTCGACGGCAAGCAGGCCATGCAGGAAGAATTTCTGCACACGTTCAAGCAGATCGTCAGTCACGGCGGTCAGGTCGTTGTCACGTCCGACTGCCACCCGCGGCTGCTCAAGCGGGTGAGCGACGAACTGGTCACTCGCCTGCTGTGCGGTATGGTCTGCCGGATTGAGACTCCCGATCTGGAAACACGCCGGAAGATCGCGCAGTCGAAGTGCGTTGAACTGAATGCTCAAATTGCCAGCGAAGCCCTGGATTACGTGGCGCGACGATTCGTTCACAGCGTCCGGGAGATTGAAGGTGCTCTCAACACGCTGCGAGCCTGGCAACACATGACCGGCCGCAAAGTGTCACTGACCGTCGCCAGGCAGGCACTCTCGGAACTGGAACGGGACTGCATCCGTGTGGTCCGGCTGGCGGATATTGAACGGGCCGTCTGTGACCTGTTTGGCGTCACGGACGACGATCTGAAAGGCGCTCGCCGCACACGCAGCGTCAGCCAGCCACGAATGCTCGCGATGTTTCTGGCCCGTCGCCACACGCAGGCCGCGTATAAGGAAATCGGCGAATTCTTCGGCGGCCGGAATCACAGTACGGTCGTCGCTGCCGAAAAGAAGATCGACACCTGGCTGCGTTCCGAAACCGAGATGCAGGTCGGAGGCCGCCGCTGGAATCTGTCAGACATCGTCGAGCGACTGGAGCAGCAGATTCTGGCGGGGTGAACCGCAGAGAGAATGGCGAGCAGGAGCAGCGAACAGCAGGTAAATAAACAATAAACGGGGAGAGCGTGATGAGGACTCTGGTTGCTGTTGCCGTGTGGCTGCTGCTTTCTCCTGCTGCGGGGTTCGCGCAGGAAGACGGCGTGAATTCGCCAGCGGCGTCCGCCGTGACAGTGCAGCTTGAGACGCCAAAGGATTGGAGCGGCGAAACGATTCAGTTGCCGCCGGGATTTGCCCGCGACCTGACGCTCAAAGGTGTCGAAGTTATCCGCTTTGCGCCCGGCATGTTCGAGCCGCAGTCCGAATCGTTCTTTTCTTACTCGCTGATTTTCTGGCTTCCGAGGACGAAGCCGCTGACGCAGAAGCAACTGCACGACGAACTGCTGAAGTACTACCGCGGACTGGCGAGTGCGGTTGCGCGTGGACGGAAACTCGGAGTGGAGCCGGACGACTTCAAACTGAATCTGGTATCAGTCGAAAAGCTGCCGAATGTGTACCGAGCTTCTCTCGACTGGGCTGAACCGTTCCGCACCGGCCAGGCTCAGACGCTCCACTTCACGATTTCGTCCCGCGAATCTGACGAGTACAACGGCCTGTTGCTCTCAGTCGCCGCCTCACCGCAGCCGTACGAACACGCGATCTGGAAACAGCTCGACGGGATTCTGAAATCCGCGAAGTTCGTCCCGGCAGAGGCAGCAAAGCCAGACGCGAACTGATGGGACAGCGCCAGCCTGGCAAAATCTGCGAGGAGACAGGCACGAAGTGTCAGCGAGTGTGTTTGAGTAAATGACTCACTCGCTTGCGCTTCGTGCTTGTACGGCAGCCGAAAGTGGCGCCGTTCAACCAGTTACTTCGCCGGGAGTTCGCTGATCAGAACTTTGCGGTAGGTGATTCCACCGTTGACTCCGTCGAGGGCGATGAGTCCACGCTGTGAGAGGGTGTCGCTTTGAGCCGTCGCCGTCAGCACCTTGCGGCCGTTGATCGTCGCTTCGACGACGTCGCCGCGAACCAGGATTTCCAGCGTGTTCCATTCACCGGCAGGCTTCGTTGCGTTGGCGTCGGGCGGTGTGTCGGTAAACAGCGAGCCGGTCGAGTACTGGTCGACCGCGCCGCCGGCATCGTTGGCCAGGTGAATCTTGAAGGCTCCATTGTTGAAATCGTTTCCGCCGTCGTAGCGGAAATAGACGCCGCCCTGAGCGGTCGCCAGGTCCTGTGTTTTCCATTCCAGGCTGAGCTGGAAGTTCTGGTACTTCTGATCTGAAACGAGCAGCGAACCAGGCAGGCGTTCCGCGGCAGCCGCGAATTCGTTGTCGTTGATCTGCCACTTACGCGGTCCGCGTGGCTGCCACTTGATATACGAGTAGAGTTGTTCTTCGAGCTGTCGGGCATCGGCCGAGACTGCGGTGTCGCCCGCAAGGACCTTTGCCTCTTTGAGCAGACGCATTCCCTGGGCAAAATTCGATCGGTTCAGTTCGGCGCGGGCCAGCCGCAACTGTCGCTGTGCCAGGCGTTCCTGAAACCGGATCGCTCGCGCGCCAGCCTGCTCGGCGCGTCGTTCACGCAAGCGGTCGAGCGAACTGGCGTCGTACGCGAGCAGCACAGCGAAGTTGTACTGAGCATCCTCGTCGGTCTTCTCGAAGACCTCATCAAACAGCGTGCTGAGTTCGCTCGCGTCGAAACTCGTGAGCGCTTTGCGGATTTCCTGATCGCGCTGTTTCGTGACCAGTTCCCCGGCCTCAACGGCGACGAATTCACTGCGCCGCGTCCCGACGCGCAGCATTGTACCGGGTTTGATCTGCTTCAGACCCTGTTCCAGCGAACTCCAGAATTCACGGATCGATCTGAGATCCTCGACGTCCCAGCCGAGCGGTTCAGTAAACGACTCGATGGCCGGATTTGTTTTCGCATTGACGAGCAGCCCGGCTGCCGCGTCGTACTGGCGCTGGCCGACCAGTTTGGAAAACGCCGTCCAGTGCGCTTCGTACGCCAGCGGCAGCGATCGGGGATCAACCGGCTCTGGTTCCGGCTTAACCGGCTTGACTTCTTCGGGCTCCTGCATTTCGGCAGCGGCGATTTCCATCTTTGGAGCGATCTGCTTGCCCAGTGGCGCGACTCCCCACTGCGGCGTTTCTGCCAGGCGGACCATGTAGAGATTGGCGGCTCCGTCCGGATCGTCGCAGTAGAACATCCACTGCTCATCTCCCGAGACCGCGAACTGACGGAACTTCGGTGCCGAGTGAAACGCGTTGAGAGTCAGTTCGGCGATAACTCTGTCAGGCACGAATCGTTTGGCTGTCGACGTGCGGCGATAGCGAGTCAGCTTGTGCCCGTCGAATTCGTACTGCCGCAGCCCGTCCTGAGTCATGTGCGGGTGGATGCCGGGCAGGGCGACGACGTAGCGCTTGCCGAAGTCGTCGTAAATGGAATCGCGTTTCGCGGCGTAGGTCTTCAGTTCGCCGCGATTCTCCTCGACCCAGTACAGACGCTTGCCGTCACCCAGAATCTGCGCCGAAAGCCAGTTCGGCATCAGGCTGTCATGATTAGCCAGCGGCTGCCAGTTACTGAACGGACTCAGCGGATTGTCTCGTGTCATTGACAGCAGCCGGGCTTTCTTCGGCACCGCATAAACGACGCTCAGTCCGTCGCTGGTCACGCTTGGCGAGGCCGGCAGATCGGCGCTGGTCTGCACCATTTCCGGTGGGGCGAAGTCGTGCCACGGAGACGGTCGTGTCGCGACGAAGATGCCTCGTCCGTCCGGGCGGTCACCTGCAAACCAGATCGACAATCCATCCGGTGTGATAAACGGATCGAATTCGGCCCGCGGTGAGTTCAGCGATTCGAGAGCAATCGGTTGGCCGGCTTTTGCTGCGCGATGCGGTGCTCTCAGATAATCGCTGCCGGCGCCAACAGAATCTTCGGAGGGACTGAGTGTGACGTCCGAATCCTCACCGACGTCTACCTGCTGCGCCAGATCGTGCCAGCCTTCGCGGAAGACGGTAACTGATCGCGAACCCTGTTCGACCGTGACCGCGCAGGGAGTTACGACAGGTGCTCCTGCAGAATCCAGCACGACGTTCCCATCGATTAGAACTCCAAAGCCAGGTGCGGCCGTGTAAACACGCAGAACGCCTGTCAGAAACTGAGGTGGCGCGAGCCGCGGTTCCCTGTCAGCAGACTCGCTGCCCGACGTATCCGACTCGTCGGTATCCGCGAGACTCGGACGTCCGTCTGCGGGACCGTCACCATTCCCGCCTCCCGAAAACAGAGCCGAGCCTGCCAGATAGAGGATGAGGATAACGGCCGCGCTGCCGGCTGCGGTTGTCAGGTAGGTCGGCGGAATCCGCTGAACGAACTCTGTCAGGCGGCGAACCGTGGTCGCAAATGGAGATTCGTCATTGTCGACGGACTCAGCGGGCGTTTCGGATTGTGGAGATTCGGTGACAGTTTCGACCTGCGCCTGCTGATCGGGAAAGTAACCCGCGACGGCGAGCAGCCGTCCATCGTCCGTTGTGAAGCGACGCACGAGGACGAGCTTGTCGTCAAGGGGGACGGCATTTGACTCGCACCACTGCCGGACATACTCGAGCGCGGCGGTGCGGTATCCGGACTTACCCTCGTTCGACCAGTCCGCGGCGATTCCGACGATCTGTTCGGCGGCACTGAAGTCGAGTTCGTCCGGGCTCCGTGAACGGCGGTAACGATCGGCAAAGGCGTCTGCGACGTCAGACGGGTCGGCTCCACTTCCGAGCACGAACAGGGCACGGCAATGACGGACGCGACGCTGCGATGACACACTCGACGGGGAACGACGTTCGTCGGACTGCCCACTCCCGGACGTCATTGAATTCACTCCTCAACAGTGGTTCGGCCCGATTGTGCGGCACCAGCGGAAACTGATCTCAACCGCCACTGACCGGCGGGAAGCACGTGACGGAACTGACAGCCGTCAGTGCTGTCGAATCATTGGCATAGTCTGTACCAATCGCGACGTGCAGATGCGGGAGCAGCGGCGTCAGAGCGGGATACTGCTCGCCCAGTGCCGTCCGCAGGTCGGCAACCGTCGCCTGTTCCGGAAGGTTGACAGGCACGAAGTCCGCACCCGCCAGGTCACGAGCCCGTGCAAACAAACGAATCTGAAGCTGCATCACAATTCTCTGATAGCAGGCGTCCTGTCCGGCAGGACAGATATCTGGCCTGTCGATGATTGGCTGGCCGATTGCCGATTTCAACGACCCTCGCATCTTCCGAAGCATGTTCGGACTCGCTGGCTTGCGCTGCAAGGATCAGATGATCGTTTCAAGGTTCCGACTGAGAAACCCTCTCAGTCGTCTGAAATCGACGGCAGTTTAAGCGGGTCTGCCGATACCGCCTGCGACGACCTGACTGCTGTCGTGCAGGCCGAGGCTGGCTGAGCGTTGTCGATGCGGACCTGTCGGTTGTCGGCGGTCATGGATGCAGGTTCGCCCGGCGTTGTGCCAACGGGGATATGTGGAGCTGGAACGCAGATCGACTGGCTGAGCTGCAGCGTCTGCGGCACGTTGTCCGCGCAGTCATCGACGCGTTGTATCGAAGCGCCGAGCGCATTGATCCGCTGCTCGATCCGTTCGTATCCGCGGTCGAGGTGATAGATCCGACGGATGACGGTTTCGCCGTCTGCTGCCAGAGCTGCGAGGACCAGTGCCGCGCTGGCTCGCAGGTCGGAAGCCATGACACAGGCGCCGCTGAGTCGTTCGACGCCGTTGATAATCGCGCTGGGGCCTTCGCGATGAATCTTCGCGCCCAGGCGGACGAGTTCGGCCACGTGCATGAACCGGTCGGGAAAGACCTTATCAGTCACGACGCTGGTCCCCTCGGCCAGACTGAGCAACGCCATGAACTGAGCCTGTACGTCGGTCGGCAGGCCTGGGTAGGGCAGGGCGGAACACTCAGCGGGGCGCAGTGGTGCCGTGCCGCGAACGCGAAGGGTTGAGGTCTGAGGGCCAGTGTCTGAGGGGCGAGAAAGGGGGCTGAAGGGCGGTGTGTGGCTGAGGCCGTCGTCTGCAGGTAACTGCTCGATCCGGATGCCGACTTCGGCCAGCTTGTCGAGAATCGCGCTCATGTGCTGAGGGCAGCAGTTTTCGACGGCGACGTCGCCACGTGTCATCGCTGCGGCCATCAGAAACGTCGCCGCTTCGATCCGGTCCGGAATGACGGAATGCTCGGTGCCCCCGAGTGATCGCACACCTTCAATCCTGAGAAATGGCGTGCCAAGTCCCTCGATTCGAGCCCCGAGCGAATTCAGAAAGTGTCCCAGATCGACGACCTCTGGTTCGCACGCGGCGGATTCAATCAGCGTGACGCCGTCTGCGAGCACGGCCGCAGCAAGCACGTTGCACGTTCCCGTGACCGTACTGCCGAACGGGCCGCCGAGAAACACCCGGTTGCCACGCAGGCGTCTTGCAGCGGCCACGACGTAACCGCGTTCGATGCGAATATCGGCACCGAGTGCTTCCAGCCCCTTGAGGTGCAGGTCGATCGGACGGTCACCGATGTTGCAGCCGCCCGGCAGCGACACGACAGCTCGGCGACGCCGAGCGAGCAAAGGCCCGAGCACACAGATACTGGCCCGCATCCGGCGGACAAGTTCGTAATCGGCCACGGTCGCGGCATCGTCGATGACTTCCAGACGCAGCGACTGATCGTCGTTCCGCTCGACGAGCAGTCCCAGCGTGCCCAGCAGATGCGCGAGCGTCCGCACGTCGACGAGATCCGGCGCATCGCGAAGCGTGACGGCTTCGTCAGCCATGATCGAGGCCGCCATGATTGGCAGTGCCGCGTTTTTCGCTCCGCTGACGCGGACTCGCCCCTGCAGAGGCGTCCCACCCTGCACGACAAACATGTCCATCCCTGGACCTCCTGGCGCCGACCGATTTGGCGCTAACGCTTCCTCGCCCAGACGACCCGGCAATGTCCTGCCAGATCCTTTTCGACGATCGCCGGCTCGAACGCGCCTGCCTGAGCGAACAACTCTTCCACAGTCGCTGCCTGTTCGGAACCGATTTCGAGTAGCAGTGCGCCGCCGGATTTCAGCCGAGAGTGCCCCTCGGCAATGATCCGTCGCACAATGTCGAGACCGTCGACTCCGCCGTCCAGTGCGCGATGCGGTTCGTGCAGCCGAACATCGGGCGGAAGCGTATCCAGTTCCGCGGTCGTCACGTAAGGCGGATTGCTCACGATCAGGTCGAACAGTTCGCCATCGGGCAGTGGCTCGAACAGGTCGCCCTGCAGGAGCGTGACGCGGTCAGCCAGTTCGTGCTTTGCGAGATTCCGCGACGCAATGGCGAATGCCTGATCGTCAAGTTCGACCGCCGTGACGACCGCGTTTCGACAGTTCTCCGCGATGGCCGCCGCGACACAGCCCGAGCCGGTGCAGAGGTCGAGAATCCGCGGCGCAGCGATTTCACGTGCCAGTTCGAGAGCACGAACGACCAGCGTTTCCGTATCCGGCCGCGGAATGAGAACGCCAGGCTCAACCTCGAAATCGAGGCCGAAGAATTCACGGAACCCGACAAGATAGGCGACCGGCTCGTGCCCGGCCCGCCGCTTGACCAGGTCACGCATTTTCGAGCGTTCTTCCGGTGTCAATGGCGCGTCGTATTGCGTGTAGAGCTGGATGCGCTGGCAGCAGCGGGAGTGCGCCAGCAGAATTTCGGCGTCCAGTCGAGCCGATTCACAGCCGTGCTTCCGCAAATGGCCGATCGTCCAGTCGAGGACGCGTTTGACAGTCCAGACTTCTGGCTCTGACGACTGATTGGCAGTCCCTTCGCTCACAATCGCTCCATCACTCCATTTGGCTGACTGACTGACACTGAGAGAATCGTCCGGTGTCGCACTGCCGATTGTCCGGATTAATCCTCGGACAGTTCGGCATCGTGTTCGGTAACCTCTGCCTGTTCTGCTTCCCGCAGTTCGGCTGCGAGTTGTTCGGCAGCCCGCTGGTCGGCTTCGGCGTGTTCGCTGGCCATTTTAGCGAGACGAACTTTTTTCCGATGCGCGTGCAGGCCGGTCATCAGGCAATCGACCGCCTTTCCGATTTCAGACATTGCCCGCGCGACGTGTTTCCTGTCGAGCGCCTCGCGGGCGGCAGCGACGGCACGATCATGCGCCGGCCAGTCGATCGTCCAGTTTTCATCGGCCGCCAGCTCGCGCAGTTCCCGCTTGAGTCTCGCCAGCCCGGCCAGGAATTCCTGCGTGGGTCTGGCACTGGCCTCGCGGTACGTCTGCGGCGGAATCTCGGTATCCGGCATATTGCCCATCGGGACAGGGCGTTTCCGCTGCCAGTGGGCAATCAGCGCGAACAGCGAAGCGGCTCCCAGTCCGGTAAATACTCCGCCGCCGATCCAGTGTCTTGTGGCGATCAGGACAGCACCGATGCCGATGACCAGAATCGTCAGCCAGAAGAACAGCATCCAGAACGCGCCGACGGCAGGTTCGACTGGCTGCTGTGGAGTTTCCGGCGCGGGAGCTGCTCCGCCTTCCGGCAGCGGCCCGCAGTCGGCGATCACCACTGTGACGTTGTCCGAGCCGCCGCGCATATTCGCCAGATTGATCAGCAGGCGGGCAGCTTCATCCGGCGGCAGCGAATGAACGATCATTCCGATTTCGTGATCGGGAACGTGTCCCGTCAGACCGTCGGAGCACAGCAGGAAGCGATCACCTGGGAAAACGATAAACGGTCCGTCGATGTCGACATCGGCAGCGGGTTCCGGACCAAGTGACCGAGTGATGACGTGTTTGGCTTCCGGCAGAAACGCCTCGCCCGGCTTGAGTCGGCCGGCACGCGTGAGTTCCCATTCGAGGCTGTGGTCGAACGTCAGTTGCTCGATGCGGTCACCTCGGACGCGATAACAGCGACTGTCGCCCACGTGCCCGACGATTGCCCCTTTGTGGCACAGTACGAGAGCGACGCAGGTGGTCCCCATCCGGTTGAAGTCGCGGTTTTCCATACCGCGCTGATGGATCTCTGCGTTGGCTTTTTCGATCGCTTCCGTCAGCGCTTCAGCGATCGATTCGTTCCGGCTTTTGAAATAGGTCAGCGGGATGGAATCAACGGCCATCTTGCTGGCCAGTTCGCCAACCGCGTGTCCGCCCATTCCGTCCGCAACAATGAACAGGTGCCCGCGTCGCTGCCAGTCCTCGACGCTGGAGCTGAACTGGACAGTGAACGCATCCTGATTGTTCTTCCGGCGCAGGCCGATATCGCTGTCTGCTGCAGATTGAACTTTCTGTTCCCAGCGCATCGAGGTGAGGGTCCTGTTGGCCGATCAGCGTGCCCGCTTGAGTTCAGGTGAGATGAAGATCAGAGTCGCCGGATTCCGGCCGCGAGAATTGAATGGACAGTTTCGCCCACTTTTCTGTCGTGAAGCAAGCTTGTGTGACCTGGCCGTCAGGTTTCTGACAGATCACCTCGCCGCGAAGTCGGCCACCGTTGCTCAGGAACCGAAGTGACGGCTCAGCGTCCGAAGTCGATGAACCTGGTGCGACGCAACAATTCCAATAAGGACGAGAATGGCCGCAAAGATCAACGGGTAATGCCACGGGGTTGCTTCGACGGGGCGCAGCCAGAGAAACGTCGCGTAGGAAACCAGCGACACGCTGGTCATGAACAGAACCAGTCCTTCGTGAAAAAACAGACCGGACGAAACAATCAGCAGCGGGTAGACGATGAGCATCGGGCCGACTGGTTCTGCCGCAATGAGCAGCATCTGCGTCACGAAACCAGCATCGGACGCCAGCCAGGCATAACGCGAGACATTCGCGACGGTCTCGCTGTGCTGCAGTCGCTGAAAGAGAAACGCCGACAGCGCCCAGAATCCGAGTAACCGCAGAATCACGTCGTGCTTCAGGTCACCGATGTCGCCCGTCAGCCAGGAACACTGAATGATCAGGCCACCCAGCGCGATTGCTGCCCAGCGCGACGCGAGGGCCGGCTCGCGGCGCATCCAGCGACGCCAGCGGTGATAAAGTCCCTGAGCACTGGCGGCGACGGTTTCCCCGCGCAGATAGCGATCGAGATCTTCCGCCAGTTCCTCCGCGGACTGGTAGCGCCGTTCCGGATTCTTCTCCAGACACTTCAGGCAGATTGCCTCCAGATCCCGCGAGACGTAGGGATTGAATCGCCGCGGCAGTTCCGGATCGGCCTCCATCACCAGAACCAGCGTCTCCAGGGCATTTGGCCCGTGATGCGGCAGTCTCCCGGTCAGCGCCTCATACAGGATGACTCCCAGACTGTAGATATCACTGTGCGGGCCGACGTCGTCGAGCCGGCCTGCCGCCTGTTCTGGCGACATATAGTTCGGCGTGCCGACGATCAGTCCCGATCCCGTCCGCGATCCGTCATTACGGCTGACCTGAGCGAGACCGAAATCTGTCACATAGGGATGGCCGGAGTCGGAAATGAGGATGTTCGATGGCTTCAGGTCGCGATGAACAATTCCGTGGCGATGCAGATAGCCGGCAGCCCGGGCGACATCGCGAATGATCCGGGCGGACTGGTCGAACGTCAGCACGTCGTGCGGACCGGAAGCTGTCATCGCCTTTCGACTGCGAGACTCGTTGCCTGCTGGCGAGGTCTGAACCGCTGAATCGCCTGGCGACGCTGCCACGGCCGACCGCGCCGGCCCGGCGGCGAGCAGTTCATTCAGCCCGCGGCCCTCAATGCAGTCCATCGAGAAATAGTGCTGGCCGAGCACCTCGCCGACTTCGTGAATTCCGACAATGTTCGGATGGCTGAGCCGGCCAGCCGCCTGCGCTTCCTGATAGAAGCGCCGGATGTCCTCACGTGATGCCAGTCGGTTGACGAGGATCATTTTGATGGCGACGGTCCGATCGAGATCAATCTGCCGCGCACGATAGACAACGCCCATCCCGCCGCGACCGAGTTCCTCCTGCAGCTCGAAGCGACCAAATCTCCTCTGACGCAGCGTCGGGTCGAGTCCGGCAGTGCCGTCAATCGATTCACCGGACCGAAACACGACCGTTGCATCGTCCTCAAAACCAACTCCCGGATTCGGCTGCGAACCGGTCGCCGCGGCGGGTTCGTTCTGATCGGGATCGGTTGCCTGACGAAGCACATCGAGCAGCGTCGACCCGAATTCCAGGTCTGGCGTCATCGCCTCGAGCGTCTGCAACGGAACGGCAAACGGCGCAAGTTCCGGTCGTTGCTGCAGAATCGCGTTGGCTGACTGCGCATCGCCGCGCTGAATGGCACTGAGGTACTCGTCAAGCAGTTCCGCCAGCTCAGTATCAGCGGCATCTGGTTCAGGCAGTTCCTCGGTCATGCGCGTTTACTGCGGAAGTCAGGAAATCGAGTGAGTCAGAATGGCCGCGCCTGCTGCGGATGAGCACCGCGGGCAGGTCACGGCAGCATTCTAGAAACTCACCATCAGGATTTCTCTTCCTGCTCACGGCGCGACTTGTTGACCGCGCCCATGAATTTCCGGAAGTGCGACTTGATGCCTGATCGCAGCCGTGCGGGTACGACGCCCTGCAGGAATGCCTGGCCAGCGACGGTTCCGACAGTCTCTTCCTCATTCCAGATCAGGTAGACCGTCGGCCTCTCGCCACTGATGTCGAGGTAATGGACCATCGTCATAATGCTGACCGACTGTGTGCCGGCAACGCCTGCGGCGGAACGCAACCTCATGCCTACAAACATGCGTGCTTCCGAGCGAGACGACGGTTTGACGTCGGCCTTTTCGATCGATTCTTCCAGGTCAGATCGAACGGTCGCGGTCACGCGCCGGGTCGGGTCGAAACCGAGTGCCAGCATGATGATCTGCATCCGGTCGAGCTTGCCGAGAAACTCCTTTGCTTTCTCGGTGCCAACAATGTCGACGACCTGGAACTTCGGGACATCATCTTCGTCGTCGTCGTGGCGTGCGAGCACAGGGACGGAGTCCGACTGCAGCGGCTTCACGCTCGACTTC
This sequence comes from bacterium, assembly GCA_016124895.1. Taxonomy (GTDB): domain Bacteria; phylum Planctomycetota; class Planctomycetia; order Planctomycetales; family Planctomycetaceae; genus JAPOLP01. The sequence goes on from WGMU01000092.1 coordinate 13,704, forward strand.
TTCAGCAGGGCATCGGCGACGTCGACGGCCGAAATGGCGAAGTTCAGATTCTGACCGATCGTAAACTGCATCGTGTTCATGTCGATCAGCTCGCCCTTCATATTGACGAGCGGACCGCCACTGTTTCCGGGCGAGATCGGCACCGTGTGCTGCATCCAGACGCCTTCATGCCCGGAGAGGCCCATCTTGGCGAGGTCTTCAGCGTCGCGTGTCGCACTGAGGATGCCCTCACTGGCCGTAAAGTCGAGTCCGAGCGGCGCACCAAACGCAACCAGATCCTCGCCCTTGCGTGGAGTGTCCGTCGCGATCAACAGTGGTTTGAGCTTCTCAGCTGGACATTCGATTTTCAGAATCGCGATGTCCTTCTTTTCGTCGATCGAGTACAGCCCTGTAATCGGGTACTCAGTTTTGTCACCCGCAAACACGCCGGTCACTCGCGATGCGCCTTCGATGACGTGGCGGTTGGTGACGAGCGTGCCGTCACGGTCGACGATGTACCCGCTGCCGTTGCCTCTGCCTTCTTTGCTGTAGACGTTTACGCGAACAACTGAGGGCTCAACGTATTCAATCAGGTCAGCCAGACTGGGGAACGGTTCACTTCGACGCGGCTCGCCGGTCAGCGCCGCCGCCGGATCTCCTTCATTGGAAGTCGATGAGTCTGTCGCTGTCGATCCCTCGCTTGAAGTTGCTGACCGTGAGACGTTCGTTCCAACTGACTGAACGCTGTTCGTCGATGTCAATGCGGTTGCTGAAGAGAGATCCGGACTGCCGGAAGACGTGGTGCTGACGGAACCGGACGACGCTGACTGACCTGTGGATGCCTCTGGTTTCAAAGCGATCCTTGGCGCGTAGCCGGCATTGCTGGCTGGATCAGCCGACGCGGCAACAGACGGTTCGCTCGGTTGTATCTGCGCGATCTGTCGTCCGGATTCAGAGGTTGAACTGCCGCCGCTGAACAGGAAGAACGCGATGCCGCCGACGATGAGCGCGGCGCCCGCTCCGATTCCCGCGTACGCCACTGGCGGAATTCCGGCTGACGGTTGAGGTCGCCTGCGGGCGCGACTCTTCGAGTTTCGCGGCGGAGCACCTCGCGAGGGACTGCGACGTTGACGCTGCCGCGGAACTGGAATCTGCATTTCTGCCCCGCAGTCGGGGCAACTCACCGTGCGACCGGCGTGTTCATCTCTTGCCTGGAACTCAGAGAAACATTCTTCGCACGTAGCCCGAATCGACATCGCCCCTCCAGATGCCAGGAACGAGCGAAGATTCACAGACGGGCGGATGGCGATGTCACGAACGACGCTCACCAAAGGCTGGTCAGGAACCGAATCGCTCGTTCAGACAAAGAAAAGAAGTTCAGTTTGGCAGAACCGTCAGTGTGCCGGACAGAAGGCTGGTCGGAAGAAACAAAACACAAACGTACTGACGGGACTGAACAGGAGCGGCGATACTACCGAGGTCACATGCAAATATACAAGGCGTCACTGATGAATTTTGATCAGTCGGCGAGCTCTCGGATCTTCAGATTCCGGAAGCGGTACGTCTGGCCCTTTTCGCCGTGATGCTGGATGGCGATATAACCGGACGCGTCGGTGTCGTCCGTGTACTCCGTCGTCGTGATGCCGTTGACTTCAATCTTCAGATGGTTGCCCTGACAGGTCACGCGATAGGTGTTCCAGTCGTTGCGTTTCAGAGCGTCCCGAACTTCCGGCTTTTTGAAGTACGCCTGCGATTCGGCTTCGTGCTTCAGAGCCGCTTCCTCTTTCGTCCGGCCGCTCTGGCTGGGCCACAGCCAGGCGCGGCGGCCTTCGTCGTACAGACCGCCGGACCAGCGACGTTCGGAGCCATCGACTTCCGCCTGATAGCCATACACGCGGTTCTTTTCGACGTGGCAGCGGAACATGAAACCCGAATTGGCCGGGCCTTCCGGCAGATGAACGTCGCCTTCGAGCACAAAGTTGGCGAACTTCCCGTCGGTACACAGGAAGAACTTCTTATCGGCCGTCAGGTGAATTTCGCCATCGACGACTTCGGCCTTGCCCCAGTCGTACGGGTTGTGCCAGCCGGTGAGATCCCTGCCGTTGAAGAGCGGCGTCCATTCGCCTTTCGAGTCGTCCGCGGCAGCGGTCTCTGCCACCGTCAACAGCGCGGTCACTGCCAGAATCAGCAGGTTCAGGGACAGTCGGGGCATGTCAGTCTCCAGGGTTTCTGAGAGTTCGTGTCGGGAATATGTTCAGTGTGCCGGCAGCCGTCTGTTGTCACTCGGCGGTTTTCACCGGATTCAGGCAACCACATCGCAACAGCGTCAGACGATGCGATCATCGTCGACGTCCGGTGACTCGGTCGCGCAGGACTATAAAAAGTCGAAAGCAGGTTGTCTTTGACGTCAGGTCAGTGGTGAATGGAGACCTGCCGCGGGATACTCCGCCGCGTTGTCTGGTGCGTTCTTCGAATCGCTTCATCGGTCAGCCGGCGCGTTGCTGTCGAGCCCGCCCGGACATGCGCCCGTCTGTTGATCGTTACCGTCCTGCCGCTGATCTTCCGCCATGAAAAAACGTGACCCACTCCGTTTCCGTAAGAGCGAAGTCAGCCAGCGGCGGCATCAGTCGTCGAAGCAGCGCGGCGATGGTCCAGCTCCGAAGGCGACGACGGCGCGGCAGCTCGCGTTCAGCATTATTGACGAGTACAAGCAGACGGGAACGTTCGTCGGTCAGCTTCTGGAGGAACGGCTCGAAGGTGAACGTCGTGACTTTATGAAGCGACCGCCGCTCGCTGGCCGCATTGCTCGACCGGCTCCGAAAGCCACGAAGTCAAAGCCGTCAGCGAAGCAGCGGATCAATCTTTCGCAGCTCGATCGCCGGCTCGTCACGCAACTGGTTTATGGAGTCGTGCGGCGGCAGGACACACTGGACGCGATCCTCAACCAGTTTGTCACGCGCGGCCGGGCTCAGACGGAACCGGCGCTGTGGACGCTGCTGCAGCTCGGTGTTTATCAGCTTGTGCTGACGACCGGAATTCCGCAGCACGCCGCGGTCGACGAGACCGTGCAGCTCACTCACTGGCTGCGCGAGCCGCGCTGGAGCGGCTTTCTCAACGGCATCCTGCGCACCATCGGCCGGCACGTGACGAATGAGTTTCTCGAAACGCCGGCGTTCGACGCCGTGCCCGTCGAGTGCCTGACGTCGAAGCTGCAGGAAGCGGACTCCGTAGGCGGCGAAACTCGTGAAGAGTTTCAGCCAGCCTCGCCGAACGACTCAGCGACTTTCGCTGCGGACGGCGAACCTGAAATCCACTCAAGCCGGCACACGCAGATTCGCTATCGCCGGTTTCAGAAGCCGATTCTGCCCGATCCGAAAGCCGAACCGCAGCAGTACCTCGCGCGCGCGTTCGGACTGCCGCTGTGGCTGATTGATCGCTGGTCGCAACGATTCTCGACCGAGGAACTGTTCCGGCTGGCGGAATGGTTCGAGCGGCGGCAGCCGCTGTCGCTGCGGGTCAACCGACGGCACGGCACACGTGACGAACTGCTCGCCCGCTTTGCTGAGACGCTCGGACCTGGCAGCGAAAACGACTTCGGCCCTGGCCAGCTTCCTGATGCGATCTTCTATGATGGTCCGCTGCGCGTCGTCGATCTGCCCGGCTTTTCCGACGGCGACTTCACGGTGCAGGACGAGACGGCGATGTCGGCCTCGCTGCTGCTGGCTCCGCAGCCGGGCGAAACCGTGCTCGACCTGTGCGCCGCTCCGGGTACGAAGACAACGCACCTGGCCGAACTGATGAACAACGAAGGGCACATCGTTGCTTCCGACGTTGATGGGCGACGGTTGCGACGCGTCGAAGAAAACGCCCGGCGACTGCAACTCGACATTATCAAACCGCTCCGCATTCCGCCCGACCTGAGTGAGTTCCCCACCGGCCCGTTCGACGCGATCCTGATCGACGCGCCATGCTCGAACACCGGCGTGATCGGCAAGCGTCCGGAAGTCCGTTCGCGCATCGGCACGCCGGACATTCTCGAACTGAGCGGCCTGCAGCTCAAACTTCTGACGGAGTCGGCAAAACGTCTCGCGCCGAACGGCCGCATTGTCTACTCGACCTGCAGCATCGAACCGGAAGAAAACTCAGCGGTTGTGAACTCGTTTCTGGCCGGTCATCCGGACTTCCAGCTCAAGGAAGTCCTCGAGTTCATCCCCGGCCAGCCCTCCGACGGCGGCTATCAGGCTCTGCTGGTTCGCAAGTCGGAGTAACGACGATTCCGGGGCAGGGAAACATTCAAAGCCGCCGCGTCTCCGACTCGCGTTTTTGAAACAGGAATCTTTGAAGCAGCAGGAGCGGGACAGAAAAATGGACGGTTTGCTATTTCTGTGATTTTTCTGCCCTCATCTTTCTGCAGTTGATCTTCCTGCATGTCCGATTGGAACTTTCCCGGAAAAGCCACTTGTCAACAGGGCACGCCTGATATGTCGATCTCAACTCCGGTCTTTCGACGCCTGATGCTTCTCACGTCGCTCGTTCTGTTTCTGCATGGGAGTGCCAGCAGCCTGTTCGCACAGCAGTCGTCGCTCGCGGCCACGGTGCAGCCGTTTGTCGACAGGCACGAACTCGCCGGCGCAGTGATGGTCGTTGCCGACCGCGAAAAGGTAATCAGTCTTGAAGCCGTCGGCTGGGCGGATATCGAAGCGCAGAAGCCGATGCAGACAGACTCGCTGTTCTGGATCGCGTCGCAATCAAAGCCGATCACCGCCGCCGCGCTGATGATGCTCGTCGACGGAGACAAGGTGCATGTCGACGATCCGGTCGAAAAATACCTGCCTGAGTTTCGCGGCCAGATGCTGCAGGTTGAAAAAGACGACGAGCACGTTCTGCTGAAGCGGCCGCAGCATCCGATTACGGTGAAGGAGATCCTCTCACACACCAGCGGCCTGCCGTTCAAGTCGGCGCTCGAAGAACCAACGCTCGACCTGTTTCCGCTGTCGGCCCGCGTCCGCAGTTACGCGATGACGCCGCTGCTGTTCGAGCCCGGCACGAAGTACCAGTACAGCAACGCGGGGATCAACACAGCGGCGCGGATTATCGAAGTTGTCAGCGGACAGCCGTTCGAGTCATTCCTCGACGAGCGGCTGTTCAAACCGCTCGGCATGACGGACACGACGTTCTGGCCGACGGAAGCTCAGGCCGCGAGAATCGCGAAGGCGTACAAACCCGGCACGAACAAGCAGGGTCTCGAAGTCACGCCGATCAGCCAGTTGTATTACCCGCTGACCGATCGCGCGCAGCGTTTCCCGATGCCGGCTGGTGGTCTGTTCTCGACCGCGCACGACGTCTGCCGCTTCTACCAGATGCTGCTCAACGGAGGAGAACTCGACGGCAAACGCTATCTGACCGAAGCCGCCGTCAAAGCCCTGACGAGCCGCCAGACCCCGGCTGATCTGCAGCAGAGTTACGGATTCGGTTTCTCAGTCAGTCCGACCAGCTTCGGCCACGGCGGCGCCTACTCGACGAACACGACGGCTCACACCGACCGCGGCCTGGTCACCCTCTGGCTTGTCCAGCACGCCGGCTTCCCCGGAAACGGAGCGAAAGCGCAGGAGACGTTCCGCAACGCGGCATTCGGCCAGGTCCAGTAATCAGACAGGCATCTTTCAACTGTCTGGTCGGCTGAAGTCGAGGCAGAGAGGTGGATGCCCCCGCGGTTGCGTCATGGCC
>WGMU01000179.1 GCA_016124895.1 bacterium
GATCTCGATCGTCACTTCCGTGGCCTTCTGCTTCAGCTCAAAGATGCGGTCATCGAGCTTCGCGACGATCTCTTCAAACTCCTCGACCTCTTTCGCATTGTTTCCCTGCTCGTGCTTGCGGAACAGAAAGAGGTAAGTGACGTTCTGCGGCCGCCAGCGATGGAAGTACATCTCGTTCTTCTCGATGACGGCTTTCCGGAGCCCATCAAAAAGGAAAACCAGCGGCACAACAGACAACGGTTCATGAGGAAAGTAATCGAACTCCCATTGCAGGGCTCGATTTACATGAAGCTGGTATTCTCCCTTTGGAATCTGATCCGAGAACTCAATCACAAGGCCACCTGCCTGAGATGCTCCGGGCTTGACGCTCAGGACAGCCCGGCATCGGCCCTCTCCTGAAAGTTCTGTGACCCTTAGTCTTTGGGGTTCATTGGGGTTATCGCGTATTCCTGATACGCCGGAAGAACCATTCAGAAGCTTGAACTCATCCGTTGCTTCCAACTTCAGGTCATCGAACAACCTGCCGCAGAACGCCAAAGACGCATACAGGTAGCCCGATTGCGTCAACGTCACGCCGTCGTGTGTGAAGACTTCCGGCAACAGAATCGACTCGAATGCAGGAAGTCTGTCGTCTCCCAGATCTTCTGAGATATCGAGATATCGCAGAGACCGCCGAACAGCGATGCGGGCAACTTCTTTTCCGAACTTCGCCCTGACTCGATTCGTACTGGAAACGTCTGGCATCGGACCCAGACGTTGGCTTAGAGGCAGCGGCGAGACGAGAACCGTTTCGGCGCCGGTCGGAGCCAGATCGTCGAGCAGCTTTTCGTACTGTTTGACGAAGGTGTCGAGGTAGGCCTCGCCGTTGAAGGCTTCGTTTCCGCCGTAGTGCAGGAAGATGACGGTCGGCTTCAGCCCTTTGACCTGCTCGATCATCCGGGCGTAGCCCTTCTCCGGTGCGTCGAAGATGCCACGGGATTCGGCGAAGACAGTATCGCCGCTCCAGCCGAGATTGCGGACGGAGAACTTCCGGTCCGGAAAGCGAAGCTGTAGCGCCGTTTCCAGATAGCCGTACCGCTGAGCCCGCTCGAAAAACGTCCCGCCCAGCAGCACGACGCGGTCACCATCGAGCAGCTCAAACGGCTCACGCCGTTCGGCAGCGTTGACCGCTGGCTGCGGAAAACTCACAGCGAAGGCAACCAGCAAGGCAACGAACGTCAGTTTTCGCAGCGACATCGGCGAGTCCTCAGAAACCGAAAGCAGATTCCAAGTTGGTTTCTAAGCTGACTGGCGTCGCAGGGAAAGTCTTCACAGATTCGCCTGGACCTGGACGCAGTCGTTTGACCCGAAGCCGCAGGCGACGGCGTCGCAGAATCAAACGCCATCGCCTGTGGCTTCGCGTCAAACATGCAGGCAGCCTGTTTCACGCACTCATCAGCAGGCCGACCATGACGTCGTAGAGGGCGTGGCAGCCGACAGTGATGCCGAAGCCGCGCAGCAGGAAGACGGCTCCGAAGAAGCAGCCGGCCGTCGTGCGGAAGGTGAAGCTGAACAGCGAGAACGCTTCTCCTCCCGAGCCGACATAGTGGGCGACCGAAAACGCCAGGCTCGTCAGAAAGACTGCCAGCACCGCAGCCCATTTGCCCGGCATCCGGAACGCTCGCGTCAGGACCAGCAGCGACGCCGGGATCAGCAGCAGCCGGAACATGACCTCTTCGTAAACTCCGGCGCCCAGATAGCTGATCATTCGCTGGCCAAGTTTCGCATCGATGGCCAGCAGTGGACGTTCGCCGGCCATGCCCTCGCGGATCGAGACTTCGCTCGGGAAGAAACACTGAAACGCCATATCCTGGAGCTGGGCGACGAACAGCAGGACGACGGCCAGCAGCAGGCTCTCGGCGAACATCCCGACCAGCGTTTCGCGAGAGATGCGCCACGGATATTTTCCGTAGCGATGCCAGCCGAGAAAGATTCCAACCAGCAGCACCGGCAGGATGAAGGCCTGGGCTCCAGCCTGTTCCAGCCAGCCGCGCATCCAGAAGTCGGCCCCGTTGCGAAGCCCGTTCGCCTTATCGTTGCCGAGCCACAGCACGCCGACTTCGTACGCCAGCAGGATCGGCAGCAGGAAGATCAGACACGACAGCGGCTCGCGCGCTTCGGCCCAGTACGGGAGCAGCGGCTCGCGGGGTTCCGCGGCCTCAAGCTCCAGGTCGTCCAGGCAGGGAGGCAGTTCGATGCGGGCCATGCAGCGGGTCTCGGTGACCGGAAGACGCTGGCCGGACCGTCGCAGAAACGGCTGGCCGGCGTGGCAGAGAATCGGGTCCGACTCGTCTTTATCGACCGCTCGGGAGTCCGGCTTTGACCCTTCTTGAGCGAAACCTTCAGCCGATTGCAGCCGAAGAACCGATCCGGTACGGTCGCCCCGCGCCGTCGTCACAACCGATTCAGACGACGCAGGCGGACGCCGTGCGCGGCGGGTTCGCGAGGCTGGGAACGCAACGTCCTGGAGATTTCCGCTGATCGCAAAACTCGCGCATCGTTTCGGCATCTCGTGCCAGCCGAAAGTCTGGGCGATTTTTGCGACCCGGCGAGAGTCGGCGTTCTGGCACGGTGACCACAGAAACGGCCTGCGTTGCTCAGCCCGGCGGAGCCATGAACGAACAGCAGTTTCTGAAACTGATCGCGGGGCAGCCCATTCCGGGAGGAAGGCTGCTCCGTTTTCTGCTCCGCGTGGTCTCGTGGCCGTACGCCGCGGTGATGACCGTGCGAAACCGGCTGTTCGACTGGGGCCTGCGCCGTGTTCATTCTCCGACGGTGCCCGTTATCAGCGTTGGCAATCTGACGACCGGCGGTACCGGCAAGACGCCGGTTGTCGCGCGCGTCGTCCAGCAGCTTCAGCAGGCCGGGCTGAAGCCGGGTATCGTCAGCCGCGGCTACCGGTCGCTCGACGACGCAGGCAACGACGAGCGCCGCGTGCTCGACGTTCTGTGCCCCGGCGTGCCGCACGTTCAGAATCGCGATCGCGCTGCTGCTGTCGAGATCGCTGTCGCCGAGCACGGCTGTAACGTCATCGTCGCTGACGACGCGTTTCAGCATCGGCGTCTCGGGCGAACGCTCGACATCGTTCTGATCGATGCCACCAATCCGTGGGGTTACGGAGCCATCCTGCCGCGCGGCCTGCTGCGCGAACCGCGATCCGGCCTGCGCCGCGCTGATCTGATCGCCGTGACGCGGGCTGACCTGGTCGAACCGGCATCGCTCGACGCCATCTGGCGCGACATTCGACGCTTCAGTCCCGACGCGCCGCGGGTCGAGATCGCGTTTCAGCCAACGGGGCTGCGTTCGCTGCTGATCCACGCCGCCAGTGAGCACGTCACGGGAGTTGTTCATCCGACGGCGACTCAGTCAGCAGACGACGAACCCGCGAGCGACGCTTCAGCATCACGACCGCGCCGCGCCGTCGTCTTTTCCGGGATCGGAAACCCGGACGCGTTTCGGGCAACGGTCGAAACGCTCGGTCTCGACGTCGCCGCGTTTCGAGCGTTCCCCGACCACTGGCATTACTCGGAAACCGACCTCACCGAACTGGCCGCGCTGGCAACCGAGCACTCGGCCGATCTGCTGCTGACCACACTGAAAGACCTGGTCAAACTCCGCGACCTGCCGCAGCCGGCGACGGAGATCGCTGCGGTTGAGATTGTCGCGGTTGCAACGGTTGGCGACGCCGTCTTTCGAGCAGCAATCACTCAACGCGTAATTGAACAGTCCGTCGGAAATGTGAGATAGGCATTCTGCCTGTCGTCACACACGCCGCATTTCGTCGACGCCAATGACAGACAGGCTGCCTGACCCACGTCCGGGCAGACGCTTTCAACAGACTGCGAAGCCGTCGCTATGCCGCATCGCAGGCAGGCAAACGCGACTCGGTGAGCGACTCAGCAGCAGTTGACTCGGCACTCGCGGTCCAGCCGATGTTTGCGACTGCCGGCTGATCGAGACTGCCCGATCGGGAGACCTCGACGCGGATTCCGTAACTGTGCCGGGCGGTCGTTCTAAAGCTGACGGCGACGTCGTCGAGACACTCGCACTCGAATTCTGGCGCCGCCGTGAGTGGCGGAGAGAACGGCAGATGCAGGGCGACGAGCCGCTGACCCGGTTCAAAACGTACCCGCGTCTCGCCTTCGACGACCTCGTAGCCCTCCTGCACCGAACGCGACATCCACTGCCGCGTTTCCGGCCCGCTTCGAAGCAAACTCGCCGGGGCACCGTCTTCCGACATCGAGTCGACTTCGGTCGACAGTGCATCGCTCGCGGTCAACGATCCGGAATCGCCGACGTCGACAGACGCCTCAGTCGCAGGCCGGACCAGGCATGGCGTCGTTCCAACATCTTCACTAGCGATCTCCCCAGAACGGCGCGGAGCCGGTTCCAGCGCGCGAATCTCTCGCGACCGGTTGAGCGACGCGAAGCTAACCTGCGTCCCGAGTGCGACGGCAAACACGCCCAGCAACGCTGCGAGTCCGGCTCCGCTTCCGGGTGGCAGCAGGGCGAGGCCGAGCATCATGCCGGGGAGCAGGCTGAGAGCCTCGGGCAGCAGCCCGTTGTCAGGGTTCGACGTCCGCGCGTCATCTTCCTTCAGCAGACTTGTCGCCAGAACAGATACCGCCATCGCGATCGAGCCAACCAGGCAGGCCGCCCACTGCGTCGCCAATCCGCTGGCGTCGCCAGACACTCGTCGCGACAGAACGACCGCAGCCACGAGCCAGACGCCCGTCTGCAGCCCACACGCAATCCCCCGCCACTGCCGCTCCTGCAGCTTTTTCACAGTGTTCGATTGCCGCATAACGACGTCCCTGCCGCGAGATTCTGAAAGCCCTGTCTCACCGAATCCGGAGCGTTGCTTCCGACCCAAATCGTGTCAACACGACATCTCACGCGGCCAGCGTCCTGTTCAGCAGTGGCCTGTTTTTCCAGAACCTGGACCGACGCAGGTGCGGCGGACATTCCACGAAGCTACCGGCCACGCACGCAGGACGCGATCGCTGACGATTGACAGTCTGAACTGACGGACCATGATCGTACGTTGTCAGTCGGCCCTGCCGGATGGCCGGTGTACTGCGATTGCCACGTTCCACGATTCACAGAATCTCTTCCGCATCGTCTGATCGATCGCGTGTTTTCATACCCAGCGAGTAAAAAACATGCCCGAACCCACAATGATCGGTGGCCTCGCTTTGGGAGTGCTCGGCAGCTACCTCGCGAATCGTGTTGATGATGCTCAGCGTCCGCTGGTGGAACTGATCAAGTCGCGGCTGAAACGCGGAGCCGAACTGCTGCATCAGTCAGGAGCGGACCACGCGGGCGGCAGTCTCCTCGCTCCGGACGATCCGTTGCTGCTGGACGCGGCGAAGAAAGTGCGCGGCCATGCGCTGACGCTGCAGTTGCTGGGCGGTTATCTGCGGCAGGCGCACGGCGGTGACATTCGTCGCACGGATCGGATTGACTTTACCAAAGCGTTCCAGCGGCAACTGGAGGGGCACGCTTACAACGTGATGGAAGCGTACGAACGCTGGTTCGAGGGACACGGCGTCGAGGGGCAGCGGCAACTGGCTGTCCTGCGGCTGACCGGACTGTTTGACCGCTCGGCCGATGCCGGCTGTCTGCAGGCTCTCCGGTAGAGTGTCCCCGGAGAAGCGTCTATCGAGGAACTCACTGGTTCCCTGATCGGTCTGGACGATGACGAGTGGCTGGAGCTGCTGCAGAAGCTCGCAGACCACGGTCTGCTGTCCATCGTGCGGGAGCCGGACTCGGAGGCCGTGGGAGTCGATGCCCATCCGCTGATCCGCGAGTACTTCGCCGAGCAGCTCAGGCAGCAGCACCCCGCAGCGTTCCGCGCCGCGCATTCGCGGCTGTTCGATCATCTGCGCGACACGACCGCAGAGTTTCCCGACACGCTGGAGGGGTTGCAGCCGCTGTACCAGGCCGTCACGCACGGCTGCCTGGCTGACCGACACCAGGAAGCGTGTGACAAGGTTTACCGCGACCGCATCCAGCGCAGCGGCGACGCCTTCAGCACGAAGAAACTCGGGGCGATCGGTGCGGACCTGGGCGCAGTGGCTTCGTTTTTCGAGTCCCCCCTGGCAGCGGCTGTCTCCGCATCTGAGCGAAGTCTGGCAAGCCTGGCTGCTCAACGAAGCCGCCTTCCGCCTCCACGCCCTCGGCCGCCTCGCCGAAGCCCGCGAGCCGATGCGCGTCGGGATGGAACGACGAATTGAGTTGGAACATTGGAAGGACGCTGCGATCAGTGCCAGCAATCTGAGCGCGCTGGAGTCGACGCTGGGGTTGCTCGACAGCGTTGATGGACAGGACGCGGTGGCCGACGGCCGTCTGGCCGTCGACTATGCCGACCGCAGTGGCGATGCGTTTCAGAAGATGGTCAATCGCACGGCGCTCGCCGACGCCCTGTTTCAGCGCGGGCGTCGTGAGGGGCCAGGTCTGGCGGCAGGTCTGTACGACGGACTTCCCCGTCCGTCGCCCACCGCAGCAGACGCGACGGGCTCGGAAGTCCGTCGTACGGATCTCACGGAAGCCCGCGCGCTGCTGGACGAAGCCGAGCGGATGCAGGCCGAGCGTCAGCCGCAGTTTCCGCTGCTGTACTCACTGCAGGGCTTCGGCTACTGCGACCTGATCCTGGCCGAGGCGGAACGCGCGGCGTGGCGGTGTCTGCTCTGTGCTTGTAGGCCGGACCAAGCGCAGCGCCGTTCCGGCAGCACGTCTCAGCAAAGTGCCGGAACGGCGCTCCGCTTGGTCCGGCCTACATTGTCTGACGCCCCCGCCGGCTGCACCGAAGCCGAACGCCGAGCCACGCAAACGCTCGAATGGGCGATCCCACACGAGTTTCTCTTCGACATCGCGCTGGATCACCTGACGCTGGCGCGAGCCACTCTGTACCGATCGATCCTGGAGTCGGAGATCGGCGCAGAACCGAGCGCGGACGAATTTCAGGCGGACGAATCTCACACAAAGGCACGAAGGCACAAAGACCAGGACGACACAGAATCTCTGCGTGCCTGTGTGCCTTCGTGTGAGCCCTCCCCCGACCCTGCTCACCGCCGCCACCGAACTGCACCAGGCCCTTGACGGCCTCCGCCAGGCCGGACAGGTGGACTATCTCACCAAAGCTCTGCTGACGGCGTCGCTGCTGGCTGCCGCGTGGCGCGCTGTAGGGCCGGTTTCTACCGGCCGCCTCGACGGCGATGACCAGAATCAAACCGGCCGGTGGGAACCGGACCTCCCGGAAACCTACCTGTCCGAAGCTCAGCAGATCGCCGAGCGCGGCCCCATGCCGCTCTACCTGGCCGACGTCCACCTCCACCGCGCCCGCCTCGCCCACGCCTTCCCTGACCTCTGGCCCGACGGCGATCCACGCACCGAACTCAACGCCGCCCGTGAGCTGATCGAGAAACACAACTACGGCCGCCGCACCGAAGAACTCGCCGACGCCGAAACTGCCCTCAACGCCAGGTGAGGACAGCCGTAGGCAGGTTTCTCCGAAACCTGCAGCAACGCAGAGGCGACTTGGATTCTGTCAGACGAATCTGCCACGCGCGTTCGATCGTCTCCTCAGGCTCGCTGCGAGTTTCAGAGAAACTCGCCTACGACTGGGCTGCCGCGCGATGGCCGCCAGGAGACACGAAAAGACACAAAAACGAAGGCCGCTGTTTTCGTGTCTCTTTGTGCTTTTTCGTGGCCATCATTTGCGATCCTCAATCATGTTATCGGGATCTTCCGCGACAGCAGGAAGGCCGGGATCAGCAGAACGGCGACTCCCACGGCGTAGACCGGGTCGGCCGCGGCGAACAGGATGATCGACGCGGACAGCGTGATGTACGAGAGCAGCATGATTTTCACGGCGATCTGGACTCGTTCAGGAGTCGGGTCGCTGATGGCGCGGATCAGGCGGCGGATGATGGTGACGGCGATCACGACCAGAACAAACAGTGCTGTCGTTCGCTGTTGCCGTTCCGGAGCGTGCAGCAGAAAGGCCAGCAGCGTGCAGAGCCCCAGGTTGACGACGAACGTTGCGGCCAGCAGATGACTGCGAGGACTCGTCTTCGCCTCCTGCCGGGCGAACCAGGTCAGACCGACGACGTAGACGCCGAAGCCAAGCGCCACATGCACCTGCGGCAGGCACCAGAGTTCTCCCGTCGGCGAGGCACTGGCGCCAAGCATCACGTTGAAAAACCGGCAACTGCCCATGATCAGCGGCGCCAGCAGGGTCTTCTTCATCAGGCCATCGTACAGCCAGACCGTGATCGTCAGAGCGGCCGCAATCAGCAGCGAGTTATTGCCGACGAGACTGGCGACACCGATCCCGGCCATGTTCAGCCCGAGAGCCAGCAGTAACGCCGTCTTCGCGGAAATCCGACCCGACGGGATCGGCCGTCCGGGACGCTCCTGCGCGTCGACGTCGCGGTCGAAGAAGTCGTTGAGGATCATCCCCGTCCAGTAGAAGCAAATTGACGCCACCAGCAGCAGGCCGAAAGTCCCGGCCGGCTCCAGCGTCGGATGCGTCAGCAGAAAGCCGAGCACGATGTCCGCAGCGGCGGAAAACACCGTCGGCAACCGGATCAATTGCAGCAGAGCCAGACCTTTGCCTGACGGGGCCGCAGGCGTGTCTGTGGTACTGAGTTGGGAATCGTCGGACATCGGGCCGCTTTCGACATGCTTGTTTTGAACAGGAGAGAACGGAGAGTACAGAGGCTCTGTGACCTCTGTTTGCTTCTGTTCCATCCCCCTGTCGGTTTGCTGATCGCGGGATGCTATCGGAGCGGCCCCACTGTCGGCAGTGAGCAGCGAGCGGCTGGACATCGCGTCTGGTTGCAGTCGTCGCGTGGCTCGACGAATCTGTCGCATCCTCACGCAGCGATGCGTTTGTCATTCTCTCCGCGATTCTGGACTTCCGGCCATGCGACTGACTTTTTCCTCGCCGCTTCTGACTCTGATGGCTTCGACCCTGCTCGCTTTGAGCAATCTGTCAACCGGACACGCAGCAGATCGCGTGCTTGTCGAGTGGCAGACGCAGCAGCTCAGTGACGTATTCTTCAGCGAAGGGGCGACGGCCGGCGACATTAACCGCGACGGACATGCCGACATCGTTTCCGGGCCGGTCTGGTACGAAGGGCCGGGCTACCAGACGAAGCATCTCATTTACGAGCCGAAGCCGTTTAACCCGCTGGGGTACTCGAACAACTTCTTCTGCTACGTCGAGGACTTCAACGGCGATGACTGGATCGACGTGCTGGTTTATGGCTTCCCCGGTCAGGACGCGTCGTGGTTCGAGAATCCCAAAGGCCGCGAAGGCTTCTGGGAGCGGCACATCGTGATGGACGTTGTCGACAACGAATCGCCGCAGTTCGTCGATATCAACGGCGATGGGAAGCGTGACATCGTCTGCAGCACGGGCGGCTTCTTCGGTTTCGCCGAGATCAACCGCGAGGATCCCACGGCGAAGTGGACGTTCCACAGAATCTCGGACAAGTCGGCGGGCGGGCGCTTTACTCACGGACTCGGCACCGGCGATGTTAACGGCGACGGCCGGCTCGATCTGCTGGAAAAGAACGGCTGGTGGGAGCAGCCTGAGTCACTCAAAGGCGATCCGCTCTGGAAAAAGCACGCCGTCCAGTTTTCCGGCCCTGGTGGGGCTCAGATGTTTGCGTACGACTTCGATGGCGACGGTGACAACGATGTGCTGACATCGCTGGCCGCTCATGGCTTCGGGCTCGCCTGGTATGAAAACCGTTCGAACGACCCAACGATCGATACGCGCGACGGCGACATCCCATTCCAGAAGCACGAGATTCTGGCTGGCGATGGCTGGCGTCCGAATGCCGCCACGGCCCCCAGTGATCCGCGTCTGACTGGCAATCCCTATGGCGTCAACTTCGCACAGCTTCACGCTGTCGATCTCGCGGATATTGATGGCGACGGGCTGAAGGATATCGTCACCGGCAAGCGGTACTGGGCTCACGGCCCGAAGGGCGACGCAGAGCCTGACGCACCGCCGGTGCTCTACTGGTTCCGCACCGTTCGCAATAAGAACTCCAACGGCAAACCGACGGTCGGCTTCGTTCCTTACCTGATTGACGATGCGTCCGGTGTCGGCGTCGAGGTTAAAGCACTCGACGTGAACGGCGACGACGCGCTCGACATCGTTGTCGGTAATAAAAAGGGCACGTTCGTCAGCACACAGCAGCGACGGACGGTATCGGATCTCGACTGGCAACGAGCGCAGCCGCTGCGGTTCGACCAGGCAGCGCGTTCGTCAACCGACGGTCTGCCGCAGAACGAAGGGCTGCAGCCGGAAGACGCCGCAAAGGCGATCACCGTGCCAGCGGGCTTCGCGGTGCAGCTTGCCGCTGGCGAGCCGCTTGTCCATCAGCCAGTGGCATTTACGATCGACCATCGCGGACGGCTGTGGGTTGCAGAGGCGTACACCTACCCGCAACGAGCGGCCGACGGTGAGGGTAAGGACCGGATCATCATCCTCGAAGACAAGGATCTCGACGGCTCGTTCGAGTCGCGCAAGGTCTTCATTGAGGGACTCAATCTGGTCAGCGGTCTGGAGGTTGGCTTCGGCGGCGTGTGGGTCGGAGCGGCTCCGTATCTGATGTTTATTCCGGATCGAGATGGCGACGACGTGCCGGACCAGGGGCAAGGGGCGAGGGCTGAGGGGGAAGGGGTTTCGGCTCTCCCGTTCCCGAATGATGTTCCGGCCGGCGCGACGGTACTGCTCGACGGCTTTGGCTGGCAGGATACTCACGAAACGCTCAACGCGTTCATCTGGGGACCGGACGGCTGGCTGTATGGCTGCCACGGTGTGTTTACGCACTCGAAGGTCGGCAAGCCGGGGACTCCAGACGAGCAGAGGCAGGGGTTGAACGCGGGGGTCTGGCGTTACCACCCGATGCGGCACGAGCTTGAAGTTTTTGCTCATGGATCGAGCAACCCGTGGGGCGTCGACTTCAACGATCACGGACAGACCTTCATCACCGCCTGCGTGATTCCGCACCTGTTTCACATGATTCAGGGAGCCCGTTATCACCGTCAGGGCGGGCAGCACTTCAATCCGCACACTTACGACGACATCAAGACGATCGCCGATCATGCTCACTACGCCGGTAATATCCGCGACCATGCCTGGTGGGGCCGCAACGAGGCAGCGTCTCATAACGACACGCACGCGGCCGGCGGTGGCCACGCTCACTGCGGCGCGATGATCTATCTCGGCGACAACTGGCCGACGCGATACCGCAACACGCTGTTCATGTCGAATATCCACGGCAACCGGATCAACAACGACCTGCTGGTGCGCAAGGGCTCCGGCTTTGTCGGCACGCACGGTCGCGATTTCCTGTTTGCCAACGACCGCTGGTTCCGCGGCATCAACCTGAAGTACGGGCCGGACGGTAGTGTGTATCTGATCGACTGGTACGACAAGAACGCCTGCCATCGTCACCAACCGGAGATCTGGGATCGGACGAACGGAAGGATTTACCGCGTGACATTCGGCGATCAGAAGCCGAAACGAGTCGATCTGTCGACTGCCTCAGACGACGAGCTGGTCGATCTGCAGTTGCACGAAAACGACTGGTATGTCCGCATGGGGCGGCGTCTGCTGATGGAGCGTGGTGCTGCGACGTCTGCCGAAAAACTACGTGAGATCGCTCTGTCGGGCCGCTCGGTACCGCAGAGACTGCGGGGACTCTGGGCTCTGCACGCGACAAACGGCGTCGACGCTCCGACAACGCTCAAGCTGCTCAGCGAATCCGGTCGTGATTCCGAATACCTGCGTGCCTGGGCCATTCAGCTCGATCTTGAAAACGGTGCAGTTTCCGAAGGTGCCGGCAAGCGTCTGCACGAGCTGGCGGTCAGCGATCCGTCTCCCGTTGTGCGACTTTACCTGGCGTCGGCGCTGCAGCGACTGCCACTCGAACAACGCTGGCCGGTCGCGGAAGCCCTCCTCGCACATGTCGAAGACACTGAGGACCACAACCTGCCGCTGCTGATCTGGTACGGTGTCGAGCCGCTCGTTCCGCACAATCCGGGACGGGCGCTGGCTCTCGCCTCAGCGTCGAAGTTACCGATCGTCTCGCGGTTCATTTACCGCCGGGCGGCGAGCGAATCCGAAAGCCTCAAGACGCTGCTGGTCTCGCTCGGAAAGACCGACAGTCTCGAAACGCAGCGGCTGATTCTCGAAGAAATCACCAGCGTCGTGCGTACTCGCGGCAGACTGGAAATGCCGCAGTCCTGGCCCGACGTCTATCGAAAACTGGCGAAAAGCATGGCCGAGGAGATTCGGTCGATGGTGCAGTTCATCACGGTCAAGTTTGGCGACAAGTCGATTTTCCCGGCACTGCGTGGAATCGTGACGGACGCGAAACTCGATGCTCAGTCGCGTCTGCAGGCACTCGATGCACTGCTCAACGGCAACGATCCGGAACTGCCGCCGCTGCTGCACAAACTGCTGGACGATGCGGCGATCCGCGGAGCGGCGCTGCGGGGACTCGCCCGGTACGCGCACCCGAAGACGGCGAAAGAAATTCTGTCACGCTATGCAAAGCTGGCGGCGGACGAACGCGCCGACGCTATTGCGACGCTGGCCTCGCGCACTGAGTACGCACTCGAACTGCTGCAGGCGATCGAGAAAAAGGCGGTTGCTCGAACCGACCTGTCGGCTTTTACCGTCGGCCAGATGCGGCGTTTGAAAGACGATCGTTTGATCGAAAAGCTCAACGAGGTGTGGGGAAATATCCGCTCAACGCCGGCAGAGAAGCAGAAGCTGATTGCCGAATTCAAAGACAGACTGACGCCTGAAGTGCTCAGCAAAGCTGACTTGCCGCAAGGTCGCGCGGTGTTCGCCAAAACCTGCGCGAAGTGCCATCGGCTATTTGGCGAAGGCGGCCAGATCGGTCCGGACATTACGGGCTCGAACCGTGCGAACATCGATTACATCCTGACGAATATTCTCGACCCGAGTGCCGTCGTCGGACGTGATTATCAGATGACGACGGTGATCACGAACGGTGGCCGCGTCGTCTCTGGTCTGATCAAGGAAGAAAACGAATCGGCGGTCGTTCTGCAGACGGTCAATGAAGTCGTCGTCGTCGACAAATCAGACATTGACGAACGGGCTCTGACAACGACGTCCATGATGCCTGACGGCCAGTTGCAGCAGATGCAGCCGGACGAAGCTCGCGACCTGATCGCCTACCTGGCCAGCCCATCGCAGGTCCCGCTGCCGGGTGCCGGTCCAGTTTACGATGAGAAGACCGGCCGCGTTGCTGGAGCACTCGAAGGCGAGTCCCTGAAGGTTCTGTCAAAGACCGCTGGCGGCACTTCCGTGCAGGGTATGGGAGGCTTCAAGGCAGATCGCTGGAGCGACGCTCAGTTGTGGTGGACAGGAGCAAAACCTGGCGCACGCCTTGTTCTGGAACTGCCTGTCAAATCGTCAGGTCAGTATGAGATCTTCGCCGTGATGACGAAGGCGCGGGATTACGGCATCGTGCAGTTGTCGCTCGACGACGCGCCGCTCGGCAAACCGATCGACCTGTTCAACTCGCCGGACGTGATCACGACGGGAGTTGTCTCACTGGGCACTCTCGAACTGAGCGGCGGAAATCATCAGTTCGGGATCCAGGTGACAGGAGCGAACCCGGACGCAGCGAAGGCGTACATGTTCGGACTCGACTACCTGTACCTCGCGCGCAAGGCAGAGGACGAGACTGCGACAGATACCACCGCGAAGTAGCGACTGGTGTGTCGCTGAATTCCCGGGAGTTCATTGCACGAAGCCAGGCAGGACGGCGTCGGTACCGACCCAGACTGTCGTCGCTGAACTCGCCGGATTCTGGATTTCCCGAGAGTCGAGTTTGTGTCCAACGTCTGGCGACTTCGGCAGCGTTAGAAGTGAGTGCGCAAGACGAGACAGTGCAGCAGGGACGTAGTCATCGGCCGGAGCGACCTGCTCGACAGATCACGACTGACGACGAATCAGTTTTCAATCGCCGTCTGATTGATCACGTACCAGTGACCGTTTTCACTGTCCAGCAGACCCAGCAGACCAGCGTTTGAGTCGTCACAACGGACGAGCTTCCGTCGAGCGATCAGGAGACCGATGAAGGTTTCGCGGTCAACCAGTTCCCGCTCGCTGTAATTCGGCAGGGCGTTTGTTCGGAACGAAGGTCGTACGGTTTGCTGAGACATCTTCCTGCTGACCTCTCCGGTCGCGGAAGCCGATTCAACTCCGTTGAGTCGGCAAACCTCCTGTAGGCTGCGGGAGTTCCACCCCGCATCAGCGTCGCAGTCAGACTCGGCGAAACGCTTCTGAGTTGCGAATCGACGACGGACGGATTGCACCGTGTTCGAGCGGGATCGTCAACTGCGCGGCGACGGAATTAACAAACTCGATTCACGAACACAGGCGACGTCATTTCAGTCAGAACGCGTGCCCGTCGTCATCCGATTTCGCCACCGCGGTCAGTCCGCGACCGGCATTCGCATAATGGCCGCAGAGATTGTCGGCAGCCTTCTGAGTTCCGACTCGGCGGACCGCAATCGGCCCTCAGTCGTCCGGTGCGTCATGATGACCAGCGGAACGATGACGTCTCCCGATTCCGTCGCGTCGACTTCTGGAGCTTCGTGCTGAATGATCGAAGCCAGACTGATCTCGTGACGCCCCAGGATGTCGGCGATGTCGGCGATCACGTGCGGCTTATCGGCCACTTTGAACCGCAGGTAATAGCGGCGTTCGATCTTTTCCGGCGGCAGGACCGAAAGCCGGGAATCGTGCTGCCACAGATCAAGCAGGGGGAATGTCTGTTGAGCACGGCCGATGGCAACGTCGACGAGATCCGCAACAACGGCGGACGCCGTCGGCATCTGACCGGCTCCGGCGCCGGACAGAACGAGCTGCCCGACAGCGTCACCTTCGAGTTCGACGATGTTGAGTGCTCCGTCCGTTTGAGCGATCGCGCGGTCCGCTCGCAGCAGGGTCGGCTGAACGTGCATTTCAAGCTGCCCGTCGACGACGCGTGTCACAGCCAGCAGCTTGATGCGGTAACCGAGTTCCTCAGCGTAAAGCATGTCGGACAGTTCGAGCGTGTCGATGCCCTGCCGGATGAACTGCGACAGGTCAACTCGCTTACCGAGTGCCAGTTGCGTCAGCAGGACGAGCTTCTGCGCAGCGTCGGTTCCATCGACGTCCATCGTCGGATCGGCTTCGGCGTATCCGAGTGCCTGCGCTTCAGCGAGCACGTCGTCGTAGGGGCGGCGTTTGCCGGCCATCTCGCTGAGGATGAAGTTGCTCGTCCCGTTGAGAATGGCGGAGATCGATCGAATCCGATTACCGGTCAGCAGACGGCCGACCGTCGCAATGATTGGAATTCCGCCAGCGACCGCTGCTTCAAACGCGACACAGACGCCCTTCTCGCGAGCGGCGGAAAAGACCTCGTCACCGTACTCGGCCAGCAAAGCCTTGTTTGCCGTAATGACGTGTTTTCCGGCGGCGATCGCGGTGAGAACGGCGTCGCGGGCCGTCATCGTGCCCCCCATCAGCTCGACGACGACGTCGACTTCCGGATCGCTGACCGCGGATTGCCAGTCTTCGGTGAGTACTCCGTCCGGCAGAGAAACGTCGCGTGGCTTTGAGACGTCTCGAACAGCAACGTGCCGAATGTCGAAGCTGCGGCCGGCTCGCCGGGAAACAGGTTCGTTTTCGGCGGTCAGGATGCGAACGACGCCGGACGCGACCGTGCCCAGGCCCAGAATCGAAAGTTTGAGTGGAGAATCAGCCATCTTGAGACTGCTTTCAGACCGATCTGACGCGACAGTCGAAACGCCGCAGGTTTTGAACAGAAGGCAACGAAGGTCACGAAGAGCAGAGAATCATGAAGTGGCGCAACTCGTACCGAGTTGCGGACCAGGAAGCAGGGTTTCGCCCAGCGTGTCGAAAGTCTGCGAGATTTACGCTACATGCTCTCTGCTGATTTGCCAGTCGCAGTTAACGAACCTCGAATCGAGCGGTCTTCTCTTCGTCAATGGGCCGCGAATCCTGGCCGGGGTTGTGAGCGAAGTCCACTTTGCAGTCTGAGGCCGATTACAGATCGACTCGTTTGCTGCGGTTTGTCCGGCCGATTGCGACTCAGCAGAGCACTCCTATAATCGCCGCCCATCCTGTTCCGAACGATTGGCTCGAGATGGCGGCGTTTGGACGGGAGAAATCCTCATGACCGGACAACTCTGGCTGACTTCAACCGTTATGGTGCCTCCCGCGGATTCACTGCTGCTCGATGAGACGCGTCGGACTTCCCGCCCCGGCACGACAGGGACGTCTTCTGTGCAGAACGCATCACCGGATGCTGCTGCGAGCAGTGCCGTTCGCATTGGCGCTGTGAGCTATCTGAACTCAAAGCCGCTTGTCGAAAACCTCGACAAACTGCTGCCCGATGCCGACATTCAGCTTGACTATCCGAGCCGGCTGGCGGACGAACTGGCGGCGGGGCGACTCGATGTCGGACTGATTCCGTCGGTCGAGTGCTTTCACGAGTCAGGTTACGAAGTCATCTCGGACGCCTGTGTCGCAACGCACGGGCCGGTGCTCAGCGTCAAACTGTATTTCCGCAAGCATCCCGGAGCAGTGCGGAGACTGGCTCTCGATGAGGGCTCGCGGACCAGTGCGGCGCTCGCCCGCATCATGCTGCTCGAACGTTTTGGCGTCGAACCACAGCGCGTGCCGCTGCCGATCGGGCAGGCCACTGCCGACGCCGATACCGACGCGTTTCTACTCATTGGCGACCGCGCGATGCACACGCCGGACGAACCGTTTCACACGGTCTGGGATCTGGGCGACGAGTGGCTGCGGTGGACCGGTCTGCCTTTTGTCTTCGCAATGTGGGTCGCTCGTGAGAACGCGGCCGACGCGCGAGTTGCTCAGCGTCTGTGCGAGGCTCGCGATCACGGCGTTTCGCGGCTGCACGAAATCGCCGAACGCGAAGCGCCGCGCCTGGGGCTGTCAGTTGTAACGGCCGAGGCTTACCTGCGTGACAATCTGTTTTTTCGGCTGCGATCGGCAGAACGCAGCGGTTTGAGACTATTTCAGCACCTGGCCGTCCAGACGGGACTGGCTCCGGAAGGAGTGGAACTTGTCTTCCGCGATTTCTGACATTCTGAAGAAGGCGGTTGGTGGCGAGCGTCTGACGCCCGAGGACGGGCTCGCGCTGCTGCAATCGCACGACCTGATCGCGATCGGGCAGGCGGCGGACACGATCGCCCGGCGGCTGCATCCCGAGCCGTACCGCACCTTTAACATCGACCGTAACATCAACTACACGAACGCGTGTGCCGCGATCTGCGACTTCTGCGCGTTTTACCGGCCAGTTGGCCACGACGACGTTTACGTGCTCTCGAAAGAGGCTCTGCACGACAAGGTCCGCGAGACCGTCGAACTCGGCGGCGAGCAGATTCTGCTGCAGGGCGGCCTGCATCCGAAGCTGCCGCTGGAGTGGTACGAAGACATGCTCCGTGGTCTGAAGGCCGAGTTTCCGCAGGTCAACGTGCATGGCTTCAGCCCGCCGGAACTGCACCATTTCCACAAGATCAGCAAGCTGCCTCTGGAAACTGTGCTGCAGCGGCTGAAAGTCGCCGGACTGGGAAGCGTTCCGGGCGGTGGCGGCGAGATTCTGGTTGACCGTGTCCGTAAGCAGATCACTCGTGGCAAAGCACTGACGGACGAATGGCTGGAAGTCATGCGCGTCTGGCATCAACTCGGCGGCCGATCATCCTGCACGATGATGTTCGGGCATGTCGAAACACTCGAAGACCGCGTCGAGCATCTGCACCGCCTGCGGGAACTGCAGGACGAGACAGGCGGCTTCACAGCCTTCATCTGCTGGACGCATCAGCCGCCACACGAAGCACCGTGGTACAATGGAACGCGCAAAGACGGTGTGGACATGTCGAAGCTGCGGTCCGCCGGAGCGTTCGAGTATCTGAAGACGCAGGCTGTCAGCCGGCTGTACCTCGACAATGTCCCCAACATCCAGTCGTCGTGGGTGACGCAGGGCGAGAAGATCGGCCAGATGGGCCTGTTCTTCGGGGCCAACGATATGGGCAGCCTGATGATTGAAGAGAACGTCGTCTCGCAGGCCGGCACGGTGCATCATCTGTCGGTCGAGACGCTCCGCCGCTGCATTCGAGAGGCCGGTTACGTTCCGCGACAAAGAAACGTTTTTTACGAATACGTCGATCAGGTGGACGAGGCCGGGCAGGGAGAAGCTCCGAGCCCTGCGCGTCAGATGGCGCTGCCCGTTCTGAACTGACGCAAGTCGCCGAACAATCCGATTCGGCCGTCCACAGCCGCAGATTCTGACGCTAGATTCGACTGCGGGCTCTTTACACGTGGAGAAGCTGCGCTCCTGATGAGTCGGCAGTTCGGCGTTTTGTGACAATCGGGCGCGGCGATGATCGAAGTCGAAAACCTGACAAAGCAGTTTCACGATTCAAAACGCGGCACCGTGGCTGCGCTGAACAGCGTGAGCTTTGAGGTTCGCCCCGGCGAAGTCTTCGGGCTGCTCGGTCCCAACGGCGCCGGCAAGACCAC
>WGMU01000091.1 GCA_016124895.1 bacterium
ACGGCCTCACGCGAGTTCGTCTCCAGCCGCCTGCAACAGTTGCTGGAAGGCAGTGTCGGTCGCGTGCTCGGCGGCCTGCGGCAGACACTCACCAAACGGAAGCTGCCGAAAACGGCACGTGACACCATCGCCGCGACGATCACGTACTTCTCCAACAACCGCGAGCGCATGCGTGACGACGAGTGCCTGCGTGAAGGCTACCCGATTGCCAGCGGTGTCATTGAAGGCGCCTGCCGCCACGTCGTCGGAGACCGCCTGGACCGCACCGGCACCCGCTGGACCGTGGACGGAGCCGTGGCCATGCTCGCCACCCGCACCACGTACCTGAGCGACGACTGGCACGTCTACCACCAGTTCCGCATCAGCCGAGAACAGACCAGACTCCACCCAACATAAAAACCTGACCGAGGCGAGCGAGTTACGCCCCGGTGTCGTGGCGATTGTGCTTGGGCTTGGAACCAGCCTGGAAATCACTGTCACAGGCTGTCGTCGCCGATCCATATGACGCGCCGGTCCGCTTCATCAGTGCATGACAGAGCCGCACAGAAGCGGTCCGGATCAACTCGGAAACCGGACCGCCCTGTTGGCGCGGCTACTTGATGTCATTCTCTGCCGTGCAGCAGGCTGGCAACCATGCGCCAGAACCACGTACACGAATACTCAACCCACTCCAGTCAAGCTCCTCGGACTCAATTCCCGAGTGGACCATGATGTCTCAGATCAGCGGATCAGATGGCGACCATTGATCTGAATACCGGCAGAGCCATCCGCACGCTACGCGGGGTCAGTGGCCCGAGGTCAACCCTTTCTCGAAGATCAAAAGGTGATGAGAGCGAGCAGAGAGGATTCTGTTACTGAAGCTGTTCCAGCAGCGATAGTGCCTGACGAACTTTTTCAATTCCGCCAAGTTGATCGACAAGCCCTTTCGCGTTCAGCAGTTCCGCTGCGGACAGTCCGGCGCCAGTCGCAGACGCTCGCGCAGCAGTCGGGCGGGCCTGTGCCGCTTTGACCCGGCGTCCGCCGCGTGCGGATGTTACTTTTTTCCCCAGTTTCGCGAGGTACTTCACATAGACAGCGTTCACCAGTGATGTCGAAACGGCAACGCCCTGTGCGTTCAGCGCATCGCGAATCTGTGGGCGAGTTGCACCTGGATTGGCATCCATATATTCACGGATACGATCGCTGTTGCTGCCTCCACTGGCGGCCTTCGGGCGGCCGCGGTGACCAGCCGTCTTCTTTTTACCGGCCGGTTTCGAGTACTTCACTTTGTTCACCAGGCCAATCGATACTTCCAGACCGCCTTTGGCCAGCGCGTCCTTCACCGCCTGTGCGCCCGCGCCTGGATTGGCATCGAGATACTTCTGGATCGCAACGCTCTTGCTGCCGTCCCGCTTCGCACCCTTTTTCGCCATTTGAAACTCCAGATTCTAAATTGGTATGGGAGTCGTTGCCGCTAAGACGGCAATTGCACGTTCCCGAGACACTGCAGCCCATGACCGGATAATTGCACACTCGAGTAACGATTACAAATGCAGATTATGCAATTCGCGGAACTCACCTCACACTCAATCAGTACAGAGCGTCGAATCGCTGCCGTGTCAGCCGGCACGAGTACGCGTGGTCGACGATCGAAACCGTCCACATCGACTTATGGCAGTCGAGTTTCACCCATCAGAAAGCGATCGCACTCGCGGGCTGCTTCGCGTCCCTCATTGATTGCCCACACGACGAGACTTTGTCCACGGCGACAGTCACCCGCAGCAAATACACCGTCAATATTCGTTGCATAGCGGCCGTATTCAGCCGCAAAGTTAGAGCGTTTGTCGCAGTCAATTCCGAGTTCCTCGGCAATAATCTGCTCGGGACCGCTGAAACCAAGTGCGAGCATAATGAGCTGACAGGGCCATTCCTGCTCGCTGCCTTCCACGACAGTAAACGGAGGCCCGCCGGGCTGCGGCTTACTCCAATCGACGCGGACGGTCTTCACACCGCGAAGGTTGCCATTCTCATCGCCCAGAAATTCAGATGTCTGGATTGAGAACTCACGAGGGTCGCCGACAAGCTGCTTACCCGGCACTTGGGAATAATCGAACCGGGCAGCCGCTTCGTCGTGTCCGTAATCCCTGCGGAGAATGCGCGGCCACTGCGGCCAGGGGTTATTGGCCGCTCGTTCGTTCGGCGGCTGCGGCACAATCTCAAACGTCACCAGCGACCGGCAGCCGTGACGAATCGAGGTTCCGATACAGTCTGTCCCTGTGTCGCCGCCACCGATCACGATGACATCTTTATCCTTGGCGCTGATGTACTGCCCGTCTTCGTGGTGTGAATCCAGCAGGCTCCTAGTGTTTTTTGTCAGAAACTCCATCGCGAAGTGGATCCCCTTGAGGTCCCGGCCTGGAGTCTTCGCGAAGAAGTCATTCGGCTTTGTGGCGCCAACACAAAGCACAACGGCATCGAAGTCGGACACAAGCTGCGCTGCCGGCAGGCCCTTGCCGATTTCCACACCCGTCTTGAAGGTGACGCCTTCCTCGGCCATCAGGTCGACTCGGCGCTGCACGACCTTCTGCTTGTCGAGCTTCATATTCGGAATGCCGTACATCAGCAGTCCGCCGATCCGGTCAGCACGCTCGAAGACAGTCACTTCGTGACCGGCACTGTTGAGCTGTGCCGCACAGGCCAGGCCGGACGGTCCAGAGCCCACAACGGCCACTTTCTTACCAGTCCTCTTTGCCGGCGGTCTGGCGACGACCCAGCCTTCTTCCCACCCGCGATCCACAATCGAGCATTCGATCTGCTTGATGGTGACCGGGGGTTCGTGAATTCCAAGAACGCACGAACCTTCGCACGGAGCCGGACACACTCGACCGGTAAACTCCGGGAAGTTGTTCGTCTTGTGCAGACGATCGAGCGCTTCCCGCCAGTGGCCCCGGTACACGAGATCGTTCCATTCGGGAATGAGATTCCGCACCGGACAGCCGGCCGCCATACCGGCCATCAGGTCGGCTGTGTGGCAGAATGGAACTCCGCAATCCATACACCGTGACCCCTGCTGCTGCAGTTCGACAACGGGCAGATCGATATGAAACTCGTTCCAGTCCGCGACCCGATCAGATGGATCCCGTTCGGAATAAGTTTTCCGATCAACAGTCATGAACCCGCGCGGGTCACCCATGATTCAACTCACTTTCTTTATTCCGGCTTGCGCTCTGGCCAGATCTGGCAGCGCATCGATTTCTACTTTTCAGAACCTGAATTGCCTGGCCTGGTCGTGACTCACGCGGTTGCCGCTTCCGCCTCTTCCGCCGCCAGTTCAGTCAGAGCCCGCTTGTAGTCGCGCGGCATGACCTTGACGAACTTCGGCAGCGACTCATCCCAGGCATCGAGGATGCCGGAAGCCACCGTCGAGCCAGTGTAGTTGGCGTGCTTCTCGATCAACTCCTTCAGTTCGGCGACATCTTCTTCCGTCTCGACATCTTCCAGGTCAACGAGTTCCAGATTGCAGTTCAGGCGGAATTCGTCGCGATTGGGTGCGAAGACGTAGGCCACGCCGCCTGACATCCCCGCAGCAAAGTTGCGCCCGGTCGGTCCGAGAATGACGGCGCGGCCTCCCGTCATGTATTCGAGGCCGTGATCGCCGACGCCTTCAATCACCGCGCGAGCGCCGCTGTTCCGCACGCAGAACCGTTCGGCCGCCATGCCGCGGAAGAAGGCCTCACCCGCGGTCGCTCCATACAGAGCCACGTTACCGATGATGATGTTTTCCTCCGGCACGAAGGTGGAATCCTTCGGCGGGTAGATGATGACCCGGCCGCCGGAGAGTCCCTTGCCGACGTAGTCGTTCGCGTCGCCTTCGACTTCGATCGTCACCCCCGGCGCCAGCCAGGCACCGAGGCTCTGACCAGCCGAGCCTTTGACATCGATGTGGATCGTGTCGTCGGGCAGGCCGGCCGCCCCGTTCGCTTTCGAGACCTCGTGGCTGAGCATCGTGCCGAATGCGCGGTCGATGTTCTCAATTTCCATCTCAAACCGCACCGGCTTCCGTTCATGAATGGCGGTCAGCGACTTCTTGATCAGTTCGTTATCGAGCACGTCTTCCAGACCGTGATTCTGCGAAATGGTGCAGTATGTCTCGACGTTTTCGTGTGGCTTGATGGCCGGCGTCAGGATCGGGGTCAGGTCGATGCCCTTCGCCTTCCAGTGCTCGACAGCGTCGTCGATTTCAAGTGCTTCGACGTGACCGACCATCTCGTTGATCGTGCGGAAGCCGAGTTCTGCCATGATCTCACGAGTCTCTTCAGCAACCATGCACAGGTAATTGACGACGTGCTCAGGCTTGCCCTCGAACTTTTTGCGGAGTTCCGGATCCTGCGTCGCGATGCCGACCGGGCAGGTGTTGAGATGACACTTCCGCATCATGATACAGCCCATCGTGATGAGTGGTGCCGTTGCGAATCCGAACTCTTCAGCTCCCAGCAACGAGGCGATCACAACGTCGCGGCCCGTCTTAATCTGACCGTCGGTTTCGAGTCGCACGCGGCTGCGCAAGTCGTTCATCACGAGCACCTGGTGCGTCTCGGCAATACCCAGTTCCCACGGCAGGCCGGCGTACTTGATGCTGGTCAGTGGCGACGCGCCGGTCCCGCCATCGGTACCCGAGATCAGAATTTTGTCGGCGTGACCTTTCGCCACTCCAGACGCGATCGTGCCGACACCGACTTCAGACACCAGCTTCACACTGACGGCCGCACTGGGGTTCGAGTTCTTCAGGTCGAAGATCAACTGTGCGAGGTCTTCGATTGAGTAAATATCGTGATGTGGCGGCGGACTGATCAGACCGACGCCGGGTGTCGAGTGACGCGTCGCGGCGATGATCTTGTTGACTTTGTGCCCCGGCAGTTCGCCGCCTTCACCCGGCTTCGCACCCTGCGCGATCTTGATCTGCAGTTCGTCAGCGTTGGTCAGATACCAGCTTGTCACACCAAACCGGCCAGAAGCGACCTGCTTGATGTAGGACCGCTTCGAGTACTGATTTGTCTGCGAACCAGCCTTTTCCCCGTCGAGGTTCTTCAGCGTGTCGAGCATATATTGATGCTCGGCTTCCGGACGGTCGTACCACGTGAAGCGTGCCGGGTCTTCGCCTCCCTCGCCCGTGTTACTTTTGCCTTCGAGCACATTCATCGCGACCGCCAGCGTTTCGTGCGCCTCAGCAGAAATTGACCCGTAGCTCATCGCGCCGGTGCAGAACCGCTTGACGATCTCGCGCGCCGGTTCGACTTCTTCGAGCGGTACGGGCTGACGGTCCTGCTTGAACTTCAACAATCCGCGGAGGAAGCAGCGACGATGCACCTCCTCGTTGATCAGCTTTGAGAACTGTCTGTAGGCATCCCGTGACCCGGTTCGTGCGGCAATCTGAATCTGAGCGATCGTGTGCGGATTCCAGGCGTGAACTTCGCCCTCTTTCCGCCAGTGGAACTGGCCGTCGTTCGGCAGTTCCGGCAGCGACTGTGTTTCACGGGTTGGGAAGCCGAGTTCGTGCCGACGGATGCCTTCTTCAGCAAGGACGTCAAAGCCGACGCCGGAAATCCGGCTGGCTGTCCCGACAAAGCAGGTGTCGATCACATCAGAATTAAGTCCCACGGCTTCGAAGATCTGCGCGCCTTTGTACGAGGCCAGCGTCGAGATACCCATCTTGCCCATGACTTTGAGCATCCCTTTGGCGACGGCTTTACGGAACGCGGGTACGATCTTCTCATCACTGAACTTCGCTTCGAGCAATCCATCTTCACGTGCCTGACGCAATGCTTCGAACGCCAGGTACGGGTTGACCGCATCAGCTCCGTAGCCGCTCAGCAGGCAGAAGTTGTGAACCTCGCGCGCCTCGCCGGATTCAACAATGATGCCGATGCGCGTCCGCAGTTCCTGTCGGACCAGAGCGTGATGCACGGCTCCGGTCGCCAGCAGAGAACTGATCGGAACACGATCTGCGCTGACGGCCCGGTCCGACAGAATAATCAGCGAATAGCCGTCATTGATCGCCTGAGTGGCTTCATTGCAGATGCGCTCGATGGCCGGACGCAATCCGTCGTCGCCTTCACTGCGCGGATAGGTAATGTCGATGGTACGCGTCTTCCAGCCGCGATAATCCAGCTCCTTGATCGCCAGAAGTTCCTCGTTTGTGAGGATCGGATGTGGCACGCAGAGGCGATGACACTGCTCTTCAGTCGCGTCGAGCAGGTTGCCTTCGGGGCCGATGTAGCACTCCAGCGACATGATGACGTCTTCACGGATCGAATCGATCGGCGGGTTCGTCACCTGCGCGAACAACTGCTTGAAGTAGTCGTAGATCAGACGTGGCTTGTCCGACAGACACGCGAGTGCGGCGTCGTTGCCCATCGAGCCAATCGGGTCACGCTTTTCGCGGAGCATCGGCATCAGCATGAACTGCAGCGTTTCTGTCGTATAACCAAACGCCTGCATCCGGTTGAGCAGATCTTCCTGCGG
Source organism: bacterium (assembly GCA_016124895.1). Lineage (GTDB taxonomy): Bacteria > Planctomycetota > Planctomycetia > Planctomycetales > Planctomycetaceae > JAPOLP01. The sequence goes on from WGMU01000091.1 coordinate 6,502, forward strand.
ATAGTGCGCCGGAGTTTCGTGCCGCGGCAGTTCATCGAGATGCAGCGACTGCTTCTTCAGCCACTCTTTGTAGGGACGCTTCGACGCGACCGACAACTTTACTTCGTTGTCGGCGATGATCCGGCCTTCTTCAAAGTCGACCAGGAACATCCGGCCCGGCTGTAGACGGCCTTTGAGTTTCACATCCTTCGGGTCGACCTGAACGACGCCGACTTCGCTGGCCATGATCACGCGATCGTCGTGCGTCACGTAATAACGGCTCGGTCGCAGGCCGTTACGGTCGAGCACCGCGCCGATGTAGTGACCGTCGGTAAATGACACGGACGCCGGGCCATCCCAGGGTTCCTGTAAAGCCGAGTGGTATTCGTAAAACGCCCGCTTCTCTTCCGGCATGTTGTGATGATTCTGCCACGCTTCGGGGATCATCATCATGACCGCTTCCTGCAGCGTACGGCCGGAGTGGTACAGCATCTCGAGCGCGTTATCGAAGTTGCCCGAGTCCGAGCATTCCGGTTCGATGATCGGGCACAGCTTGCGGAGATCGTCTCCCCACAGGTCGCTTTTCATCACGCCCTGGCGCGCGAACATCCAGTTGGCGTTGCCACGGAGCGTGTTGATTTCGCCGTTGTGCGCCATGAAGCGGCACGGCTGAGCGCGGTCCCAGCTCGGGAACGTGTTCGTTGAGAAGCGCGAATGCACCATCGCCAGGTGCGTTCTGTAATCCGGGTCCTGCAGGTCCTTGAACAGCGGGATGACCTGCATCGAGCGCAGCATTCCCTTCCAGATGATGACCTTGGTCGACAGCGAGCAGACGTAAAACATCAGCTTCTGTTCGAGATCGCTCTCGACGCGAATCTGGCGGCTGGCCAGCTTGCGGATGATGAAAAGCTGCCGTTCGAAGGCTTCCTGATCGAGCCCGTCAGCGGCGGCGATAAACGGCTGCTCAAAGGCCGGCATACACAGCCGGGCGGTCGGACCAACGTTGGCGCCGTCAGGATCGATCGGCAGGACGCGCCAGCCAATCAGCTTCTGGCCCTGGCCGGCGATGATCTCGTTGACGATCTCGCGGCATTTCTCGCGCTCGGCCGGATCCGTCGGCATGAAGAAGACACCAGTGCCGTACAGCCCGCGCGCCGGCAGTTGCGCTCCGAGATCCTGCTTCGCCAGCTTCTCCAGCAGTTCGTACGGCAACGCGGTCAGCATTCCGGCGCCGTCGCCAGTGTTCTCTTCGCAGCCACAGGCGCCGCGATGTTCCATGTGCTGCAGCATCCGGTCGGCGTCGTCGACGATCTGCCGCGAACGTTCGCCCTTGATGTGCGCAATGAAGCCGACACCGCAGTTTTCATGCTCATTCTGCGGGTCATAAAGGCCGCGTCTGCCCGGCAACCGGCCATTTTTCCAGGCGCTGGAGAAATACGTCTGCTCATCGTGCTGGAGGCTGGAACCGTCTTCGGCACGAACGTTCTGCGCAGAGTCAGTCATTTCAAATCTCTCTATTTCAGTCGACGCGTTATCGATTGACTGTGTCAGTGGACAAGCCGGTTGTCTGCGGAGTGTGCCCCCGCATTCGGCTCCAGTGCGGATCGTCGCGAAGCATCTCGACAAACCGGTTCGCGGCGTTACTCAACGCTCGATGCCGCTTATGAATAATGCCGAGCGGTCGCGTCCAATCGACATCGGCAAGCTCAAGGCTGATCAGAGTGCCGGTCTCGACGCTCCGTTCGACTGCCGGAGCAGGCAACAGGGCCACTCCCACAGAATCCTCGACAGCACGGCGAATCTGCTCGACGTTGTCGAACTCGTGAATGACCCGCGGCGTGACTTTCTTTTCCTTCAGCCACTGATCAAGCCTGCGGCGAACCGGAAGCTCGGGCGTGAAGTGAACAAGCTCCTCGCGGGACAACTCGCTGACAGGGACGGCAGAATAGTTTCCGCTGGCCAGACCCGCCAGCCTGTGCCCCGGCGGCACAACGAGCACGAAGGGCTGCTGCTGCCACGGAATCGCAGCGAAATCGCCCGAGTCTTTCGGGAACGAAACAATCCCGATGTCCGCCGCATCGGTCGCCACGCGATCGTAAACCTCTTCCGGGTGCAGATAGTCGACTCGTAGATCGACTTCCGGATGAGACTCAGAAAAATCGTGAACGAAGCCATCCATCTGCTGCAGGCCGATCGAGTAAATCGCCGCAACTCGCAGCCGCCCGCAGACTTTCGTCGTCAACCTCTGGACCGAGTCGTTCAGTTCGCGAAACCGGTCGAGCAGATCGCGGCAACCTTCATAGTAGGTCTGACCAGCGGCCGTCAGCGTCAGAGGCCGGGTTCGGCGGTCGATTAATGTGACTCCCAGCGCCCGCTCCAGATGCGCCACTGCCTGGCTGACTGAGGACTGCGAAATACCGTTCGCATCTGCAGCTCGCGAAAAGCTGCGACAGTCGGCAACAGCACAAAAGAGTTCGGCAGTGCGAAAGGACATCAGCGACTATTAGTAATTGCAAATAAATGGGCCACGGAAATATCAGCCAGGCGAATGACAGTAAGCAGGCTGCTGCGGTTCGTCAAGGAATCGAGGAGTCCACAAATTGCTGCCGTCGCCGACTCTGATTCGTTAGAACGAGCGCATTCACTGCCCGGAACCGCTGAATCCAGGAACAGACGAACCCGTGCCCAGGCCCGACTACGACGCTTATCTGTGTGCGTATCTCGCGAGTTTCATGACTGAACACCGTCGATCACTGTTGCCGAAGGTCCTGCTTGACCGGACGCGGCACCTGACGGTCGTTCTTGAAGATCTGCACAAACCTCACAATGCCAGCGCCTGTCTGCGGACATGTGACTGCTTCGGGCTGCAGGACGTCCACGTCGTCGAGAACCAGAACGAGTTTTTCGCTCACCGGGATATCGCCCGCGGGGCTCCGCAATGGCTGACTCTCTACCGCCACCGCGACCTCGCCGAAAATACGCGACCGTGTCTGCAGAGCTTGAAGGACGCCGGTTTTCAGATCGTGATGACCAGCCCGCACGAAACGGACTGCCAGCTCGAAACGTGCGACATCCGGCAGCCGACGGCGTTGATCTTCGGCAACGAGAAGTTCGGCGCCTCGCCAATCGCCCGCGAGATGGCCGATCACGTCATGCAGATTCCGATGTACGGTTTTGCGGAGAGCTTCAACATCTCCGTTGCTCTCGGCGTCGCGCTGCACCATCTCACCTGGAAGCTGAGGCAGCTCGACATCGACTGGCAGCTCACATCGGAAGAACGTATCCCACTGCTCCGCAAATGGGTTCAGACAGCGAACGCGAAGCACCTCGCCAGCCTGAAGCAGCGCTTTGACGAACTCTGGCACACCGGAGAAATCGACACGTCGGTCCCTCCTGGCTGGCCGGAAACGCCCGTGTAATAGCGACAGTCGATCAGAATTCGTCGCAGTGATCAGCGACGACGGCGCCGCAGCCTTGGGTCAGATCTCTGACGCCGATCAGAATCCAGTCTGTCTGGGACACTTCTTATTTTATCTATTCGTCTCATCTTGACAAATCCGCATATTGTGACAATATGCGGGACGTCAGGATTTCGGCCGATGATCGCGAGGCCGAAATGGCCGAGCTACCCGGGAAGAGAGAGAACAACGATGAAGCCTTACACCTCAAGTCTCGCCGCAGTCGTTTTGAGTTTCGCAGTTGCGTTTGTTCCGGCCGGTTCACGGCTCTATGCCCAGACGGCTGAGGAGAATGACGACATATCGTCCCTGTTGCCCGGCGAACCATCAGGAAATTCAAATCCAGGCCCTGCTGGCGGAAACAGGAATCTTCAAATCCTGCAGTCAAAGATCGCCGAACTCGAACAGCGAATTCGAGTTCTCGAACAGCGACAGTCAGTGAAGCCCGCCAACGCGCAGGGCGACTGCCCTCAGGCAGTGGTGGCGACCAGTAATTGTGCAGAAGTGGCAGCACTGACAACGGGGAATGTCGCCACCTCTCAGGTCGTCGTACGCCGCTATCTCGTTCCGCTGAGCACAACCACCCAGTTGCTTCCAGCAGTGAATTCGACCGTCGGAGCAGGAGTGTCTCTGCAAGGCCTCGGCGCAACGACTCTCGCGCCGAACGTCTCAGTCCTCGCCGCACCAGCGGCTCCAGTGACGATGCTTGCTCCTTCGGCGGGTTGTTTGACCGTCAGTCCGAATCTCGTCAGCCCGAACATGACAACACTCGGGACGAGCTATTCAACGTTCGGCGCCTATCCCACAACAGTTTACCGAGGCGCCGGAGCCGTCTACTCGAACAGCTTCAACTCGGCGGCATTGAACACTGGCAGCGGCGTGACGTTCCTCCGTATTCAATGACCGCTCGTTCCATTCGCCCAACAAGCCCCGTTCGGAGTCTGTCTTCGAGCGGGGCTTTCTGCTGCGCCGGAAGGGCGCCGCGAAACCGGCACGGCGGGACTGTAACGTTGCGACATTGACTCCTGACGCGTCAGGATGCGCGACCGGTCGGAGAAGATGAGGGCTCGCCTGATTCTCTTTGACAACCCATCAGCGATTTTCGCCCGGTTCGATTTCCCGATGGCGACTCTGCATGAGAGTTCTCCCGGTTCGATTTCAGTTGTCCGTCTGGCTCGCCGTCGCTGCCGCGATTGCGTACGTCTGCCGGACATCGATCAGTGTGGCCGAGAAGACAATCCGGGAAGACATCGGTCTGACCGAAGAGCAGATGGGCTTCATCCTCGGCCCGGCGTTTTTCTGGTCGTACGCGCTGGCGCAGATTCCAGGCGGAGCATTCGGCCAGGCGGTCGGTTCCCGCCGTGCGTTGTCGAGTCTGGCGTTTGCGTTGTCGGCAGCGTCCGCGTTTATGGCGGTCGCTTACGATTACGCGATTCTGCTGGCGGGACGATTGCTCGGCGGAATTGCTCAGGCAGGACTGTTTCCGTGCTCGGCGCTGTCGATCTCGAAGTGGTATCCGAAGACGGAACGTGCTCTTGCGAGCGGAATCCTCGGCGCGGCGATGTCAGTTGGCGCGGCACTCGGAGCCGCTGTCACCGGCGAACTGCTCGATCTCGGTCTGCCGTGGCGGTCGATCTTCGTGCTGTATGCCGTGCCCGGAGCCATCTGGGCGGCGGGATTCTTTGCCTGGTTTCGCGAGACACCGGCCGAGCATCCAGCGGTCGATGACTCAGAACGCGCGCTGATCGAACGCGGTCAGGACGAGACGACTGTTCCGTCAAGGGAAGATACGTCCGTCGGCTCAGCGGAGCAGGCTTCGGTTCCGTGGCTGGCGATGCTGGGCAGTCTCACTCTGTGGATGATCTGTGGGCAGCAGTTCTTTCGCGCCGCGGCGTATGCGTTTTTCACGAGCTGGTTTCCGACATACCTGCAGGAAACGCGAGGTGTCTCGACCGGCACTTCCGGCTGGCTGTCGTCAGTCCCATTGCTCGCGACGGTGGCTGCGTCTCTGGCTGGCGGCGTTGTTTCCGACTGGCTGCTGAGGACGACGAACCGGCAGTGGCTGTCGCGTGCCGGACTGGCGGGAGTCAGTCTTGCGGTGTGCGCGGGACTGGTCCTGTCGGCCTGGTTCGTCGAAGACGCAACGACAGCCGCGTTGATCATCGGCGCCGGCGCCCTGTTCGCTGGAGTGGCCGGCCCCTGTGCGTACGCATCGACGATGGACTTCGGCGGCCAGCACGTCGCGCCGGTGTTCAGCACAATGAACATGATCGGGAACTTCGGAGCCGGTCTGCTGCCGTGGGTTGTCCCGGCGTTCCGGCAATGGGTCGACGCTTCACCGAAGCTGTTCGGCCTGTCGGGCGGCAACAGTTGGAACGCTGTGCTTGTTCTGTTCGGAGTGCTCTACTTCCTCGCCGCTGCCTGCTGGCTGCTCGTCGGTTCGGACCGGCTGAGTGACAAACACGTTCAGAATTCGAGGCTCTGATTGCAGACGTCGAATTCAACGGAGCTGCGTTTTGTCGGAACGCGGGCATCCTGCACCCTGGTGAGTGCGACTACCGAGTTTTCAAACAAAGCGTGATGAGACCGCCGCATGAATACCGTTGAGTTTCCTCAGTCAAGCTGTCGCGTCGGCGTCGCTCGCGTTGAGATCACGCCGCCTGTCGGTATTTATCACCGCATGTGGGGCGCGGCCACGCACGATCGTGCGACGGGAATCCATCGCCCGCTGACAGCGACGGTGCTCGCGCTGGCTCCGTCTGATTCAGCCACGCCGCGACCACAGACGCTGTTTGTCGCCATCGACCACTGCCTGCTGTGGCACGCGGAGATGAGTTCGCTGCTAGACGCTCTGGAAGCCGCGAGTGGTCTGCCGCGCGAACAGATCGTCGTTTTCTTTTCGCACACGCATGCCGCAGGTCTGATGGGACTCGAACGTTGCGAGCTGCCCGGCGGCGAGCTGATTCCACCGTACCTCGACCAACTGACGACGACGCTGTGCAAAGCCGTCGAGACCGCAACGCGATCGATCGAGCCCGCGACGATCTGTTACGGGACCGGCCGCTGCAGCCTCGCACAGAATCGCGACTGTTTCGACGACGATGCGCAGCGATCGGTCTGCGGTTTTAATCCCGAGGGTGCGGCAGACGACACAGTGCTGGTCGCGAAAGTCGTTGCCGACGCGTCGCAGCAGACGATCGCGACGCTCGTCAATTACGCCTGCCATCCGACGACGCTCGCCTGGGACAACACGCTGATCAGTCCGGACTATGTCGGCGCAATGCGCGAGCTTGTCGAAACCGCGACCGACGCGCCGTGCTTCTTCATCCAGGGAGCGTCGGGGGATATCGGGCCGCGCGACGGATTTGTTGGTGATGTCGCGGTCGCAGATCGGAACGGGAGGCAGCTCGGACACGCGGTGCTGTCGGCGATCGAAGGACTCGCACCGCCAGGCAGCCGCCTCGCTTACACAGGGGCCGTCATCTCGGGCGCGACGATCGGTACCTGGCAGTTTCAGCCGGTCGACTCAAACCGTCTGGCAGCGACGACCGACTGGACCGACCAGCGAACGAAAATCCCACTCCGTTACCGCGATGATCTGCCGCAGCGAGATGAATTGCTCACTGAGCGTGAGCAGTGGCAGCAGACCGAGCAGGACGCGGCAGCTCGTGGAGACAACGCCGCAGCCCGCGACGCGCGGGCGATGGTCGAACGCATGACTCGCCGCCTCGTCCGCGTACAGCATCTGCCGGAAGGCAACGAGTACCCGTATCCGCTGCGGCTGTGGAAACTCGGCGACGCCGTCTGGGTCGCGCTCGACGGCGAACACTACAACGTCCTGCAGCGCGACCTGCGAGCGGCCTTCCCCGACGTGCCACTCATCATCGGCACACTCGCGAATGGCTCGGATGTCTGGTATCTCCCCGATCGCGACTCGTTCGGCAAAGGTCTGTATCAGGAAGACGCGTCATCCCTCGCCGCCGGATCGCTCGAAGCGGTCCGCGATGCACTGATTGATGAGATCGCCAGGCTGATTTGATCACTGTCCGACAGAATTCTCCTGGATCAGCTCACCATGAAAATCACCGCTGTTGAATCGCTCGTCTGTCATGCGCGAATGCGTAACTGGGTGTTTGTCAAAGTCGTGACGGATCAGCCGGGACTGTATGGCTGGGGGGAAGCAACGCTCGAATGGAACACGCGAGCCGTTGTCGGTGCAATCGCTGATACCGCCGAGCTGATCATCGGCGAGGATCCGCGGCGGATCGAACATCTGTGGCAGATGATGTACCGCCAGCACTTCTGGCACGGGCACGGCATCATCCGTTCGACAGCGATCTCGGGTATCGATATCGCGCTGTGGGATATCGCCGGCAAGATCGCCGGGATGCCGTGTTCGCAGTTGTGGGGCGGGCCGGTGCGGGACTGGATTCGCACCTACTGCCATCTCGGTGGCGGGAAGATGGAAGACTTTTACGAGACCTCGGTTGACGATGCCAAGGCGTTCGGCGATCTGGCCGCGAAGGCCGTCGAGGACGGATTCACTGCGTTCAAGAGTATGGCCGTTCCGCCGACGATGCCCATCGAGGGCCTGCGTCCGATCCGCCTGGCTGAAGCCGCCGTAGCAGCGATGCGCGATGCCGTCGGCGATGAGATCGACATCATGGTCGACTGCCACGCGCGACCGTCGCCGGCGATGGGGTTGAAGTTCGGCAAGGCACTCGACCCGTACGGTCTGTACTTCTTCGAGGAGCCTTGCTGGCCGGAATGCGTCGACGGCCTGGCGATGATCAACGACGCCCTGACGACGCCCGTCGCGACCGGCGAACGAGTCACCGACCTCGCGGCGTTTCAGCAGTTGTTCGCGCGGCGTGCCTGCGAAATCTGTCAGCTCGACATCACTCACTGCGGCGGATTGACAGCCGCACGCCGCATCGCCGCCCTCGCCGACGCACATCGCATTGCGCTGGCACCGCACAATCCGCAAGGGCCGGTCAGTACCGCTGCGTCGCTCGAGTTCGGCTTTTCACAGCCGGGCTACATCATCTGCGAAACGGTCCATCAGGACGTCCCATGGCGCAGCGACGTCGTTTCCGAAGGCTTCACCGTCGAACCACGGGGCCGACTCGTTCGGCCGAACACGAAGCCGGGACTCGGCATCGAGATCAACGAAGATGAAGTCCGCAAACACCCGTTTGAGCAGGAACTGCCGCAGCGAGTGTTTTACCCGGACGGCAGTGCGGGAGACTGGTAAATGAGCTGGCGCTACTGCAGCGAGATTCACGATGCGAGTATTGATCGCATCAATTGCCGCCGATATACCGGTTCGATGAGTTC
>WGMU01000107.1 GCA_016124895.1 bacterium
ATCGGCAGGCGTTTCGGTAGAAAGAACAGCGTCGACGCTACGAAGGCGATCGAGCAGAACACCGTAAACGCGACGACGGCCTTACGCGACAGCAGTCCGGCCGGAATGTGCCGCGATGCCGTACGCGGATTGCCGGCGTCGGAAAGAAAAGGGGGAAAGAAAAGGGGACGCAGCTCATTGATTTGCGGGGCTGTGGCCGGTAGTCTGCCGGGATGCCTCGTCGCCCTCGTGTCTGCCCTGCTGGAATGTGCTTTCATGTGCTGAACCGTGCGGTTGCACGGCTCACGCTGTTTGAGAAGGACGAGGACTACGCCGCCTTCGAGCGTGTCCTCGCCGAAGCGGTCGCTCGGGAGCGGCTGCCGATCTTTGCGTATGCGGTCATGCCCAATCACTGGCACTTCGTCGTGCGGCCCCGGACCGATTCGCAGTCGTCGGATTTCTTCCGCTGGCTGACACACACTCACACTATGCGGTGGCACGCTCACTACCACACCGAAGGCACCGGGCATCTGTACCAGGGGCGGTTCAAGACCTTTCCCATCGAGGCCGATGACCACCTGCTGACGGTGCTGCGGTACGTCGAACGGAATCCTCTGCGAGCCGGGTTGTGCGAGCGTGCCGAAGACTGGCGATACGGCAGTCTCTGGCGACGGAGGCACGGCACACCGGAGCAGCAGGGCCTCTTGAGCGAGTGGCCAATCGCCCGTCCTCGCCAGTGGCTCGCCCACGTCAACCGCGCTCAGTCTGAGGCCGAAGTGGCCGCGCTGCGGAACTGTGTCCGGAAAGGTGCTCCGTACGGCAGCAGCGGTTTCGTCACTCAGTCCGCCGCACGCCTGCAGCTCGAACACACATTACGGCCACGCGGAAGACCCCGGAAGGAATGAGCTGCGGTTCCTTCATTTATCCACTCCGTCCGATCAGTTGCTGCGTGAACGGTATGCACTGCTTCTTCTGCGGATCTGCAGGTTTTGGAAAAACCTGCCTGCGGCTGCTAAGCTCCTGACCTGCGTTACGGAAACTGCTTCTCGAACGGATGCGATGCCATGTCGGACAGTCGTCCCTTTGCTCATCTGCACTGCCATACGACATACTCGACGCTCGACGGAGCGACGCGGCTCAAAGACCTGATCAAAAAGGTCAAAGATTCCGGCATGAACGCGGTCGCGACGACGGACCACGGCAACATGTACGGCTCGTTCGAGTTCTACAACGCGTGCCGCGGCGCGGACATCAATCCGATCGTCGGCCTTGAAGCGTACATCGCACCGGGATCGCGGTTTGATCGCACGGGAGCGTCGCGGCAGAAGGAAGCGGCGTGCCACCTGACGCTGCTCGCGCAGAACCGCACCGGGTTCTACAACCTGATCAAGCTGACCTCGAAGGGCTATCTCGAAGGCTTCTACTACAAGCCACGCATCGACAAGCAGCTTCTGGAAGAGTGCAACGAAGGGATCATCTGCCTGTCCGGCTGCGCGGCGGGTGAGCTGTCGCAGCTCATGCTGCAGGACCGGCATGACGAAGCCGAGAGGCTGGTCGAGTGGTACTCGCGCGTCTTCGGCGACCGCTTCTACATGGAGATTCAGAACGCCGGGATCCCGATCCAGAAAGAGTGCATGGACATGACCGTCGACCTGGCCAACAGAAAGGGCCTGCCGCTGGTCGCGACCAACGACGCGCACTATCTGAACCGGGAAGACTCCGACGCTCAGGACGTTCTGCTGTGCATCAGCACGCTGTCGCTGCGGTCCGACGAAAACCGTATGAAGATGAAGACGGACCAGCTCTTCGTCCGCACGCCCGAAGAAATGTACGAGGCCTTTCCCGGATTCGAAGACGCCGTAGCTCGCTCGCAGGAAATCGCCGATCGCTGCGACATCCAGCTCGATAAGGATCCGAAGCACTACCCGGTCTTTCAGCCACCGGGAGGCAAGACCGACAGCGAGTACCTGCGGGAACTCTGCGAAGCGGCGATCCCCGAGCGTTATCCGGACGGCACGCCGGACGGCTTCCGCCAGCGGCTCGATTACGAACTCGACGTGATCGAACGCATGGGATATTCCAGCTACTTCCTGATCGTGTGGGACTTCGTCCGCTTCGCGATGGATCACGATATTCCCTGCGGCGCGCGAGGCTCGGCGGCCGGAGCGGTTGTCACTTATCTGCTGCGACTGAGCAACGTCTGCCCGCTGAAGTACGACCTGCTGTTCGAGCGGTTTCTCGACCCCAACCGCGCCGAACCGCCAGATATCGATATCGACTTCTGCCGCGACGGCCGGCAGGCGGTCATCGACTACACCAAGGAGAAGTACGGCGAGGACAGCGTCTGCCAGATTGGAACGTTCGGCACGCTGAAGGCCAAAGCCGCCGTGCGGGATGTTGCGCGCGCCTTTGGCTTCCCGGCGCCACGCATCAACGAAATCGCGAAGATGATTCCCGACGAACTGGGAATCAAAGTGAAGGACGCCGTTAAGAAGAGCGTCGAGCTGTCTGACCTGGTCAACTCGGACGATCAGGTCGCCGAAGTCATCGAGATCGCCTCGCGGCTGGAGGGCATGATCCGCAACGTCGGGACGCACGCGGCGGGAGTCGTCGTCGGCAATGGTCCGTTGATCGAGCGGCTGCCTCTGCAGCGCATCTCCGGCAAGGAAGACCTCGTCTCACAGTGGGACGGGCCACACGTCGAGAAGGCCGGCCTGCTGAAGATGGACTTCCTCGGGCTGCGGAATCTGACGATTCTCCACAAGTCGGTGCAGAACGTTCAGAAGTCGACCGGCAAAACCATCGACCCGCTGGCGTTTCCTCTGGACGATCCGGAAACGTTTGCACTGCTGCAGCGCGGCGAGACGAAAGGCATCTTCCAGTTTGAATCCGGCGGCATCCGCGATCTGCTGACGAAGATGCGGCCTGACCAGTTTGCGGACATCATCGCGACGAGTGCCCTCTATCGGCCGGGCCCGCTGGAAGGCGGCATGGTCATGGACTATGTCGACGTCAAAAACGGCCGCAAAGACCCCGCAAAGATTCATCCCGTCGTGGACGAGGTGCTGGAAGAGACCTACGGCGTGATGGTCTACCAGGAACAGGTCATGCGGATTCTGAACCGCGTCGGTGGCCTGCCTCTTCGCCAGGCGTATCAGTGCATCAAAGCGATCAGCAAGAAGAAGCTGGAGACGATTGCCAAGTACAAAGAGGAGTACCTCGACGGCGCCCGCGAACGCGACATCGACGTGTCGATTGCCGATAACCTCTTCAACCTGATCGAGAAGTTCGCTGGGTACGGCTTCAACAAGTCACACAGTACGGCGTACGGACTGGTCTCGTATCAGACGGCGTATCTGAAGGCACATTACCCGTCCGAGTTCATGGCGGCCCTGCTCAGTTGTGGTATGGAGAGCAGTGACCGGATCCAGGAACACACGGACGACGCGCGACGGCAGGGGATCGAAATCATTCCGCCGGACGTCAATCGTTCGTTTGCAGATTTCCAGGTCGATCTGTCGCCACCAGTTGAACAAACATCGAAAGGAAAACGCGACAGAAAGGCGGCAGCGGCCGAAGCCTCGAACGAATCAGTTTCCAGTAAACCGGCACTCAAACCCGTTCTGTTTGGCATGAGCGCCATCAAGGGGCTCGGTGAAGAAGCCTGTCAGGCGATCGTCGAAGCGCGCGAAGCCGGCGGCCCGTTCCGCGACATTTTTGATCTGGCCGAACGCGTCGATTCGAGGTGGATGACGAAGGCCGTGCTTGAAGTTCTGATCAAAGCCGGTGCCCTCGACAGCTTCGGTCCGAATCGGGCGCAGCACGCGGCCGTGATCGAGCGAGCGATCGGCAGTGCCGTTCAGAAAGCGAAGGACAAGGCCAGGGGACAGAAGTCGCTGTTTGGCGATGAACCTGAAGATGCTGACGATGAGGCGGGTGGAGAATCCTCGCTGCCGGACGTCGAGGACTGGCCGCAGGCGCAGCGGCTGGCCGCGGAAAAAGAGGTCTTCGGCTTCTATCTGACCAGTCATCCATTGACTCAGGTTGCCGTACGGCTCGATCGCCTGGTCGCCCATCGGAACAACGAACTGGCCGAACTGGAAGACGGCGATGAAGTCCTCATTGGCGGCATGATCAGTTCCATCAAGAAGGCTGCGACGAAAAAGCCCAGCCGCAATGGACACACGCGGTATGCCAACTTCGACTTTGAAGACGCGACGGGAATCGTACGCTGCATCATCTGGCCGGAGGATTACGCGCGCAACGAAGAGAAAGTCGTTCAGGAAGCGATCTGTGTCATCAGTGGTCGTGTCGATCGCCGCGGTCGCGAACCTAACGTCATTGTGAATCAGTTGATGACGCTGGAAGAGGCCGAAAAAAAAAGTACGCGGCATCTCACAATTAAGTTCCAGCGAGGTTTTCACTCGACTGAAGACGTCGAGCGAACACGCACAGTCCTCGCGCGTTTCCCTGGCCAGACGCCGGTGTTTTTCCTTGTCGATTCCATCGATCAGGAAGATCCGACCACACGAGTTCGCTACACGCTGAAACCACCACAGGATCTGAAAATCACCTGCAGTGCCGAACTGACCGATGAACTGACCAGTGTCCTCGGCCGTGAAAACTTCATGTTCCAGGCCGACGTAAAACGCAAAAACGGTTCTGGGGCCGGATCGCTCGGGCGTTAGCAGAGCACTCGCGTTTAACCGCACGCCTGCGGCTTGCGGTTAAACAACGGAATCTTCCCGCTGCAGCAGCTTGCCGACCTTGCGGAAGCACAACGCCCGCAGGCACAGCATTGCCCCGCCGTAAATCAGCGAGTTGAGTACGAACAGGACCGGCGGCGACGCAGCCATTTCGCGCAGTTCGCCGACCTGGTTGAGCAGCAGGTACGGAAACGGGCTGGTCAGCAGCAGCATCGCGGCTCCTTTACGCGGGCTAGCTCCGGAGAACTCAACCAGAAGAATGGTCAGAATCAGCGGCACGAGCGCCCAGGCCATAATCGCCGCCAGCGACGTCACCATTGCGGCGATGGGCTTTTTGACCTTCAGACCAATAAGCACCGACAGCCAGGCGAGCATCTGCAGGTAGATCCCGACGGTGACGATCTGCGAGATGAGGTAGAGCCAGAATGAGAAATCGTAGTCCGGGCCAACACGCCAGCGACGATTGAACCAATCCGTCCATAGAAACTCCTTGATCAGAGCGTCGCTGACAAACAGGACGAGCAGTGGAACGGCGAAGAGCGCAATCAGACGGTTGATCCCGCCGAACTTCTCCCGCAGTAGCTGATCGTTGGACATCGGTGTCGTCAGCAGGATGTCGAGCGTCTGACGGGAACGCTCGGACGAGAACAGTGTCGCTGACCGCGCGACAACGGCCATCGCGATAAAGCCCGTCGTCACAAAGTAGACGAGAGCGAGTTCGTCGACCGCGTGCCGGCCTTGCTCAGCCACCCACCAGCAGCCGAGCAGGACGAACAGCGTGACTCCGACGGTGACGTAGTGTCGGTGTCGGACATTGCTGAGAGTCCCGCTGAAGGTTTCCTTCCACAGCAGTGGGCGGTCAACCGCCAACGACCGGCCAGTAGTCAGCGTCTGCGGAGAGCGTCTGACGTGCGAGAGCAGCCAGCACAGCAAGACATCAAGCTTTTCCAGAATCCACCTCGCTCGACCGGCTCCGGCCAGCGGGACCGGCCGCGTGAGATAGAACCGCGAAAGTCCGACTGCTCCGAGTGACACCAGAACGAGCGGCAGCGAGACTTCGAAAACATCTCCGAGAGCGAATTTGCCGCGCCAGGACAGACCATCGAAAATTGCCGGAGGAAACATCCGCTCTTCGTGCCGGATGCCCATGATTCCCGCTTCTTCAATGAGCGGCGGAGCCAGAATGATCAGGAACCCCATCACGCACGTCAGCAGGTACGCCGCGATCGTGCTGCGGCAGAGAGTCGACGCGAGAATCGAAATCGCGATGACGTGAAACGAGGCCAGAAAAAGCAGCCAGACCGTTCCCGGCAGCACGTTGTCGTCGACTCCGCCCAGCGAATAAGCAAAGGCCAGGATCGGCAGCGACAGCAACACCAGCGTCGTCATCAGGAGCAGGCGGCTGAGCATCTTCTCGCAGATGATCGTCCACGGGCCGAGTTTCGTCAGCAGCAGCAGGTCGAGCGAGTTGCGTTCGCGTTCGTCCGTGATCGCCCCACACGAAAGCAGCGGCAGCAGACCGTAAATTCCGGTAAACAGCGTATAAACGACCGCTTCAAGCAGGTCGCGCCCGCTGCCCAGTAGAGCGAACGGATTCTGAAACCGCCCGTGGCGCCACCACTGCTCGGCCAGCACGATCAGAGCGACGACCGTCAGCCCGGCCGCCGCCGCCATGCGAATGATGTAGGTCGACCGCCGCGACGCCTGCTGCAGCATCTCACGAGTCAGCAGCGGAAGTCCGAATCTCGAAATCTCCATGCGCAGCGTCTCAACAGATGACCGACGACCCGGCAGCCGCGAACGGATCAAAACGAAACCCGGCAGCAGTCGTCAAACGAAAAAGACTCGCGGGTTCTTCTAACGACGACTGCTCGCAAACATCCAGACGCTCAAATCAGCATCGTTTCCTCGCTCGCTTTCGTGCGCCGCGAATCTCACGAGAGTTTCGGTCGAGCAGCCGAAGGTCTGCGCGACTTTCGCTGCCGCCAGTGGATACTGAACATCGGCCGAACGTGCCTACCAGTGATGTCGCTCGATCATCTGCCGCACGACTTCGGCCCGACTGCTGGTGGCTTCAAAGATTTCAAGCTGCTGCTTGGCGCCGGTGTTTGCCGGGATGTCGAGCAGCGAGCTGAGTTCGTCGGCACATCGCAGTTCCTCAGCCGTCGGCAGCAGCCGTTCCGTCAGGCCAGTGACGCGTTCCTGCACGGAGTACTGCTGATAGTCGTCGCTGTTGACGAGACGCGCCTCGGCACCAAACCGCATCGCCCGCCACTTGTTCTGCTGCACCATCATCGGGTGGTAGTCACGCTGATAAGTCCCTTCCTCGACGTCGCGTGAGATTTCGGTCACCAGACACTGGACGAAGGACGTGATCGCCAGCACGTGATCGAGATTCGGTGGCATGTCGCAGACGCGGACCTCGACCGTTCCGAAATTATGGTGCGGCCGGATGTCCCACCAGATCTCGCGGATCGAGTTCATAAAGCCGGTATCGATCAGGTGATTGATCAGCCAGACGTATTCGCTCCAGTTGCGCATCTGGTGCGGCAGTCCGGCGGTCGGCAGCCCTTCCATGATTTTCGAGCGGTTCGAGTGCAATCCCGTCGCCCGGCCTTCCCAGAATGGTGAGTTCGAGGACAGCGCCAGCAGCAGTGGCAGGTAGCGCAGCAGGCGATCGCAGACGTTGATCGCCTTGTCACCCGTGTCAACGCCCACGTGAATGTGCAGGCCGAACGTGACAAGCTGCCGCGCGACATCCTGCATCAGGTCGACCAGCCGGTAATAGCGGTCATTGACCGTCACCAGTTGATCCTGCCATGACGAGAACGGATGGGTTGCCGCCCACAGCAGTTTGATTCCCAGGCTGTCGGTCACTCGTTCGACAGCATTGAGCTTCGCTGTCAGATCGACCCGGACATCAGCGACCGTATCGCAGACGTCGGTGTTGATCTCGATGTAACTCTGCATCAGCTCGGGTTTGACGACATCCCGCATGTCGGCAGGCATCGCCGCGAGCACGTCTTCGATCCGATTCGTCAGCGCGAACGAGTTCGCGTCAACGAGCTGCAGTTCGAGTTCGACTCCCAGCGAGGGACGCTCATTCCGAGTGAAGTCCAGCGTCGGCATTCCGCTCTTCCTCCGCAGCAGCCAGAGGGACTCCGAAACGGTCTGCCTCGGAAAAGCCACTCCCGCCAACCGGATGCTACCGTGGCAGTAAATCGCCAGCCAGATTCATCACCAGCTCTCACCACTGCGGCGTTCGTCGAGCCTGAAGAACCGAATCGACAGCGGGTATTCCCAGACGGTGCCGCCATTGGCCTTCAGAGCACCAATGACCGGAAACACGACTCCCAGCACACCGACGACCGGCACCAGGACAAATCCGATCGCGACAAACGCCAGCAGAATTGCAATGGCCAGATAAAGGACTTCGGAAATCACCCAGTTCATGACGATGCGACCGTGCCGGTCGAGCGACGGGAGGTCATCTTTAAGGACCTGCCAGATCAGAATCGGCAGGACAAAGCCGAGCACTGGCGCGACGTAGCCCGCAAACTGCGACAGATGCAGCACCATGGCCCACTCGTCTTCCGAAAGCCACTGGGCCATCGAGCTCCGTGAAGCTGGCTGACGACCTTCGCGCGGCCCGGAACCGGCAGCTTCAACGTAGGAGCCGGAATCGTCGGACGAAGCGCGTTCGCCAGCGGCTGAGGATCGAGTGTCGCTCCGGCCCAGTACGGCGGCCTTCGCTTGAGCGTACTCGTCCTCCGAAAGGTCGCCGGACTGGTACAGTTGACGAAGGCGTTCGAGGTCGTCTGCGATACTCATAAGTGATCCATTTGCTGAAGGCGTCACCAGACTGAACTCGTCGATCCAGGCTCACCGCGATGGAGAACAAGGTCTCACACGTGACCGAATCTGGTCAGAGAATAACGCACGGCCGAAGGCTGCGCAAATCAGGCTTGCCGCGGCTGCAACGACGTGCTGTCGACGCTGTGGGCTGCTTGCTGAGGGGTATGGCACGCGTTAATCTCCCCGCCCCTCGCCAGCACTGTCCCGGTGCTGTCCCAACTGTTCCTGCCTGCGCAGACGCCTCGTTTTGAGCCGATTTCGAGCCGATGACCAGTTCCGATCGCGACGACAACCGGATTGTGATTACCGGCGTCGGCCTGACCAGCCCGATCGGCGATAACCTTGCGGACCTGCGTGCGAATCTGCTGGCCGGCAAGTCGGGGGTCTCGCGGTTTGAGACGCGCTACATGCCGCCGGTTCTGGCCGGCGTCTGCCACTTCGACACGCTGAAGTATCAGAAGCGGAAAGAAGTCCGCCGTGGTACGCGAGCCGGCTCCGTTGCGATCTACTGCGCCAATGAAGCGGTCATTGACTCGGGCCTCGACTGGGAAAACATCGACCGCAGTCGCGTCGGCGTTTACCTCGGTATCACCGAGCACGGCAATGTCGAGACCGAGAACGAAATCTACGAGATCTCTCAGTTCGGCAACGACACCTCGGTCTGGTCGCACCATCACAATCCGCGGACCGTCGCGAACAGTCCGGCTGGCGAAGTGACCCTGAGCCTCGGAATTACGGGGCCGCATCTGACTGTCGGCGCGGCCTGCGCCGCGGGCAATGCGGGCTTCATTCAGGGTGTCCAGATGCTGCGGCTGGGCGAGGTCGACCAGGCGATCGCCGGCGGCGTCTCGGAGAGCATTCACACGTTCGGCATTTTTGCCAGCTTCAAGAGCCAGAACGCTCTGGCCGAGCACGAAGACCCAGCGAAAGCCTGCCGCCCGTTCGACACCGGCCGAACCGGCATCGTCGTCGCAGAAGGCGGCGGCATCTGCACGCTCGAACGCCTGCCCGACGCTCTTGCTCGTGGCGCGAAGATTTACGGCGAGATCGTCGGCTACGCGATGAATTCCGACGCGACCGACTTCGTCCTTCCGGACCGGGGACGGCAGGCCGAGTGCATCCGGCTGGCTCTCAAACGTGCCGGCATGACACCGGACGACATCGACCTTGTCAGCTCGCACGCGACGGCGACCGAACAGGGCGATATTGAAGAGTCGACGGCGATTCACGAGGTCTTTAAGGACAGCCGGAAAGTCGTCGTCAACAACACGAAAAGCTTCATCGGACACGCGATGGGAGCGGCCGGCGCCATCGAATTACTGGGCAATTTGCCCGCGTTTGACGATGGAATTGCCCACGCTACAATCAATCTCGACAGCCCTGATCCCCGGATTCCGCTCACCTGTATCGTCGCGAATCAACCGCGGCACCTCGGTTCGGTGAGCTGCATTCTGAACAACTCTTTCGGCATGCTGGGGATCAATTCGACCGTCATCGTCAGGAAGTACGAAGGTTGATCGCCGGGCTGCTGCGGTGAGACGTCTGGCTGACTCGCCGTGATTTTCAGGTTTCAGGACGCAACCCGTCCGTTTGTCAGACGACCGTCCGCAACGGACACAGTTGGCTAAAGGCACAGAGGCAGATTTATGGCCCCCGAACAGATCCGGCAGGTGGTGCTCGACATTCTCGCAAAGATTGCCCCCGACGAAGACCTGTCTGACCTCGACGACACCGTCGCCTTCCGCGAACAGATGGAACTGGACTCGATGGACTTTCTGGACATCGTGATGGAACTGCGGAAGCTGTACCGCATCCAGATTCCGGAAGAGGACTACACGAACCTGGTCACGATGCAGAGCACGGTCGACTACCTGACCCCACTGCTTAAGGACGCCTGAGCAACCGGGTGCCGATTAAGACGCTCGATACAGCAACCAACGACGACCGGCCCCGCGCCGGTCGTCGTTTTTTCATGGCTGGTCTTTGTGGCCCTCGGCAAAGGGGGCTCGTTGGACGTGCTGCGGCAGGGCGACCAGAATCCGCCACTGTCAACGCGTCCCGTCGCTCCTTTGAGACATCAGGGTGAGTTCTGTGGCTGATCTGTCCGTCTCGCTCAACCGCCTGCAGCTTCCCAATCCGATTCTCGTCGCGTCCGGCACGTTCGGTTATGCCCGTGAAGCGACTGCGTTTATCGACTTCAAACGGCTCGGCGGAATTGTCCCGAAGACCGTGACTCCGCTGCCTCGGGCCGGAAACCCGCCGCCGCGAACGGTCGAGACAAGCTGCGGGATGCTGAATTCGATCGGGCTCGACAACGACGGCATCGAGGCGTTTTTCGAGAAGCATTACGAGTACCTGACCGGGCTCGGCTGTCCGATCATTATCAACGTCGCCGGGCATGATCCCGACGAGTTCGTTGCTCTGGCCGAACGGATCGATGGCTATCCGAAGCTCGCGGGCGTCGAACTGAATATCTCGTGCCCGAATGTCAGCGGCGGCGTCGACTTTGCCTCGAAGCCCGAGCTGACTCACAAGGTCGTCAGCATGTTCCGTCAGGCATGCCGACTGCCGGTCACCGCGAAGCTGACTCCTAACGTGACGAACGTTGTCGAGATCGCCGCCGCCGCCGCCGAAGCGGGAGCCGACGCCGTCACGCTGATCAATACGTTGCTGGGCATGGCGATCAACTGGCGAAAGCGGAAGCCGATTCTCGGCAACGTTGTCGGCGGCTTGAGCGGTCCGGCGATCAAACCGGTCGCACTGCGGATCGTCCATCAGGTCGCTCAGAATGTCGACATTCCGATCATCGGCGTTGGCGGCATCCAGTGCCTCGACGACGTGATGGAGTTCCTGGTCGCCGGAGCCTCCGCCGTGCAGATCGGAACCGCCAGCTTCTACAATCCCGGCCTCGCTGAGCGACTGGTCAACGAACTGAACGAAACGCTCGACGGCGAAGGCATCAGTTCGGTCCGCGACATCACTCGCACGCTGCAGCTTCCCGGCAAACCCGCGACCTGCGCGACGCCGGTCTCGTAACGAAACGCGTCGTCATTGACTGCAAACACGCCTGCGACTGAAAACACGGCTGCCTTCCTGATTTCTCCCTCCTCAACAGGTACCTGCCATGCAACGCTTCTCCCTCCTGCTTGTGCTTGCCCTGCTGGGCAGCGTGTCTGTCACGCTGGCCGCGACCCCGACCGACTGGCCTCAATGGCGCGGCATCGATCGCGACGGTCAGTCTCATGACGAGGGCCTCCTCACCGAATGGCCCGCGGAAGGTCCGCCCGTTGTCTGGAAAGTCGACACGATTGGTGACGGCTACTCGTCGATCGCTGTCTGTGACGGTCGCATCTTCACGCTCGGCAACGTCGATGGCGAAGGCCGCGTCATCTGCCTGAATGAGAAAGACGGTTCGACGCTGTGGTCGGTGCATCCGCCGACCGAAACGAAACTCTATAAGCACGGCAAAGGGGACGGCGGCCGCGGAACTCCAACCGTTGACGGCGACTTTGTTTACGCGATCGGTGGCGGGGGCGATCTGACGTGCTTGAAGGCTGCCACTGGTGAAGTTGTCTGGGCGAAACATCTCGTCGGCGACTTCGGCGGCAGCGTCCCCGGCTGGGGCTACAGCGAAAGTCCACTGATTGACGGCGACCATGTCATCGTCACGCCCGGTGGAGATCAGGGCTGCGTCGCTGCTCTCAACAAGCACACGGGCAGCGTTGTCTGGAGAAGCACCAACGTCGGCGACAAAGCGCACTACTGCTCGGCTGCGCTGGCGGCAATCCACGGCGTCCGGCAGATTGTCACGTTCACCGGCGGACGAGGCTCAAAACGCGATCCCGGTGATCCGCCGCGAGTCGTTGGACTCGATGCCGACACTGGCAAGCTGCTGTGGTCGTATGACAAGTCCGCCAACCGGACGGCGAACGTCTCGACGCCGATCGTTCACGGCGACACAGTCTTCAGCGCATCCGCCTACGGAACCGGCGGCGGTCTGTGCCGCATCAAAAAGGCAGACGGCGGCTTTGAAGCCGAGCCGGTCTACTTCGAGAGATCGATGCAGAACCATCACGGCGGCATGGTGCTGGTCGATGGCTACCTGTACGGCACCGGCAGCGGAACGCTGATCTGCCTGGACATCGAAACCGGCAAGATCGCGTGGCAGAACCGCAGCGCCGGCAAGGGCTCAGTCGCCTGCGCCGACGGGCACATTTACCTCTACGGAGAAAAGAATCAGGTCGCGCTGGTCGAAGCCAATCCGAAGGAGTACGTCGAAACAGGCCGCTTCGACGTCCCCAAAGGCGAATGGCCCACCTGGGCTCACCCGGTCGTCGCCAATGGCAAGCTCTACCTTCGAGATATGAACTCACTGACGTGCTACGACGTTTCAGCAAAGTAAGTCGACGTTCCTCAGCGCAAACCCGGCCAGCGGCAGGTGATCGCGACCGGCGTTTGCGTTGAAGCGCGGCATCGCTACCTGTCCGGATAGAGCAAATAACGCATCACCCAACCATCACCATCGCGTAGCGAAAGGTATCCTGACCGATCGAGTACCCAATAGTCCTGATGATCGTTGCGCTCCTTTAATTCAAATCGAGTCTCGCCGTTTGCCCGAGATTCCGTCAGCTCTCTGGACAATTGGCTTCCGTCGCCAAATGTCTCCTCAAGATAGACACGATGGCCTTGTCTAAAAATCGTAACAAATCCCGAAACTCCAGGACCTTGCTGCATCCAACGTCCAACGATTTGCCGGTCGTCTTCGACTGGTTGACGATCTCGTAGTTGCTCCGACTGTTCCAGAGTCATTCCCAGAATCTGGACATCCAAGTCTGGATTAAAGTGTGTCGTCGCCCACGCTCCAGCATTCAACTCCATTCCTGGCAGCAGATAGCAAATAAACATTCGGGCAAAGGATGCGCCCTTGTGCTCATCAAAAAGCCTTCGCGCCAATGCTTCGAGCGCAATTGAGGAGACCGGGCCACCAAGTCGCACATCCAATGAGCACTTGACGCCGGGAACGACATCTCGACTGATGATGTCGTGCCAGACCTGACGCGGAGTGATGCCAAGCTTCTCGAACACCAAGCGAGCGGCCTGGTGGAGTGGCGTTTCACGAAGGTCGATATAGCCGATGGTTTCCGGCACGCCAGGAATTGCCGTGTCGTCTTTGCGAAGCGGCAGAATGTACTCGCGATTTTCTCGAAACGCGCGTGCCTGCGCCTGCTGCAACTCGTGACGAGTCCATAACTTCTCAGCGTAGTGTCTCGAAAGAATCATGACACAGAAGCGGGACCGATCCTTGTATACACTCGCCAGATGTTGATACAGGTCCTTGCCCCACAGGTCAGCCGCTTCGTAGCGGTCATAAAAGACCCGAATGCCTGATTCTTTGAGAATTGCGGCAAGGGCCTCTGCCTCTGCCCGGTCCTCACCCGCAAAGGAGAGTGCAACGTCATAATCAAACCCTGAGACCTCGTCAGTCATCGGTTGGTCCATGTTGTCAACTCGTTAAGTTTTCTGCCGTCCAGACTAAGTGTAGGTATCTATCGCAGAATCCTGCCATGCGGGAAGTTGGTGTATTCCGTCAGGGCGCAGGGTGGCAAACAGACGTTGAAACGCCAGCGAACCCAAAGGTCCGGGGAAGAAAGCGGTTCGTTCCGCTACGTTCCACGCATCTGACAAGTTCCGAAAATGGAGTGGAGCCAATGTTGCCGCGTGTTCGTCGGCTGCTACTGCTCGTTGTGCTCGGTACTGTCGGTCTTTCGCCAGTAACTGCGGCGGAACGGCTGCCGAATGTGGTGTTCTTTCTGGTCGACGATCTCGGCTGGAGTGATCTGGGATGTTACGGGAGTGACTTCTATGAGACGCCGCGCGTTGATGCGTTTGCTCGCGATGCGGTGCGGTTCACTCAGGCTTATGCGGCGTGTCATGTCTGCTCGCCGACACGGGCCAGCATCATGACCGGGAAGTATCCGGCGCGGCTGCAGATGACCGACTGGCTGCCGGGGCGGCGGGAGTTTGTGTTTCAGCGGTTGAAGAATGCTCCCATCCTGCAGCAGTTGCCGTTTGAGGAAGTCACGCTGGCGGAAGCGCTCAAAGAGCACGGCTATGCGACGGGACATTTCGGCAAATGGCATCTGGGCGAGGAGCCGTCGGGGCCGCTGAACCACGGCTTTGACGTGCAGGTTCCGAGATGGAACAAAGGCTGGCCGCGGGTTGGTTATCATGCGCCGTTCCGACTCGACGGACTGACGGATTCGCCCGGTGACTACCTGACCGATCGCCTGACCGACGAAGCGCTGCAGTTCATCGACGCTCATCAGGACGAGCCGTTCTTTCTCTACCTGTCGCACTTCGCCGTTCACGATCCGATTCAGGGCCGCGCCGATCTGGTGGCGAAATATCAGACGAAACGGGACCGGCTGCCGCGCAGTGTCGCACCAGAATTCATCCTCGAAGGAAACCCAGACCAACCGCCGCGGGTCTGGGCAAACCTGGATGAATTGTTCTGGAACTACCCTTACGAGGGTCATCGAGTCCTGCCGGATCGCATCGTCCAAGTCAAGCAGCGGCAAAACAATCCGCAGTTCGCGGCGATGGTCGAGAGCATGGATCAGAGTTTCGGCCGCGTACTGGATCGGCTGCGGTCACTCGGAATCGACGAGCAGACCATCGTGATTTTCTTCTCGGACAACGGAGGCATGTCGGCGGCGAATTTCGGTCGGCCGGACCGAGTGATTGCTGACGATCAGCTCGACACTGCGTACTCAACGTCAAACCTGCCGCTGCGTGGTGCAAAGGGCTGGCTGTACGAAGGCGGCATCCGCGTGCCGCTGCTGGTTCGCTGGCCGGGTCACGGACCGCGAGGGACCACCAGCGACACGCCGGTCATCAGCACGGACTTTTACCCGACGATTCTGGAGATGCTGGGCGTCGCCAGCCGGCCGGAACAGCATCGCGACGGTGTCAGCTTTGCCTCTTTGCTGCAGGGCGGGCCGGCTCCCGACCGCGACGCGATCTACTGGCACTTCCCGCATTACAGCAACCACGGGATGCAGAGCCCCGGTGGAGCGATTCGCCGCGGCGATTACAAGCTGATTGAATACTTCGAGAATCAGACCGTACAGCTCTTCAACCTGAGCAACGATCTCGCGGAGCAGCACGATCTGGCTCAGCAGGAACCGGAGACCGCCGCACGGCTGCGCGACAGACTGCACGGCTGGAGAACTCAGGTCTCCGCGCGCATGATGGAACGCAACCCAGACTACCGTCCGGAAGATTGACCTTCGCGTCACACGTTCGCGGCTCGCCTGTCGCGCGGCTTGCACAATTTCAGAGCAGTTCAGTGATTCGCTGCCGGTCATCAAGGATGTGCCGCGGACGGCCGGCGAAGTCGGGGAAGGTGATTGACGGATCAATTCCCAGCACGTGGTACAGCGTCGCCAGAATGTTCTGCGGAGTGAACGGCGTTCCGACGGGGCGTTCGCCGTGAGCGTCGGTCGCCCCGACAACCTGGCCCGTTCGCAGTCCGCCGCCGGCAAACAGGGCAAACCCGGCCAGCGGCCAGTGATCCCGGCCGGCGTTTGCGTTGATGCGCGGCGTGCGGCCCATCTCGCCACAGACAACGACGGCCACATCCTGATCGAGCCCGCGTTCGTGCAGATCGGTGACGAGGGCATGAATCGACTGATCAAGTCGCGGCACATAGTCGCGCTGATAGGTGAAGTGGTCGCTGTGTGTGTCCCAGACGCCAACGGCCAGCGTCACGACCGGGACGCCGGCTTCCACCAGTCGGCGAGCCAGCAGGAACTTACTGCCCTCCCAGCAACGTCGGCGATCGGGATCGTTCGGACACTGGATGTCGCCGCCGTACCGTTCATGAAGTGCTGGCGGTTCGCGGCTGAGATCGAAGGCGTCGCGTACGCGGTTCGAACTGATCATCTCCAGCGCCCGCCTCGTGAATGCGTCGTTACCTTCCAGCTCGCCACTGGCGTCGACGTCGCGGCGCAGCCGGTCGAAGAGTGAAAGCAGCGATTTGCGATCGGCAAGTTGATCGCGAGTGACTCCGTCTGTGAGTGCCAGGTTCTTCACCTCGCCAGCACCCGGCCCCGTGTAATTGATCTGGCCGGCAATCAACGCTCCGGCCGGATATGGCACGAACGGGCGGTGCGGGGTTCCGACGTACGACGGCTCCTCGTGCCCGCGTAGAATCGGGTGTGGCTGAAACTGAGCCATGCTGACGTAGGGCGGCAGCGGATTTCTGTGATCGCCTTTCAGTCGACTGATGACGGAACCGAACGACGGTCGGCCTGCTGATTCCGGGAATCCCGTAAACACCAGATGCAGCCGATGTCCGTCGTCCATTGGCCATTGAACATTGCGGACGACTGCCAGCCTGTCGGCGATCGACGCCTGCAGCGGCATCAGTTCGGAGAGATCGAAGCCCGGCACGTTCGTTGCAATCGGTTGAAACTCGCCGCGAATTTCGGCCGGAGCATCAGGCTTCAAATCGTACATGTCCAGGTGACTTGGTCCGCCGTTTAAACAGACCATGATCACGGCTTTGGGCGAAGCTCCGCCAAGTGAAGCTCCCAGCGAGCGGAGCCGCAGAACGTCGGCCAGACTGAGCGCTCCGCCAAGCATCCCGACAGTAAGAAAGTCGCGGCGACTGATGCCGTCACAGAAACGCCGTTTTGAGCCGGAGATGGTCAGCATGACACGTTTTCCTGAGAAACACTCCCGGATCGCCAGCTCAATTCGGTGGGGCTTGAAATCGCACGCCCATTTTGAGTTGCCGGACACGAGAACGGTCCGGCATTGTAAACGAGTTGCGATTGCCGGCTGACGGCAAACTGCTCAACTTCGCGGTCGAATACCAGCATGTTGTGCCGCCAGTAACTTCAGTTGCCGTAGGGCCGGTTCCCACCGGCCAGTTGGCTTCGATCGGCCGGTAGGAACCGGCCCTCGACTGGAAGCTCATCGCCCGTAACGCCCCTCTCGAAGAATCCCGAGGCCAGCACCGCATCCTCGAGCTGTACAACCTCAAAACCGACCCCGCCGAATCCACCAACCTCGCCGCCAGGCACCCCGACATTGTCCAACGCCTGACCAAGCAACTCGAATCACTCGTCTCCCGAGGAGCAACCCGCCCAATCCCAACCGCCAGCAACGACGCCCAGGTGCGTTTCGACGTGACGCAGGCAAGTCGCTGGCCTACTGCCAGCAAGTAACTAACCGTAGGGTACGTCTCGACGCACCGGCGAGTTTTCCAACCGGGAACGGTGTGTCAAGACGCACCCTTCACTGAATTGTGAGTCACTCGCGTGAGTAAAGTCCGTCTTCTGCTGCTGATGGTCTCCGGGATCTGTTTCTGGCGGTCGATGCCGGAGGACGTGTGTGACGATGTGCGTTCCGCTGCCGTGTCGAACGCCGAGGCAACGATTCCTTTGGTGCCTTCACGTCCTGCAGAGCCGAAACTGCTGACTCGGCCGATTGAGGAGATTCGTGTCGGGCAGCGCGTGCTGGCACACAATCCGGAAGTCTCGGAGGCGGAACGCGAGGGTTGGGTCGAGCCGGACTGGAAAGACTGGCAGCTCGTTTCGCTGGAGATGCCCAAGCCGGACGGCAGCCTGCTGAAAATCGAGATGCTGCGCCCGACCGAATGGCTGGATACTCAGGCGGCGCTGCTGGTGGAAACTCGCGAAATCATCGCGCATCCGGGTCCGGGTGGGGCCGATCCCAACCGGCCGGATGATGAGGGTTCGCATAACGGCGAGGCTTCTGGCGATGCCGCTGTGACGGTGAGTGACCTGTCGGCATCTTCTGCCAAAGCCCTGGATCGGCCGGTGGGAACCGGCCCTACTGAGGCGCTCCCGGCATTCGCAGCGATGCCGCTTGTTCCTGAGGTCCTTCCGGTCGGGCTCGTCGTCGAGATGGACCTGCCGGAGCTGGGGCTGACGGATCTGGCGTGGGTGACCGACATCGCCGACGTTCCGGAAATCGAAACCGGCGACGGCCAAGTCGTGACCGCGACGTTCCATCACTCCAGCGGTGACGTGATCGACCTGACGGTCGAAGGGATCCGCTCAGGCCGGGCTGGCAGTGAGCCGGAGACGATCGGCACGACAGGCAATCATCCGTTCTGGAGCGTCGATCGCCAGGAGTACGTCCAGGCCGGCCAGCTCGATGTGGGCGAACGAGTCCTCACGTTCTCGGGCGACACGAAACGCGTCGTCACCAAACTCCCCCGCCCCGGCCCCCAACCCGTCTACAACCTCGAAGTCCACGCCGAACACGTCTACTTCGTCGGCCAGGACGGGGTGCTCGTTCATAACAGCCAGAGTTACATTTCAAAGGCAATTAAGAATCAGAATGCTCAACGGGCCGACGGGCTGATTGACCACATCGACCCTCGTACAAACCTAATGGCGGCGACGCGTCGATCAGAGCTACATGGTGACCATCTTCTGGCCAAGAATAGAATCAAGGAGATGATCGCTCGTCGTGAGGTGGCCATTGATCGGAAACTGACGGGGGCTGAACTCCGACAGGTAAGTGAGCTCATGAACGGAAGTGAAAACCTTCGCCCGATGCTTGGCAGCTTCAACTCGTCCAAGCAGGAGTTTTTGTCTGCCAGATGGCGACGTGCTAACACCGATATCGTAAAGTCAGTCGACCCCGAGTACTTGCGGGACCTCGCTAGAACGCAACGCTCTGTACACCGCCAGATGCAATCGCTGCTTGGCGCATTCCGATGACTCTTCCAACGTCGAGGCCAGTATGAAGATTTCGATACGAGGCACTGCCTTCGTCGATACATCCGCAGTCGGTCGCGTCCAGGTCGAACGATTGCGGCAAGGTCTAGTTTCTGAGGATAACTGTACGAAATACTTCGACAGTGAATTGAGTTCGGTTGGTCTGAGTGGAGGTCGCGTTCGGCTCGACTTCGATCGTGGGACTAATCAGTGGCAAACCGTAACACACTACGAGTGCCAGAGACCGATCTCTCACGCGATGCTCAAGAAGCTTGTTGATTCAACGATAGGCCAATGGTCTGATGGCTTTGGAAGCGATTGCTTTGCGGATATCGCGGACGAAGTCGGCGCCGTTATCGACCTTAGCCCGGTAGACAATCGAGAAGCGGTAGACGTAATCGTCGAATCGACGGATGAGACCGAAACACCAACGTACGGTCTATTGAGCGCTGCCGTTCGAGAGGGCGACCTGAATCGCGTCCGAGAGCTAATTGACAAAGGTGCTGATCTAGAGGAAGAGAGCCAAGGGGCAACACCCCTTTACGGGGCCGTCATTTCTGGACACCGTGATGTTGCCCTTGAGCTGATTGAAGCTGGGGCAGACGTACATGCCGTCAATTGTCGCCAAGAGGACGCTCTTTTGGCGACGGCACTCAGCAACGTCTTGACTGATGAAGACGCCGCAGCGATTGCATCCAAGCTACTGTGCCATGGTGTGTCAGCTGCCGGAAAACGCGGCGATTACTCCCCGCTTTTTATGGCGTTGCACAGAAAGAAGAGCTGCTTAGCAACCCTGTTACAAAAGCACGGCGCCATGGACTGAAGTAGGGCAGCCCGGGGCATTCTTGGCCGGGTCGCGGAGCGCACGATGTAACATCATCGGCGTCCGATCAGCGAGTGACGTGCCTGCTGGCCATGACCGCTGGTGGTGAGTCATCTTGTGCCTGCGGCACCCGACCATGAGTGGTCGGGCCACCCAGAACCACTCAGGTAACTGTTCGATCCTGCGGCGTGTGCGTGGCGATTATGGCGGGGTACGATTGGGTCGCGTGCTTCTGTTTCCAGCCTGCCCTGCGTGTTCACTCGAAAAGCCAAACTACTGATGACAGAACAGAATTCGGCCCGCAGCTCTGGGACGCAGCACTTGGTGGAAAGAAAAGGGGGGAAAGAAAAGGGGGGAAAGAAAAGGG
>WGMU01000004.1 GCA_016124895.1 bacterium
ACGGTTTCGCCAGCAGACCGCTTTCGAACGTCCGTGAATGAACTGCCCAGACCGAAGCCCGATCAGACCACTCACGCACAAGACTCACTCATTTCTCTTGGAGTCTCCAGCCAGGTTGTCAAAGAACAACGACGGACACCTGCAAAGGTGACCGTCGTGAGGGGCGGGATAATACCGGTGGCGATTGGCCTGTCAATCAACTCGACGGAGAGATTCAGGTTTCTGAAAAAAAGCCGTTCGGCCGAATGGAACCTCTGCATCGGCCTTCAGTTACGGGTCCCGGTCAGCAGGATTCCCGGAACACTTTTTCAAAACCGCGGCCGACAACCGGGCTTGCGGCTGGCGATACGATTCAGAGAATCCGAAGTTCTTATCAGGGTTGAGCTGCCCCAAGACGTCAAACGGATTTATTGCTGGACGATCTCAGTACCGTCCCTGGAATAAAGGATTGATATTCACGTTATCGGGTGGGCGCAAGGTATTTCGGCTCGTTGACGGGGAAATTCGTAGCCTGGACAGGGTCATGGCCAGATGCCAAAGTCCCAATGAACCACGCCTCACACCCGCAGCCTGACTTACGATCCATTATTCGCGGGGCCGGTACCTGGAGGAACAGCCAGGACCGCAAAGACTCCCGACCTCGTGCGTTTCAGACGTCGTCGTCCGGGTTGGTCGTGCTGCGGATATAGGTCGAAAGTTCCATCTCGACCTGCAGCAGCTTCTGCCAGTCGACCCAGTCGACTTGAAACGGCGGTGCTTCCTGATTCTGCTCGTCCTGCGACCTGCCCCGTTCGATAACCGCGCGAAGTCGATCGTGCAGGTGAGCCAGCGCGTCTGAGAGCTGCGCCACCTGCACAGGACGCAGGCCAGCCGGCAGTGGCGGTGGGCCATCCGGAAACATTCGCGGCATTTCGTCACCAGCTGGGGAATCGCCCGGTTGCCGCATATCGTCGGAGTCGAAGGTCACTGTGCCACCGGCAGACTGTTTGAACTCGCCCCGGCGTGACTGAATCTGAGCCTCGATTTCGTCCGGGCTGCCATACAGCAGCAGACAACGACCAATCGCAACCTGATCGCCGATCCGCAGGACGTGCATCTGCACGGGATGCCCATTGACTCGCGTGCCGTTGGTGCTTTCGAGGTCGGTCAGGATGACCTGCTCCTCGTCTTCCTGAATCTTCGCGTGGAAACGGCTGACACGCTCGTCGTTAAGCTGCACACCGTTGTCTTCTTCGCGACCGATGGTAATGGGCGGCTGAAGGTTTGACAGAACGCGGCCGCGTTCCATCCCTTCCAGAACCTGAAACGTCAGCAGTGCCATCGCAAATTGCCGTCACAGTTGAATGCTGCCACCGGGCCACGGCGAGCAGGCAGAGTCGAGCGAAAGCCAGTAGGACTCACAATTGAGCCATCCTGAGGCAGCGCGGCGATGGCAACCCGGCAGATCCCAGGCCGCTGTCGGAATTCCCTCAGCCGCCTGGCACGTCACCATCAGTTCATAGACGCGAAGCCCGAGAATACATCGGGATCACCGTAAGTGGAATCGATTGCCAGAGAAACTGTGCGAAGCAGCTCACGTTTCCGGACCGGCTTGGGTAGAACCGACCAGGCGTCGGCCTGCAGCGCCTCGCTCTGCAACTGCTCGTCGAAATCGCCCGTCACGAGGATGCACGGCAGACGCTGATCAATCTGCTTGACAATACGGATCGTCTCCAGGCCCGTCAGCCGATCCATATTCATATCAAGCACGATCAGATCGACACGTTCGCCTTCGACAATTTCAACGGCCTGCTCGCCCGAAACCGCTTCCAGCAAAGCGAACCACGGCTCGAAGATCGACCGCAGGACTTCGCGGAAGTCGGCATCGTCGTCAGCAATCAGCAGGTGGTAAGGTCGCGTGCGAGTCACGATCAGAATCCATAACAGGAATTCGCTGTTCGAATCAAACTGTCCGCCCGTCGCCGGTTCGACTACGGCACCGAATCATCGCGGGCGGACCTCTTGAGAGTGAAAACCGATAGCAGCACTGCCTCAAGACTGTCAACTGGAAGACTGCGGCCTCGCCCGGTAATGCTGCCGCGTGTGCGTTATCTGGCGGATTTGACCGGCAATTCGGTGCTGCGGAGTCTCGTCAAGCGGAGCGATTCGACATCGTTTTCCGGCGCAGACGGGTGCTCGAACAATCTGCGATTGACCTGGGAACCGATCTCCTCACCGCGCCGCTTGAGGTAGTCCTCGGACGGCCGAAACGTGCATTGCGACTCCTGAAACGCCGCCAACGATTTGAGTTCAGTTGACCGCCCCAGGGGCCGCGTCACACTACGACTCGATTTGCGAGCCAAAGTCGCCAACTCCCCGCGCGAAATAAGCCGTCGTCCCCGAAGTACATCGATTGGTTTTTCCGGTGCGGTACGGGAAGCATTAACCGGAAGCAGACGGCGACTCCGGAACCGCCAGGTTCATCTGAAACCGGCTGATCTTGCGAAGTGAGATGGCGACGTTGTCGGCACTGTTCTCTGAGGGGTATCGGAGGCCGTTTTGACTTACCGCTTTAATACGCCGGGCGAGACTCGGCAGATGCTCGACGTCATCGGAGCGCCTTCAGTTGAGGAACTGTTCGAGCAGGTGCCTGCTGAGCTGCGGCTCGACCGACCACTCAATCTGCCTCCGCGGTTGTGCGAGATCGAACTGGAGCAGCACGTTGCCGGACTCGCCACGAGAAACATCGGCCGCAACGGGCGGATGTGCTTCCTCGGCGGCGGCGTCTATGACCACTTCGTCCCGGCGGCTGTCGATGCCATCGCTGGACGCAGCGAGTTTTACACTGCGTACACGCCGTACCAGGCCGAAGCCAGCCAGGGCAGCCTGCAGGCGTTCTTCGAGTATCAGACGCTGATCTGTCAGCTCACGGGAATGGATGTCTCGAACGCCAGCCTCTACGAAGGCGGAACCGCCGTCAGCGAAGCCGTCTTCATGGCGATGCGCTGCTCGAAGCGGCACAGCCGGATCGTCGTGCTCGGCTCGGTCCACCCCGAATACCGCAGCGTCGTTTCGACGTACCTCGGACGGTTGAAATGCGAACTGGTCACGGTGCCAACGCCGAATGGGACCGCTGATCTGTCAGCCATCGAATCCGCCGTCGACGATCAGACAGCCTGCGTCGTCGTGCAGTCGCCAAACTTCTTCGGCTGCCTGGAAGACGTCACCGCGATTGCCCACATCGCTCACCGGCACGGAGCACTCGCGATCCAGTCGTTTGACCCGATCAGTCTCGGCGTGTTGAAGCGGCCGGGCGAGCTGGGCGTCGACATCGCTGTCGCGGAAGGTCAGGGCCTCGGCATCCCGATGCAGTACGGCGGCCCGTTCCTCGGCATTCTGGCCTGCCGCGAGCAGTTCGTCCGACAGATGCCCGGTCGGCTGATCGGCGAGACGGTCGACCGCAACGGCAAACGCTGCTTCGTCCTCAACCTGCAGGCGCGCGAGCAGCACATTCGCCGCGACAAGGCGACCAGCAATATCTGCACGAACCAGGGCCTGCTGGCTCTGCGGGCGACCGTTTATCTCTCGCTCGTCGGTCCGCAGGGGCTGCGGGAAGTGGCCGAGCTGTCGACCGCCCGCGCGCACTACGCGGCCAGGACACTCAGCAGTCTTGACGGCTTCGACCTCGCGTTCGATCGACCGTTCTTCAAAGAGTTCACGCTGCGGTGCCGCAACGGAGCCGACGCCTCGATCGCCGCCGCTCGAACCGCCGGCTTCGACATTGGCCCGGCACTCAGGCGAGTCGACGCGAACGCCGACAGCAACCTGCTGCTCGTCGCAGTAACCGAATGCCGTTCGAAAGAGCAGATCGATGCGCTGGCGGCAGCACTCCGTGCGGTGTAGCGGCGTAGCCGGTTCCCAC
The DNA here is from genome assembly GCA_016124895.1 of bacterium. GTDB lineage: Bacteria > Planctomycetota > Planctomycetia > Planctomycetales > Planctomycetaceae > JAPOLP01. Next base: position 3,902 of record WGMU01000004.1, read on the forward strand.
CGGCCAATCTATTGATTCAATCCAGCATGACGGCCGGTAGGAACCGGCCCTACCGAAGTGACTACTTCAATGCGAAACACTCAGGCAACAAAACTGCTGTTTGAACTCTCTCAGGCGGGACGGCGAGGGAACGAGTTTCCCCGGCCGGACGTTCCAGATGCAGTCGCCGACTGTCTGCCGGCGAAGTTTCTGTCGGACGAACGGCCCGCTCTCCCGGAACTGACCGAGCCCGACGTCATTCGGCATTTTACCAATCTGTCGACACTGAACATGTCGGTCGATACGCACTACTACCCGCTCGGCAGTTGCACGATGAAGTACAACCCGAAGCGGCACGAGCGGCTGGCGTCGCTCCCCGGGCTCGTCGATCTGCACCCGTATCAGAGCGAGACCGACCTGCAGGGAATGCTCGGGCTGCTGTTCGAACTGCAGGAAATGCTGGCGGAAATTGCCGGGCTGCCTGCCGTGTCGCTGCAGCCGGCCGCGGGGGCTCAAGGCGAGTTCACAGCGCTGCTCGTCGCTTCGGCGTACTTCCGCGACCGCAGCGAGAATCGGACGAAAGTCCTGTTTCCGGCGAGCGCTCACGGCACGAACCCGGCCAGTGCTGCCCTGGCCGGCTTCGACTGCGTGCAGCTTAAGCCGAGCGGCAGCGGCTTCGTCGATCTCGACGAACTGCGATCGAAAGTTGATGACCAGACCGCCGTGTTCATGATCACCAACCCGAACACACTCGGTCTGTTTGAACGCGACATCGCTGAAATCAGCCACATCCTGCACGATGCCGGCGGCCTGGTTTACATCGACGGAGCGAATATGAACGCAATCCTGGGCATCACGCGGCCAGGCGACTTCGGCGGCGACATGATGCACTACAACGTCCACAAGACGTTCACCGGTCCGCACGGCGCCGGCGGCCCCGGCGCTGGTCCGATCGCCGTCCGCGACTTTCTGGCCGACTATCTGCCTGGCCCGATTGTCACGCGCGACGCCGAGTCGGGCACGTTCGCACTGACAAACCCAGAGAAATCAATCGGCCGAGTCCGCAGCTTCTTCGGCAACGTCGGCATTCTGCTCCGCGGTTATTTCTATCTGCGGACGCTGGGCGCCGACGGACTCAGGACGGCGAGCGAGGACGCAGTCCTCAACGCGAATTATCTCAAGACGTTGCTGCACGACGTGCTGCCGGTGCCGAACGGTGGGCGCTGTATGCACGAATTCGTGGCGTCGGCCGAAACACTCAAGCACGAGCGTGGAATCTCGGCGATGGACCTCGCCAAACGGCTGCTCGATTACGGCTTTCACGCACCGACGGTCTACTTCCCGCTGGTCGTTCCCGAAGCCGTCATGGTCGAACCGACCGAGACGGAATCGAAAGCAACGCTCGACGCGTTTTCCGCAGCCGTTCACCAGATTGCCACTGAAGAAACCGACTTTGTCCACAACGCGCCGCACACAACTCCGGTCAGTCGTCCGAACGAAGTGCAGGCTGCGCGGCAACCGGTACTCAAGTGGCAGTGCGGCAGCGACTGCAAATAGAGCCGTTGCAGTAAAGTCGCTCGACACGACGAAGTGGCGTTGCCGCATTACTCGCGAATCACGACCGTACGGTCTTCACTCAGGTCAAGCCGCACGGTGTCGCGCTGCCGCTTGACGGCCGCGGTGAATTCTTCCGGTGTTTCGACAGGTCGCCCGGCGACACGTTCAATCAGGTCACCCGGTCGCAGGCCCGCCGCTTCAGCCGGGCTGCCAGGTTCGACCGATTTGACGACGACAGCAACCGGGTACGGTGCCTCCTGATCGAAGAACTTCATCCGTCCGGTCGGCCAGTCGACGCGAAGCCCTCGCCATGCCGGCTGCCGGTACGCAGACACGACGATGCGTTCGGAATCCGGAACCGGCCACTTGCCGATCTGTACATCGACGAATCGCTGGCCATTGCGGCTGATTACGTGAAGATGCGCGTTGGTGCCCGGAGGCAGCAGTCCGACTTCGCGGAACAGATCGTCCAGCGAATACAGCCGGATGCCGTTCACCGCTCGAATTGTTTCCTTGATCCTCAGTCCGGCGCGATCGGCTGGTGAGTTGGGGACGACTCGCTCGATCTCGACGCCCTGCGAGTTTCGGTTGCGTAAGCTGCCGAAACGACCGCCGCCCTGCACGCCGAGAAACCCGTATTCGACTTCGTAACCATTGAGCAGATCCTCGACGATCCGCCGCATCGCTGCATTAAACGGGATCGCGTAGCCGACTGACGATTCGTAGCCTTCCAGTGCCGCCAGCGACGTCGTGATCCCGATCAACTGGCCGCTGCTGTTGAGCAACGCTCCGCCACTGCTGCCTGGGCCCAGTCGCGTGTCAACATGCAGCAGCGTTCCGAACTGATGGATCGTCTTCTCATCACGCTGGGTATCGAGCAGCGGGATACGCGACAGATTACTGATGATCCCGACGCTGACACTGGGGGAACCATCCCGCGCGATCGCGTACGGATTACCGAGCGCCAGAACGAACTGCCCCTTCCGAAAGTCGACGGCTTCGGGCATCGTCAGCGTCGGAAGTTCGCTGATCGCAGTCGTGAGTTCCGACTCGTCAACGGCCAGGACCGCCAGATCGCTGCGCGGATCAGCCGCATAAATCGACGCCCAGGCAGCTCGTGTCCGGTCGATCCGGACAGTCAGTCGAGCGTCTGAAGCAACGGAGCCATCATTCAGAAATGGCTGTCCGCCATGCACGACGTGGTAGTTCGTCAGAATGAGACGCTGTTCCGGATGGCCCGGCGGCGACATCAGAATTCCGGCTCCGAACTCCTGCGGTGCGAAGCCCGGCGACAGCGGATCATTCTCGTCAAAACCACGCGGCAGGCCGAAGGGATTCCGCGCCGGCTGGCGATCAATCCGTTCGTTCCGGAACGGGATTCGAGCAACGGCAACGATCGACTTTTCCGAACGACTGACGAGATCGACAACCGACTGCTCGAACGCGGCAAACACTGCCGCTGCGTCCTGAGCGGACGCTGTCCCGGTACTCAAACCGCCATTGATCACGATGGCCGCCAGCAGGCACAGACGGCCACAGACGTCTCGATACTTCATTGGAAAACCCGCTCCGGAGCACACTCAGGACGAACGAAACGTCCCATCGTAGAGCGGCCGTTTCTGCTGTCGAGTCGAATCGGATGCCAGTTAGAGTCCAGGTTCCCGGAAACCGGAGTGGACGCAGACAGAACCCACAAACCAGGCGCGCCGGCAACGCCGTTTTCACGGCCGAATAAGTCCGCAGCGTGAGGCTCCTCTAAGGCGAACCTGCTCGCTGAGTTCCGAGACTTCTCTGCGTCCTGCCTGGCCAGATTCAGGACAAACCAGGCTACTGCTGCTCGCGTCGCGGACGGGCGTCGCGCATCTCTTCCAGTGAGAGCCTGCCGTCGCCGTTCGCGTCGACGCGGTCGAAGTTCTCTTTCAGACGGCCGATCGTTTCGTCGCGTTCAAGTGCCTTGTCGTTGTTGCGGTCGAGCCGGCTGAAAATCGTCTCGACGTCGAAGTCGAAGCCGCTGCGTCGTGTGTTGCCGTCGCCAGCGTTGCGTCGAGGCTCACCGTCGGCAGACCGAGGGGAATCCGCTTCCGGACGACGAGGCCGATCATTGGGGCCGTCACCTTCCGGACGTCGGTTCTGACGACGTCCGTCGCTGGGACGATCCATCCCCGGCCGTCCGCCCAGTGGTCGGCCATCAAAGCCCTGCGGCGGAGGCCCGAACAGCTCGCGCAGATCAAGCTCGCCGTCACCGTTCTCGTCGATTTCCTCAAACTTCTGCATCAGTTGAGCGACCTCGTCGCGTGACAGCCGGCCGTCATGGTTACCGTCGAGCAGTCCGAGGAGCCGCGGGCCACGACGTTGGCCATCAAACTCCGGACCATCAGACATCGGCTGACCATCCCGCCGCGGGCGATCGCCTTCCGGCCGACGATCGGACTGAGGCCGTCCGTCCGGTCGCCGTTCCTCGTCAGGTCGAGGCTGTCCATCCGGGCGGCGCTGGCCGTCGCGCTGCGCAAACTGGCGAGCTGCTTCAATGAATTCGTCCTGCGTGATGGCACCGTCCTGACCTTTGCTCAGCCGCTCAAACAGTCGTGCCAGAAACGGTCGAGCCGGCTCGGGAATCTCGGACAGCAGCAGCTTGCCGTCACCGTTCGCGTCGAGCCGTTTGAAGTTCTCTTCGGGACTGCCGAACGGTCGCGCGGGCCGGCCATTCATTCCCGGTCGCCCGCCACCCGCTGCTGCGTCCATCCGCTGCCGGATGCGCACGAAGTCTTCGAGCGTGAAGGCGTCCTTGCCGGCGTCGTCGAGCAGCCGCTCAAAACGGTCCCGCAGAAACTCCGGCAGTTCAGCCCGCGACAGTTTGCCGTCGCCGTTCCGGTCCATTCTCTTGAAGGCATCTTCCGGGCTCACGTCAGGACGCTGTCCTGTCGAACCCGGTTGTCCGAACCCCGAACGAATCTCGGGCCGCGGCTGCTCGGCCGTTGCCGTTTTGAACTCGTCGCGAGTCAACTCGCCATCGTCGTTGCCGTCACCCAGCCGCAGCAGCCTTTCGAACGATCGACGCTGCTCTTCCGGAATCTCGTCCTTCACCAGCTTGCCGTCAGCGTTTGCGTCGAGCTTCTCGAACAGACTTGCTGGCGATGCCTCAGCGGGTTCCGCCTTCCGTTCTGACTCCGCGTCCTGAGCAAACACCGAGCCGGCTGCCGAAAGCAGCACGGCCGACAACAGACAGCCACGAACGCGTTTCATGGTTCCAATCCTGGTCAAAAAGAAGTCCGCCGGGGGGCGGCGAGCATACGGATTGAGCATCAAACCCCGACAGCTACCGAGAGTTTCGACGCGGCTGAAAAAGACTCCGAATTTCGTGTTTGGGATCCACATGGGAAAACGTCTGTCACATTGGAGCGATTCGCTTTGTCCCGACGTCCGTCGTCAGACAGACATGCGAATGGAAGCTTTCGAGGACCAGCTCGGCCTTCTTCGCCTGCCAGTCCGGAGCGTCCCACAAGTCGTCGAACTCCCACGGATCGACGTCGAGGTCGTACAGTTCGCCGAGTTTCTGGTCGTGATAGAGTGACAGTTTGAATCGTTCGTCGCGGTACATCGTCGCGTAGCTGCCGAGGCCGCCCGTGAAGTACGGATCGAGTGCCTCGAAGTATTCGCTGCGCACGAAGTGCCGCAGACGATCGCCGTTCTGTTCGCCGGTCAGCACTGGCAGAAGGCTGATTCCCTGGAAGTAGTCCGGGATCGGAACGCCGCACAGGTCGAGGATCGTCGCGGACATATCGAGCAGTTCGACGAGTCCGTCGGCCTGGACGTTCTGCTGAAAGTGGCCCGGCCAACTGAAGATCAGAGGCACGCGAACCAGACCTTCGTAGAAGCGGCAGCCCTTATACATCAGGCCGTGATCGCCGAGCGTCTCGCCGTGATCGCTGGTGAAGATGATGACCGTGTTGTCCCGCTGCCCGGTCGCGTCCAGGCAGTCGAGTATCCGCGCGAACTGATCGTCGATCTGCGCAATCATCGCGTAGTACTTCGCCTGAGCGTCCTTCGCGTTGTGCTCCTCGGGCGTGCGGACTTCGTCCTGAAAATCGACCGCCGCGAACTTCGCCTGGTGAGCGAGGTCACTCTCCCGGAAGTACGGCCCCGGCATGTCGTCCGCGTTGAACTGGTCGGCGTACGACTTCGGCGGAATGAACGGCGGATGCGGATCGTAAATGTTGATGTTGAGCAGCCACGGCTTCGAGTGATCGCGCGAGATGAACTCGATCGCCCGTTCCGAAGCCCACGTCGTCTGATGCAGCTCGGTCGGGATTCGCTCTTCCGTTTCCCGCAGCGCGTTCAGATCGCCACCTTTGGCCCGTGCCCAGTCCGCGTAATCGTGAGTCCCCGGCGGCCAGTCATCCCGCGGCGCGTGACTGTGCCACCAGTCGGTAAAGCCGTCGTCGAGACGCGGCTCAGGCCGATGCCCGGCACTGACGAGGTGAAACTTCCCGATCATTCCGCAGTGGTAGCGCGAGTCGGCGATCAGCTTCGAGATCAGCGGCGGCGCTTCAGCGGGAAACGTATCGTTGCCATTCCGAGTGTTGTGAACCCGGCTCGGATACAGCCCGGTCATAATGCTCGCCCGACTCGGCGTGCAGATCGGACTTTGACAATAGGCATGCGTAAACGCGACGCCCTGCCCAACGAGCCCATCAATCACCGGCGTCCGCACATGCGGATTCCCCAACGCCCGAATCGTGTCAAACCGCTGCTGGTCGGTGCAGTACCAGAGAATGTTCGGGCGAGTCATCAATGAGCCTTTGAAGTCTTGAAGCAGAAGTGTGGGCCGAGTGAAATGAGCCCCGTCTCACAGTCACATGAAGGATTTAAGATCAGCCGGCGTCCGTGTTCGACCACACTTCACTACCGGCGGGAATGTCTGATTTGGAGATGTCTCTCGGAAACATGACGACGACCGCGTGATTGGGATTCGGAGTGACCAGTTCAAGTGATGCAATTGACGTGTGAAGCGTGGAACCGTCGGGCCGATGAACTCGCAGTCGATCTCCGATGCGAAAACACTCATCTCGTTCCGGGACGATTCCTGGAACAGCAACGACACCTCGTTCCGGAATCTCAAACGTATCCTCTATCACAAAAAGCAATCGATTCATCGGCGTTCCCCGCAGACGCACCCTATCGAGTTACTTCAGGATCTCCTCAACTTCAGCCGCTGTCAGCGAGTTCATGACGAGTGGCTGCGAACAATCTTCCTGCGACTGTTGCCAGGTGGCGATCAGGCGTCCGTCGCTGGTCTGCAGAACGTCGACGTAGCGGCTGCAGCCGGTGCCGGTTGGGCTGATGAACAGCGGGGCGTGTTTGGAGAGGCGTTCGACCGAGGCCAGGTCGCCGTTCTGGATGTAGGCCGCGCCGCCGATTTCTTCGCACGAGTAGCCTCGCGGGCGTTTTACCGCCGTCGAGTGTTCGTCGAGGTTTCGCAGGCATTCGCCGCCGTCGTAGAAGACGAGGCTGACGTCGAGGTCCGCGAACGCTCCGACCTGCGGCACGTTGACGACACAGGTGCCGCGCGTCATCGCGACGTCCCACGTTGTGCCGCGTGGAAAGAAGCCGTAGTTCGCTTCGCTGTAGCCGGTTTGTCCCACAGAGCGGCGGACGAAGCCGGTGTTGGAACTCGACCAACTGAAGGGATGACTGCAGAACAGAACGTCCAGATCGCCGTTCCGCTGCTCGAAGACGAACGGATCCTTGATGTGCAGCCAGCGCGGGTCGCGACACTCAATAATCGTTTCGATTGGTGAGTTCTTCAGTTCGGCGACCGTCGGTGCGACGAGCCGTTCGATCGTCCAGACGCCGGTGCCGGGCTTGAGGTAGCCCTCGAAGCCGGCTGGGTAGCCGATGCCGTCCTTTTCGGTTGAAACAAACAGCTCAACGCCGTCCGGCAGGAAGTGCAGAGCCGTGCCTTCGATCGAAAGCACTTCGCGGTCGCCGACGTTCAATTCCGGCTTAGAGAAGCTGACCGCCTTCTGCCACGACTCGCCGCCATCGGTCGATTGAAAGATCGCCAGTTCGAGGCCACGTTCACCCGCGCCAAGTCCCGTGCGCGAGTCTCCAAAGTTGCGGTAGCGGCCCGTGACGAACAGCGTCCCGTCAGCAGCCTCGACCATGTTGCCGCCGCCGAACCAGAACCCGGTTGAGTTCTGCTGTGCGGGGATGATGATACGCGCACGGTCCTGATTGACGAGCGCCATCGCCAGGCGCGTCAAGCGTTCTTCCTGTTGCGGACTCAAAGCCATTTCCTGCTGTTCCTGTAAATTGATGAATTACCCGCGATCCGAACCTGTCGCAGCGAACGGCACGTTATAGACGATGCCACCGATGCTGTCGCTGATTGATGCGCGTCAGGTCAGCGCGGCAACGTAGCCATGTCGCTCCGCTGAGATGAGCCGACCGCAGTCAGCCTGGCCGAACTGCATTCGTGCGATCAACGCAGAGAACGCATTCGGCGGCACGGTTGCAGAGTGACTGCAAGCGGCACGTTTCTGACGTGCAGAGCGACTTGCCTTACGGCGGCTCATCACGGCGGAGCGTGATGGCTACTTGAGCAGCCGGGGTCTCCAGCTTGCTCCGGCGGGACACATTGCTAGCATCCCGTTTCAGTTTCCCGGACGAACCACTTCTGGAACGGATGCCACGCATGGACGATTCGCAACAGCTCAATATCCGCGTGCCCCGACCACTGCATCGTTGGGTGCGCCGAGCGGCGGGACAGCGGGGACTTTCGCAGCAGGCGTTTGTGATGTCGCTGCTCGAAGACGCGATGGAGGATGCGAAAGGGCCGACGCTGTTTGACGCGCTTCCCGCTGTTGAGGCTGTCAACCCGGAGCCGCCATCCACCGCCAGCGGCTCGTTCCCGTTTCGGTTTATCGATCTGTTTTCGGGAATCGGCGGCCTGCGGATCGGGCTGGAAAACGTCGGAGGCAAGTGTGTGTTTTCGTGCGAAAACGATCCGTACGCGCAGAAGACCTATCGCGCCTGGTTTGGAGATCAGCCGGAGGGCGATGTCCGCGACTTTGCGACCGGCGCCGGCGTGCCGGATCACAACCTGCTGGCGGCCGGCTTTCCTTGTCAGCCGTTTTCGATTGCCGGCGTCTCGAAGAAGAAGAGCCTCGGTCGCGAGCACGGTTTCAAAGACAAAACGCAGGGCACGTTGTTTTTCGATCTGTCATTGATCATCGAAAACAAACGGCCGGAAGCCCTGCTGCTGGAGAACGTCAAGAACCTGCGGTCGCACAACAAAGGCGATACGTGGCGCACGATCTGCGGCCGGCTGGAAGAACTTGGCTATGTGATCTTCGACCAGGTCATCGACGCCGCCGACTATGTGCCGCAGCATCGCGAGCGCGTCTTCATCGTCGGCTTCCGCCGCGATCTGTACGGTGACAATCCGCCGTTTGAATTTCCGGCTCCCCCCGACGGCCGACCTCCCATGATGAGTGACATTCTGGAGCCACCTGCAAAAGTGCCGAGCAAGTACACGCTCAGCGACAAGCTGTGGAATTACCTGCAGGCTTACCGGGAGAAGCACGCCGCGAAGGGCAACGGCTTCGGCTTCGGACTTGCGCCGCCGGACGGAATCAGCCGAACGCTCAGCGCTCGTTACTACAAGGACGGTGCGGAGATTCTGATTGCTCAACCGGGCCGCAAGAATCCCCGGCGACTGATGCCGATCGAAGCGGCGCGACTGATGGGCTTCCCAATGCACCTTGCGGAACAGCAGGTTGTTTCGGACACGCGCGCGTACAAGCAGTTCGGTAATGCCGTCGTGCCACTTGTTGCGGAAGCGGTCGCGCGGCAGATCGTTCAGGTCATGCAGTGGCAACGGCTGACGCTGCCGGCCGCGGCATCGGCGTGACGGGATTCTGGATCGCTGCCGTGGGACAGGCATCCTGCCTGTCGTCTACTCGTAAGCCCGACTGACCAACTGTCGGCGCGATTTCGAACAGAAGGAAACGAAGTCGAGAAGAGTCTCTTTTTGATCGCTTCGTTAACTTCGTTTCCTTCAGTTTCAAAACGTCGCCGCGTGACTTGTGGAGAATCGACAGGCAGGATGCCTGCCCCACCGTCAGGTTACGCGAGGATGTCCCCGATCACGTCACCGTAGAGATCCGTCAGGCGGAAGTCGCGGCCGGAGTAGCGGTAGGTCAGGCGTTCGTGGTCCAGGCCAAGCTGGTGCAGGATGGTCGCGTGCAGGTCGTGAACGCTGACGCGGTCTTCAACGGCCTTGAACCCGAAGTCGTCCGTCTTCCCATAAGTCGTGCCGCCACGGATGCCGCCGCCGGCCAACCACATCGAAAAGCCGTAGTGGTTGTGATCGCGGCCGTCGCCGTTTTCTGAAACCGGTGTGCGGCCAAACTCGCCGCCCCACACGACCAGTGTTTCCTCCAGCAGGCCGCGCTGTTTGAGATCCCTCAGCAGCGCGGCGATCGGCTGATCGATCTCGGCGGCCATCTTTGGGATCTCGCGGCTGATGTGTTCGTGATGGTCCCAGCGGGAATGTTCGAGATGGATGTACCGGACGCCGCGTTCGACGAGACGCCGAGCCAGCAGGCAACCGTTGGCGAACCAGCCCTCGCCGTACGATTCACGAATTGTTTTCGATTCGCGGTTCAGATCACACGCTTCGCCCGCGGTGAACTGCATCCGGAACGCCGTCTCCATTGCTTCGATGCGTGCTTCGAGCGCAGCATCTCCGCCAGCGTTCTGCTGATATCGACGATTGAGCTGCTGAATAAAGTCGACCTGCTTCTGCTGCACCTCGGTCGAGAGCGACTCGTTCCGCAGATGAGCGATCATCTTCTCCGGAGAGTCATGCCCGACGTCGATCGGAGTGCCCTGATGCCGCCCGGGCAGGTAACCACTGCGCACATAACGCGAGGCTGTCGAACCTTTCTTCAGCGACACAAAGCCGGGCAGATTCTGGTTTTCGCTACCGAGCCCGTAAGACGTCCACGCGCCCAGTGACGGATGAATCTGGTCGATGCGTCCGGAGAAGAGCCAGTTGGCGGCGGGGGCGTGATTCGGGTTGCCACCGACGACGGACCGCAACACGCACAGGTCGTCGGCGCAGCCTGCCAGGTGAGGCAGCAGCTCGCTGACCTCGATACCGCTCTCGCCGCGAGCCGCGAACCGGAACGGCGACGGCAGCAGCCCGCCGGTTTTTCGCTCAGTCCGCAACTGCACTTCGCCGGGGCGCTGGCCGGCGTACTGTTTAATCAGCGGCTTCGGATCCAGCAGGTCCAGATGCGAAGGTCCTCCACTCATAAACAGGAAGATCACGTGCTTCGCCCGCTGTGGAAAGTGCGTCCGAGCGCCGACGAGTGACGAGTCAGCCGTACGCAGCAGATCGCTCATCGCGAGTGCCCCGAAGCCGGCTCCGATCGAACCGAGTGCCTGGCGACGCGAGCAGAGCTGTCGTTGCAATTCAGTCATGGGTCGTAGCGCTTTGATTGGCCACAGATGGTCGCAGATAAACGCAGATGATCTGTGTTTTGGGTTCCACCGACAGAGGCATTCCTGTCTGCGTGCATCTGTGGCTGAGAATTCTGGTCTGCAAAGTCAGTCTGAGTAGAGGAATTCATTGGTGGCCAGCAGTGAATGAGCCAGTATCTGCCAGCCTTGCTGTGTCGACTCGTCGCCGATCAGCCTGAGGGAAGCGTCGAGTTCATCAGTTGTGGGTTCGCGGAGCAGAATGGTGCGGAATAACTGCTGGACGGAATCACTTCGCGCGTCGGAATCGTCCGTCGAACCGGGAAGCGGCCCGTTAACAACATGGTCCGCGGCCTGCTGCAGGAAGGGGCCGTTGAGCAGGTAAAGCTGCTGCAGCGGGCTGGTGGTCAGTGTTCGCTGATCGGAGTGCCGCTTGGCGTCGGGGAAGTCGAACAGCCGCAGGACGTCGGCGGGATTCTGACGAGTGATCGTTCCGTAAATCGTGCGGCGATGGTTTTTCTCATCGTCGATTGAGTCCGATTTGCCGAACATGTGGCCGTCGAGCTGGCCGATGGTTGCCAGCACAGCGTCGCGCCAGACTTCGGCTTCCAGACGACGGCGGTTCATGCGCCACAGCAGGCGGTTGTCCGGATCGACTTCGGTCGGGCGGCCGTCGCGGATGCGGGACGACTGCTGCCAGGTGGTCGAGAGCACGATCTCGCGGTGCAGCCACTTCAGCGACCAGCCGCTGGCGATGAACCGCGCTGCCAGGTCGTCGAGCAGTTCCGGATGTGACGGCCGTTCGCCGAGGGCTCCGAAGTTGCCTGGCGTGCGCACGAGCGGTTGCCCGAAGTGCCAGCCCCAGACTCGATTGACGATCACGCGAGCGGCCAGCGGAGCGGCGTCGGTCACGATCGCGTCGGCGAGTTCCAGCCGCCCGCTGCCGTGCTTGAATGGTCGCGCCGGGCTGTCACTCAGAACTTCGAGGAACCGGCGCGGGACGGTGTCGCCGGGATTGTTGGGATTGCCGCGGACGAAGACCGGCAGGTTCCGCGGTTCGCCGGCGCGGTACACCATGTTCGTCCAGTCGGGATCGTGATCGTCGACCCAGACGCCGGCATCGCGCACGACATTGGCGATCGGGCCGTCGAACAGCTTGCGGGACTTCCAGTCGTCGAGCGTTTTCTGATACTCCTTCGCGAGTTTCTCGAACGGCTCGGTCGGCTGTTTCTCGATTTCCGCTGCCGTCTGCATCGCCTTCGCATAGCTGACACGCAGGTTGTAATCGACGATCGCTTCGCGTGTTTTGGTCAGCGCTTCCGCGTCGGCGAGGCTCGCGTTGACAAGCGGCCATTCGACAAGCTGCGTGCTCGCCATGACGCCAGCCAGCGCGTAATAGTCGCGCGTCGTAATCGGGTCGAACTTGTGGTCGTGACATCGGGCGCAGGCGACGGTCAGGCCGAGAAATCCGCGCGAGATCGTGTCGAGCCGTTCGTCCCATTCGTCGGCGACGATGACGCGGATCACCTCGCCGGAGAGCTTCGGTTCTTTGTGATAGACTGGTGAGAGACCGAGAAACCCTGTCGCGGCGATCTCTTCTGGCGGCAGGTCCATCAGGTCGGCCGCGAGCTGTCGGCGCACGAATTCGTCATACGGCAAATCGTCGTTGTGCGTGCGGATCACCCAGTCCCGGTACGGCCAGGGAAACGGCGGCGGCTGACAGGTCGACTCACCAGTCGGGTTGTCTTCTGCGTATCTCGCGACGTCGAGCCAGTGCCGGCCCCAGCGTTCTCCGTAATGCGGCGAGCAGAGCAGCCGGTCGACGACGCGCTCGATGGCGTCCGGAGATGCGTCGGACACGAACGCGTCAACGTCGTCAGGCGTTGGCGGCAGGCCGGTCAGGTCGAGGTCAAGACGCCGCAGCAGGGTCCGGCGATCAGCCGGCGGATTCGGTTCAAGCTGCTGCTCATCGAGCTTGGCCAGAACGAACCAGTCGAGTCGCTGCTGCGGCCAGTCGGCGTTTGAAACGTTGGGCAGCGGCTGCTGGCTCACGGGTTGAAACGACCAGAACGAGCGGCCGGCTTCAATGTCGACGGTCTTCTGCGGTGCCGGCGAACTCGCGGGCTGAGTACCGTCGGACGTTTTGTCGTCCGGCATCGGTGCGCCGAGCGCGATCCAGGTGCGGAAGTCGGCGATCACGCGATCGGGCAGTTTGCCGGACGGCGGCATGTCGACGAACTCGCCGCCGTAGGCGACCGCGTCGATCAGCAGGCTCTCGTCCGGTTTGCCCGGCATGATGACCGGCCCGGAATCGCCACCAGCCAGCGCGGCCCGCTTTGAATCGAGCCGCAGTCCGCCTTTCGATTTCTTTGGCTTCGTCGCATGGCACTCGAAACAGTGTTGCACCAGCACGGGCCGAATCCGCTTCTCAAAGAACTCGATGCCGTCGATGTCTGCATCGGCGGCTGTCGCGGGCGAATCCAGCCGGCTCGTTACCAGGAAGACGAGGGACAGCGTGGTCAGGCAATGGCGAAGGCACATCGGGGCAGGCAGTTCGGCAGGCAGAGTAAAGCGGCGGAGACATGAGCATCCTGACGAACGGATTCGCGGGACGCGATGCGGGCTGCCTATTGTTACCCGCCGCGGCACGAATCGGAAACAGAGGCCGCGTGGCGACGTTGGTGTGCTTCGCGCCTGCGGCGGCGTCTGATTACCGGCTGGTCCTGCCCGTGCGCCAGCGATCCGTCTTCGGAACGGGACGCCGTGTCGACACCGTTGGTGACGACGTTGCGGACGCCTGCGTTGTTGCAGGCGCCTTTGGTGCCGACTGATCGGCGGGAGCTGGTGTTGCTTCCCGTTGAGGTTCCGTCACGGAGGCAGGAGTAACGACCGGTCCGGAGGACACGGGTTCCGCTGGAGCCGGGAGTTCGATGGCGTCGTTGTCAGTAGAACTCTGCTGGCGGGAATTCTGTCGGTCCGGTTCGGCGGACTCAGCGAACGTTTTCAGAATCGGTTGCAGGAAACGCTGCAGATCAGGCCTGGGCAGCGCCACAGCCGGCTGGACGTCCGGCAGCGGCAGCAGATGATCGGCGTTTTCGGTTACCGGATCGAATCGCTCCGTCACCTGACCGAAGCGGTCCGTGACCTGATCGAAGGTGCCATGCAGTCTGTTCCCTGCGGAAGTCAGCCGTTCACAAGCTGGCTCGATCCAGTCGGGGCAGCAGACCTCATCCGTGCATTCCCGCAGTGTCGCTGAGCACTGCTGCGAACACTCGGCACAGGTCTGGCAGGCTGAGTCGATCCAGCGCTGCGGATCAGCCTTGTCCCTGGTGGCCACGATCTGTGACTGCAGTTCGCACGAGCGAGCTGCACAGGTCTGGCTCAGGTTCCGGCACCAGTTGTTCGCGACGCAGGTTCTGTTCTGCAGGAACCGGCGGCCGGAAGCCAGTCCCGACTGCAGTTTCGGCAGCAGACCGATCTGCAGCGACGGGCGCCGGTAAGTGACGGATCTCTTCGGTGGCGGGCTGTCCAATGCCGCTGCCGGCGGCGGCAAGGGCGGCGGCGAGGGCAGCATGTCGACGGCCGGTAACCCGCTCGCTGGCGGCGACGCATCGATCTGACGGGAGTCGCGGTTCGAGCAGTGTTCGCAGTCGGGCCTTCCACAGCCCAAGAATCCGTGTTCGATGATCAGGCTGCCCTCGCTCCAGTTCATGGTCGGGTCCGTTATCGACCCATTGCTCAACGTTGAATTGACGTCGAAGTCCTCGCCACTGACTGCTGACTCAGCGTTGATCATTGTCCGCGGCCAGCGTTCCACGCGGACGCTTGCCATCTCGGACGGAGGCAGAGCGGGATGGTACGACGCCGTCTGGACGCGTTCGATCCAAAGCTGAGGCAGTCCAGAAACTGCAAATCCACCGCTTCCACGCAGGTAGCCGAGTCCCGTGTCGACGTGGCAGCCTGCCACGGACGCGATCAGCAGCAGCCAGCAGGCGGCGCGGAGCACCTTCATTTCCTGTCCCTGAAATGTCACCCTCCCTGCTCGCGCGAGGCGCGAGAATCCCTGACGGTTACGTCGACTTTTCAGGCAGAACTGCTGCAGCGCAGTGGCTCGTTACCCGGACAAACAGGCAAACGCCTCCCGACCTCTGGCTCGGATCGCGGCCAGCGCAATTTCGCATCGATTCTTCTGTCGGCGGGTTGCGGAGGCTTCCGCTGCCTGAACAGAACCAGTTCGGGAGGGCGATTGACTCAGCATCTGCGGGGCAAACGACGCCGCAGGCAACACTCGACAACCTAGACTCGCCTGACGAATCAACTCTCATTTTCAACCCGTCGGGGAACTACTCCAGGCCACTGCCATGCGTCCCACCAATCGAATGATCTTCCGCCTGCTGCTAATCAGCGAAGATCCCAATCTGATCGCGTCGATCCACGCGCTCGAACATCGACCGCTGGTTCGATCACGGTCCGGCAGTGGTTTCAATCTGCCGGATCGGTCAGTCGAGGTGACTTTCGTTTCGTCACTGGCCGGAGCTGAAGCCGCACTGGAGACCAATCGCCCATTCGAGATTGTTGTCATCGACCGCGAATGTTCCAGCCTCCGCGATCAGTCCGTCGTTGAGGCGCTTTGGACAGTCGCGCCGCAGGTGTGCCTGATCGATTGCGATTCGACTGGTGCCGACAGCCCGGAAACGTGTGCAGACAATCCCGCAGCTCGATCCCACGGCCTGCCTCTGCACCGGCCGATGGTAAGCCACCGCGGTAGGCGATTTCGATTGCCACGCAGTCTTGAAAACGATCAGTTGGCTCAACTGGTCGACACACTGCTTGATCGAGCAGCGTTTCGTCAGCGTTGTCTCGCGATGGAGTCCGAACTGGGTCGTGTCGGACGCCGACTGGACGATCTGGAAGAACAGAATCAGACACTCAGCAATCAGGTGTCTCGGCTGCGACTGCAGCAGAAAGACCACTACCGGCGTGCTGCGAACGGCAACAGAGGTCTGCGATCAGGCGTTGAGTCTGCCGTTGCCGATCGGCGTAACAGTGGGCCGGCTGTGCGTCGCGTGAGTTTTGCCTGCGAAACCGTCGAGCACGTCGCAACGGCACCGCGAAGGGCTCGTAATTCGATTCTGCGATCAACAACGCCTCAAGGTCACGATGCTTCAGACGAAACGCTGTTGAGCGGTCGCGTTCTGGTCGTCGACGACGTGCCTGGCAACCGCCGCCTGGCCGCCTTTCTACTGGAACATACCGGCGCGACTGTCGTGCAGGCCGACGGCGGACAGGCAATGCTCGATCAGTTCAGCGCGGCGATGCAATCAGGAAAGTTGTTCCACGCCGTTGTTCTGCAAATGGGTATGGAAGCAATGGATGGCTACGAATGCGCCCGGAGGCTGCGGATGCGTGGATTCGATGGACCGATCATCGCCGCCATTGCATGCAGCCTGCCGCTCGACCGGCAGTTGTGTATCAATGCCGGCTGCGACGAATTCGTCACCATGCCACTCGACCGGAATCAGTTCATCCGCACGATGCGGCGCATGCTGAAGTCGACGCCCGCGACGGTGTAGGTAGTGAAACGAGGCCGCGGAACGGCGTAACCGGCGTGCTGACAGTGTGTGTCACTGGCTTTGTCAGTGCTGCCGCCTGAAGGGCCGAAGCTCCGGAGATACTCGGACTATTCATGCAGGGTGCTGTCAAGGTCGCAAGTCTCTGGTGCGTCATCAGCAACCGGATCTGAGGCAAACACACTCTGCCAGATGGATTCTCCCTGGATTTGCGACCGAAGACGCACCGCAGCATTGGGTTGCTTCGACGGCCCCCTGCTGTCGTGAATAATCCGGGTTAAACAGTGACAGATTTAACGATCCGGGTGACGACGACCCGTGCTGACTCCACTTGCGCTGACGACTGAAACGGAGTGTCCGGCCGTTGCTTCTCCGTGGCCGATGAGAGCGCGGTATGCCTCATCCCGGCAGGGCGTTTCCGCCGGGCTGCAGTATTCGCCTCGCGGGCGCAGCCTATCACCTGAGCGGGCAGCGGCTGGAGATCGGGGATATCCCTGGAATTCGCCGTGGTGTCAGGAAAGTTCAGCTCGGCACGTTACGAGTGGCCTATAGGTTTGGGGCGAATACGGCATCTGGCGCAAGAAATGGCGCCTGTAGTGAAGCCGCGGAACACCTTTCGACCCGGAGCTGGCCAGCGTGGAAGCCCTTGACGATATCATCAAAGAATTCCTGGTGGAGAGTTACGAGAACCTTGACCAGTTGGACCGCGACCTGCTGGCTTTGGAAGACACTCCGGATGACCGAGACTGTCTGGCGAGCGTGTTTCGGACGGTCCATACCATCAAAGGCACGTCCGGCTTTCTGGCGCTGCCGAAGCTGGAGCGAGTGGCCCACGTCGGCGAGAACCTGCTGGTGCCACTGCGCGACGGCGCGCTGCAACACAGTCACGAGATCGCAGACGGATTGCTCGCCATGGTCGACGCGATCCGCGAAATCCTCGGGCATATTGAGTCCGACGGGGTTGAAGGTGACGGCGAATACGACGCTCTGATCGCGCGGCTTGACACTCTGCTGAAAACAGGCGTGGGAGAGCCCGACGTGTCGACTGACGGGTCGTCGGCAACAAGCCTCAGCGACGAAGAACTTTCGGACGTCGTGACCTCGCTGGCAGAGGCGAAGGCCAGCTCAGCCGCAACTGACAGCAGCGCAGCCGCCGCCAGCAAAGCGGACAACAGTGCCCGCGGCAAACAGCGCAAACCGAAAGCACCGCGCCGCCGGCAAGCCAGAACGGGCAAACGATCAACTGACCAGGCTGAGTTAACGGCACCGGTCAAAGCCACGGTGGACGCTGCCAGACCGGACGCTGTCGAGGCGGTTGCTCCGGAGGCCGGCGTCGCTGCTGCTTCTGTCGTCAAGACGCCAACTGAAGCTGTCGTTGCAGCACAGACTCCCGCTGGACCGAAAGCAGCAGACGCGACCGGAACTCCGAAAAGCAATGACAACCCAGACAGCGCCAATGCAAGTGGCGCCGCAGCAACAGCGATCGCCGATTCAACGGTGCGGATCGACGTCGGCCTTCTGGACCGGCTGATGAATCTGGTCGGGGAACTTGTACTGGCCCGCAATCAGATCCTGCAGTTCACCAGCGTGTCCGGGGACGCAACGCTGGCAGCGGCGTCTCAGCGGCTGAATCTGATCACGACCGAGCTGCAGGAAGGCGTCATGAAGACGCGGATGCAGCCGATCCGCAATGCGTGGAGCAAGTTGCCACGCGTCGTCCGCGATCTGTCGACCGCCTGTGGCAAGCAGGTCAAGGTCGAGATGGAAGGTGCCGACACAGAACTCGACAAGACGATCCTCGAAGCGATCAAGGATCCGCTGACGCATATCGTTCGCAACTCGGTTGATCACGGCATCGAATCGCCGGACGTCCGCGTCGCGAACGGGAAGCCGGCCGAAGGCACGCTGCTGCTGCGGGCCTTTCACGAAGGCGGGCAGGTCAACATCGAGATCATTGATGATGGCGGCGGCATCAACATCGACCGTGTCCGCGACAAGGCCGTCGAGAAAGGTCTGATAACGACCGAACAGGCCGCGACGCTGAGCGACCGGGAAGCCACGAATCTGATTCTGCTGCCAGGCTTCTCAACGGCTCAGAAGGTGACCAATGTGTCCGGCCGAGGCGTCGGTATGGACGTCGTGAAAACCAATATCGAACGCATCAGCGGCACACTGGAGATTCAAAGTGTACCCGGCGGAGGCACGACTCTGCGGATCAGAATTCCGCTGACACTGGCCATCGTTCCGGCGCTGATCATTCAGACGCAGGGTGATCAGTACGCCATCCCGCAGGTCAGTCTGCGGGAACTGGTCCGCCTGGATGGCTCGCGAGCGAAGCAGGAAATCGAGTTCATCCACGACGCTCCTGTATACCGTTTGCGAGGTCGACTGCTCCCGCTGGTCTATCTGGACGAGCAACTGGAACTGCGGAGCAAACGGCGGCGTGACGAACACAACGCGGCAGTCAACATCGTCGTCCTGCAGGCGGAAGACCGGCAGTTCGGGCTGATCGTCGACTCGGTCATGGACACTCAGGAAATCGTTGTCAAACCGCTGGGCCAGCATCTGAAAGGCACTTCTGCCTACGCCGGTGCGACCATTATGGGCGACGGGTCGGTGGCTCTGATCCTCGATGTGCTCGGCCTCGCGCAGAAAAGCTCGATCCTGTCCGAAGGTCACCACGACCAGGCGGTGCGAGCTGACGGTAACCGCACTGCACGCGACAGCGTTGCCGAGAGTCAGTCGCTGCTGGTGGTTGATCCCGGCGACGGAGCACGGGTCGCTCTGCGACTCTCAACCGTGGCGCGGCTTGAGGAATTCAGAGCGTCCGACATCGAGCGGACCGGACACAGCGACGTCGTTCAGTACCGTGGACAGATCATGCCTCTGATCCAGATGGCGGCGGCCGGATTCGATGCGGCCTGCGGCGAAGACGATCAGCGGATGCCCGTCGTCGTATTCACTTCAGGCAGGCACAGCGTCGGCATCGTCGTCGGCCGAATCATCGACATCGTCCAGCACACACTGACGGAAACCGACGACACCGCACTGCCGGGCCGGCACGTGATTCAGGGCCGCGTGACCGAGCTGATCGATCTGGAACAGTACGTCCGCGAAACGTGCCCGCAGATCTTCCACGATTCCTTTGTTTAATCGTTCTTCCTGGTGCGTGAGTGAACTTCCCCCGATCAGACGCGTCTGCCGACCGCGTGTCCGACAGCAGCAGCCGCGCTGACCGACCTCACCAGGATTCATCTGTCGCCAGTCAAAGGCCAGCTCATGAACGCCAAACAGTCTTACTGCACGTTCTATCTCGACAACCTGTACCTGGGCATTGAGGTGTCTCAAGTCCAGGAAGTGATCCGCGATCAGCAGATGACGCGCGTGCCTCTGGCACCGAATGCCATTCGCGGCCTGATGAATCTGCGCGGGCAGATCGTCACGGCACTCGATCTGCGGCAGCGGCTCGGGCTGGAGGCCGCCACGAACGGACGACCGGCGATGAACGTCGTCGTGCGGCACAGAGACTCGGCAGTCAGTCTCCTTGTGGATCGCATCGGCGACGTGCTCGACACCGATCCCGATGCCTTTGAGCCGCCGCCGGAAACATTGCGTGGCGTACCGCGGGAACTGATCCGCGGAGCCTGCAAACTGGATGGCCGGCTGCTGCTGATCCTCGACACAAAGCGTGTGATTGAGCTGGCTGCTTAGTTCGAGTTTGTCACTTGTTGTCACCCGGCGAGGCTGAGAAACGAGGTTAATTGGGTGATCGTTCTTTTCTGTGACGGTGGGCTGTTGGCAGCGAGGGCGAGTTTTTCTTCGAAGCTCTGACGACGCAGCGTG
>WGMU01000005.1 GCA_016124895.1 bacterium
CACCGACACCACCACCTGACTTCTGCGACCACGCATCGGACTTCCTTGTCCAGACCTGGAATCCCACCGACCGGCCGCAGTCTCATCAATTCCTATCCGCAAAGAAATATCAACCCTTATTTCGCGGGACGGGTACTTAGTGGCCGGTCGAGATTCAACACTCGACGTTTTGCTCACCGATGGCTTTTTCACCGGACAGCTATCAGTTTGTGACTGGCAGCTACGACGGCGTTGCTCTCTGCGACATTCAAGGAAACAAATCAGTGCCCATCGAAATCGGACATGATCCGGAAGTCGACGGCTGGATTCATTCACTGCAGTTCTCCCCTGATGGAAAAACTCTTGCAGTCAGGAGCCAAAAACGGGTTGTACTGTGGGACCTGGCTGCCAGTTCGGTTCGGGCAAAGATCGACGAGGACTGGGTCACGGACATCGCGTATCACCCGCACGATTCCATCTTTGCAACCGCGGGCAAAGATGCAGTTCGAATCTGGAATGCTGGCAATGGAAAGCGACTCCCGTTGCAATTGCGGCCAGGTGGTTCCCCGCGCACAGTGGAGTTCTCTCCCGATGGCAAGCAACTTGCCGTTGGTGACAGCGACGGTGACGTGACTCTGTGGAATTCCGCTTCAAGTAAACAACTGTGGCGGCACCACATCGATGGCATCGTACCAATCTATATTGCTCACAAGTTTCAAGCGGCGATGTTTGCTGTCTCCACAGTCTTCTTGTGCATTGGTGTTGCCATTCATTGCCGATCAGAGAGGCGATCGCCAGAAACGGATTCACAGTCGGAGGAGTCGGGATAGCCAGGCGTCAATCGCGTTTGTGTTCTATTCACTTCCTCTCAGCCACCTTGACCGTCACAGCTAAAACGGCAGAGTTCTGCGTGAAGGAGCTGACGGTTCCAGCGGCGATGGCATTTCCGGTTCCGGCTCGTGCGCTACCCGATGATCGCAGTTCGACGACACCTTCGGTGGCGTCCTTGTCGATCGTGATCACGGGAGCGTAGACGCCGGAGGGCAGGCCGACGGTGACAATGCGGACGGCGCTGTCGAAGCCGGGCGTGCGGTGCAGTTTGACAGGCACTTCGACTGTCTTGCCGGCTTCGATCGTGACGTCGGGCTGATCCCATTCGAGTGTGAACGGGGCCTGCGGCAGGACGCTCAGCGACAGATCGGCGACGGGCACGTACCGCCACTCGTTGATATACCGCATCCGCTCGACAGGAACGGCCTGGTGCGTCACTTCCTGGTCGTCGATGACCGACCGGCCGGAAACCGTCAGCGGGTAAACCGCGGCAGCCGCATCGGCCGGCATGCTCAGCGAGAGCGTGACCTCGCTTTGCGTGGTGTTGATCACGGCCGGACTGACAATCGCGCCGGGCGGGGGATTCGGGATTGAAATCTTGACGTCGTCTTTGAAACCGTCCAACCGTTCGATCATCACCGTCAGAGCGATCGCCCCGCCTGCGGAGACTCGTGGGTTATCCGGATTGACCGTCAGAGCGAAGTCCGGCTTCGGCTCACGAACGCGCAGCCGGTAAACGTGTGACGGACTGCCGAGGCTCGTCGTATCGCCGACGCGGATGACGTACTCGCCGTCGGCGTTGAACGTGTAATCGATGCGTGCATCCGGCTGGCTACTGAAGTCGTCGTTGTTTCTGAGCTGCCTTCCACGGGCGTCGAACAGTTCAAGCCGCGCGTCAAGCGGCGAATCGAAGGCCCGGCTGACCGTCTCGAAGACGAGCGTCTGCCCTTTCTGCGCCGTAAAGCGGTAGCAGTCGAAATCTCCAGCGTGCGCGATGACGCCGTTCAGCGTCCCCGGTACTTCGACGGCGGTTGCCTGCTCGACTTCGTTGTTGGGTTCCGCTTCGAGGAACTCCGCCGCGTCACCTGGTTGCAGAGTTACCAGATTCGACGGGCCCAGCGGCGTTGTCAGATGCTCGAAGTGCGACCGTTCGAGCGATGCGTCGGATGCGAGCGTCGTCGTCAGTGATTTCTGGTCGCCGAGATTGGCGCCGTCGAGTTGAATCGTCGTCGCCTGACCGCGCTTCGCCCCAGCCGGGAAGACCTGCGTCACGAACGGGAGTTCGCCGATTGTCAGACGATAGGTGAATTCTGCGCGACTGCGGAACAGGTCGTCGCGGACCTCAACGACGAACTCACCATCGCGCGGAGCAGTAAACATCAGGGCGGGGTCGTAACGACCGGCGAAGTACGACGCGACAGCGAGATTCCGCACGCTCGGATTGAACACAGCCTCCAGCACTGCGGCCGCATCAGATGCGCGCGTACGGGCGGTGATCAGTTCGTCGCTGGCTTTCTTCGCATTCGTCGCTGCCGCATTTGATCGTTCGAGCGCTGCCTTTTCGGCGGCAACACGTGACTCAACCAGTTTGTCCGCTGCCTCTTTTTCGACCATCGCTTTGTCTGCGGCTGACTTCGCTTCCGTTGCGGCTTTGCGAGCCAGCTCGACGGCCTGCTTCTTTTTGGCAACGGCCTGGTCAGCGGCGGACTTGTCGGTGTCGCCGTTCTTGCTGGCCGCGAAATCGGCTGCGTTCTTCTCGGCAGCGGCGAGCTGCGCCCGCATTTTCTCGGCAGCAGATTGAGCTTGCGCGGCAACCTCAGCAGCCGCCTCCGCCGCGGCTATCTTCGTCGCTGCAACCTTGACCGCCTCATTCTTCTCAACCACTGCCTGCTGAGCGGCATCGCGTCGAGACTTCGCCACCGACGCCGCTCGACTGGCTGCCGAAGTCTTCTCGGCGAGCAGTTTCTGAGCAGCGGCGTTCTCGTCAGCCAACGGCGCAATCTCCGTCGAGTCGCGCACCGTCAGCACGGCTTCCAGCCAGCCGGGTCGCAGGTTCGAAATGTACGGGTGCAGTTTCTGGCCGCTCAGATCGAGCACGATTGTCTGGCCCTGCTTCGCAGAGAAGCGGAAGCAGTCGCGATCCTCGCCACGGTTGAGGGCTCCGTTGACGATGACTGGCAGCGTGGCGAGCTTCTCGGCCGAACCGTCGTCGTCGTTCGGTTCCGTTTCGAGAATCTGCGGCAGCAGACCAACCTCGAACCGCAGTACGTTCGACGTGCCACCGGGCGTGCGCAGCCGCAATTCGTGGATGCCGGGTTCGGCATCGGCCGCAGCAGTCAGTCGGATCGTCACTGAATTTGCATTCGGACGACTGCTTTCCGGCAATGGCACAATTTCGGCCGTGATGCCTCGCCCGTCCACGGTGACGGCCTCGGTCGAGATGAGCGACCGGCCCGTCACTGTCACCTCGGCTGACGTTCCCTGCTGCAAACCCGCAGGCAGAATCGCAGATAACTGCGGTTCCGCAGCCGGCAGCGGCACGGGTTTGGGTTCCTCTTTGCCATCATCTGCCAGTGTCGCCGTGACCAGGCCAGAGAACAGAAACGTAATCGACAGAGCCGTCGCAAGCCGGTGATGTTTCATCTCAATTCTCCGTGGAACGCTGTCTCGCTGACGCTGTTATTCGCGACGCTGTTTTCCGTAGACCGGACCGAGCGCAGCGAGTTCCGGCCTACGAAATATACGGCTTGTGGCTACGTCAGCTCTTCGAGCATCCCGCCGCTGACGACGCTGGTGCCGTATGGCAGCAGGCGGATGTTGCGGTCGCGTTCGACATACGTCTTGTCGTACGGAATGCCCAGATGCGTCATCAGGCTCGCACCGATATCCCACGGCAGGACAGGTCGGTCTTTGACCTCTTCGCCCTTCTCGGAGCTGGTCCCGACGACGTGGCCACCCTGAAACCCGCCGCCCGCAATGACGGACGAGAAAACCTTCGAGTAGTGGTGCCGGCCGCCCTGCCAGCGTTCGCTGTAATCGATCTTTGGCGTCCGGCCGAATTCGCCCATCCACAGCACGGCGGTACTGTCGAGCAACCCTCGCTGAGACAGATCGTCCAGCAACGCTGAGAACGCCTGATCAAGCTCCGGCAGACGCGAATTCTTGAGGGCGTCGAAATTGCGCGAGTGCGTGTCCCAGCCGCCGCGGTCAACATGCACGAACGAGACACCAGCCTCGACAAGTCGTCGAGCGAGCAGACAGCTCTGGCCGAGCGTGTTGCGGCCATAACGATCGCGCAGCTTGTCGTCCTCCTTGCTCATATCAAACGCCGCAGACGCTTCCGGTGCGCTGATCATGTCGTACGAACGCTGATAGAACTCGTCGAGGACGGTCAGCTCTGGCTCGCCATCCATCTTCTTCTTCAGTGAGTCCAGACCGTCGAGCCACTTACGGCGGTTGTCGAGTCGGTCGACGGTCATCCCGCCAGGCAACTTCAGACTGCTCACCTGGAATCCGTTGGCGTTAGGGTCGGCACCGATGGCAAACGGTTTGTAGGTCCCACCCATGAAGCCGGCCGCGGCATAACGATGCCCGTTCGGCACGGCAATGTACGGCGGCAGCGACGCCTGATAGCCGCGTTCGCGGAACACCACCGAACCGTAACTCGGATTCACTGTGCCGCGTGCCGGGACATTCCCGGTCAGCATGATGTGACTGGCGATGTCGTGCGACGGCGACGGGTGCGTCACGCTGTTGATCACGCTGAACCGATCGGCCTGCTGAGCAAGCAGAGGCAGGTGCTCGCAGATCTGCATTCCCTCGGCTTTGGTCGCAATCGGACTGAACTCGCCGCGGTAATCAGACGGTGCGTCCGGATGCAGATCGAACGTGTCCATGTGAGATGGTCCACCGCTCATCCAGAGCACGATACAGGCTTTCGCCTTCGACTCCGGAGCATCCTTCGCCTGAACCCGAGCCTGCAGCAGATCAGGCAGCGACAGGCCAAGCGTTGACAGAGCACCGATGCGCACAAAGTCCCGGCGTCCGAGCCCGCGGGAAGTCATGTCGAGATGCAGCATGGGAAAGTCCTCCGAAGGAAGCTGGTCGGCCGGAAAAAGCTCTGCGCCATTCCGGCGGCACGTTGCCTGGTCTGAAATCAATGGTTGAACAGGAACTCTTTCGTATTCATCAGGACCCACAGCAGGTCTTCGAACTTCTCGCGTCGCTGAGCGATTTCGATCGGTTGAGCCAGCACAAGGCTGCGTTCGGCGTCGGTCGGGAAGCGGCTCAGCGAGGTCAGATACAGTTCGTCAATCGCCTCGAGTGCCGACCTGTCAGACGCCGCCAGCCGCGCCGCCAGACCGTTGTTGTCCCGCAGCTTGCGAGCCATGTATTCCGAGCTGATCATCTGCAAGCTCTGGCCGATGTGCGTCTCGCAGGTTCGTTCGGATTCGACTGGCGTCGCGCGTTTCGGGCGACCAAACAGGTCGAGGAACTCTGACCGCATCGAGACATCCGGGAGTTGCGTCGCTCGCGTGCCCAGCGGCAGGCCGGCGTATTTCTCCGGGGCATCCGTCGTCTGGCTGATTGCCTCAGCGAGCTGCTCGGCCGAAAGCCGCTTCAACTGGTAGTGCGAGTAGTGAATGTGATCGTCCATGTTCCACTCGTTCGGCAGCGACGAAAGCTGATAGGTCCGCGAGTTGAGAATCAGGCGGAAGGTCGCCTTCATGTCAAAGCCGGACCTGATGAATTGCTCGGCGAGATAGTCGAGCAGCTCCGGATTCGAGGCCGGGTTCGTTGAACGGAAGTCGTCGGGCTCGTGAACGATTCCGCGGCCGGTCAGCCACCACCACACGCGGTTGGTCATGTGCCGGGCGAAGTACGGGTTGGCCGGAGCGACGATCCAGGCGACGAGCTGCGACCGCAGATCGCCGGTCGTTTCCCTGGCAGTCAACTTCGCGACTGCGCTGCGGTGAATCGCGTCGAGGCGAGCGGCTTCTTTTGCCGCCGCATCTTTCTCGGCGTTCGCAGTGTTCAACGCGACGTTAAGAACCGATGCCTGTTCGGCCGCGGCCTGAATCGTCGCAGCGACGTCACCATTGGCCTTGTCGAGAGCAGCCTGAGCACTGCCGACTGACTTCGCGGCAGCATCGACAGCCGCCGTCCGGTCACCCATCGTCTGCGTTACCGCCGCGAGTTCAGCGTTTGCTTTTTCCAGAGCGGCTGTGGCGTCGGTCATCTGAGCATCGGCGGCCTTTCGGGCATTGGCCGCAGCGGCTGCGGATTCCGCATCCGTCGAAGCGATCGCGGCGTCGGCCGCAGCGACGGCCTGCTTTGCCTGCGTCATGCTCGCCGTCGTCTGCTCAACCGCAGCCAGCGCCGTTTCCATCGTCTTCTGAGCGGCCGTCAGCTCGGTTGTCACTTTCTTCACGGCTGCTTTGACCACAGCAATCTGATCAGCGGCCAGCTTCGCCGAGGCTTTCTTTTCCGCGATCAGTTTGTCGGACCGGGCCTTGTCCGCGTTGACTTTGTCGGCGACCGATTTCACTGCTGCGGTCTTCTGAGCCAGCGTCTTATCGGCCGCGGCTTTGTCAGCTTCAGCGGCTTCGACGGCAGCCTTTTCAGTGGCGGCGATTTCTGCTCCACCCAGGTACTTCGGCGACGAGCGTTGCTTCGTATCGGGATGATTCACCGATCCACTGTCGGCCGTGTAAATCACTTCTTCGTCCTGCTCACGCGTCCGCTTGCTGCGAACCTGCGAGAAGAACGCGGCCATGCCGAGGTTGTCGTCCAGCGTGAACTGCTCGAACGGATGATTGTGGCAGTGGGCACAGTCGAGCCGCACGCCGAGGAACGCTGTCGACGCGTGCTCGGCCATGCCCTGTGGACCTTCGCCGATGCGGAAGAAATTCGCTGGTCCGTTTTCGTAAGCACTGCCGCGAGCGGTCAGCGTCTCGCGAACAAACTGGTCCATCGGCAAGTTCTGGTCGATCGCGTTCCACAGCCAGCGATAGTAAGCCCACATGCCCTTGTCCTGCAGGCGGGCCGGTTCATCCCGATTGATCTGCAGAATGTCGCCCCATTTCAGAGCGTAGAAGTCGGCGTACTCGGGTCGGCTGAGCAGGTCGTCGATCAGTTTCGCTCGCTTGTCCGGCGACGTATCGGCAAGGAAGGCTCGCGCTTCGTCCGCCGTCGGAAGAATGCCGATCACGTCGAGATAGACGCGGCGGAGGAACTCAGCATCACTGCTCAGTTCCGACGGGATGATGTTCAGCGACTTGAGTTTCGCGTCAACCAGTTCGTCGATGCGGTTGTAAACCGGGATATCCGGATACGGCACCGCGACCGGCTGAGCGGCTGTGATGCGTGACGACGCGACCATCCCACCGAAGCGAACAAGGATGACCGTGTCACCGTACGCCGCGACTTCGGCTGTCCCGGTTTCGTCGACCTTGGCGACTGCCGATTCGCTCGGCTTGTACCACGCGAGGTTGGTCACGTCGCGCATCGTGCCGTCGGAGTAGTGCGCTTCGACCAGCAGACGCTGCTTCTGACCGGGGATCATTAACCGTTCGGTCGGAAAGACGTCGATGCGTTCGAGCTGCACGTCGTCTGCGGCGCCTTCCGGAGCCTTCTGCTGAATCCAGTCGACCAGCAGGTTGTATTCCGGGTCGCCTTCAGCCGTCAGATCGCCGCCGCCATGATCCTCTTCGCAGATCGCCTTCAGAATCAGCCAGCTTCGCTCGGGCTGCTCGGGATCAATCAGCTTCTTCTTCGCATCAGTGATCTGCAGGAAATCGCCATGCGGGTCAGCACTGAAGAGCGACAGTTGCAGCCGCTTCTTGCCTTTCGGAGAACCGTGACAGCCCATCTGGTTGCAGGTCAGACGTTCCAGAACCGGCAGGACATCGTTGCCGAAGTGGTAACTCGCGTCTCCGAGATTGCGGAACTCGATGGCCATCGACGCTTCGAGCCCCGCGGCGGACGCGGTCACCTGCAGCCTGCCGTTCTTTTGCGGCGTCACGAGACCGTCAGCACTGATTTCCGCGACTGTCGCGTCACTCGAACGGAACTGGCAATCAGCAGTGATATCCCGCAGCCGGCCGTCGTCGAACCGCCCGGTCACTCGCAACCCCTGAGCGGCACGAGCCCCCGACAGAATCGCGTTCTGAGGAACAAGCGAGATTTCAACCAGTTTTGCCGGTGGAGCTTTGGCGCTCGGCTCAGCCGGCTTCACCCCCTGCTCTTCCGCGGCCCGGAGAGTTGTCGCCGAGACGCAGATCATGGCGGCAACGGCGACTGCCAAACGACTCGTGAGCGGGAGATTCGACATACAGCGTCTCCTGTTACACGGTAGCCAGCCCTCGGCGCCGCCTCAGGTAAGCAGCGTTGAGCACCAGCCGGTTTAGATTGTGAGGGAAGTCCACGAGATCAACTCAGGCAGAAAACCAGGTGGGCTATCGTCGTCCGGGCAGGCGTCGCAGTCAGAATCTGTCGTGCTGGCTGAAACGGCCTTCGGTTGAACTCAGGTGAGAGCCAGAGGAGTTTCAGTCGTCTGGCTGTCGGGTGGGGCTTTGGGCAGGTGGCAGTCAGCAGCGTGGGATGGGATCAGACGCGAAGACTGCCGATGGGGTGGGACGTTGTCAGTTCGATTTCTCGACCACACTCTCACTGTGACGTGAGTGCATTCAGCAATGCGGCCTTGTCCTCAAACCAGTTGATGCCGATAATCGGACAAGGTTATCCACTTCTCCGAATCCGTCAAGCACGGATCCGGATTCACTGCCGAATTTGCCTCCGACCCCGAAAACAGCCAGCGGGTCACGACAGCGGCCAGTCGGTCAAATCGAGCCTGCTGACCGGGCTCGATTCCGGGAAGCGGACGCCGGGATGCCCGTTGCACTCGCGAGCAGGAAAGCCATCAATGGAACAACGCCTGATGCACAAACGCCTGACACAGAGTCACGAGAACGCCCGGTTTCTCCCCCAGTCAATCACCGAAGCTGCTCTGAACGGTCTCGACAATCATTCGGAAATGACCGCCGAATCAGTCGATGAGGACGCTGCTCGCGTCCGACCAGAGGAACGCTGGAAGCTGCTGCGTCAGCTTCGCCGTGCTGATGTTCGTTCCGTGGTGAGAGCGACGATCGCGGGTTACGCGAGCTGCTTGCGGAATCGCAGCAGACTCAGCGCCAGAATAATGACAGTACAGAGCGTCATGCCGGTCACGGACGGCAGCAGGTCGAACAGGCCGGCTCCGCGGAGCACCAGGCCCCGCAGGATTTCCAGAAAGTACGTGACCGGAATGGCAAACGTGAGTGCGTAAACCGGGGCTGGCATCTGGCTGCGGGGAAACATAAAGCCGGACAGGAGCACCGACGGCAGCATGATGATAAAGGCAAACTGAATCGCCTGAAGCTGCGTCTTCGCGAGAGTTGAAACCAGCAGTCCGAGTCCCAGAGCACAGACCAGAAACAGCGTGCTCAGCGCCAGCAGCAGTCCCACGTCGCCGCGGATCGGGACGCCAAAGCCGAACGTCATCACATTCAGCACGATGAGCGTTTCGACAAAGCCCAGCAGCGCATACGGCACCAGCTTGCCCAGCAGCAGGCCGGCCCGGCTGACGGGGGTCACAAAGAGCTGCTCCAGCGTGCCGAGTTCCCGCTCACGCACGATCGCAAACGACGTCAGAAACAGCGTCACCAGTTGCAGAATGATGCCGACCAGTCCGGGCACGAAGAAGTGCGAGCTTTCCAGATTCGGGTTGTAAAGCAGCCGTGTTCGCATCTCGACGGGGATCGCCAGTGCTCCGGTTTCGTCGCGGGCTGGCACCTGACTGAGTGACTCGGCGAGCGCTCGTGCCTGCCCGGTCGATAACTGAAAGCCGAGCAGGTTGGTCGTCGTCAGCGCCGTCGTCGCGACCTGCGAATCACTGCCGTCAATCAGCACCTGCACACGAGCCTGCTCGCGCAGCAGTAACCGCTCGCTGTAGTCGGCCGGAATCCTGACGCCGACCTTCGCGTCCCCGGACGTCAGCGCCCGCCGAAACGTATCCTCAGTAACGACACGATCGATGATGTGAAACGCCTGCGAATTCTCGAACGACTCTGCGAGTTCCTGGGCAGCCGTCCGGCCGTCCAGGTCGTACAGGACCGTCGGGATATCTTCGATCTCGGTATCGATTGCGACGCCAAAGATAAACGTCTGCAGAACAGGCACAGCGATTGCAAAGAAGAGCGTGCTGGGTTCACGCCGGATATGCGACAGCTCTTTAAGGAACACCGCGAAGAAGCCCGCCAGTGGGCCGCGTCTGGCGGCGACCGTCCGGTGCCGGGCATCGCGCCGTCCGGATGCGGCGTTTTCTGAACTGGAGTCGGCGGGAACTGCTGCAGGAGTCTCGGTCTTCCGGGCATCCGGTTCCGGCACGATGGCCGACGGTCCCGCATCGGCCTGCTGCCTGTCTGCCTGCAGCCGGGCTTCGCTCTCCGCGGCGCTCAACGTGACGAATACGTCTTCCAGCGTCGGCGCGATCGGTCGAGCACTCGCATCCGACGGCGCCGCGCCGCTCGATGCCACCAGAACCTCGGGAGTTACCGACTCGTCCGCAAGAACGTGAATCATCTGACCAAACAGCGTGGCGTCGCGGATGCCATCGGCACGTCGCAGCTTCTGCAGCGAATCCGTCGGCGAGGGGACGTCGACTTCCCAGCGGACGGTGCCGGCCGGAGTGACCTGCGGCAGTTGTTTCAGCTCGTCCGGGTCGCCACAGACCATCAGCTTCGCACGGTCAATGTAGCCAACGTGCGAACAACGTTCGGCCTCGTCCATATAGTGCGTCGTGACAAACAGCGTGACGCCCTGGCTCGCCAGCTCGAACAGCAGGTCCCACAACTGCCGCCGCGCAACAGGGTCGATCCCGGCGGTTGGCTCGTCGAGAAACACGACATCGGGTTCGTGAATCAGAGCCGCAGCCAGAGCCAGCCGCTGCTTCCAGCCGCCGGAGAGTGTCCCCGCCAGTTGTTCGAGTCGGTCACCCAGCGACGTCAAAGAGATAACATCGTCGAACCGCTGCGTCTGTCGACTGGCACTGAGCCCGTAAATCCGTCCATAGAATTCGAGGTTCTCGCGCACGCTCAGATCGGCATACAGACTGCATTTCTGCGACATGTAGCCGATGCGCTGCTTGATCGCTTCGGCTTCTGTCTGACAGTCGAGACCAAGCACTGATGCCGAGCCCGACGTTGGGGCCAGCACGCCGCACAGCATCCGGATAATCGTTGACTTGCCGCTGCCGTTCGGGCCGAGCAGTCCGAAGATGCAGCCAGCCGGAACATCGAAACTGACTCGGTCGACCGCGGTCAGATGACCGAACGTCCGCGTGAGCTGATCGAGATGAATCACCGTCGCGCCGGAAGCGCCGCCGCTCATGGCTGCGTCTCCACAGTGTCGAGATGCACGTCGGCGGCCATGCCGGGCCGCAGCCGGTCAAGCCCCGACCTCAGTTCGACACGAAGCCGAAAGACCTGCTTCGAGCGTTCTTCCGGAGTCTGAACATTTCGCGGCGTGAACTCCGCCTGCCGCGCGACGAACGTCACTTCGCCGTCAAAGCGTTCTTCCGGAAAGCTGTCGACCGTCACGGTCACACGCTGCCCGGTCGTTACTCCGAGCTGGTTTTCCGGGACGTACGCACGCACGCGGAGCTGTCCGGTCTCCAGCAACGTAATGACCGGCGCATTGGGGGGGACGATATCGCCGGGACGCAGATCGACGGCTTCCACCACGCCGTCAAACGGCGCCCGCACAGTCAGTTCGTCGAGCTGCCGTCCGATGACCTGCAGTTCCGCGGCAGCCTGATCCCGTTGTGCCCGCGCTTCGTCAATCTCTTCAGATCGAAAGCCGGCTTCGCGCAGCTTCAGTTCTTCATCGGCCTGTCGCAGACGAGCCTCGCCCCGGGCGATCTCTTCGGCACGCGTCCCGGCCTGCAGCAGCGCCAGCCGTTGCTGCCGGTCCTCGACCGTCGCCTGCGCCACGCTGTGATTCGTTTCCGCGTTGTCGAGTTCCGTTCGATCCGCGGCGCCTTTGGCAAACAAGGACTCAACGCGATCGTGTTCCAGCTTTGCGTTCTTCAGTTCGGCCTGCGCCAGACGCACCTGAGCCTCGGCCGCCGCAATTTCCTGCGGCCGCGGCCCGTTCCTGAGTTCGTCGAGTGCCGCAGCCGCTTCGTCCCGCAGAGCCCGCGCCTGTTCGATTTCCTCGCTGCGATACCCCGTCGTCAGCTTCTGCAGCCTGGCGTCGGCCGCCGCGAGCGTCTGTCGCGCCTGCGCCTCACGTTCCCGCAGATCAAACGGCTCCAGTTCGACGAGCGCATCACCGCCCGCGACCTCGTGCCCTTCCTCGACGAGAACCCGGGCCACGCGTCCGCCAACACGGGAACCCACACGCACGTCGTCAGCCTCGATCGTTCCAGACACAACCAGCGGCTCGTGTCTGCTCTGCCCGGCGAGCAACAGCGCTGTGAGAACAAGCGCAACGATCGCTACGGGAATCAGTCGTTTCATCGTTCGTGTCTGCGCCTCTCTGCACGGAATCCCGTAGGTCTGTCGACCGGCGGCAGCAGATTAGGGCAGGACTGCCGATGTGCAAACAGCAGCGACGGGATCAATCCGCAGAAAGATCCCGCCGCTGCCTGGCGTTCCGCTCAAATCAGGACTGAGCAGAGTTTAGTTGAACAGCGCCACTTTCGGTTGCCGTACAAGCACGAAGCGCAAGCGAGTGAGTCAATTACGCCAAACTCACTCGCTGGCGCTTCGTGCTGGTATCCTCGCACATTTCGCCAAAGTGGCGCTGTCCAGTTAGTAGATGAACGACAGCGTGAAGGTCAGCCGCTGCTGGAAGATGTCGTTCCGGCCGGTCAGCGGAATCTCGTACGCCGCTGCTGACTGCCAGTTGTCGCTGAACTTGTACGTGCCACCGAAGGCCATCGTCACCAGGTAGCTGCCGTCGGCTGTAGTCGACCCGAGATTGATCAGGTCGCCACCTTCAATCGGCACTGGCAGGCGGCCACCGTTGCTGGTGTAGTGGATGCCGTTCAGTTCGGTCAGGAGGTAAGCCTTCTCGGTGATTGCATGATCGAGATGGAAGCTGTAGTACCACGAGGTGCTGTCATTCCACTTGTCGGACGGCAGGTGCGCTCCAACGGTCCCGATCACGTGCGTGTTGCAGGCGATTTCCTGACCAGCCGTCAGGAACGGAGTCCAGATGCCGTCGCCGTGGCCCTGAAAGACGCTGCTGCTGCCATTCGACCATTCATACATGACCCCGCCGCTCAGCAGGAACTGATTCTCGACGTCGCGGACGAGCACGTACTTCAGCCCTGTCGCAAGGTTGGCCCAGCCGCCGCTGTTGCCGATCCCGTCTGACTGGATGTTAATCCAGCCATCTTTCTGAGCGATGACCGACAGCCGCTCGTTCAGAGCGAACGTCGCCTGCATTCCGTAAACCTGAACCGAGCTGTGTCCCAGAACCGGCGTCGAGGGCGGAGTCTGCTGGTTAATGAACAGGAAGCGGACTCGCGTGCGTGAGCGGGGATCCTCGAAGAAGACCGAGTTCGTCACAGGCTCGATGAAGCCCTCAAAGCAGCGATCGCTCTTCAGGTCAGTTCCCGGAACCAGGCCGGCCACTGTTCC
Source organism: bacterium (assembly GCA_016124895.1). Lineage (GTDB taxonomy): Bacteria > Planctomycetota > Planctomycetia > Planctomycetales > Planctomycetaceae > JAPOLP01. Next base: position 13,497 of record WGMU01000005.1, read on the forward strand.
AAAGACGCCGTTGAGTGCCGAGGTGAGCAGACAGTCTGAGCTGCTGCCGCAGCCGCACCCACAGGCGTCACCGCACGCTCCGTGAGTGCAGCAGTCGTCGGCTTGGCCGTCGAATATTGAATACGACACGTCCTGGACCGTCTCGTCTGCTTGAGGACCAGTCTCGTCGACGGTGATGGTCTGTACGAGCTGCGGCGGCGCTCCAGACAACTGCGCGAGCAGATCATCCGCCTGAGCTGACGCGGCCGGGACGGCCAGCAAAGCGAATACAAATCGAAGTCTCCAGAGCTTCAACATCCTGTCATCTCTCCCTCTGATGGTGCGAGCGGCACCGATTGCCACAACGATCCGACTTTTGTCACTCCGGACTGCTGGAGTGAACTTGCCCGCTGTATCGGAACCCGCACACAGTCCCGATGTAAGATCTGTGGCGAGTTCCTCTCGTTCTGAGTGGTGAAAGTTTGACGGCTCGGTTGGCGGCTCCTTGAAACAGTAAACGCGCTCAATTCGCACGCACTGACACCTCAAGTGTGCGGAATACGCAGCCATGCCAGCACACCGAAGCGGTCAGGAATCAGAAGCGTTCCTGCAGGCGGCGACGCAGATCGAGAGTCAGCGGAAAGTCCGGGTTGGTTTCCACCGGTGGAATCAGCATCGGGCCGGGCGTGTGCCCACTGGCAAAGAAGCGGGCGGCGCGGCGCGACTCGGCTTCGTAGGAATTGATCGGGAATGTCTCCGGATTGCGACCGGAGGGATTCGAGACGTGATAGGTGCAGCCGCCGATCGACCGCCCGCTCCATTGATCAACAATGTCGAAGACCAGTGGCGAGTGGACGGGAATCGTCGGATGCAGGCAGCTCGGCGGCTGCCACGCTCGATAACGCACCGCAGCCACCGACTCGCCCCGCGTTCCGGTCGGCGTCAGGGGTAATCGCCGGCCATTGCACGTCACAATGTGCCGCTGAGCGGTCAGCCCCTGCACCAGGACCTGAAGTCGTTCGACTGACGAGTCGACATAGCGGACCGTGCCACCACCGCCCGGTTCTTCACCGAGAACGTTCCACGGTTCAATCGCTGACCGCAGTTCCAGGCGGATGTCCTGCTGAGTGATCTCGCCGACAAACGGAAACCGGAATTCAAGGTGCGAACCGAACCACTCGTGCGAGAACTCAAAGCCGACATGATTGAGATCGTCAATGACTGCCGCGAAATCCTGGGCAACAAAGTGCGGCAGCAGAAAGCGATCGTGCAGCGACGTACCCCACTCGACCAGTTTCTCATTCCATGGCCGCTCCCAGAACATTGCCAGCAGACCGCGAATCAGCAGTTGCTGCGTCAGACTCATCTGTGCGTGCGGCGGCATCTCGAACCCGCGCAGTTCGACAAGCCCCAGCCGGCCGGTCGTCGAATCCGGCGAGTACAGCTTGTCGATACAGAACTCGGCGCGATGCGTATTGCCGGTCAGGTCAGTCAGCAGATTGCGGAAGATGCGGTCGACCAGCCACGGCGGGATTGTCGACGCCTCGCGATCTGGCACCAGTGAGAACGCGATCTGCATTTCGTACATCGCGTCGAAACGACCTTCGTCAACGCGCGGCGCCTGACTGGTCGGCCCGATAAACTTTCCGCTGAACAGGTATGACAGCGACGGATGATTGTTCCAGTAACCGACGAAACTCCGCAGCAGATCCGGCCGGCGGAGAAACGGGCTGTCGAGCGGCCGGGCGGCTCCCAGCACCATGTGATTGCCGCCGCCGGTTCCTGTGTGATGGCCGTCGAGGTCGAACTTCTCGGTGCCCAGCCGCGTCTGTCGGGCTTCCTCGTACAGCGTTGTTGTGACGTCAACAAGTTCGCTCCACGAATTCGCCGGATGCACGTTGACTTCGATAACGCCTGGGTCCGGCGTCACTTTGATCTGATTCAATCTCGCATCGAACGGCGGCAGATAGCCCTCAATGATCACCGGCATGCAGAGATCACTGCAGGTCTGCTCGATCGCGTGGATCAGCTCGACATAATCATCCGCAGTCTCGCACGGTGGCATGAAGACGTGCAGTCGCCCGCCACGCGGTTCAATGCACAATGCCGTCCGCACCGTGTGAGAGACCGCACCGTCAGGCCGGTCCGGATCGTCACGTTCAGACTGATCGTCTGCGTGCGGCAACTGTTGCTCCGAAATCCCCTGCATCGCCGACGCGTCTGGATGCCCGGCGATATGTGCCTGTGCTGTTTTCGGAAGTTCGCCCCGCGGCTCGGTCGGATCGGCTTCGATCAACGGCGTCCGCAGCGGCGCGGGAATGTACGGCAGCGAATCAAGCGGCAGTCGCAGTCCCAGCGGCGAATCGCCCGGCAGCAGAAACATTCTTTCCGGACGCACCGGCCAGGGCCCCGTCGTCCACAGCTTCCGAGCCTGCCACCACTGACGCTGCAGCGGCATCACAAATCCCGTCGGCGCGCCGACGCCTCGTTCAAATACGCGCATCAGTCGCGCTCGTTCTTCCGGATCCTTGAGCTTTGGATCCTTCGGGTCGACGTTGGCCGGCAGCCGCTGCTCTTTCCACAGGTAGTAATAGATGTCTTCAAAGGCCGGCACGATCCAGTCGGCTTTGACACCCAGCACTCCAGCGAGATGTTTACAGAAGCGCTCGGCATGTTCGGGGCCGAATCCATAGTCGCGGGTTTCGTCGGCGATGAGCGCCGGATTCCGCCACATCGGATGCCCGTCTTTGCGCCAGTAGACCGTCAATGCCCAGCGCGGCAGAGATTCGCCGGGATACCACTTGCCCTGTCCGAAGTGCAGCAGACCGCCGGGCGCAAACTGATTCCGCAGGCGATGCAGCAGTTCGCCGGACAGGCGACGCTTCATGGGACCGACGGCGGCTGAGTTCCACTCGTCGCCGTCCATATCGTCGATTGAAACAAACGTCGGTTCGCCGCCCATCGTCAGACGCACGTCACCCGCATTAAGACGCTCATCAACGGTGTGCCCCAGACGCTCGATCGCTTTCCACTGCGAATCCGTGTACGGCTTCGTGACGCGCGGATCCTCGTGGATTCGTGTCACGCTCATGTCGAACTCAAACTCACACTCGCACTGATCAACGCCGCCTGAAATCGGTGCCGCAGTCGTCGGCTCGGGAGTACACGCCAGCGGAATGTGCCCTTCGCCGGCGAAGAGCCCCGACGTCGGATCGAGTCCGACCCAGCCGGCGCCGGGCAGAAACACTTCCGTCCAGGCGTGCAGATCAGTGAAGTCAGCTTCCGGTCCGGACGGACCATCAAGCGCTTTGACGTCAGGGGCGAGCTGAATCAGATAACCCGAGACGAACCGCGCGGCCAGCCCCAGATGCCGCAGCACCTGCACCATCAGCCAGGCGGAATCGCGGCACGAACCGCGTTTGAGTGTCAGCGTTTCTTCGGGAGTCTGAACTCCAGGCTCCATCCGGATGGTGTAGTCAATCAGTGCCTGCAGACGCTGATTGATCCCGACCAGCCAGTCGACCGTCCTGGTTTCTGTCCGATCGATTGTCTTCAGCAACGCCTGAAGCTTCGGTCCCGCGTCGGCTGCTTCGAGAAACGGGCGTAAATCACGCGACAGTGATTCGTCGTACTCGAACGGAAAGCTTTCCGCCGACTCCTCAATGAAGAAGTCAAATGGATTAATGACCGTCATTTCTGCAACGACGTCGACTTCGACACTGAGGCTGCGTGTCTGCTTCGGAAAGACGAAGCGAGCCTGGAAGTTGCCAAACGGATCCTGCTGCCAGTTCACGAAGTGATCCGCAGGCTCGACTTTCAGCGAATAGCTGTTGATCGGCGTGCGGCAATGTGGAGCCGGCCGCAGCCGAACGATCTGAGGACCGAGCGAAACAAGCCGGTCATACTGATAAATGGTCTTGTGATTGAGCGCGACGCGAATGGTCATGAATGATCCTGAAGTCGCCCGACAGGCGGACGGTCACACCGGCTGCGGGTCAATAAACGTTCCAAAGATCGCATCGCCGAGCTGGTTGAGCTGTGTCTGCAGCGAGTCGACAAATTCATGCAGTCCCTGATTGATGATCGACCGCACATCGCGATAGGCGAGTTCGGCCCGCAGCCGTCCGAGACACTGCTCGGCCGGATTGACGAACGTGCCCGTCAATGAGCCCGAGATTTCATGCAGCGACTCATCCGCGTGAATCAGGCAGTACTTGATGGCCCGGGGAAAATCCCTGTCGAGGATCAGAAACTCGACGATCTGCTCGACATCAATGCCGTGATACCGCTTGCGGTACGTCTCGAACCCACTGACCGACCTCAGCACCGCCGACCACTGCAGGTAGTCGATCGGACTGCCAACGTCCTCGACGCGCGGCAGCAGCGTGAAATACTTGACGTCGAGAATGCGTGACGTCTTGTCGGCCCGTTCCAGCAACCGGCCCATGTTCAGAAAGTGCCAGCCTTCGCCGTGAGACATCGTGCCATCGGTCACGCCGTTGAGCAGGTGGCTTCGGTTCTTGACCTCGGCAAAGAAATCACCCGGCGCTTTGTGAATCTGATCGCCGTTCGCGGCATCGCGTACGAAGTGATAGAACGTGTTGAGTTGCTCCCACGACTCCGACGAAATCGTTTCGCGAATCGATCGCGCGTTCTCGCGAGCGGCACGCAGCACGGCGACGATCGAATTCGGGTTATCGCGATCGAACGTCAGAAAGTTGATGACGTTGCGTGCGGTGGCCTCGCCATATCGTTCCTTGAATTCCTCGTGATCGCCGGTCGCGTTAATCAGTGGCTCCCACTGATCGCCCGCCTGTCCCGGCGTGTCGATCTGCATATTGATGGTGACGTCGATGAAACGTGCCAGATTCTCGGCCCGCTCGACGTACCGCGACATCCAGAAAATCGCGTCAGCGACCCGGCTCAGCATGTGGCACCTCCCGTTGAGATCGCGTTCCGTCCTGCACTGATCGATTCCCACCGTGTCATGCCTGCCCCGCTTCCTGCGTTTGTGACTGGAGCTGGACTTGTGCCTGCGTCTCCGCCTGAGTTTGAAGTTGCGACTGCGTCGACGCGATCACCCACGTGTCTTTACTCCCGCCCCCCTGAGACGAATTCACAACGAGCGACCCTTTCCGCAGTGCGACGCGCGTCAGGCCGCCGGGCAGCACCCACAGGTCGTCGCCGTACAGGATGTAAGGACGCAGGTCGACATGACGTCCCTCGAAGTGATCGTCAACGACCGTCGGCACACGTGACAGAGACAGCGTCGGCTGAGCAATATAGTTCCGCGGGTTCTCGCGAATCTTTGCGCCGAACTCGTCACGCTGCTCCTGAGTCGCGTGTGGTCCGATCAGCATCCCGTAACCGCCGGATTCGTTCGCCGCTTTGACGACCAGTTTGTCGAGCTTCTCCAGGACGTACTTCCGGTCGTCCTCACGCTGACAGACGTAAGTCGGCACGTTCGGCAGAATCGGTTCGCGATCGAGGTAGTAACGGATCATTTCCGGCACGAAGGCATAGATGACCTTATCGTCGGCAACGCCCGTCCCCGGCGCATTGGCCAGAGCGACCCGCCCGTTTCGATAGGCGTCCATCAGACCAGGAACTCCCAGCACCGAGTCCTCACGGAAACACAGCGGATCGATGAAGTCGTCATCGATCCGGCGATAGATCACGTGGACGCGCTGATAACCGCGCGTCGTCCGCATGAAGACGAAACCATCACGGACGGCCAGATCGTGTCCTTCGACCAGTTCAACGCCCATCTGCTGCGCGAGGAACGAATGCTCGTAATACGCCGAGTTGCAAATCCCCGGCGTCAGGACAACGACTTTGGGATCAGAGACATCCGGCGACAGCGAACGCAGTGTTTCGTACAGGCGGATCGGGTAGTCGATCACCGGGCGCACCTGCATCTCAGCGAAGACCTGAGGAAAACTGCGTTTCATCAACTGCCGGTTCTGCAGCACATAAGAAACTCCGGACGGGCACCGCAGATTGTCTTCCAGCACGTAGATGCCGCCGTCCGCGTCGCGGATCAGATCCGTTCCGGTAATGTGGCACCAGACGCCGCGCGGCGGATTCAATCCGTGACACTCGGGTCGGTACGACGCAGCGTCTTCCAGCAGGTTCCGGGGAACGACGCCGTCTTTGAGAATGTTCTGATCGTGATAGATGTCGTCGATGAAGAGATTGAGCGCTTCGATCCGCTGCTTCAGTCCGGCTTCGATATGTGACCACTCAATCGCTGACACGATCCGCGGCACGATGTCGAACGGGAAGATTTTCTCAGCCCCCTGCTGGTCTCCATAGACCGCAAAGGTAATCCCCATCTGCATCAGCGCCCGCTCGATCGCCTGCTGCCGGTTCTGCAGATCGCCTGGCGGCAGACCGTCAATCCGTTCCACGAGCGTCCGGACAACGTCGCGCGGCTTCCCGGCTTCCGCAAAAAACTCGTCGTAAAAATCGTCCGGCTCATACCCGGAAAAACTCAAAGCCCCACTCATCCTGCACCTACAGACACTTGCGACCTGCACGGTCCCACGGACTGAACTGCCTCAAAACCCGGCAGTCCCCAACTGAGTCAACAACGCAACTCTCGATCTGAACTGCCCGCATTGAGCGCCATGCCCGCATTCCAGTCTTTTATCATCGCTTCACTTAGCACTCGGCAGACAAAGAAGCAAACCAGATGCCGCGTGGTCCTCCGAATCAGGAAACAACGCAACAGTCCGCGTTGAAGTGTTTCCAATCGAACGCGACTCAGCGACGATCCGCAAACGGCAAAGCGTGGTCACCCCGAACTCGACGGCCCGCCGCGCCGCGTGCCGTTGTCGGACTTCATTCGCTACAGGGAGTGCTGCCAGATGCTGCTGCCGAGCCGTCGTGACTTACTGCGTGTCGGAAGCCTGGGACTGATGGGTGTTGCGCTGCCGCGTCTGCTGGACGCTCAGTCAACGCCAGCAGCGACGCCGGACGGAATCATCCCCAGCGCTGACGCCTGCGTGGTCATCTTCTTAAACGGAGGACCTTCGCATCTCGACATGTGGGACGTAAAACCAGACGCGCCGGACGGAATCCGCGGCGAGTTTCAGCCGATCGCCACCAGCATCCCCGGCTATCCGATGTCTGAGCACCTGCCGCGACTGGCTCAACAGGTACACCGCTCAACCGTCGTCCGCTCGATGCACCACGGCGTGAATAACGCGCACGCGGCCGCAGTCTACGCGGCGATGACCGGGCACGACCGTGGCGAAATCGGCGGCGGCGCACGGCCGAGCGATTATCCGACGCCGGGCTCGGTGGTCAGCATGATCCGCCCGCCGGAACGCAACGCTGTCTCGCACGTCGTCCTGCCGTACATCACCAAAGAGGGTGCTGCGGGACCGCCACAACCGGGCTTTTTCGCCGGATTTGTCGGCGGCACACACGATCCGCTGTTCGTCCTCAACGATCCGAACTCGCCGGGCTTTTCCGTACCGGAACTCACACTGCAGACTGGCATCTCGGCCGAACGGCTGTCTGTCCGCCGAGCCCTGTTTCACGATCTCGACCAGCGCGTGCAGACACAGTTCCGCGCGAAGGCCATGTCCGGGCTGCAGGGCCGCGCGATTGATCTGCTGACGTCCGAAGCAGCACAGCGGGCGTTCCGCATTTCCGATGAACCCGACTCGGTCCGCGACTCGTACGGCCGGAACATCTATGGCCAGAGTACGCTGCTGGCACGACGACTGATCGAAGCCGGAACACGGCTCGTCACACTGTCCTGGGCTCCGGACGCGAACGCGACGTGGGACACGCACGGCAGCAACTTCAAGAGCCTGAAGGAACGCCTGCTGCCGCAACTCGACGCGGCCTGTTCCAGTCTGATCACTGATCTCGCCGACCGCGGGATGCTCGACCGCACGGTCATCGCGATCATGGGCGACTTTGGCCGGACTCCAAAAATCAACGGCAACAATGCCGGCCGCGACCACTGGAATTACTGTTACAGCCTGATGCTCGCTGGTGGCGGTTTCGCTCAGGGGCAGATCTACGGAGCCAGCGACTCGACGGGCGCCTTTCCTGCCATTTCACCTCTGATTCCCGGCGACATCATCTCGACCATCTACCGCTGTCTGGGCATTCGCCACGACCGTCTGATCCATGACCAGATCGACCGCCCCCACCGCCTGGTCCCCAGCGGTGACGTCGTCCCCAGCCTGCTGGGATAGCAAGCTCGACCAGTGAGGTTCGTTGAATGGCTGAGGTGCCACTGTCGGCTTGTCCGGCAGTGCCAACGACCACTCAATTGCCCTGTGTCGGCGTTGTAACCCTTCTCTCAAGTGACTGGACCATAAGCTGAACAATCGAGTGTCTTTCGTCACTCAAATCACTGCTGGGCAAGCCAGCAGTGGCACCCCGGAACCTTCCTTCTGAGAATCCCTCTCCTGCCAATGGAGCCACACCATGCCCTTCAACCGTCGGACATTTCTGCAGACATCCCTCGCCGCCAGCGCACTGGGCGGAGCCCTCACCAGCGATCAGTCATCGCAGGCCGCTGACGATCCCGAGCGTCCTCTCAACCCGACGATCCAGCGTGCCCGTGATGTCGCTCTCCGGCTGCTCGATCCGACCGACGCCGAACTGCAGCACGGTCTGGAACTGCATCGCGAGTCGCTGGTCTTCGACGCCTACGGGTTTTCTCCGCGAGCAGCTCTCGATGGCGACGCGCTCGCGGAACTCGTCAACGGCGGCGCATCGGACCTTGAAATTCAGGACGCTCGCGAAGACATGTCGATGACCCGCTGCGTCACCGATCCCGTCGAGCAGACCGAGTTCCTGGACGCCTGGCGCGCCTCCGGCGTCACCTGCATCTTTCAGAACGCCGGTGAGGAAGGCCAGGGCGTCATGATGCTGCTCAAGCGACTGGCCCGGTTCACCTACCTGACTGATATGCTGCGCGAGTCCGTCTCAAAGGCCGCCACTCCGGACGACATCGTCGCCGCGAAAGCCGCCGGACGGCACTGCCTGTACCTGACCGGTAACGGAGTTCCGCTCACCGAACAGTGGGTCTCGGTCGAAGACGAACTGCGCTACGTGCGCGTCTTCTACGAACTCGGCATCCGGATGATGCACCTGACCTACAACCGACGGAACATGATCGGCGACGGCTGCGCGGAAAAAGCCAACGCCGGGCTGAGCGACTTCGGGCGGACGGCCATCGCCGAAATGAACCGCGTGGGCGTCATCGCCGACTGCGCTCACAGCGGCTGGCGGACGAGCCTCGAAGCCGCGCAGGTTTCTTCAAAGCCAATGGTCGCCAGCCACTCGACCTGTGGCGGCATCTTCCCGCACATCCGCAGCAAGCCGGACGAAGTCATCAAGGCGATCGCCGACACCGGCGGCTACATCGGCATCTGCTGCATCCCGAGATTCCTGCGCGGCACCGGCGACATCAACGCGTTCCTCGACCACATCGACTACGTCGTGAAGAAGTTCGGCCCCGACCACGTCGCGATCGGCACCGACGTCGCGTACTCGTCACAGAACATGTCCGAGGAATCGAAGAAGGTCCCCAGCCGCCCAAGGCAACGCCCCCGCTTCGCCTCGCTGTGGCCCGCTGACGATTACAAGACAACGTCGGACGCCACCCAAAGCCTTGCCTGGACCAACTGGCCGATGTTCACGGTGGGAATGGTGAAGCGAGGCCACTCAGACGAGACGATCAAAAAGATTCTCGGCGGCAACGTGATGCGTGTCGCCCGAGCGGCCATGCAGTAACCATCCCCCGCAACTCTCCGTAGGGTGTCGTGGAGCGAAGCGCAACGCACCGTTTCGGGAACTATACTTCTTGACGGTATGAGCGCTGCTCGTTACGTTCGCTGTCATGATCACGAGCTTCCACGATCGGCGGACCGAGAAAATCTTTCGCCGCGATCGCGTCAAAGGAATCTCGCTGGAAGTTCAGCGAGCGGCATTGCGGAAGCTGTTGATCATCGACGCAGCCGAGAGTCTGGCCGACCTGCGGGTTCCACCCGGTAACCGGCTGGAGAAGCTCAAAGGCGACCGCCGGGATCAGTACAGCATTCGCGTGAACGATCAGTGGCGAATCTGCTTCCGCTGGTCCAGCGGCGATGCGTCTAACGTCGAATTCACCGACTATCACTGAGGTACGGCAATGGTCAGCAAAAAACTCCTGCCGATTCATCCAGGTGAAATCCTGAACCTGGAATTCCTGCAACCGCTCGGCGTCACTCAGTACCGTCTGGCTAAGGACATCAACGTCCCGCCCCGGCGAATCAACGAGATCGTCAAAGGCACGCGGTCCATCACCGCCAACACCGCCCTCCGCCTGGCCCGCTACTTCGGAACGACCGAACGCTTCTGGCTGAATCTGCAAACGACGTACGACCTGGAAATTGAACGCGACCGTCTGGGTGGATCGCTGAAGGACGAAGTTCAGGTTCTCTCAGGCACGAACTGACTGCTTTTGATTGTGTCGTAGGGTGCTGTGGAGCGCAGCGTAACGCACCACACATCCCGTCAAGGTGCGGTCCGCTGCGCTTCACGCACCCTACCCAACTTCGCTTGAGGACAGGTCACCTTCGTGGCACATTACCACATTCGTTCCCTATCCATAGAGGGCCGCATCCGATGGCAACTTTTCAGAGTCTTAAACAGCAGAAGGAACTCAAGGAATTACTGAAGCGGGACCATTCACTCAATGGTGGTGTCCTGTTTGGACTCGATGGTTACATCATCGAGTGTCAGGCGCGGGCTATGGAACTCCTACGGAAACCACAGCCGGTCACCAGCGTCGTGCAGGTATCCGGAATGGCTCGCCAGGGAATCTATGAGGCTCTCGATCGTATCTCGGGGGCCTTTGCCAAGCTCGACATTCCCGAATCTCCGGTACGCATTCTCGTTAACCTGACTCCTCCCGATCTGCCAAAGGATGGCACTTGGCTGGATTTGCCGCTGGCAATTTTAATTCTTCAGGCAGCCGGCATATTGCCTGACCTTCCCGAGCACCTCGAAGGAGATTATGTCCTCGTTGGGGAAGTCGGCCTCCACGGGGAAATCCGCCGTGTGCCCGGAGCATTGTCGATGGCGTATGTGACGAAGCCCGGCCAGAAGCTGATCGTCCCGGCTGGAAATGAGAAGGAGTGTGCCCTCATTCTGGCGAAGCCTGGACATGAAGGCTGTGGCGTGTTCCCCGTTTCAACGCTGGAAGAAGTGATTGACTTCTTCGCCGGACGGCGCCAACTGGAAAACGCGTTACGCGAATCGATCAAGTTCGAATCCGTCATTCCGAAGTGTCCAGACTTTGGAATGATACGCGGCCAGACAAGGGCAAAACGGGCTGCGGTTATTTCGGCTGCAGGCGGTCACAATATGCTCATGATCGGCCCTCCAGGCGAAGGCAAGTCGCTGATCGCATCCGCAATTCCGGGAATTCTCCCGAAACTGAGCAACCACGAGAAAGTGGAGCTGACTCGCATCTATTCCGCAGCCGGATCACTTGACCGTGATGGGCTGGCAGTGACACGTCGCCCGATGCGTTCAATTCATCACACGACGTCGAAGCAGGCGCTTATTGGTGGCGGAAGCGGAGTGCCCCAGCCAGGTGAGATTACCATGGCCCATCTGGGAGTGCTTTTTCTTGACGAGTTGGCCGAGTTCAGCGTCGCGACTCTTGAGACATTGCGGCAGCCAATGGAACGGGGCGAAATCGACATCTCTCGCGTCCGCGCGAGCATGACCTTTCCCTGTCGCTTCACGATGGTCGCTGCAATGAACCCATGCCCGTGCGGCTACTTTGGAAACGACGAACGCTGCCGCTGCGCGGAACGTGACGTAAGAAAGTATCAGGGCAAAGTAAGCGGCCCAATTCTAGATCGCATCGACTTACAGGTCGAACTGCAGCCGCTGACAGTAGAGGAACGATTCGCACCAGTCGCTCAAAATGAGTCACTTCGCCTGAGAGCAGTCGTCGAACGTGCTCGTACCCGTCAGGTCGAACGTTTTATCGGTACAGAAATCCCTCACAACGCGGCAATTCCTGGCGGAGCAGTGAGCGATTACTGCGATTTTTCGGAGTCGGGATTCTCTCGTTTTCGTGAGATTATTGAGACAAGCACACTGTCAACTCGCTCGATGGACCGGTTAGCGAAGGTCAGCCGCACGATCTCAGACCTTGACGACAAGGAACACGTAGCTCCATACCATGTCGACGAAGCAGCCAGCTTTGTGGTGGGCGGGATTTTACGCGACGCATTTTGACCGCCAGGAGATTTGGCCCGCACAATTCCGGCTACGGAATTCGTTCCGAATCGGGAATATGGACGGCGGTCAGGCCGCAGCAGTCCCAGGCTCGGGTGCCTCGACTGATGTTCCAGGTGATGTAGAGCTTGTCGCCCTCGGCGGACACCGCGGTGCTGTAGGTGCCTTTGAGTGTGAAGTCGTACTTGTCCTGGAAGTGCGGGTGCAGGAAGGCGAGCACCTTTTTCTTTCCGGTCTGCACGTCGAACTGCACGACGGGCGAGCCGTCGCGGTCGGCGCCGCCGTGGGCTCCGGGGACGTAGTAGAGGTAGCGGCCTGTCGGATCGACGTCGATTGACGCCACGTAAGCGCTCGTGCCGACAGCGACGGTGCCGATCGCTTTGACCTGCTCGGTCTTCGTGTTGAACTGCCAGACCGTCGCGTCGCTGTCACGCTGGCCGGTCGAGACCGTATAGACAAGGCCGTCGGCGGTTTCCTCGGTCGCGGCCCGCACGCCGATTGTCTGGCCGGTTGAGACGGGTGCGGCAGGGCTTGCCGGGTCGAAGCGGAGCAGTTCGCCGTCCTCGTTGCCCGGTACGTAGTAAACGCGGCCGGTCGACTTTGCGAGAATCATGTAGCGTGCCGGGCCGTTCGGGCCGGAGTAGAGCAGCTTTCGATTGCGGACGTCGTAGGCGAAGAACCGAATGTCCTGCAGCTCTGCGTCAGGACCGGCGGCGGTACCTCCGTAATAGATCAGCCGTTCGGGATCGAGCACGCTGTTGGGGATGCTGTGCTTCGGCACCGGGCCGTGAGCGACAATCTGTGACTCGCCCGTCTGCGGATTCGTGCGGAAGATCCAGTCGCCCAGGTAGTGATTCTCGTCGTTGGCGGCTTTCGGCGATCCGCGGTGCGTCGAGTAATACAGCCAGCCATCGCGGCCCATGTCGACGCGGCTGTGAATCTTGCCCGGCGTGTAGTGCCCCTGCGGCAGGTTCAGGAACTTCGTGACATCGACCAGCGACCGCAGCGAGCGTTTCGCAGGATCGTACTCGAAGACAAACGCCGTCCCCGTGCCATGTTCGTTGTCGGTCCGGCCGATCGCGTAGTGGTCGCCGATCGCCGAGTAATACTTCCCGTTCGCCACCGAACCATCGCCCCAGTTCGACCACGGTTTTCCCGGATAGTTCTGGCCGGGATAGAACAGGAAGTCGACCGTTGGTGCGGTCTTCGCCACAGCGACGCCGTCGCGCAGCGTGTCCGGCGCCTGTAGAAACTTCGGTGACGACTCCGTCACGATCGTCTGCCCGTCTGGCAGCGCCGGCGGCCACGGCAGGTCGGCGTCCTTGATGACTTTTGGACGCGCCGCCTGCGGTTTCTTCTGCGCGAGCAGATCTGATTGCAGGCTGATCAGGCACAAGCCGGCGAGAAGGAGTCGAGTTGTCGACATGTATGCCTCCCTTTCAGAGTTCACAGTGTTTGTCAGACGGTCGACAGCGCAAAGACGCCAGGACTCAAAGGAACGCAAAGTCTTGGCGAAGCTCTGCGTCTTCGCGACTTTGCGCTGCACACCGTCACTTCTGATTGGTGATGTGTTGAGACATGACAATTCTTTGGTCCGCCTTGACCGCTCTGCGAATCAACTGGCCCTTGCCATGCTGCAGGGTGACGACGAGGTCGCATTTCGTACGGTCACCGAGGCCGAAGTGGGCGATGGCTTCCTGTGACGAGGCGTAACCGAAACCGGTTGCGATCTCGCGGGAGCCGATGCGGGCAGACGACTCGCCGGCGTGGCCAGGTTCGTACAGGTCGACTCGGGCACCGATGCCCATCGAGTTAACTCCGTCGCTGCCGGTGACTCGGACGTCGAGCCAGTGGCCGGACGAGGTTTCGTTTTTCAGCAGCAGCGACGGCAATTCGGACCACCAGTTGGGCAGGACCATGTCGAGCCGGCCGTCGCGGTCGAAATCGCACGTCGGGCCGGGAGCCGAGTAGACGATCTTTTTCTCCTCGACCATCTTCGCGAAGAACTTACCGGAGCTTCTGATCGCGCGGTCCTCGTCGGTCGGAAAGTCGATCTGCTGCAGAGCCTGCTGCTCGAACTGCGGAATGCCGTCGCGGTTGCCCTGGTTACGGAAGATGACCGGATGCGGGCGGCCGTCGGCGAGCGTGACGATACTCGTGTAGATGTCCGGCCGGCCGTCGTTATCGAAGTCCTGAATCTCGACGTGCGGCCCTTTCAGCGGCAGCGGGATCAGGCCGGCGGCTTCGGTGACATCTTCAAACTTCGGGACGCCGTCGACGACGCCTCGGTGCAGGTACAGCCGATTGGCCAGCGGTTTGATCCACGGCGTGCCGAAGTGCTGGCCGAGCACGATGTCGGGCAGCGCGTCACCGTTGACGTCACCGATTGCGACGCCGCAGACCATGTCGTCGCCTTTGGCCGTCGGCCAGTCGAACGTTTCGCTGACTCCGGGTGCTTCCTGGAACTTGCCGGTTCCGTCGTTGAGCATCAGGTAGCGGCCGATCGTCGAGCACAGAAAGAAGTCCGGCCAGCCGTCGGCGTTCAGGTCCGCCGCGGCGACTCCGAGTCCTGCCGCGTCCGTCGGAATGCCAGCCGACTGCGTGACGTCTTCAAACTGCAGCTGGCCGCGGTTGTGAAACAGCCGCGACGTGCGCGTCTGCGAACCGTTGTAGCCAGTGACCGGTTCTTCACCGACGAGCAGATCGAGCAGGCCGTCGCCGTCGATGTCGAGCACCGTGACACTACGGCCACCGAACTCGGTTGGACAGGCGATGTTGTCTTTGGAGATGTCCGTAAACTGTCCCTCACCGTCGTTACGGAAGAGTGAACAGCCACGGAAGGGATGCCCGATTCGTGCTGCCAGTTTGCTTCCTTCCGGCGCGGGCATACTCGCAACGTACAGGTCGAGGTCGCTGTCATTGTCGAGGTCGGCGAAGAGGATTCCCGTTGCTCGCGTTGAGATGCCAAGCTGCGGCTGCTTGTCGAGTTCAAACCGGCCCTTGCGATTGCGGAAGAACAGATTCGGTTGCGTGTCCTGGTAGTGGAACGTCCCGACGTACAGGTCCGGCCAGCCGTCGCCGTCGACGTCGCCCCAGCCAGCTCCGTGCCCCTGAATCTTCGCCGCCGCCGGGAGGAAACCGGTTTCGCCCCCGACGTCACGAAAGCGGAACGCGTCTGCGTCAGACTGCGCGGTCGTGACGTTGACAGCCAACGCCATACTGAGAAGTACAGCAATTGTGAGTTCACTCAGGAATGACCCCGAAACAACTTCCCTTTTTTCAGACGGACAGCAGCGCAAAGACACAGAGGCACAAAGGACCGCAAAGCCTTCTCGAATCGTTGCGGCATGGCGTCTTTGCGATGTAGAGCCAGGCTGAATGTCTTGAGGTCTCAGGGAATCCATTTCGGACACGTACCTCAGTGGCGTTCGAGCTTTGAGCATACTTCGGAGTCCTTATTGAACAGTGCCGAAAGTTCTGAGTGTAAAAGCATCGACTTACTCACACAAAGGCGCTAAGGAACAGTGAGAAGTATGAAGTGCCCCCCTGAAACTTCTCGATCTCCGCGTCTTAGCGCCTTCACGTGAAACTTTGTGGTGGACCTCGCGGGACTCGGGCCGCCCTACACGAGGCGGGCGGCTTCTGACGGCCGAGGCAGCGTGGCGCAGCGGACGCCGCCTTTGATGACGTAGTGAAGCTGCAATCGCTGGCGGCCGGTCTCAACGACTCCGTGAGAATCGACCAGCGGGAACTCGCCGTCCTGAATACTGAGCACAGTGACGTCCGCCAGGGCGCCGGGCTGCAGCGTGCCGAGTTCGTCACTGTGGCCCAGGAAGCGAGCGGGCTCAGCGGTCGCGCCGCGGATGACGCCGTCGATACTCAGCCCCAGGTGCAGAAACTTGTCGAGCGTCGTCAGCAGATCGAACACCGGACCGTGGACGTTGTAAGTGTGAATGTCGCTGCTGAGGAAATGCGGCCGGATCCCCTGCTCCAGCAGCGCGTGAGACACGGGAAAGCTGAAACTGCCAGAGCCATGACCGAGATCGAGCAGTACGCCGCGCTGCAGAGCGTCGCGGGCGACGGGTAGCAGTTTCAAATCTCCGTCGACCAGTCCGCAGCGACGGCCGTGAAAGCAGTGCGTGAGCACGTCACCTGGACCGAGGGCTTCGAGGACCTCCGCCGTCGAGAGTGTTGAATCCGGACTGTGGATGACGAGGGGCACGCCGGCGACATCGGCGGCCTTGCGGGCGAGGCTCAGACCGGCGGCTTCGTTCTGGCCGCCACGAGCGAGGTTGCCGGTGCAGCGAATCTTGATGCCGATGGCTCGGTCACGGTGTCGTTCGACGGCCGCCGCTGCGCAGTCAATGTCGCACCAGTCGAGATCGTGCAGTTCGCCGAGCGCCGGCTTCGGACCCGGTGGTGTGCTGAGCATTCCCTGAGCCGCGATATGCACGAGCCCGAAGATGCGTGTCTGCACGCGATCGATGACGAACTGCCGGAAGCCGTCCCAGGTCAGACCGCCGGCCGTGCCGAAATCGACGACCGTCGTGACGCCGCGAGCGAGACAGGTCGAATCCGGATGGACGCCGAAATGGCTGATGTGTGGGTAAACGTGGACGTGAAAGTCGATCAGCCCCGGCGCGACGATCAGGCCGTTGCAGTCAATCGTTTCGTTCGCCGTCGCGTCGCAGCCTGGCGGAAGGATCTCGCGAACGCGTCCCGCAGTTATCGCGACGTCGGCGCGTTCGTGCTTCCCGGCGGCGGGGTCAATCAGCGTTCCGTTCTTCAGCAGCAGATCAAAAGTGGTCATGCGGGCTTTCAGTAAATGAAGTATTCACGAAAAGAGACGAATAATTGTCTGACGCAAAGTCCCTATGGAATGCAAAGAGACATCTATGTGATTCTCAATCGTGCCTGATGGTCGGGTGCTTTGACTGCCGGGCTACGATGCCTTGTCTAATTCGCGAGCCTTTGCGACTCAGCGGCTTTGCGTCAGACGTCAGCGTAATGGCGCCGAAACTCGCTGCGCTCGGTCCGATCCAGGGTTGAGATACGGCAGGCCAGCGTGATTTATCCCAGCAGTTCGGTGCGCACGCGACCGTCGCCGGCGATGGGGTACGGGCGACCGGCCTGATCGGGGACGGTCGCAGTCGACGGATAACCGAGCAGGTGAAACGCGGTCGCCTGCATATCTTTCGGCGAGATCGGCGTGTCCGCGACGTCTCCACCGATGGTGTCTGTGCGGCCGACGATTCGGCCGCGAGCGAAGCCGCCGCCGGCGAACACCGACGAATAAGCGCGCGACCAGTGATGACGCGCAGCGCCAACCGGCTTCGAGTCGATCTGCGGCGTCCGGCCGTGCTCGCTGGTGCAGAGGACCATTGTGTCGTCGAGCAGGCCGCGTTCGTCGAGGTCGGTGATCAGCGCTGAGAACGACTGATCGAAGACAGGCAGCAGGTAGTTCTTCAGTCGCGGAAAGTGATTCGAGTGCGTGTCCCAGACGGACGCTCCATGCGGGCCGAACGGATCCCAGAAGACGGTGACAAAGCGTGCGCCGGCTTCGACGAGTCGCCGAGCAGCCAGACACGACTGACCGAACAGCGTCATGCCGTAGCGTTCGCGGAGCGCGGCCGATTCCTGCTGAACGTCGAGTGCCGAGCGGATTCCGTTCGAGCCGATCAGTGAGAACGCCCGTTGCTGGTGATCGTTCCAGTCGGCCGCGGCAGCGCTGCGTTCGAGCTGCCGCCGCGAGCTGTCGAACTGACCGAGCAGATACTGCCGGGCGTCGAAGCGGCGCGAAGAAATCTCCTGCGGCAACTGGCAGCCGGACGAGAGCTGAAACCGGCCGCTCGGTTGGATGCCGCCGTGCGGGTCGAGCACGTCTTCGCTCTGTCCGGCATTGAGCTTTGGCACGACAACGGTGCCCTTGCCGTCGAAGTCCGTCCAGAAGGGATCGAAGCCGTTGCCGAGAAACGCTCCATACGGTCCGGCCTGCGTCGAGGAACTGCCGCGCGAACAGAATCGCCACGGAACGCCGATGTTGCGCGGCATCGCTGCATTGCGAACGCCGCTGCGCTGGCCGTCAAGGTAGTCGACGATCGAGCCCATGAACGGCCAGTGCTCAGGAGCCCGCGGGTTCGTTTCGAGCGGGATGCTGTAAGTCGGCATTCCGGTCATCACGTACGCGCAGCAGTGGATCGGGAATTCGTGCGTCATAGAACGGACGACGGTCAGCTTATCCGCGACCTGAGCGATCTGCGGCAGGCCCTCGCCGATGTGCAGGCCGGGCAGCGAGGTCGGGATGGCCTGCATCTCACCCTGAATCTCGACAGCGGCTTCGGGCTTTGGATCGAACGTCTCATGCTGAGGTGGCGATCCAAACAGAAAGACGAAGATCGCGGCTTTCGCCCGGGACGGCGGGGCGTCGCCAGCAGCACGCTCGGCCGCTTCAAGCTGCAGCGTCTGCGACAGCGTCGGAGTCAACGCGCCGGCCGCTCCAATGTGGAGCAGATCGCGGCGGCTGATCCCGCTGCAGAATGATTTCCGACTGCCGAAAAGGGGAAGCATATGCGACGTCCGGAGTTCCTGTCGTCGGGCGGGGTGGCGAACTCAGTTGAGCGACGCAGCAGTCTGACAGAATTTCCGCGTACTGCGGAGGTCAGAGGCAGCCGAACTGATGTCGTGCGGCAGCGGCGTCTATGATCCGGCGAGCTTGCGCAGCAGGCGTTCCGATTCAGACGCAGTCGAAATCAGCCCGCACGCGCCAGTGTCTGGTTCTGCCCTTACTGACAAACCGGACGCTGGCGCGTGCGGGCTGATTTCGACGACTTGATTCGGACGCCGTTCTGATTGTTGAGGCACCTGCTGACGAAGGAGCGTTTGATGTCCGTTCTGCTGGGCATTGATCTGGGGACAACGAAGACGACGGCGATTGCGGTCGATGCTGAGACGGGCTTGATTCTGCATCGCGCGGCAGTGGCGTCCGAGGGGCGGCTCGACGCGGCGGCGGGGCGATCGGAATGGGATGCGGGGCGTCTCATCGAGTGTGCAATTGGCTGTCTGCGGGAACTTGGGAGGCGGCTCGGAGCGCGAGCAGCCGACGTTGCGGCCATCGGAGTCACGGGACAGCAGCACGGCTGTGTGATCGTCGACGAGCAGCAGCAACCGCTGACGCCGTTCATCAACTGGCAGGATCAGCGCGGCAACGAAGCGGCGGATTTGGATGGAACGACGTGGGTCGACCTCGCGCGAAAACGTGTCGGCAGCGAGGCGATCAAACGAACGGGCTGTCGACTGAATTCGGGGTTCCTCGCGACGACGCTGTTCTGGATGCGAAATCATGACTGTCTGCCGAGTGGCGGACGCGCGAGCTTCCTCGCCGATCTGTTTGTGTCCGAGCTGACAGAAACCGATCCAGTGTCCGAGCCGACGATGGCGGGTTCGGCCGGCGTGTTTGATGTCACGTCGCGAAACTGGAATCGTGACGCGATCGCGGCGCTTGGGCTGGCGCCTGATCTGTTTCCGCCGGTTCAGGAAGCGTCGGCGCCGGCAGGGTCATTGAGTCGTGCTGCCGCCGAGCTGACCGGACTGCGAGCGGACATTCCAGTCTCGCCGGCCATCGGCGATCACCAGGCAAGTTTTCTCGGCAGCGTCGCGGACCGGTCGTCGAGCGTGTTACTGAATATTGGCACGGGAGCACAGGTCGCCGTGTATACCGATGGCATTGACTTCGCTGCGCCGATTGAACTGCGGCCGTTTCCCGTCCGTGGCAATCTGCTGTCGAACGTCGGACTGGCGGGCGGCTGGTCGTTTCAGATCGTCGAGAATCTGGTCCGTCAGATCGGCCGCGATGTGTTCGGCATCCACGCGGAAACGCCGCTGTATGACCGGTTGACGGGACTGGCGTCGCGGGCCGACGAACACTGCGGCGGGCTGAGCTGCGTGCCGACATTTACCGGCACGCGGTCCGATCCGGCTCAGCGAGCGTCGTTCACAGGTCTCTCGCCACAGAACCTGACGCCGGCGAATCTGTTCCGCAGCGTGCTTGACGGCATGGCGGCGAATTATCGGACGGCCTGGGATCAGATTGTCGCGGTCACGGGCGATCGCCAGACGAGACTGGTCGGAGCCGGCAATGGTCTGCGCGAGAATCGAATCCTCGCAGAGGCGGTGTCATCGGCGTTTAAACTCTCGCCGGTCGTCACGCTGCATCGCGAAGAGGCCGCGTTCGGAGCGGCACTGACCGGAGCCATTGCCGCGGGTATCTTCGAGTCGCTCGATACCGCGGGCACGCTGATTCAGTACGAGTGACGCAGAAACGGATTCTCGTTCATCTCGGAATCGTGTGTGTGCTGAAATCATCCCGTGAGTCGGTGTCTGTTGTGACGGAGGGTAAGAATTCGATGACTGCGTATTTCCGAAGTCGGGTGGAGCGTCTTGCCGTTTTCACGCTGCTGATATGGTTCATCGGCGAAGTCCCAGCACTGTCTGCGGCGGAGCAGCCGAATGTCTTGCTGATCATGGCTGATGATCAGGGGTGGGGAGACATCGCGGCGCATGGGGCTCCGCAACTGAAGACTCCCGTGCTGGACCGGCTGGCGGCGGTGGGCGTGCAGTTCGATCGGTTTTACGTGAGCCCGGTGTGTGCGCCGACGCGGGCGAGTCTGCTCAGCGGGCGGTACTCACTGCGGACCGGCGTTTCCGGAGTGACTCGCGGCTACGAAAATATGCGCGGATCGGAGCTGACGATTGCCGAATGTCTGCGCTGTGCCGGGTACTCGACCGGCTGCTTCGGAAAGTGGCACAACGGGCGGCACCTGCCGATGCACCCCAACGGGCAGGGGTTTGACGAATTCTTCGGTTTCTGTGGCGGGCACTGGAACACGTACTTCGACACGCCGCTGGAACATAACGGCGAGCGTGTCGAAACCAGCGGCTATATCACCGATGTGATCACGGACGCAGCGCTGAAATTCATCCGCGAGCGACAAGGCCAGCCGTGGTTCTGTTACGTGCCTTACAACGCGCCGCATTCTCCGTGGCGCGTGCCCGACGAGTTCTATGCGAAGTATCAGGACAAGGGGCTCGACGAAACGGCCGCGTGCGCATACGCGATGATCGAGTGCGTTGATGCCAGTGTCGGGCGGCTGCTCGCGGAACTGAAGCGACTGCAGCTCGATGACGACACGCTCGTCCTGTTTCTAACTGACAATGGCCCGAACAGTCCCCGGTTCAACGGCGGAATGCGCGGTACAAAGGGTTCCGTTCACGAAGGTGGCGTACGCGTGCCGCTGTTTGTGAAGTGGGGCGATCGATTGAAGCCGCATCGCGTCGAGCAGATCGCCGCACACATCGACCTGTTGCCGACGATTCTCGAAGCCTGCGGTGTTGAACTGCCGGACGGGCCGCAGCTCGACGGCCTCAGCCTGTGGCCGCTGATCGCGAACACTGACGATGTCACGTCGAGCTGGCCGGAACGCATCCTGCTGACGACGCGTGAATCGGGGACAGCCCAGTCGCGGAGTCAGTTCCGCGGCGCCGCTCGGTCACAACGCTGGCGGGCGACGTTCGAGAACGGCCGCTGGAGCCTGTTCGACATGCTGAACGATCCTGGTCAGAAGATCGATGTCGCGACGCAGCATTCGGACGAGTTGAAGCGGCTGTCGACCGCCTGGAACACGTACATCGACGGTCTCCTCGCAGACGGTTTTGAAGAGCCGGAGATCCCGGTCGATGCGGCATCTGGCCGGACGCTCGAGCTGCCGGGCCACGAAGCATTTCTCGAATCAGCAACGGGAAACGGAATTCGCTATGCGGGAGTGAGCGGCTTCGCCAACTGCTGGGTGACTGACTGGACCGACTGCGACGCGACGCTGCTCTGGAATCTGAACGTGATCTCGCCGGGGCAGTGGAAAGTCGTGCTCGAATATGCGGCGACTCCCGAGCAGTCAGGTTCGAAGCTGGAAATTGTCTGTGGAGAATCGCGACGGGAATTCGTTGTGGAGCAGAGTCACGACTCGCCGTTCGTGCCCGTTCCGGAACGCCTCATTCCGTCTCCGCATTATTCGGTTCGGAGCTGGGCCACTCAGGCGGCAGGAATCGTTCGGCTCCCGTCCGGAAAACAGACGCTCATTCTGCGCGGGCTGCACCGGCCCGGTTCAGCATTTCCAGAGATCAAGTCTGTTCAGATGCGTCGAGTTGGCGACTGACACGTCGATGCGGTCATCCGCGACAGGCTACGGGACGCCGCAGGTTTGATTCAGAACGTGCCAGGCCCGCATGACGCTCGTTGACAGTCTGCCAGACGAGTGCTAGCGTAAGCCCTTTGACAATTTGCGATTAGCAGTGGCTGCCTGCGAAGTTTTCCTCTCATTTCCGCTGATTCCAGCAACGGCAGCCGCTCCCCTCACCATGCTCATTTCTATTCGTTCGGACTCTCTGACTTTCCTGCTGCCTTGTCCACATTCAGTTGACACAAAGTCGGTACCACATCGAGGCAAATCGCTATGGCGACGTCTTGATCCCCCGGTAATCGGTGTTTCCTGATGACTCAGTCGACCAGACCAGCACAGATCGCCTAGAGTTCTCCGTCACTTCAGTGAGTGCATTTCGCTGTTCGAGAGGAAGTTCGCCGATGCTTCAGGCATTGCTCAAAGTCAAAGGTGGTAAGCAGGACGGAAAGCTGATCCCACTCGACACGAAGAAATTTCTGATCGGGCGCGAGCAGGACTGCCATCTTCGGCCTGGCAGTGAATCCGTCAGTCGTCACCACTGCGTCATTAACGTTGATGAGTTCTCTGTCCGCATCCGCGATCTGGGCAGTTCGAACGGGACCTGGCTGAACGGCACCCGGATTATTGGTGTGCAGGAAGCTCAGCCGGGAGATCTGCTGAAAGTCGGCAGCCTGGAATTCGAGCTGGTCTTCTCGAAGTCCGGAGCGCCCGTGGCGGCCGGAGCAGAAAAAGGCGGGACGACGTTCAATCTGACTGAGTTCTCGCTGGACGACGCGGAAGGCTTGTCTGAAACGGCGGTCATGTCCGGCGATACGGCAGTCATCAACAAAGCCGATCTGGCCGCAGCGACGGGACAGACTGCTGAAGCTGCCCCGGAAGAAACCGAAGAGACGCCGGAAGTCGGAGTTGCTGCCGAGCAGCCGGCTGAAGAAGCGACCGCTGCCCCGACGGAACCGGCGCCGGTTGCCCAGACTCCTCCGATGGCTCCGCAGCAACCGATGGATCCCGGTTATGCCCAGCCAGGATACCCGCCGCAGCAGATGCCGGCGTACGGCGGCTATCCTCAGATGCCGGGCTATCCGCCACAGATGCCGGGCTACCCCGGATACGGAATGCCACAGTATCCCTATGGAATGCCACAGCCAGGTTACGGGATGCCTCAACCCGGCTATGGAATGCCGTATGGTGGGTACCCTCAGCAACCGATGGGCTACCCGGGGATGGCACCTCAGCAGCCGACGCCGCAGCCGGTCGAAGAGTACGAGGAAGAAGAGACGGCGGACCTGACTTCCGAGCCCCTCGTCAAGCTGCCTGACCCGTCGGAGACCGGCATTAAACAACCTGAGAAGAAGGCGGATGGAACTCCCGAAGCTCCTAAGCCTCCAAATCCGGCTGAAGAGATCCTGAAGAAAATGAAGACCCGCCGCTGACCACAGTCGCGCGTTGTAATTACAGGCCAGTCGTCGATTTCAGCCGCGCGGCGACTCGTTCCCGGTCGGAAATGGCGACGCAAAGAAACTCAGCGACGCATTTCGATGCGGCGACACCACACGAGGCAGCACAGCAAGAGGAGAGACAACGTGAGCGAAACTAAGGACCCGCAGGAACTGCAGCGCCGTTATCGTGAGTTTCTTGATCTGATGCCGCTGGCACTGTCGCTCGCTGGCCTGCCGCACAGCGAGCTGGGTCGCTACTTCAGTGAAGAACAGATCGAAACCCGCGTCTTCGTGCTGCGGCACGCGTTCAAGGCAGCTCGACAACTCGCGCGAGAGCACGTGACGAAGTAACGGTCTCAAGACCACGACACAGTCCGAATCACCGTACGGAACACACCACAAGCCGCCCTGGCAGATGCTTCGGCGGCTTGCGTTGTTTCGTCACAGGCCTGCTTTGTTTCGTCTCAGAGCCGAGCCGCAATGAACATCGACAGGAATTGACCTCAGCCGCAGGAAGTGACCTCAATGGCCAAACAGCGAGCCCGCCGTTACTGGCTCTTCAAGTCGGAACCCGACGCATACTCGATTGACGACCTGCAGTCGGACGGCCAAACGTTCTGGGACGGCGTGCGGAATTACCAGGCGCGGAACATGTTGCGCGACGAGATTCAGGTGGGCGACCGGATCCTGTTTTATCACAGCAACGCAAAACCGATGGCCGTTGTCGGTACGGCCGAGGTCATCCGCAGCGGCTATGCCGATCACACAGCGTTCGATCCCAATGACAAACACTACGATCCGAAGAGCGATCCCGACGAGCCGACCTGGTTCATGGTCGACGTGAAGTTTCTGCAGAAGTTCGAGACTCCGGTTACGCGCGACGACCTGAAGGGTGGCGAAGTCACCTCCGGAATGATGGTCATGCAGCGCGGCAGTCGCCTGTCGATTCAGCCTGTTACTGCTGTCGAATGGAAAGCCGTGCTGCAACGCGCCGGTGTGAACGAACCAAAGTGAGCCAGGTCGCCAGGTTTACTCGCCCTCTGCCGGCCCGATGCGTTTCCCAGCGGAGTACAGCGCCCAGCCGAACAGGACGATGAGCACCCCAGCGACGCCACCGAGAATGTACGGATTGTTGAGGACGGCCTTGATGTTGAGCGATTTCCCGTCAGCGGCAGAAAATGCCTGCTGAGGACCGAGTTGTGCCGCGACTGGCTCGACGCCCTCGCCCAGCAGCCGATTCAGCGCGGCAAGGTCATAGTCCGGTGCCTCGGTGTCGGCATCGTAAAGCAGCGAACAGGACTGTGACGGCTGAGTGAGAAAGACGGCTTCGTGAACCGGGCCGCGGGCTGTCACGGTGGAAATCTCAAGCGGCGGACTGTCGCGGTTTTCGATGATCAGTCGGAACGAATCGGACCGCGTTTCCGGAAACTCGACTTTGAGTTTCTCCTCGTCGAGATCGCGGAACGAAAATCGATGAATCGTGCCGTCGCCGATCTGCTTCCAGTCGGATCGACCGGGTGAGGTATCCGGAACTTCGACAACGACGCTGCGACTGAAGTTTGATGAACCAGTTTCGACGACGAATGACGAGATCGGCTGTCGCTGCGTCGTGATCTCGATCACTGTGCGACTGAGTTTTTCGTCGAGTGTCGTTGCAGCCATCTTTGTCGGCCAGTCGACAGCGACAACATCTTTGACCCGCTGGTGAGACTCCTCGCGGATCCACTCAATCCGGTTGATACGGAATGGACGGCGTCGAATCAGTGTTCGTTCCTGCCGGCTGACTTCTTCCTTGCCCTGCAGGTTCCGTGTCAGGTTCAGATACGGTGACTCGACGTCGTCGGTCATGGCGCGAACGTCGATTCGGAAGTGCCGTGCCGAATTCTTTGGCAGCTCGACCGTGTCGCGGCGGACGTCAACCACGGCCGAGTAGTCGAAGATCAGTTCGCCCTCGACGAGCAGCTTCGGTTCCGTGCTGTCTTCCGAAACCGAGTAGACGTCGACCTGCTGCTCGAAGTCAGACAGCGGCGTTACCAGACGCAAATGCGTCGGTTGAGGATCGTCTTTCCCGAGTGAGACGCGAATTTCAAAGCGGTCCTCTTCGACTGGCCGCGCGGTGAGTTCGCCAGCCGGCCAGTTGCGACGAGTCGTCCGCAATTCCGTTGTCTGACGTTTCCGCAGGAGGAACGGGACTGTCTGACGCTCGCCGGAAACGATCCGCAGATCGGACAAGTCATCGGCTGCAACGGTGTAAACCTCGCTGTCGAGCGGCACAGCAACAAGTTCCTCGGCAACCTGCGACGGTGCGACCTCGATGGGTTTGAGCAGCGCTTGCGACAGAGGCTCAGCAGAGCGCACGCAGTCGCTCATCACACAGACAAGCAGCAGTGAAGCCAGCATCCGTTTCATGATTGACCTCCTTCGGGCTCTGCATCAGACGCAGCGGAGTCAGCCGGGTCCGGGCTTTGAGCGGGCGGAACTGCATCGGCCGGACGCGCCGCTTCAGCGGTGACCTGTGACTGCGGCAACGAGGCGACGTTGTCTGAAAGAGTTCCGTCTGTCAGCTCCTTGTCCGTGGCGAACGCGTACCGGTACTTCAGGTAAACGAACGAGCCAGTCAGCACGAGGATGCCCAGCAGGATGAAGGCGACGACTCGGTAGATCTGGTCGAGACTTGCCAGGTCGGCGAGGAACACCTTGCCCGCCACGATAGCAAACAGCGTCAGGCCGACGAGTCGCATCGGACGAATGTTGCGTCGGATGCCGCTCAGGATCAGCGACAGTGCATAGATCGTCCACAGGATTGAGATGCCGCCGGCCTGCAGTCCCGGCACGTAGGTGTGCAGGAACGAGTTCAGTTCGAGCGTCGTCACGATGAACAGGAACGCGAGTCCGGTGATACCGAATTCCAGCCGCAGTCGGCGAGTGTCGGGTTTGCCGCTGAGCAGTCGGAAGGCGAGGACGAAGAAGCCCAGTGTCGCGCCGAAGTCGAGCACTCGCAGCCCGGCGTCGCGGAAGCTGTACGGCCCGTCATAAATCCAGTGGCCGGTCACATCCCACGACTGCAGATCGAAGAAGACCAGCTTGCACAGCAGGCTGGCGACGAACAGTGTCAACAGAATCCGGATGACATTGCTCGCCGCCGTGCGGTACTCCCACAGCAGCAGAAAGCACATCGCGACCCACAGGATAGTCAGTGCAGGCAGCTTCACGGCCGGAAGCAGGTCGCCGAACGTCCGGTTCAGTTCCAGGTGCAGATACAGAAACAGCAGGCCAAACGCCGCCACAACGAACGACTTCAGGGCGAGGCTGTCGCGAGCCAGGCTGGGAATATCCGTGCCGGGTGGCATCGTCAGGCCATTCTGCAGAGCGGGCTCGGATTTCAGCAGTCTGTACGCGCCCCCGAGCGACGCGATCGGGACACCGAACATGACAACGCGCTGGAAGACATCCCAGAAGTACTGCGCGAGTGGCAGGTCAGCGGCGCTGCCGGATCGGTATTGAGCCGGCAGATCGAGAAACGCGAAGCGGAACATCACAATCAGATACAGCACGTAGGCGACGTGCTGCAGGAAGCGGCTCTGCAATCTCCCGGCGATCCACAGCGTCACGACCGCCTGCAGTGCCCAGCTCGCCGTGATCCACTCCGAGGAAAGCAACAGCGGAATCGTCACCGCAAGGAAGAACGACGCCAGCCCGGTGAAGCTGAGCATCAGTTCGCGATCGAGCACTCGCCGCACCAGGCAGTAGTAAACGTGCGCCGTGTAAAACGCCGTCAGAGACAATGTCGCCGCCGCCACCCACTCACGCGAGTACGCGACTTCGATCACGCGAAAACTCATCGCAAAGAAGATGCCCGCGTTCAGAAACAGCACCAGGACATCGAGCAGGTTCGACCGCGTCTGCGTCCGCAGGTTGAAGAGGAAGACCATCGTCGAAAACAGAACGAAGAACGCCGCGAGGAACGGCATCACTTCGAGGAAGTACGTCGCTTCGTAATCCTGCAGGGCGGCGCCGGTCAACGTCCAGTGGCACGCGAGGCTGAGATAATTCAACAGCGGCCACTGCTTGTGGGCGCACATCCACAGAACGCCAGCGCCCAGCACGAGCATGTAGCCATACAGGCCGAGAAAGTTGACGACGTCCGTGCTGAGCATCACCGGCGTGCCATAGCCGCCGAGCACTCCAAGGATCGCAACCAGCTTCGAGTTAAACCGCAATGCCACGCCGCCCGAGAGAACCGTGACGACGATCATCGCCGCATACGCGGCGGGCATCGGAATCAGCTTATGAAAATGCCAGGCTGCGAAGACAGCAAAGTAGAGCGACGCGACTCCACCACCCATCAGTCCCTGGCCAAGAATGGTGTACTTTCCTCCGAGCAACCTCGTTCCACCGATGAGCAGTCCGAGTCCTGCAATAACAGTCAGGCCAACGCGAGCAACCGGCGTGATCAGGTCGCGTTCGATCGAGTACTTCAGGAAGAAACCAACGCCGACGACCAGCAGCAGGATGCCCACTCGCAGCAGCCATTGACTGGCGACCGCGTACTCCATCGAAACGCCCTGAGGCACGTGTTCTTCACCAACGATGATCCAGTTCCAGCAACGGCGCAGAACATCTTTTGCAGCCGTTTCAAACGCCGACGGTTCGCGCGGCGCTGGCTTTGGGGCGAGTGGTTTCCGTTTCGCAGCGTCTTCCGCAACGGCGCCTGCACCGACTTCTGGATGATTGGCAGCGGCTTCTTCGGCTGCCTTGCTTCTGTCAAGAAATGCGGCGACTCGATCGCCCGGTGTTTCGGCGGTCGGAGACAGTGATTTCGCGGCTGCGACCTCTGCTGGTTTCGCCTCAGCAGGAGACGATGGCAGGCGGTCCGCTCCTGTTTCCCGGACGCCTTCTGCTCCCGACGCTCCCTGAGTAACAGGCGCTGGTGCGGTTGCTGCTGATTCGGCAGGGACCGCAGGCGAATCCGATCCCCGCTCTGTGGCCTCAGACGGGGGAGCTTCCGTCGCGGACGTCTCAGCCGTCGGCGACACAGCAACTTTTTCCCGCAGATGTTTCATCTGCCGCTGAATCTCCGCCAGCTCACCCATGATGCGGCGGTAGCGGGCGTCGTCCGTCGACTGCAGGTTCGACAGTTTGACGACCATGATGATCGGGGCGAGGACGATCGCTGCCAGAACGCCGAGACCCACAAGGCCCAGAAGCACTTCCATCGTTCGTCCTCGCCGATACTCGCTGTCAGAAAAATGCGACGGCAGTTGCGATCTGTCTAAACTGTCGGCCGATCTGGAAAACGTGGAGACCGACGGACGCAGAGCGAAGGCACCAGAGAAGTATCACGCAGAATTTCATAAACGCACGCCAGACCGATCCACGGGAGCGATGCGTCCACCGATCCCGCCCGCGCTGGCCCGCCTTTTGAAATGTCGAACCGGCCGGACTACGATTCCGGACGCCTCGGATTTCCGCGGCTCGGACACATACTCCGTGTTCGGCTTCCGACTGCTCTTCCCGCTTCACGGACCGATCCGGCCCGCAGAAGGATCTTGTCATGACGGCATCTCAATCGTCCTCGGCCACTTCGTCTTACACTCTGCCAGAACTCGGCGGGAATCCCTCGACGACCGCCCAGGGCACGAATCCCGGCAGCTTCGCGAAGCGGGCTCAGATCGCTCCTGGCCGTACGGGAGCACTGACGTTCGCGTCGCCCGACACGCCGGGAATGCCGGCTCCGTCGGAGAAGACCGCCTGGGACTTCATGCCGGAACACTGGACGTTGAAGGCCGGCTTCGAGACCGATTACGAATGCGCCGACGCGTGGCAGCCGCCGGCTGGCTTCGAGCCCCTCACTCAGCTTGAACATGCTCGCGTCGGCAACATCACCTCGCAGATGCAGCGCGTTGCCGAGCGCGAGCCGCATCTCACCGCCGAGCAGGTTCGCGATGAAGTCGCCGCCGGTCGGATGGTCATCCCGGCGAACATCAACCATCTGCAGTATCAGCTCGATCCGATGGCGATCGGCCGCGCGTCAAAGACCAAAGTCAACGCGAACATGGGCGCCTCGCCGGTTTCGTCCGGGACCGACGAAGAAGTCGAGAAGCTCCGCTGGGCCGAAAAGTGGGGCGCGGACACCGTCATGGACCTCTCGACCGGTGGCAACCTCAACGAGTGCCGCGAAGCGATCATCCGCAACTCGACCGTCCCGATCGGCACCGTCCCGATTTACTCGATGATCATCGGCCGGAAGATCGAGGACCTGACGTTCGCCGACATCCTGCGGTCACTCGAACACCAGGCGAAGCAGGGCGTCGACTACTTCACGATTCACGCCGGCGTGCGGATGGCGCATCTGGAATTCGTTCGCAATCGCCTGATCGGCATCGTCAGCCGCGGCGGATCGCTGCTGGCCAAGTGGATGATCGAACATCACGATGAAAACCCGATGTATACGCTGTGGGAAGACATCTGCGACGTCATGCGCGAGCACGACGTTACTTTCTCAATCGGCGACGGCCTGCGACCAGGAGGACTGGCCGACGCGACCGACCGGGCTCAACTGGCCGAGCTCGAAACGCTGGGCGAACTGACCGAGCGAGCCTGGCGGAAGGGCGTGCAGGTCATGATCGAAGGCCCCGGTCACGTGCCGCTCGACCAGATTGAATACAACATGAAGCTGCAGCGCACGCTGTGTCACGGAGCCCCGTTTTACGTGCTCGGCCCACTGGTGACCGACATCTTCCCCGGCTACGACCACATCACGAGCTGCATCGGCGCGACCAACGCTGCATACCACGGTGCGAGTATGCTCTGCTACGTGACGCCGAAAGAGCATCTCGGTCTGCCCAAGAAAGACGACGTCAAGCAGGGCTGCGTGGCGTACAAAATCGCCGCGCACGCCGCAGACGTCGCGCTCGGTATTCCTGGCTCGCGGGATCAGGACGACGAACTGACGAAGGCCCGCGCGGCACTCAACTGGGAGAAGCATTTCGAGTTGAGTTTCGACCCGGAACTCGCCCGCGCCCTGCACGACGAAGACCTCGACGTCGACACCGACTTCTGCGCCATGTGCGGCCACGACTGGTGCAGCGTCCGGATCTCGAAAGAGATCGAAATGTTCGTGTCCGGGAAGGACGAGGATTACGCGTGGGACAAAGCCAAAGTCAGCGCGGCCCTCAATCCCGACCAGCTCGCGATTCTGGACGCGCGCGGCGTGCTCTCGCCGGATGAAATCCACAAACTGGCGTCGAAGACGAAGAAGTCCGTCACCACGGACGACGGCAAGGCGTCCTGCCACAGCGACTACGTTGACGCCGACGAAGCGAAGCGAATCCAGGAAGAAGTGACGACCGCCTGAAATGGACCGCGTTCGTTGAGCACGGACAGGGATTCTCATCGTGAACTGGTCCGACTGGCAGCTCTGGCTCACTCTGGCAATCGTCGCAGCGGCGGCGGTCGCACTGTTTCGCCGAATGCGGGCGTTCGTCACCGGCCGCGGAAAGTCAGCCTGCGATGACTGCTCAGCGAAATCACGGCGCGATGAGCAGACGCAGGATCGTTTGATTGACGACCTGGAAGACTGGACGACTCGGTGACGGAGTCGTCGTGACCGGGGTCCGGCCTGCTACGACGACACGGACCGATTCAGCCCTTTCACCTCGAACTGTACGCCGTCGGTCGGCTGCGGGTTGCGTTTCAGATTGCGGTAAATCTTCAGCGAATAATCACTGAGAGTGCCGCAGCGCCCGGTGACCGGGATTTCGGTCGCGAGTTCAAAACGCTCAGGGTGGTCGCGCAGGACGTCTCGCAGTCTCTCGGCCGTCGGAATGTCGAGGCCGAGTGGGTCTTCGACAACGACGAAGGCCGGATCAAAGCGGTACAGAATGTCGAGCATCTCCTGCTCGTTCGTCGCGTACTCGGCAAAGTCAGTGCTCGGCACGCAGATGAATCCGTAAAACAGCTTGTCGCCACGCAGCACAGTATGACGCCGTTGCGGATCCAGATGCCGCACGTGATATGTGAAGTTGCCGTCGAGCCAGCCGTCGAACAGAAAGCGATTCGGTTCTGGTGACTGGTCGAGCACCCATTGAGCGGCGGCGCGATAACCGGAAATGTTCGGACTCGGCACTTTGATCGCCGCCGACACCGTTGTCCCCAGCAGGAGAGCGATGAGAACCGGCCGCAGCACGACGCGGTAGCGGCAGCGCGATATCGACGTCACACCGCTCCATGCGAGCAGCGCCAGAGCGGGAACCCAGTAGATCGCGTGCCGCTCGTCCTGTTCGGCAATTGGTGTGAACGTCAGCCAGGTGGCAAGCAGCATCGCGACATACGGGAGGTTCTCACGACGGCGCTCCCAGCGTCGCAGTTCGATCACTCCGAGAATCGCCGCGACTGCGAACAGCAGTCCCGTCTGATGAGGGATGCTCGCGGGATAGTACAGCAACCGTTCCAGCAGCGTCTGAGCGGCCGTTTCCGGGACCACTGACTGCGAGGCCTGACGTGAATGTAACGCTCCGACCTGTGTGGCAGCGACCGCGTAAAACGGGATGACCATCAGCAACGCAACGGCCGCTGCAGCGAGAACTTCCCGTCGCCACAGGATTGAGAACTGACTCCGCGCCAGGATCAGAATGCCGAACATCGGGAGCAGATAGACGGCATCGAAACGTGTCAACGCGGCGCAGGCCGAAGCGATCGCCGCCGCATAGATGTCACAGCGGCGGGACTCGTCGAGATATCTGACGAAATAGAACGTTGCGGCGAGGCAGAATGCCAGCGTCGGCATTTCGAGCATCACCTGGTGCGAATAGACAAACACCAGCGGCGTCAACGCAAACAGCAGAACAACGACCGCCGCGACACCACGACCATGCGTTCTTGAAATCAGTCGATTCAGGTAGACGCACGCCAGGAACGAGAACACAGCGACGGTCACCTGGCCGACGAGATATGACGTACCGAAAACGCTCATCAGAGCACCTTCGACGAAGTGAAACAGCGGCGGCCAGATCAGCAATCCGAGAGCCGGATACTGCACGTAATACGATTCCGCATACTGTTTCAGATGCGTGACCGGCTGGTCCGCCAGCGCGTCACGAAAGAAAACTCCGGTCATCACGTGCCGGTTTTCGTCGCCGTAAAAAACCGGCTCGTCAGGCTGCGGAATCGCCAGATGCGTAGCCACGATCACCAGTAATGACGGCAGTATCCACCACCAGGCTCCCGGAGCAACCTGAGCGCGACAACCGTTTGAACTCTGCAGTGGCTCCACGCGATCAGCTCCGCTTTCTGAAAGTCCATCGGAATTCTGAACAGGTCACTGATAGGGGACGTTTTGAGCTGCCGCGCCGACGAGATTCACTGTTTCCGCAGCAGCATCCAGAACAGGTCTTCGGACGGGTATGGCAGCGTCAGTCGATCTGGAATGACTGCCGCAACTGCATTCACGGCTTTTGCGACAAACGAATCGCTCGCCTTGTGACGCAGTAATGACTTCGCGTGTCCAGCGTTGATCGCCTTTGACGGAATGCCCTGAGCGACGGGCTTGAAACCGAAGTCGGCAAACAGCGTTGCCACGGTCTGCGGCGAGAACCACTGCAGCACACTCGGTGGGCTGTATTCGTGCCAGGTTGCTCCAAACAGCCGCGCCGTCAAGCTGCGCACGTTCCAGGTTTCGATCAGACAGTGACCACCCGGTTTGACGAGTGAGCTGACGCGTTCGGCAGCAACTCGCGGCGTCAGAAAGTGCCCCATCACCTGAATCATGGACACAAGGTCGAAGCGTTCCCTCGTCTGAAACTCTTCCAGCGTTCCCGTGTGGATACTCAGTCCGAGCTGCCGGCCGACGCTGGCAATGGCATCGTTTGGTTCGAGCCCCTGCCCCGTCCAACCGCCATCGATCAGTCCCTGAAGCACGAATCCGGCCGCCGCACCGACATCAAGCGCCGTACCGGGTTCAACGTATTTCGCGAGTCGTAGTGCATAGCGGAGTCCGTGCTTTCTCAGCAGAGCCGACTCGCTGACGTAGTCCGAGTATCCTGCCCCACCACCGAAGAAGTAGGCGTCGCTGTAGACGCGGTCGACGTGTCCTGTCGCGTCTTCCGGTCGAGCAAATCGATGGCCGCACGCGCGACAGTCGCGAATCGCGATCGCGTGTTTGTGGAACGCGATCTGCGATTTCGCGCCGCACAGCGGGCACCCGTCTTCGACTTCGACCGCGGTGCAGACAGCCGCAGTGGCGAGAGGAGGAATCAGCGTTGCTGGCATTTGAGTTTCCAGTCACCTTCGCGGCGGAAGAGATCGCAGAGGAAGTGAAGCGGGCATTCCATCAGACGTTACGAGTGTGCGTCATTGCGTGGCGGTTTGACGGATGGGATGCCTGCCCGCATGGAATGCTTCTGTGTTTCAAGAGGCTGTCGCCAGCCTGTCGCCGCCTGTCCATGGCTGACTTTCCGATAGAGGTAGCGAGGAAACTGACCGCCACCGAACCAGCGGCGCGTCACCTGCCGTACACCGGCAAAGCGATTTCCGTAGTCGTGGACCAGTTCCCAGCCGACATCGAGCGTGTCCCAGACGGGCGTCTGCTGCAGTTCCCCATTCGTCAGCACGAACAGCGGATCCGCCTCGTGGATCCAGACGCGGAATGGTGTCAGTCCGGCCTCAACCTGCTGAGCCCGGCCACGTTGTCGGGCCACATCTTCCAGCGCGACCATCGAAGGTGCCCTGCTCAATGGACGTCCCGTCAATGCGACCGGAGCGTTGCCGTACTCGGCCCACGCCACCAAGCCATCGATTGCTGACAGCTCGTGCTGAAAATCGGCAACCACCAATCGTGAGTCCGAGACGGGCAGATACTCGGCCGGGTCAAAGAAATTGGTCGCCAGTTGCGCGGCGACAAGCAGTCCGGCCGTGCAGACTCCGCGCGTGGCGTCGGCCACTCGCAGCCATCTCAGGCACAGATGACAGAACAGAGCTCCTGCTGCGACCAACGGCAGAAACAGCGGAATCGGATGATGACTGAAGCGCTGGGCAACGAGCACGTTCATGGCCGAGACAGCCAGAACGATGACTCCAAGTAAGCGTCCGAGACCGCGTGGAGTCGTGTTCCGAGCCAGATGACGCAGACTGACGGCCGCCGCAACACAGAACACGGCAATAAATGGCACAAAGTGATTATTCGCCGAGCCGGCTGCCATCATCGTGAACGCGGAAACACACAGTGAAGCGACTGCCAGCCAGGCCAGCGGAGTGATCCGCCGCTCAGCAAGCCAGCTCTGCCGCAGATAAAAAAGCGTCATCAATGCGAGGAACGGAACAAAGTCGATCAGCACGAACACGGTTCGCGAGGCGGCACTCGCAACACTGCGATCCCATGATCCAGGCATGACCAGCGTTGTGTCGAAAAAGCCAGGTCCCAGCCAGTGGCCCAGAACGAAGTACAGCACCGGTCCGCCGGTCAGAATTCCTGCTACGATCGCCTTCCGCGAAAGCTGATTGGTTCGGAACAGCAGGGCGTAGAGAACGGCGCAGCCGAAGAACAACGCGCCATGCTGCTTCGTCCAGAACGCCAGCGTAAAGCAGACCAGCCAGGCGACGTCGTGCCAGCGCCGCGTTCCGCAGGCCAGAAATGCGAAGCCCGACATCAGCCACAGCAGCAGCAGCGAGTCTGGAAGCGCGACCGTCAGGCTCGCGTCCATGATGCGATAGCTCGAAAAGAACAGTGCGCCGGCAACACAACCTGCGGTCAGCGACCGGGATTCTCGCCACGCCATCCAGCAGCAGATCAGACCTGACAGAGCAGCACACAGTGATGAGAGCAGACGCGGTCCCGCAAAGCTGTCACCGAAGAGAGAATAAAACGGCGCGGCCAGATAGTAGTACAGCGGCATGTACGACAACGGAATGAAGTCGGCAGTCGGTCGCTGATAAATCGCCTCGCCGCGACAGACCCGCTGAATATGCTGCAGAACGTCGCCCTCCATCGGCTCCAGAAAGCCGGGATAGCGAACATGGCTGACCGCCAGAAAGGCAAACAGTCCGCCACTGGCCAGCAGAGCCAGTGCAGCGGGGACCGAACCCAATCGACTGCGCTGATCGTTCACGTGATGCCCCGCTTTGTTCTGCCCTGGTCGGTCAAGATTTTCTGAAATCAGTAGGACGTCGGTTTATCGCCTAGGCGTGTGCGAGTTCGTTCGCGGAATTCCGTCGATCCGAGACTGCGGACACATGCTGCGCGTGCTCGCGCATCGGGCCGACCTGATAGTGCTTCATCATCAGATCGATCACCCGACCGACGAGTTCGACTTTGCGACGCGATTCAATCCGCATCGCCGGGAAGAAGCCAAGTTCCGAATCATCATCGCAGCCCAGAAAGTCCAGCGGGTGCAGCAGCAATGATGGAGCGACTCCGGTCAATCGGCACATCATCAGCGCCGTCCGCCAGTAGGTCATCGCGAGACCGCGCGAGAACTGATCCAGATACAACAGATAGCTGACGTGAATCGGCACTTTGAACAGCGGCATCGTCGTGACGGGAATCTCCAGCAGCGGACCTTCGTCGAGCGGCCAGTAGTACGGCTTCAGTGGCCGGAAGCCCTCCTGCATCGTTCCGAACAGCTTGCTGCGTTCCTTCTTTTCCTCGGGATCGAGCTTTGCCGTCATGAAGTAGTACATCCGGGCCAGCGGCCCGAGGAATGTCGGAAAGGTCGAACAGTCGTACTCGTACCCGCGCCGCTTGAGCACGGTCAGCACGTCCGGCGAAAGGCTGAAGCCGGGACCGCGGAAGCCGATAGGGGTCTCGCCCGTCGCGACCTGCAGAGCTTCCTCTGTGCGGGCAAACTCTTCGTCGATCTGCTCCAGCGAATACAGATGCAGCCACGGTTCGTGATGAAACGAGTGATTGCCAACCTCGTGACCGTTTTCCGGGATCAGTCGCAGCGCGTCATGGTTGCGTTCGAGTGCCGCGTCCTGTCCGACGACAAAGACCGTGATCTTCAGATCCCGCTCGGCCAGAAAGTCGATAAACCGCGGCACGACAGTATCGAGATACGACGGGAACGATTCCCAGCCGGCATCGCCGTGAGTCTTCATGTAGGACCATTTGTTGTCGAGATCGAGCGAAAGACTGGCGATGGGATGGGGCATAAGAAGCACCAGAATGCGGAATGCGGAGTTCAGAATGCGAAATGAAACCGTGTTGCTGCCGGCTCTCATCAGGAAGCCTACTGCCTACTGCCTACTGCCACCTCGGCCCTCATGCCTCGACCCTCGGCCCTCTCCACCATCAGCATCCTGACGGCGTCTTCGGCCAGCTTGACGGTCTCATTGACGTTCAACGTGCCGTTGACGATGTGAGCAGAATTGATCGCGTAAACGCCGGGCAGCGACGTCTTCATAGGTGGCAGGTTTTCCGAGTAGTTCAGCGTCGAGAGTGAGACGACGTTGCGGACGCGGGAGATGCGGAAGTCGAGAACGTCGGCGCGACGAAAGTGCGGATACATTTTCTCTAGCGCCACAACGAAGCGTTCCTGAATCGACTCGTCGGATTCCTCAAACAACGGGTCGTCAGGACTGACGTACTTCGGCAGGTAGACAAGGCTGTTCCCGTCGAATTCCTCGCGATCGACCAGCGTTGACATCTCGATGACGGCCGTGAACGGCACCCAGTCGTCGGTGATATTCGTCACATAAAACTGCGCCAGCGGCTGCTTCAGCAGGACCGACGCACAGACGATCCCCTGATACTGCAGGCCGTTGTGCCGCGAGTGTTCGTCGTCGCTGAGGTCCTCGCAAAGCTTTGAGATGACGGGCGAGGGCGTCGTCAGGATCACGCGGTCAAAGGCGTCATAGCGTCCGTTGTCAGTCTCAACGAGTGGCGTGCCATCGACGGTCACGGCGACGTCCTGAGTCGCCTCGCTCGTGCGCACGTCGACGCCGAGTTCGATCAGCCGTTCGGTCCAGCGAGCGAGGATCTTCGCGTAACCGCCGCGAACATAACCAAACATCTCTTTCTTCAAACCGGTACGCCGCGCGGCGTACATGCGAGCGATCGTGGCCCAGATAAACGCCGCCGATGTCTTCGTGTAGTTCTCGCCAAGTTTCGCTCGCAGCAGCGGCAGCCAGATCTTTTCAAATGTCCGGCGGCCGGACAGCTTGCGAAGCCAGTCGGCGACAGGTGTCTGTTCGAGCTTCTTCCAGTCGGTCAGCTTCGACGCGTAGAAGATCGTCGCCCCCAGACGGAACTTGTCGATCAGACTCAGCGGCGGGAACTTCAGAAACTCGACGTTGTTCGACATCGAGTAGAGTTGCCCGTCGGTGAAGAACCCCGTCTTCGTTTCGACCCAGTTCATGTCGTCGTCGAGCCCCAGTTCACCGAGCACCTTCCTCCAGTGCATGTCAGACAGCAGCGTGACGTGGTAGTGGCGATCCCAGGTGACGTGACCAAGCTGCCACGCATCAGCCAGGCCGCCGAGATGCGGCGCGGCTTCGAGCAGCGTGACCTGGTCTCCAGCTTCGGCCAGGCGATGCGCCAGCGTCATACCGAGGATGCCGCCGCCAATGATTCCGTAATGAGTCATGTGTTTTCTGTCGCTGAGGCCGAAGCCGTCTGGTGATTACTGATTTGACAAGTCAAAGAACCGGCGGCCTCGTCAGTGGCGTGTGTCTGTGAAAGCTGATTTCCTGAACGGTCTGTGAGACGTGAAACCGGTCGTATAATTCAACCGGTGGATAAGCTGACCTGCGGACCGGGCTGGACGGCGGACGCGTCTTCCTGATGCTGACCTCTGGCGATTTCGATCTGCCGACGCAGTGCCTGGCAGTAGTTCGCGATCGAATGGTGCTGCTCGACGTACCGACGACCGTTCTCGCTAAGTCGAGTTCGCAGTTCGTCATCGCGCAGAATGCTGACGATCCGATCGGCGAGCGCTTCGACGTTGTCATTCTCGACGAGCAGACCAGTGACGCCGT
This sequence comes from bacterium, assembly GCA_016124895.1. Lineage (GTDB taxonomy): Bacteria > Planctomycetota > Planctomycetia > Planctomycetales > Planctomycetaceae > JAPOLP01. The sequence continues at coordinate 52,381 of WGMU01000005.1, forward strand.
CGGTAATGATCTCGGGAATTCCTCCGACGGGAGTCGCGACGACCGGCGTGCCGCACGCTTGAGCTTCCAGGATGGTGAGCGGCATCCCTTCCGTATGTGAGGGCAGCAGCAGCATGTCGGCCGCACGCAGCAACTCCGCACAGTCATGGCGAAAGCCGGAAAACCTGACACGGTCGTCGACCTTCAATTCGCGAGCCAGATCTCGCAACTGCGACTCAAACCCCTTGTCATGCGGCCGTTCCTCTCCGGCCAGCAGAAGCTGCGTGTCTAGGTCACGCAACGCGGGAGTCGCGACGGCCTGAATGGCGCTGATCTGTCCCTTCAGCGGCGAGAGATTCGCCAGCATCAGCAGCAGAGGCTTGCCTTCGGAACAGCCGGATAACTCACGCGGTTTGCCGGTGCCTGGCGAGTAACCAGTGAGGTCGACCGGGTTGGGAATCGTCGTAGTTCGCAGCGGCAGGCTGCTCGCCTCCTGCAACTTCTGCTCAAGGTAACCGGCACAGGAAACAATCAGATCCGGCGGATTGCGAAATGCCCAGTCAATCGAGTTCAAATCGGCTTCGCTGTGGATATGAACCACTCGAACGGCCCCCGAAGCCGCAAGTCCACGCGACAGCGCGCCATAAACAATGGGACTGTGGACGTGGACCACGGCATCCCGTCGCAGTCTGCGCCAGAAAAACACGTTGCCGTAAAGCGCCTTCCACGGGCGCGAACTCAGCGCACATTCCAGCGGCCAGGTGTCAGCATCGAGGCCGAAGGCGGCGCGGGCCGTCTGCAGTGCCGCCCCCTGGCTGGGAAACCACAGCCTGTTCTTCAGTCCCGAACTGGTCAGCTCCCTGGCGATCTCCATCGCGACCCGGGCCGCTCCTCCGACAAGCGGAGAAAGCAGGACGTGGTGGTACATTGAAAGCCTCATGATTCTCAACCGCCATTCGAGTGCCTGCTGAAGGAATCCGTTCAGCAGCTCACCACTGCGTCAGGAAGAGTGCGACGGAGTTCCGACACGTTCTGGAGTTCGACGACTTCGCTGTTACTGACCGCGTATTGGAGTTCGCAGGCCGGGCACTTCAGCCTCGGGAAGTTCGCTTCGATGCCGGACGGGAATTTGACGATGAGCTGGCCGCAGCGGCAGACACATCCGACGGAGCGGGCTGGCGATCCGAGGACCAGATGAAAGTCGGGAACGGACTTCGTCACCACCGAGCCCATGCCGACCATGGCAAATCGTCCGATCGTCAGGTCGTTTCCGATCGTTGCACCGGCGCCGATCGTCGCGCCTTCGCGGACAAGCGTCGGCAGAGTGTGCTCGTCCGGGTCAGATGAACGCAGTTGTTTGATGTCCGGCGTCGTTGCGCGCGGGAAACGATCGTTCGTGAAGATCGTTCCGGCACTGATCATCACGCCGTCTTCGATCGTTACGGCATTGCAGACGTAGACCATCGCGTTGATTTTGACACGGTGACCGATCTTCACTCCGTAGGCGATGTACGTCTTCTCGCCGATGATGCACTCGTCGCCGATTTCGACATCGTGGCGAATGTGGACGTTGTCCCAGATCGACGTCTCGCGGCCGATCTGAACATTGCTTTCAAGAATCACCGTCGGATGGATGCGTGGCATAGCGTGCTCGCTGTACTGGCCCGTGAAGAGACGGAATGACGCCAGTGTTGTTTAGTGCGAGTCAGCGCGTCGCGAGGCAGGAATCAGTGTGCGAGTGCCGTTCGACCGCGGCGATCGCGGGGGCTGTACCGGTTCTGCGGACACAAGCGATTGACCGGCGTCGAGCGATCTGAAATTGCCTGCTGGTGGCCACTGGCTCGGCCAGCGAAGCAGAGACCTCAGCACTGGCAAAACCACTGGAACACTCTGGTTCGGGTAGAATGCCTACTCGGCGCCGGACGTTCCGAAGACCCAGCGGCGGCAGAGCTGGAAGTTCAGCAGGTAACCAGCGGCGACCCCCGCGACGGCGCTCAACAGAACGTGCTCACGGAAGAGAAGTACGTTCGCGGCCAGCAGCAGTGACGTCGACCAGTTAATGGTCGCGCCCAGACTGCAGCTCACGACGAAGCGCCAGAACTGCAGCAGCAGCGAGCCGTCGGCAGCGTCACGAAACGTGATCGCTCGGTTGCAGCCGAAGTTCCAGATCATCGCGATGCCAATCCCGGCAGCGCGGGCGACAGCAAAACCCGTCAGGGGCAGCAGCAGACTCAGCGTGCCGAGATCGACGGCCATGCCGCTGGCTCCGACGATTCCGAACAGGAAGAAGCGTTTGAGGTCGGCGTAACTGCTGCTCTTGCGGCGGTGGAACGAAAGGATGCTCACGGTTCGCTCGATGTTTCAGCCAGCGGTGCGGAATTCCGCGTCTGATACCCGAGCGGCGAATCTGTTGCGCGGCTCGACGCATTTGAATGGTCGCCTTCGATCACTCTCGCGCCGGTTTTTCCACTCGTTCCAGTTTTTCAGGACACTCAGCGGGCCAGATCAGCGCACGCGTGCGACGATACTGGCGGCAACCTGCTCGGGAGATTCGGTTCCGGTCAACTCGATCTCGTGGCACTCTTCGAGATTGCGGAACCAGGTGTGCTGCCGCTTGGCGAACTGCCGGGTTCGGGTTTGAATCACGTCCACCATCTCGGCGACCTGCTGCTCGCTGAGATCGCCCCCGCCAGCGGCTTCGAGCGACTCGATGACTTCCTTGTAACCAAGTCCCTGCCTGGCGGTCCGGCCAATTGGCTGCTCGGCCGACAGCAGTCGCTGGACTTCATCGACCAGCCCCTGCTCCATCATCAGCTCGACACGCCTATTGATCCTCTCATGCAGCCAGTCACGCGGTGGCGAGAGCCAGTAGACATGCGGCGGTCGTTCGTGCGAGGGCAGCGGTTCCTGTTTCTGCTGCTCGCTGAGCGGTTTGCCGGTCAGCTCGAAAACCTCGATCGCTCGAATCAGACGCCGGTGGTCGTTCGGGTGCAGTCGCAGCATCGCATCCGGGTCAACAGCTTCGAGTTGTCGCATCAGCCAGTAGTGGTCGCCTCTGGTTGCGGCTTCGTCGGCGAGTTTCTGCAGTCGGCCGCGAATCGCCGGATCGGCCGGCGGTCCCTCGAACACACCGCGCAGAATACTGCGAAGATATAACCCGGTTCCGCCGACAAAGACCGGCCGTGCTCCACGGTCGAGAATGCCCTCGCAGGCCGCGCGGGCCGCAGCGATGTAGTCAGCCACACTGAATTCTTCGTGTGGCTCGGCAAGATCGATCAGGTGATGAGGGACGCGCTGCTGCAGTGCCGTAGAAGGCTTCGCTGTGCCGACATCCATGCTGCGGTAAATGCACATTGAATCGAGCGACAGAATCTCGATGGGTGCGAGCTGTTCGGCCAGCGCGAGCGTCACCTCCGTTTTGCCGACGGCTGTCGGGCCGGCCAGAAAGAGGCACTGGCGGAGAACGTCAGACGGAATCTGCTGCTTCATCAGATAAGGCTCCAGTTGTCGTCGCGATGCTGCCTCCTGCGGCATCGTCGATGCACTGAAGCAGTGGTCAATGCCCTGACAGGTGAGTTTGACCTGGGCGGAGTCAGTTCCACTCGGGCGAAGTCGGTTCCTCGGGCACGATACGATGCTGACGTTGAAACTCGGCGATAACGTCTTCCCACACTTCGTACGGCTCGGAGCGAAACACGAAGTCGGAGGTCGCCGGCAGCGTGAACCAGTCACCGCGGCTCAGTTCGAATTCGAGCTGCCCGGATCCCCAGCCGGAATAGCCCGAGTAGATCCGAAAGCGGAAGCTGGTGCCGGGCTCGCTGAGCGAATCGGTCACGCGGTCGAAAATGTCTGGACTGGTTCCGACGAAGACGCCGGGCACGACAGGCGGGTGCTCCTGATCAAAGTCAGGCGAGTTGTGCAGAATCAACAGCGCGTTCTCTTCGACCGGCCCGCCGTTAAACAGGGAGTGCTCCGATGCCGGCAGATCGAAATGCTTTGCCAGAGCCTGTGACACCGACACCTGCGTCGGACGGTTGACGATCAGGCCCATCGCGCCTTCGTCGTTGTGCTCAAGCATCAGGACAATCGACTTGTAGAAATTACTGTCCCGCAGATGCTTCGCAGCGATCAGAAAGTGACCTCGCAGCGACTTCGCCATCAGAGAAATCCGGTGTCCGTTCAGAGTGGGCCGGGATGTCGGCAGCGATTCCGCAGTCTGCCGACGACGTCAGCCATTCTGAACGACGCGTTGAGGCGAACGCGAGTGACCAGCGGGCAATTTCGAGGATCGGCTCAGGAATCAGTCGCGCGGAGCGAACAGCGACCGGTAACGACGCGGTGAGTAGAGATTGAATTCGACATCGCGGATGTATTCATAGGGGCCGTCTTCGCGAATCTTCTGCACCAGTTCGGCAATCTGAAGCTGTGATTCGTAGGCCGCAATGCTCTTCAGTTTGGCGTCGAAGGCGGACTCGTCGCCGTAGACTTCGAGCTGCGGGTCGGCAGGGAAATCGCAATAGACCGCGAGTTCGTGGACTTCGGGCACCGCCAGCGGATCGCCCAGCTCCGGCCAGATCTTTCCGGACGCGTGAAACAGGCTGATCATCAGCTCGCTGTTCGTCATCTTGTGATCCGGATGCAGGTCGCTCTGCGTAGCGACAAAGACCCGCGTTGGTCGCAGGTCTCGGAGCGAATGCGTAAACGCGTTCTGCAGTCCGGTGTAGCCGGCGACCGAGGGCTCGCCTTCTGCTGCCGGCCGGCGGCCGATGAACCGTGTCAGGCCGCCGTCAGGGAATCCGAGAAACGTCACCTGATCGTTTCGCACGCCGAGCAATTCAAACGAGCGAATCGTTTCCTGTCGCCGCAGCTCAACGATCCCCTCGTGATGCTCAGCCTGGCAGTATCCGAGTCGCCCGTCCGTCACGACAACGCACTGCACATCGACGCCTGCCTGCACTGCCGCCTGAATCAACAGCCCGGCTCCGATGCACAGATCGTCGTCATGAGGAGCGACGAACATCCAGACGTGCCCGGTCAGCGGCGCTTCGCCAACGGCCTCGGCCAGCGATCCCTGGACAACAGGGCGACCTTCAATCAGTCGTGTGAAGCGGAACGTGCTGGTGGAAACAGGCGGGCGTTGAATCGAGGAGTCCATCGGGTGTCTCATTCAATGGTGTCGTCAGAATCGGCGGATCGGCGTCTCTGAATGTCTGCAACCACCGCTGAAATCCTGCCACAAGGAGGCGTGACGTGCCAGACACAGCCATGCTACAGAAACGCGGCGTCACAGCGAAATGACTTCGACAAAGACCAGCCGTTGCGGGTTGCCAGGACGTTCAGACGGAAACGCGTCACGGCAGGCTTCTCATCGGAAGAATACTGCTAACTGCCTGAGCGGACTCCACGCCGCCGTCGTGACCGGACACGTGGGATCTGTCGACGCGGCTTTCGCGGCAATCCCCGCAGTCGACTCTGCGGATTGCGGCGGCTTTGCAGGAGTTTCGTTGCGATGACGGCCGCTCAGATGCCGATTTGAAACCAGATCGCCGCGAAACTTCTGTGGTCTGGCTGACTGACTCCCTGCCTGCGCCGGACTGCGTCTCCTTCGCTGAATCGGTATCTGGAGTTTCGTGTGAGCCTGTTTGAAGTTCTGAGCATCCGCAAAGCGTACGGAAGCGTGCAGGCGGTTGACGGGCTCAGCTTCGACGTTCAGCCCGGCGAAACATTCGGCCTGCTCGGCCCGAACGGAGCAGGCAAGACGACGACAATGTCGATCATCGCCGGACTGATCACCACAGACTCAGGCACAATGAGATTCGACGGTCGCGAGGTCGAGCCGCACGATGTCGCGTTCCGGAAGTCACTGGGAGTCGTGCCGCAGAATCTGGCCGTTTATCCCGACCTGACAGCTCGCGAAAACCTCTGCTTCTTCGGGCGGCTGTACGGAGTCACCGGCGAGACGCTCGCCGACCGGCTGAAGTGGGCGCTGGATCGCTCCGGGCTGACGCCGCACGCGGATCGCACCACGCGAACGTTTTCCGGTGGAATGAACCGACGACTTAACTTCGCAGTCGCACTGATGCACCGTCCGCGGTTTCTGATGCTTGACGAACCGACTGTCGGCGTCGACCCGCAGTCGCGTGCGTATCTGCTCGACTGTGTCCGCCAGTTACGCAACGAAGGCGTCTCAACAATTTACGCCAGCCATTACATGGAAGAGATTGAAGCCATCTGCGACCGCATCGCGATCGTCGATCACGGCTCAATCGTCGCCATGGGAACTCTCGATGAGTTGCTCGCTCAACTGCAGATTGAAATTCGCCTGCGTACCCTCCTGCCGTCTGACTCTGTGGGGCGCGTGACGGAGCAGCTCAACGCGCATCCGCACGTCAACGGTGTTGATGCGAGACGTTCCAACGACAGCGAGGAAACCAGCTTCCTCATTCGGACGGATCTGCGTTCCGACACCGCGATCGACCTCGCTCCCCTGACGACACAATTGCTCAATCAGATCAGCGAGAATGACGGACGAGTCTTCGCCATTTCGACTCAGGAATCAACACTGGAGCGACTCTTTCTGGAACTGACCGGCCGCAGGCTCAGAGACTGAAGCCGAGATAAGAACCGGCAGCCGGACCAACAACCAATGACCAGTGACCGCCGATCATCCGCCGCCTTTGCAGAGATCACCCGCAAAGATCTCCGACTTCTGCTGCGCGATCGACGGGCGCTGGTTGTTCTACTCGTTCTGCCGATTGCCTTTATTGCGATCCTGGGACTGTCGACCGGACGGCTGCTTGGGTGGCGGAACAGCAATCAGATGCTGCGGATCGCGGTGCTCGATGCGGCTGACAGTAAAGTGTCACGGCAGGTCATTAACAGATTGACCGAACTCGATGGACTGCGCATCCAGCGTGTCGCGACGAAAACAGAACTCGATCACCTGCTCGTCGACCGCGACGCAAACGCGGGACTGACGATCGGGAAACAGTTCAACAGCCGCGTGGCTTCGATCCGTCCGCGAGACCTGTTCGACGTGAGAGATTCACGCGTGCAGGCTTCGCTCGCTGACTTCGATGTATCGGTCGAGTCAGCAGCGGGCGGCGCGATGGTCCGGTCGGTGGTCGAGCAACTCGCCCTGTTCAGCATCCTGAAGTCAATTCTTCCGCAGGCAGTCGGCCTGACAGGCTTCCTGGAGTTTATGCCAGACAACGCGGCGACGACGTCGGAAGAACCTGCCGTGGGCACTGCCAGCGACGCGGCACGTCCGAGACTCGATGCGCGGGCAGCCGATTCTGAAATCGCCAAATCGAGCGACGCAGGCGGTGGAAATCCTGTGTATCAGACGATCGTGCCTGGATACACGGTGATGTTTGCGTTCTTCCTCGTGAACATCATGGCTCGGTCAATGATCGCCGAACGGGAACTGGGCACGCTGGCTCGATTGCGAATCGCTCCGGTGTCGGCGTTCGACGTTGTCGTCGGAAAGACGCTGCCGTTTCTGGTGATCTCACTGCTTCAATGCGGTTCTCTGTTTCTGATCGGACGCGTTCTGTTTGGGATGAGCTGGGGTCACTCACCGTGGCTGCTGATGCCGATCCTGCTTTGTACGTCGCTGGCCGCGACGGGGCTTGGCCTGCTGGTGTCAACATCCGTCCGTACAGATTCTCAGGTTTCGGCCTACGCGAACTTTCTGGTGATCACGCTGGCGGGAATCAGCGGCTGCTTCATGCCACGCGACTGGCTGCCCGAGACCATGCAGTCGATCAGCCTGGCCGTCCCGCACGCCTGGGCACTGATCGCCTTCCGCGAAGCCCTCGCCGATCGGACACCGGACGTCGCCATCATCGGTCAGTCATGCCTGGCTCTGACCGGCTTCGCCGCTGTGTTCCTGACGGTCGGCTGCTGGCGCTTTCGACAGATCGTCTGAGGTTTTTATCCACTCACCTCTGGCCTGCGTCGGGACCACGAACGCCGTGCTCAACATCGCTCAATTACCGCCGAGAAAACCGTAAAACAGCATAAAAGACAGTGGTTTGAAGCCCTTCACGAGAAACTTGCAATGCTCTCCAGGCAGGGGTATCGTACCGCCCCTTCGCAGCCCAGGCGGCTCGACACGGTGGATATAGCTCAGTTGGTTAGAGCGCTGGATTGTGGTTCCAGAGGTCGCCGGTTCAAATCCGGTTATCCACCCTTGTGCTCACAACGACTTACGTCAATTCTGGCCAAACGATTCTGGCTTCGGTACAGAAAAAGCCCCGTGCGGGAACACGGGGCCGGCAAGCCTTTCAGCCTGCTCTTTGGGTTTTCTTCATCCAGAGCTGGGAGGTTTGCAATGGCTCGCGCACCGAAACCGTGGTTCCGTAAAGACCGCAAGGCTTGGTTCGTCACGATCGACGGCCAGCGTCGCAGTCTTGGACCGAATCGGAAATCCGCGTTTCAGCAGTTTCACGGGCTGATGGCGCGTCCAAAGAAGCGAGCGGTTGGCCGGGCTGTGGTGAGGCGGCTCCACAGGCAGCAGAACAGCGCAGACGCAATCGTGCCCAGCAGCTTTCTCAGGTTGGAGCCGGCGGCGGCCAGGACGAGGTTGGCGCAACAAAAACGGCCCGACAGAACTGTCGGGCCGGTGATCTGATTGCTGTACGCTGCTCGCTGTTTACTTTTTCAACGCCAGCATTTTGCGGGAACGTTCCTGATCGCGGAAGCGGGCTTCGATGGCGTCGTCGGTGATTGCCTGCCGCGCCTGAGCTTCTTTCAGGCCCTTAGCAGCAGCGTCGCGGTCAATATCCGCAGCAGCGACACAGCGAGCGGTCAGGAGCGTGACGGTCGCTCCCGTAATCTGGACGAAGCCGCCGTCGACAAAGAACGATCTCGGTCCCGCCGTCGTTGTCACGCTCAGCTCGCCGCAGCCCAGACGTCCAACCAGCGGAGCACGTCCCGGCAGCACACCGATCTGGCCATCAAACAGCGGAAACCTTAGACCGCTGACGGGTTCGTCCAGCAGCGTGGTTTCCGGAGTGACGACAACAAGTTGCAGTTCTTTGGCCATGACGGTTTCGCCAGTCGAGTTTGCTCAGAGACAGCCAGTCAGCGTGATCAGCCAGCCTGTTCGGCCATACGTTTGGCTTGCTCAGCCGCTTCGGTCACACCGCCGACATACATGAAGGCCGCTTCCGGCAGATGGTCCCACTTACCATCACAGATCTCCTCGAAGCTGGTGATCGTCTCTTCCAGTGGCGTGATCTTACCCGCCTTGCCCGTGAAGACTTCGGCCACGAGGAACGGCTGTGACAGGAAGCGCTCGATGCGGCGGGCACGATGCACGACGAGCTTGTCTTCTTCAGAAAGTTCGTCGACACCCAGAATTGCAATGATGTCCTGCAGTTCGCGGTAACGCTGCAGAATCTGCTGCACTCGTCGTGCCACCGCGTAGTGGCGATCACCGACGTACTGCGGATCGAGAATTCGCGACGAGGACGCCAGCGGATCGATCGCCGGGTAAATGCCCTTTTCCGCGATCTTACGTTCCAGATAGATGAACGCGTCGAGGTGGCTGAACGCGGTGGCCGGAGCCGGGTCAGTCGGGTCGTCGGCCGGCACATAAACGGCCTGCACCGAGGTAATGGCCCCGTTCTTCGTTGAGGTAATTCGTTCCTGCAGCCCACCAAGTTCAGTGGCCAGCGTCGGCTGGTAACCCACAGCACTCGGCATACGACCGAGCAGAGCGGACACTTCGGAACCGGCCTGCGAGAAACGGAAGATATTGTCGACGAACAGCAGCGTGTCAGCACCGGTCGCGTCACGGAACCATTCGGCCATCGTCAGACCGGTCAGAGCCACGCGGAGACGTGCTCCCGGCGGTTCGTTCATCTGACCGAACACCATCGTCGTCTGCTCGATCACCGACCGGCCGGTATCACCGATCTTGGTTTCCTGCATTTCGAGCCACAGGTCGTTGCCTTCACGGGTTCGCTCGCCCACGCCAGCGAACACCGAGTAACCGCCGTGAGCACTCGCAATACGGGCAATCAGTTCGGTCAGGATGACGGTCTTGCCCAGACCGGCACCGCCGAACAGTCCCGCCTTGCCACCACGAACGAACGGAGTCAGCAGGTCGACGACCTTGATACCCGTTTCAAAGACTTCCGTCTTCGAGCTGAGCTGATCCAGCGGAGGAGCGTCACGGTGAATCGGCCATTTTTCTTCGGTCGTCACTGGACCGCGACCGTCAATGGCCTCGCCGAGAACGTTAAACACGCGACCGAGCGTTTCCTTGCCGACGGGCACCGACACCGACGCTCCGGTATCGAGCACTTCCATACCGCGAGCCATACCGTCGGTCGAGCCCAGAGCGACACAGCGAACTCGGCCACCCCCCAGGTGCTGCTGCACTTCGCCGGTGACCTTGATCCGCGTGCCCTTCAGCTCGGTATCGACTTCCAGAGCGTTGTAGATGTCCGGAAGGCGATCTTCCGGAAACGCGGCGTCGAACGTCGAGCCGATGATCTGAGTCACGTGGCCGATCGATTTTTCGGTAGCAGTTGCGGTCGACATGCTTGCTTACTCGCTTTGCTCGTAATGTCCAATTGCCGAATAACCACTGACCAATGTCAGACCTGAGGCTGGTCATTGGTCATTAAGTCATTGGCCATTTCCTATTCCAGTGCGGCAGCGCCGCCGATGATTTCACTGAGTTCGGACGTGATCTGTGACTGACGTGCCCGGTTGTACTGCATCGACAGGGTGCTGATCATTTCGCCCGCGTTCTCGGTCGCTCCCTTCATCGCAACCATCCGAGCAATCTGCTCGCTGACCGCGGCATCCAGGAAGCACTTGAAGAGCTGAGCCTTGAAAGCCGCCGGGACGATCTCTTCGAGAATGTCTTCCGGAGAAGGCAGAAACTCGTAGTCGACAGCCCGTGACGACTCATCTTCACCTTCATCCGAATCCAGTTTCCCGAGCGGCAGCAGTGTCTTCAGAACGGCCTGCTGGCGGGCCGACGACAGAAACTCGGTATACGCGACATCGACGCGGTGAATCTCACCCTTGACGAAGCCGTCGATGTACCTCTGAGCAATTTCGTCAACTTCATCAAAGCCCGGCTTGTCTTCAAAGCCCCCGTAGAAGCGATCCGGCTCAACCCCCTGAAACTTCAGAAACGCCTGGCCACGCTTACCGGCAACTTCAAGCGTCAATTCTTCACAGTTGGCCTTTGATTCTTTCAGCCGCGGCATCACGTGACGCAGCACACCCGCGTTGTAGCCGCCGCACAGGCCGCGGTTGGAGGTCATCACCAGCAGGACGGTTTTCTTCTGCTCGGCTGGTTGAGTCAGCAGCGGATGTGAAAAGCTGAGGTCCGCCTTCGACAGGTCGGCAACAATCTCGGCGATCTTCCTGGTGTAAGCAGCCGCTTCGGTCGCGCGGTCCATGGCTTTCTTGAATCGCGCGGTGGCGATCAGCTCCATGGTCCGCGTGATCTTGCGGATGTTTTTGACCGCCTTGAGGCGTTTGATAATCGCTCTGGCTTTGGCCATCGCTTCCCGTCCAGTGTTGGGTGCGTCAGACGCACCGTTCTGTCGTTGCTGCGGTGCGTTGCACGCACCCTACAGACTTACGCCTCGTCAAACCGACCAGCCAGCGTCTTCGCAAAATCGTCCAGTGCGGCCTTCAGGGCGTCCGCATCCAGAGTCTCGGTCTCGATCAGAGCGTCCCGGACTTCTGACTTCTGTTCGCGGATGAACTGCAGCATTTCCTGTTCGACGTCGGCGACCTTGTTGACGGGCACCTTGTCGAAGTAGCCGTTGGTTCCCGCGTAGATACTGATGACCTGATCGGCAAAGTGCAGCGGCTGGTACTGCGGCTGCTTCAGGAGTTCCACCATGCGATAACCGCGGTCGAGCTGCTGCTGCGTGGCCTTGTCGAGTTCTGTCCCGAGCTGGGCGAACGCTTCCAGTTCGCGGAAGGCAGCGAGGTCCAGTCGCAGCGAGCCGGCGACCTTCTTCATGGCCTTCGTCTGAGCGTTGCCACCGACACGGGAAACCGAGATACCGACGTTAATAGCCGGTCGCACGCCCGCGAAGAACAGGTCCGGTTCCAGGTAAATCTGGCCATCGGTGATCGAGATCACGTTGGTCGGAATGTACGCGGAAACCTCGCCTTCGAGTGTTTCAATGATCGGCAGAGCGGTCATCGAGCCGCCGCCGAGTTCGTCGCTCAGCTTGACCGCTCGTTCGAGCAGACGGCTGTGACAGTAAAACACGTCACCGGGATACGCTTCGCGACCCGGCGGACGACGCATCAGCAGCGAAAGCTGACGGTAGGCCTGAGCCTGCTTCGTCAGGTCGTCGTAAACGACCAGCGTGTGCTTGCCCTGGTACATGAAGTGTTCGGCCATCGCCGCACCGGCGTACGGAGCGATGTACTGCAGCGGAGCTGGATCAGCGGCGGAGGACGCGATAACGATCGTGTAGTCCATCGCACCGTTGGCTTCCAGAGCCTCGATGATCCCGGCCATCGTGCTGTTACGCTGTCCGCATCCGACATAGATGCAGATGACGTCCTGACCCTTCTGGTTGATGATCGTGTCGATCGCGACGGCGGTCTTGCCGGTCTTGCGGTCGCCGATGATCAGTTCGCGCTGGCCGCGACCAATCGGCGTCATCGAGTCGACGGCCTTGATACCAGTCTGCAGCGGCTGCTTCACCGGCTGACGACCGGCCACGCCGACGGCCTGATGTTCAACCGGGCGGCTTTCGTCAGTGACGATCGGCCCCTTGCCGTCCAGCGGTTCCCCCAGCGGATTGACAACGCGTCCAATCAGGGCGTCGCCGACCGGCACGGACAACAGTGTGCCCAGCGTGCGGACCTCGTCACCCTCTTTGATCTCCAGGTAATCACCCAGCAGGATGACACCGACGGAGTTTTCTTCGAGGTTGAACACCAGCCCACGGACGCCGTTCTGGAATTCGACCATCTCACCCGCCATGGCCGACTGCAGGCCATAGACGCGCGCGATTCCATCGCCGACTTCCAGGACACGACCGACTTCGCTGGTCTCAATCGAACCGCGAAAGTCTTCAATCTCCTTCTGGATGACTGAAGCGATCTCGTCCGCTTTGAATTTCATGGAGACTCCCCTGCTGCATCCGCTTCGCAAGCTGATTCAGGCGGCTACGGAGCGAGCCATCGTAGACTGTGTTGTTGACTCGAATCACGAGCCCACCAAGAAGCTTCGGGTCCGTGACGTTTTCAATAATCGGGTCAAAGCTGAAGGCAGACGCAATTTTCTCGCGAACCCGCCCCAGTGCGGCATCGTCGAGCGGACTGACGCTGACGACCTGCACTCGCTGCTGACCATGACGCTTTTCAAACTCGAACTGCGTCGCCTCCAGGATCTGAGGCAGCAGATCAAGCCGTTCATGATTCGCCAGCACCCGCAGGTAGTTCGTGAAGAACTCACTGCCGTACGGACCAACCACGCGATCAATCAGTTGAATCTGCTCGTCCCGATTGGCCACTCCGGAAATCAGAATGGTCCGAAACTCGGGATTCGCATCCAGAACATCGGTCACAAACGAAGTGAACTCTTCAATCTGCTCGCCCGCCTGAGCACCCGCGGCGTCCAGAAAGGCTTTCGCATAGACGTTCACAATGGCCAGCGTACTGGGATCATCCAGCACGCTTTTGACACGGGCATTTTCTCGCACGTCTGCCATTGCTGACCTCATCCTTCCGAACGGCCATCCGGCCTGCCGGAAAACCTCAGTCGGTCCAGTTCACTCAGTTCGATGACACTTCCGCCAGAGCCTCGTCAACCAGACGACTGCGATCGTCATCAGTCAAAGCCCGGGCGAGTACTTTTTCGGTGGCGATGACAACGTTAGCCCGCATGTGCTCGAACAGAGCACTTACAGCCTGATCCCTCGCCCGATCGATATCGTCCAGTGCCCGCTGCCGGGTGCTCTCCGCTTCTTTCTGAGCCGTCGCGACAATATCCGCCTTCGTCCGTTCAGCATCGCGTCGAGCTTCGGCAATGATCTCGGTGACTTCCTTCTGAGCTTCCGCCAGCTTCTTCTCGTGCGCTGCCAGCAGACTCATCGCCTTGTCGCGATCAGCCCGGGCGTCGTCGAGCAGCTTGCGGTACTTGGATTCCCGTTTATCCAGCCCGGCAATCAGCGGCCCCCAGGCCGCCTTCTTCAGGACGATCAGAAACAGGACGAACGTGACCAGCGACCACAGCACCAGGTCGGTCTTCCAGCTCAGCGGAACACCTTCCTCATGGTGGCCGTGATCTCCCCCGGCGGACTCACCTTCGTGGGCAGCCTCGGTTCCGTGTTCGACTTCGGCAGCGCCCGCTTCTCCGTGTTCAGCCGCTGCCAGAACCGGCAACGACAGAACGGGAATCAGCAGGGCACCAACTACGGCGACCGCGAGATACTTTCGCAGCAGACTCATCGAAGACATGAGGACACTCCACGGGAGCGTGCGGGGAACGTAACACCGGAACCTGGTCAACAGCGGAGGAACCGCCTCAACTAGGCGACCATGCAGACGATCAGTGCGAAGAATGTTGCACCTTCGATCAGAGCGGCCGCGACGATCATACCGCCACGGATGTCGCCCGATGCTTCCGGCTGACGAGCCATGCTCTCAACAGCGGCCGCACCAATCTTCGCGATGCCGAAGCCAGCTCCGAGCATCACCAGACCGGCACCAAAGGCACCTGAGAACGAGATTGACGTTCCAGCGTCCTGCGCCAGCGCGGGCACGGCGAAGGAAACGACCACAGCAGCAGCCATAATGACAAGTTTGACGGCCTGCGACATTGTTCCTGATCTCCTTAGATCAAACGGACATCTGTTGCGCGAAATGCGACACGTGTTTGCAGTCGAGGACACGCGCCTCGATTCAGTCAGTGTTCGGTCTCAGTGCTCGTGAGTAGCGGCCGCCAGGAAGATCGTCGCCAGGTACGCGAAGACGTAAGCCTGCAGAAACGCGACGAACAGCTCCAGCATCCCGATAAAAATCTGGCCGCCAATACTTGCAGGAATCACGATCCCCTGCAGAGCTGTCCCGGCGATGCCCGGAGCAGCGATGAATCCCAGAATGACCCCCAGAACGGTGTGGCCACCCATGATGGTTGCATAAAGTCGAATGGCGAGTACGCCATGCTTGATCAGCAGTCCGATGACCTCAATCGGCCACAGAATTGCTGTAATGATCACGGCCTGAAAACCACTCAGTCCAAGATTCGGGCACTGATTCTTCCAGAACCCGATAAAGCCGAACTGTTTTGATCCGTGGAAGACGTTGTAAACAAACACGCTCACAGCGAAGACACCCGTCACGCAGATGGAACCGGTTGCTGACCCCAGCATCGGCACTGCACCCAGCAGATTACAGATCAACACATAGAAGAAACACGTCCAGACAAACGGCAGATACTGGTCTGCGTGGTGTCCAGCGTGCGACTCACCATGACCATGCGCCGCATCATCGTGGTGTCCGTCTCCATGATGCCCATCGTCGTGTCCGTGATCGTGATGCCCGTCGCCAATTGTTGGCCGTACCACTTCGTCACGCACAAACAGAGCAATTGCTTCCCAGAAATTCCAGAACCGGCCACGAGTCGGCTCGCCCGAACTCACCCGTTTGGCGAGGCCCTTGAAGATGAACAGCGTCAACAGTCCAGCAATAACCTGCAGCACCATGAACCTGGAGACCTGAAAGCCTCCAATGTTCGGCAGGTCGAGATGAACTCCCCCCGGCAATTCGAAGAAGGGAAAGTCCCGGACGTGATGAAAATTGTCCCCAGCCATGAGTGCTTCTCAGTGACAGGATTCGCTCAGTGCGAGAACTTCAGAGTTCGACAGACTGCCGAGTGATCATCCCTGCTCAGCAGAGCCGGAACCCGGCCGTTTGAGCCACTTCAACTGTCCCATCCGTTTCAGTGTGACCAGCGATTCGATCGCCACCACAAACAGATAGAACAGAATCAGCCAGACGAAGAACTCGCGAAGGCCGAGTTCCGGTCGGGCTGTTTTCGCCACGAGCGCTCCACCTGCCGCCAGAAACAGCCGCAGAAAGCTCGCCACGAGAAAGAACGCGACGTGCGACAGGCCCCACCAGGTTTTGGCCGCGGCTGCCAGGCAGCCGGGAACCAGACAGAGTCCCGCCGAGATCGAGAGTCCAGCCAGCCCGGTCAACCCCGCCACAAGCCAGGCAGGCAGAGCCAGAACCAGCCAGAACAGAAATCCGAACCCGAGCACCGTCAGAGCGTCACGCAACGCATCGCTCATTGAGGTCGAGTCCGCACTGACCGGGGCTGAAGTTACTTCTTCTCCAGATCCCGAATCAGTTGCTTGAACCCCTGAAACGCCAGAAACGCTCCGATCAGGGCTCCGAGAATCATCAGCCACGGGGCTGTTCCGTACTTCTGGTCGAGCCAGACTCCGCCGCCCACAGGGACGACCAGTTCGACTCCAATCGACGTGACCTGAGAGGCCCACCGCATCGCGGCACCGATCGATTGGTTTCGTCCGGAGTCCGGCATCTCGTAACTCCTGCTCGGCACCCACAAAGGGATCATCGAGACCCTTAGCGGTGCCAGAGCGGCGGGAGTCTAGGGAGCCCATTTCGGAATTTCAAAGACGCCAACGCAAATGATTGCAGCTTTTCCCAAATCTGGTGCAAATGCCTGCCAGGGTCGGGAGCACCGCGCGTCCCGAAGAGGCAACGGTCGAGTGTCGAGGGCAATCCGCGCAGACTGTAACGTCTCAAAAGCTCGACGCCCGAGCATGGCAAGGCAGCGACTCGAAGCACACAATCGGCGAGTTCCCCATTGCTGTGAATGCTGCTTTGCCGCGACAACGCAATCTCTTCAATATTCCACAGGACACCTCATCATGATCATGAAACGCACTGCCCTGATCTGCTCATTCCTCGCTCTGCTGGCTGGACTGTCTCTCACGTCCAACGGAGCGGCTCCGGCGACCGTCAGCGACATCATCGACGCCGCCGACCTGGCCAGCGAATCGAAAGAGATCGCCGAAAAAATCGCCGGCGCCGTCAAGGATGAAGAATCGTTCGCCCGCGCCACCGAGCATAAAACCGTCGCCACCGACGCAGGCACGATCGCGTGCCTCGCCCAGGCACTGGCCGAACACAAGGACGGCAAAGCATCCGGCATCAACGCCGCCGCCCTCCGCGACGCTGCTGTCAAGCTGAGCAAAACCAAAACACTGGCTGAGGCTCAGGCCGGCCTGGCCACCGTCAACGCCGCCCTGGAAGGCAAAGGCGATAAAGCTGAAGCCGAGCATCCCTGGAACAAGCTCATCAACATGCACCGAATGATGGAAGAAATGGAGTTGCGTGAAGGCCGCCTCCGTCGCTCACTGGCCCGCCCGCGGCGCCTCGCTCAGGACTCGCGACACGCCACCGTGCTCATCGCCCTGGCTCTGGCGATGGAAGCCGACACGCACGAAGTCAAAAAAGAAGCCGACCTGCCGGACTGGAACAAATGGGCGAAGGACTACCGAGTCGCCGTCACCGGAGTCGCTCAGGCCATGAAAGCCGGCGACGCCGCGAAGGCAAAGGAGCTGTTCGAGAAGTCGAGCGAGACCTGCGAAGTCTGCCACGAAAAGTTCCGCGACTGATCACAGCAGCCGGGCTGACGCAAAGGCGCGAAGACGCTGAGTGTCCGTAGGCCGGTTTCTGCCGGTCGCCTGCAATTGTGACGCGTCGCTGTCTTCCTGCTGGTGGGAATCGGCCGAATCGTTGTTCGTCGCGCGAGTGCCCAGCAGGAATCGGTCCTGCAGTCGCGAACGGTTTCAGCGCAGTCGCACTTCAAAAATGCGGGCGTGATCGAGGCCGTTGGTTTTGGTGACGAGGATTCTCAACGCTGACGCCGTTGTTTCTGGCGGGAGTGAGTGGCGGAGGAGGCGCTGATAGTTGTTGGTGATGCTGCAGAGCGTGAGCCACTCGCCGGCACGGTTGATCTGGAGGCTGTAGTCGCGGACGGTCTCGGGCTGCGGGACGCCCCAGGTCATGCGCGAGGTGTAGCCGTCGTGGTGGCTGAGCGTCAGGTGGCGGTGCATTCCGGTGTCGAAGACCAGTTGCACGGTGTCGATCGGCTGCGGCTCGTCCCAGTCGAACTGGATCCAGGCAGGCAGCTCGCCGGGCTGCGACATCCAGCGGTGAGTGCCTGCCGCCCGGCGGTCCGGTGAAACGCCACGTTCGCCGTGGACGCTTCTGGTCTGGCCGGAGCGGATGTTTGAGGCCTCGCCGCCGGGCTGCTCACTGGATGCCGAGATGCGTGCCGTGAAGACCGGGTCGGCGGGCGAGTCGTACGAGTGACCGATCAGAAACGCATCGTCGCGGAGCAGTCGTTGCTGGATGGCGGCAACCAGCTCGGGCTGCGATGCGATCTCTGCGGCGGGGACGCCCTGGCTGACCGCGAGGGCTGCTGCCGTTCCGACTCCCTGGCCGACGGCGGCACACGTGGCCATTACGCGTGTCGACGAGAACGCAACGTGCGTTGCCGACAGGTTCCGACCGGCGAACATCAGGTTGCGAACGTCGCGAGCCACGCAGCCCCGCAACGGGATGTCGTAGAGGTACGGCAGCGCGTGCTGGACGCAGGGTTCCTCGTCCGGCCTGTCGACGCCGTCCGGCGGGTGCAGGTCCATCGACCAGCCGCCATACGCGATCGCATCGTCAAAGACGCGCGACGCCTCCAGATCCTGCTGCGTGAGGACGTGCTGGCCGATGAACCGCCGGCTTTCGCGTTTACCGGGCAGGAATCCGATCCATTCCAGAGCCCAGTGAGCGGCGTCGAACGGGTCGTCGTCGGGCGGTGCTCCCGGCGGGCCGTTCTTGACGTGGTTCCAGATACCCAGCGTGATGGCCAGCAGTTCGTCGCGGATGGTTTCGTTGTCGCGGATCGTGTCGAGCGAACCGCCCCATTCGGCCCACCAGTAGCCGTACTCGTGCGTGGGTTCCTCGTCACCGGGCACGGCGTACAGCCGTAGCCGCAGTTCCTCCTGCGAGAACGTGCGGACCCACTGCGGAGCCACGAACGGCATCGGGCGATCGTGCTTCCGGGCGGTGATCAGGATGGTCGAGCCGAGCTGGCAATCATCCGCCTGGCGTTCTGCGAGCGATTCGTTGAACTCCGCCGTACTCTCCCGCCCGCGCAGAAACGCGGCCCCCGCCTCGAACGCGAGCCGACCGTCGCCCGTGCAGTCGATGAAGGTGCGGGCTCGAATGTGAAAGCGGTCCTGAGTGCTCTGTCGTTCGGCGACGGCGAACGCGATTTCGTCTGGCGCGTCCTGAGCCATCTCGGCGGCCGTCACCGTCGTGTTGAGCAGCAGCGTGAGGTTCGGCTCGCTACGGCACTTGTCGTACAGAATGAGATCGAACATCGACGCGGACCGCTGCAGATTGCGGACGCAGTTCTCGAGCCGAATCTCTTCAATAATCCCGCCTTCGCGCGCCTCGGTTTCGAGTTCGCAGCCTCGGTCAAAGCGTCCGGTTCCGTTGGCTCCGACGATGTGCATCCGCACTTCACTCGACGCATTCCCGCCGAGCACCGACCGGTCCTGGCACAGCACAACGCGAGCCCCACCCCGAGCCGCCGCCAGCGCACAAGGCACCCCCGCCGCCCCACCCCCGGCCACGAGGACATCACATTCAAGCTCATGCAGCGTCAGCACAGATTGTCCCCGGCGTTACGTTTCAGTCAGGCCTACTCAAGACAGATGCTCGGCATCCTTTTAGGCAGCGAGTCGACCTCGTAGGGTCCTTCGCGACGCATCACCTGAGCTTGAGCAAACGGTTGCTGGTCAAGACGCCCAAACTTGACTGGATCTGTCGATGAAAACGTCAGACTTTGGATTCAAGCGCCGCGGCGATTCGATTTCTAATTTGCGTTTCGTCCTGACTGACTACTCCGTCCGCCTTCATCACACGCCCCATGCAGGAAATCAGTATCTCTTTTTGCCGCGGCGATCTGATGGTCGACACGCGAGAACAGACATTCTCAACCATTTGCTGCAAGCCCGTGCCTTTGGCCTGTTCGCAGAATCTTCGCATTCGAGAGTCTGTTTCAGTCTCATCCCATGGTGACCGAATACGTGCCATGAGTTCCTGAAACTTCGCTCGCTCTGACTTCGATGCCTGTCCGTCGGCGAACATGACACAACACAGAGCGTCCAAAACAACCGAGTACACCTCTTCCTGCCGTGCCTTCCTACGCTTTTCTGCCTCTGCGTGCCGTTGTTCGGCCACTTTCACAACCGGCATTCGTGCGAGTTCCTGGATCCCTGCAACCTGACCGGGCACGCCTGAAGCACTCTTCTGGTTGGAGACGAACAGCAGCAGGTTCAGCCCGGAGCCACTGAGATTCAGAACTCCGAATTCAATTAGCGGAATCTCAGTATTGTTGTTGAACCTGCGGTCGGGGGAGCCGTCATTGTTCACAAACCGATGCGTACTGCCGACGACTCTCGCGTCAGAGGTGACTTGGGCTGCACCGCGTGCCTGTGTGACCTCAACTCCGGAATTAACATTGAGGTTCGCATAGTTGATCCCGCCCATGCTTGCCCCGTCGTACACAAGGATGTGGTCAGGCATGAAATAGAGGTCTTTGTGAAAAGCGCGGATGTGCCAGACGTCGAACTCAAGATCGAGCAAAGGTGGCCGTGCGCGTGACACCTCCACCGGTTTCAGATCGGGCAGGTCGCTTGCTCCGCCCGTATATCGCGTGTCTTCGAAATGCCGCCGCCCCGTGTTCAGCAGAATCTGTTTGCTGGCATCGAGTTTCTGAAGTCCGGAATTCAGTGCGCCAAAGGCGACTTCGCCGCGTCCAGTGATCTTGTATCGGAAGCGGACATCTTTGCGAGAACGGTCGAAGTGCCACGCATTCACAAGAATAAACGCGAATGAGGGGACAACTGGAATCGCACTGAAGACGAACGCGAGAAGGGGCCAGTCGAAACTGAATACGAAGGAAAGCCACCAGATTCCTGCTAATCCGACGACGCCCGCCACCCACGGAAAAATAGCAATCCGACTTCTGCGCTGCTCCATGTCCCTGATCATCGAGAGCAGATCGGTGTCTAGACAGACTTCGTCGTGATCAATGACCTCAACCTGTTTCAAATTGGACTGGCCTCGGGCACGAGTCGACCCGTCGAGCGCTGCGCCGGTTTCTCGCTGCTGTTTCTCCTCGAACGTCAGTGCCTTTGCCTTCTTTTCCGACATGAGATCGAGGTAGGAGAATCCGTTGTCGCCGACTGCGACCTCATATTGACTGGAATCGTCCTCGATAAGATTCAGATGGTCGAGAAATGAAAACAGAGCCATCAATGCACCGCCTAGGAGTCTGTCTGAGAACTGCCGGGGTGTGACTGGTGCCAAAACTGGTGTGCCGTGTCCAGCGGGACGGGCCGGAGTCCGGCGGGATGGAGCGGTTTTCGGGTGGGGATCTGGTGAGCCTGGCGTTGCTCAGGCCGGGTTTGCGTTGAAGGCTTTCAGCAGGTTGTGGGTCAGACACACGAGAGTCCATTCGCCCTGCATGTTCTGAAGGCCTCGAAGAAGAAACTGGCG
>WGMU01000087.1 GCA_016124895.1 bacterium
AGCGAACGCTCTGCCGCAAGGTTCCCTATACGACCTGCTCCTACACCTGTGAGACGAAGACACGCAAGGTGCCGTATACGGTCTGCCGTCAGGTCTGCGAAACGAAATTCGTCACACAAACGCGACAGGTTCCGCGGCAGGTTCCGTATACGGAGACGATCTGCGTGCCGCGCGTCGTGTGTCGCCAGGTTCCAGTATGCCCTCCGCAACCGAGCTGCTCCTCCTGCGGTGTGCCAACCTGCACAGGTTGCGGCGGTTAATCCCGTCAGCAGAAGACATCGGATTGAAATCACAGGACCGCTTCCTCGCGAGGCGGTCCTGTTTTTATGCGCGGACGCCGTGCCGCTCACACCGTCCGGCCTGTTCGCTGGCTTTATTACGCGACCGCGTCTGTGAAGACATTCCTGATGTCGCCTGATTAGAATCGCCGAAGTTTGCGGGCCTGCAAACTTCACAGTCGAGTCTTCGTTGCTGAAGACTCGGGCACAGGAACGGAATGGACGGATGGCGAACACACCGGATGCACAACAACAGTCGATTGCCGCTCTCAGGAAACTGGGAGCCCGGATTGTTGAAGACGAAGGGCAGGTTCAGCTTGTCGATCTCGCGGACACGCCCATTGACGATGACGACCTCAAGCTGCTGACACCATTCACGGATCTGCGCAGCCTGAACATCGCCGACACAGACATTACGAACGATGGATTGAAGCACATCGCGAAGATTCCGTCGCTCGAAACGCTCGACCTCTCAACGACTCAGATTGACGACGACGGACTGGCACACCTCTCGGCCCTGCAGAGGCTGGACATGCTGATTCTCGGCGGCTGCCACATTCGCGGCAGCGGTCTGCGCGCTCTGCGGGACGTTGCCTCACTGAGAATGCTCATCCTGTCCGACACCGAGATCACTGACAGCGGCCTCGCGGAAATCGCTGAACTGAGACAGTTACGGAATCTGAATCTCGATTACACCTCAGTCACTGACCGGGGACTGCCACATCTGGCATCGCTGCCGGATCTGGAACTCATTGGCCTGGTCTTCTGCAAAGGTGTCACGGACGCCGGAATCGAGTCTCTCCACACACTGAAGAAGCTGCAGGTGCTGGATGTCTGCACGACGATGGTGACCCCCGAAGGTGTGCGTCGACTGCAACAGACGCTGCCGGACTGCTTTATCGCCTATTCACCGGACCCTCTGCTGGAAGCCATCGAAAAGTATCGCGGCGACGTGACCGCTGCACTGGGCTCGATTGGCCAGATTGAACTGGACGAGGCGCAACAGATCACAAAACTCCGGGTCGATCAGGTCCAGTTGACTCGGGCTGGACTCGAATACCTGAAGCGTCTGAACCGTCTCGAAGACTTGAGCCTGCACCATCACCGGCAGTTGCCCGACGCTGGTCTGCGCCATCTGCAGGAACTGAAGTACCTGAAGAAGCTCGGTCTGCTGGGAACGAACGTGACCGACGACGGGCTGCGTTATCTCAGTGAACTGTCGAGCCTGAAGATCCTCAATCTGGCTTATACGCCGGTCACGGATCGTGGCATCGCCAGTCTGGCCGGTCTGCTGGAGCTTGAGGAGCTACTGCTGGGCGACACGCTCGTCACCGATGGCGGACTCGCTCACCTGGCGCTACTGCACAATCTTCGTGGTCTCGGACTGAGCGGTACCCGGATTGAAGGGCACGGACTGAAACACCTGCAGCGACTGGAGTCACTCGAACGAATCGGCCTCAGCGGAACGCTGATCTCTGACGAAAGCGTGCATTTCGTGGCGTCACTGCGAATCCTGGTCGCGGTCAGTCTGCGCGGAACCCGTTTAACGGACGCAGGGGTCCGGAAGCTCGAATCTCTCGAACGGCTCGAAGTCCTCTGGCTTGACCGGACGGCGGTCACTGATCAGGGACTTCAGTGGTTACCGAAGGTGTCCGGATTACGAGAACTTGGCGTGCGTAATTGCCGGGTTGGTGATTCGCTGATCGATACGCTGGTCACGATGCCTCAACTTGGCGTCGTTAACCTATTCGGCACAGACGTCTCCGAGGCTGGAATAGCACGGCTCCGTGAGGCACGGCCAGATTGCGAAATCATACGTTGAATGGGTAGGCTGGTGAGACTTTCAATGAGTGGAGCGTCGAAACGGTCTCGCCAGCCCTGACTGAATGAGAGCATCGCTGACAGTTCTGACGTAAGCCCGCTGGAGTCCGAGTCGGACCGGAGAGACGAAAAACGCAGTTCAGCCCCGTCGTCCAGGTGCCTTAACCGGATGTCGTCAATGAGTGTCATTCTCAAACCTGAACGTGGCGGACGCCCGATCGTCCTCGACAAACCGATCCTGCTGGTCGGTCGGCATCCGGACTGCGACGTCATCATTAAAGACAGCCCGAAAATCTCGCGAAAGCATTGCTGCATCGCGCTGGTGGATCACCGCTTCGTTGTCCGCGATCTTGACAGCATGAATGGTGTCTGGGTCAACGGTGACCGCGTTACACATTCGCACGACCTGCTCAACGGCGACCTTCTGACAATTGGCGACGTTCCGTTTGCAGTCGTCAATATGGGGCAACCCAAAGACGGACGACCTCGACAACCTGACAGCGATGACGAGTCGATCGTTGATCCGGAATTTGCCCGCGAGGCTACTGTCGCGCTGCATGAGGATGCAGCAGACTCGGCAGAACATCTACCGCCGAAAAAATCGAAGTCGGTCCACGAAGCCGGCCCCAACGACGTCGTTGAGTTCAGTTCAGCGTTTGCCGTCCCGATTACCGATTCGTCCGACGGCGATGAGTTCATTTCGCGGTCTGACTCCGAAGACTGACCACCAGGCAATCAGCTCGACAATACCGTTGAGCTTACGCCGGTCGAATAGCTCGTCGCTCAACCGCGGTCGAACCGGGCCACTTCCTCATCTGCTGCGCAGATGACGTCATACGTTGAAGTCGAATCGTCTGCTTTGCGCAGCCGGTCGAAAAAGTCCGGCAACTGGAACATGCGACCGAGTCGCGCGACGATACGCAGATGGCTTCGCGAATCGTGACAGAGCACCAGAAAGAAGAGGTCTGTCAGGCCACCTGACGTCGCTCCAAACGGAATGCCACTGAGTGTCCGCCCGAAGGCGACCAGCGATTCGCCATGTGCTTCCGGAAGCGGGTTTCGCGGATGGGGAATGGCAACGCCACCGGGATACGCTGTTGAGAAAAGTTCTTCACGCTGAAGCACGGCATTCAGAATGTCCGCTGGCGACCAGACCTGCCATGTGCGGCCGGCAACTTCAATCAGCGACTCAAGAACCGATCGCCGCGTCCTCGCTTCCAGCGGCACCTGAACTGTGTCGGGGTGCAGAATTGAAGTGACGGGCAGCGTGTCGCACACGGTCGTCGAGTCCTGACTGACTTCGACGTTGCGCAGTTCGGCGCTGGAGTATTCACGCATCTCCTTTTCAAGCCAGCGTGTGACCTCCATTGAGTGAAACTGCCAGTTGCCGCCGACTTTGCGTCCGGGTAACCGTCCGCGATTAACGAGTTTTTCGATTTCGCGACGATCGCGGCCGAGATGCGTCGCCAGTTCATCGAGCGTGAAAACTTCGTGAGACATGATTGACACTTCGGGCAGAAGCGCCCGTCACGTTCGGAGTGACGGGCAGGCGGGAATACTTCCGGAACGGACGGCAGGCAGGAGTTGGGTGGGAAACGAATCAGGCGACGCTGATCAGCTTCACCGTACCGTCCTGGG
Source organism: bacterium (assembly GCA_016124895.1). GTDB lineage: Bacteria > Planctomycetota > Planctomycetia > Planctomycetales > Planctomycetaceae > JAPOLP01. The sequence continues at coordinate 3,738 of WGMU01000087.1, forward strand.
AATCGACACGCCACCTCACCGAAGAAACTGCCTTGAACGAGAGCTGCGTCACTGAACGTGGATTGCGTTCGAGCGAGAGATTCAATCTCAGCACGCTCAACAGTCTGTCTGAACGGCCCCGCATTCCCGCGGAGCGTCCGTTGCGGCAGACAAGCACGCACGATCGTTTAAACAGAGACCGGCAACTCAGATGCAGGCGTTGGCACTGCAAGCAGTTGATCGACCTGCGAACGAACGGCGGCCAGCACTTCAGTGATGGGTCGGTGCCAGACGGCATCCGACCAGACCTGCACGTCAACATCGCCGACGAAACCGTTTTCCCGCAGTGCTGCCAGAAAATCAGCCAATGGGAGGTCGCCTTCACCCGGCACCAGCCGGTCATACATCGTCGCCGGTCCGGCAATGGAATCGCTGAGCTGCACGAGATCGATCAGCGTCGCAAGATGCTCGAGAATCGCCACGATGCGATCCGAACGTCCGAACTGAAACGTGTCAAACACGATGCCGACATTGTCCCGGCCGGTGTCATCAGCCATTTCTGCAGCGCATCGGAGCGACGTCAGCGACGTCCATTCACCCGCAAATCTTCGCTCCATCGGCAGCAGCGCCAACGTAAGGCCGAAATCGTCAGCGGCCATTGCAAGTTCACGCACGGCTGACACGACAAGCCGGCGTTCGTGTCGCTCGGTATACCGTCCACGAGATCCCGGAGCGATGACGACCGTATTCGCCCCGACGGCCGCGGCCAGAAACAGAGCGTCGTAGCCGTCACTGAGCGCTTCGCGGAACTGAAATCCACTGCTGCCGGTAAAGCCGCCAGCAAAGGAAACGCTCGTGACGTTCAAGCCGGAACTGCGAATCAGTTCGACCGCCTGCTGTTCGCCGATCTCGTCGACTTTGCGTCTCCAGAGTCCGATTGACGGAATTCCGGCGTGACGCCATTCCGCAATGTCGGCTTCGAACGGCGACGAGCAGGTCGTGATCTGATTGATGGAATAGTCCATGACGAGTCGCGCATCGCAATCAAGCGAGGGCAAGGCAACGTCATCTTCGGCGGAGAACTTCCCTGGATCCGACAAGAGACCGCTCTTTCTGTGTCGAGAGGATGGACAGAAATGAAAGTCGAAGAGCGTATCAAAGCAGGCAGTGCCAACACGGCGACGCGGACTGTCCGCAGTGACTCCACGGACAGCGGGGATCGAAGGCCGATCAGCCTTTTGCGTTCAGCTTGACGTCCGGGCTGTCTGAGATGTTGACCCAGACGTGGACGTGGGGTGCGCCACGGTAATGCCAGACAAAGGTCGGGCCTTCCAGACGCCAGTTGTCCCAGACGCCGTCATCACCGATATCGTTGTTCTGGTAGAACGCAATTCGGCAGGCATCCAGACCGCCATGAGAATTGAGGCACTTCATGGCCTCGTCGCGGTCGATCGAGCGGTAAGGCTCAAGCAGCAGGTCGAGAACTCCGCGGACGTGAGCCTTCTGATCGTCCGCCAGTTCGTTGATCCGAATCCCCTGAAAATCATCCGGGTCGCGGAACGCAACTTTGTCTTCTTCCGGGGCTCGTGGAACCAGAGCCCGACTGCGCTGCTTGCCATCGAGCATCTGATACAGCTCGTTGGCCTTCAACGCCTGGTGCCAGTAGACGTTGCCGGTGTGCTGAGCGTCTTCGTTAAAGTTGCGAGCCGCGTGACCGTAGAAGATGGGACCGCCGAAGGCCATATGTTCGGTCGAGTTACCATCGCAGCGGATCGTCAGATGCCGCCCCGTCATCACGAACTCAAACTTGTCCTCGCCGGGCTTGCCGAAGATCGCGATCGTCTGCTGCTTACCGTACCCGCCGGCGTCGTCGTGAAGCTGCGTTCGAATCCGGTCGTGCCACTCCGGGTTGTAGAGACTGAAGAACAGAGCCTCGATCAGTTCCTGCTGGACTTTCGAGTAAAAGCTTCCGCCGACGTTCTGCGTCTTTGGGTCAGTAATGCTCCAGTTATTCTGAACCCGAGTCCGCAACAGGCCGCGGGCGTCTTCGTAATCCCATGGGAAGCAGATCGCTTTCTGCTGGTCGGGAGTCATCGAATCGTAAAGCTGTTTGACAAGCGTCTCGGGCTTTGCAGTTCTGGCCGAATCACTTTCGGCGGCGGGCAGCACGCGTGGCAGCAGAGAAGCTCCCGCGACTGCACCGACCGTCTGCACAAACCGCCGGCGATTGACATCGAGATCCTCAAGCGAGCAACAATCCGGACAGAGACGCTCGTGATTCATCGAACACTCCTTGCCCTTGCAGAAGGCGGCTGAAGACGACGTTTCCGGTTCAAGAGGCAGATGAGGTGACGCATGGCCTTGAGCCCGCCCGCGTCATCGATCCGTGGTGGTCAGTCACCGATCGAGTCAATCGCCGTCGCTCCTCACGTGCGCCGGTGACTTTACCAATGGTTCTTCGATTCGCAATCGACTTTCTTCCGACAAATCGGTTGCTGGCCAATGTCGATCATTCAGCGTCACAGTGAGTTGACGCTGCGCGATGTGCTGCTCCTTCAAACCTGATCGGCTGGCGGGAACACGACGGAGTGACTTCGGTCGAACACCAGGTGCGACAGCTTTCAGCTCAAACTCATTTCAGTGCCACGGATACTTTGACCACGGGCGGTAACCACTGCGGACAGGGATCGACCATGTGTAAGGATCAAGCGGCCGGACTGTCACGTTGACGGTCGGTTCGATTCGCGGCGCGGATGGCCGGAGCTGATTGAGCAGCAGTTCCAGCGTGCCATTGTGACGGTAGTTCGGATCAGCATCGTACTCCGCACGGCTGAACGGGATGCTGCGATAGACGTCGATGTAACGCGGTAAGCGGACGGGTTGCGGTACGATTTCCGGCAGTGACTTCAGCAGTTCCGACTTCGCAGTCTGCTTCGCTGCGGGCTTCTTCTCTGACGACTCGCTCGCTGCCGCCGCTTTCGTCTTACGCTTCTTTGCCGGACTGGCCTCATCGGCCTTCTGTTTCTGATTCCGCGTTTGATTCGCTGCGGCGAGTTGCTGCTTCTGCCACTCTTCGCGAGCACGACGGCTCGCGCTCTCGCGGGCTGAATCCGGCGGCGAAGCGGATTCCGTCGAGTCTGCGGCCCGGCTCTGCAACGTCTGAGTGGATCGCGGTTGAACAGCTTTCGTCACTGGAGCAGGAACGATCAGCGGCAGGTTCTCACGCGAAGTCGGCTCAGACTGAGCAGCAGCCGAAATGACGGCAACGTTCGGAGCGGCGTCATCGGCGATCAGTGAATCAAAACGCGGCAGCGAACACGCGGCAGCAAGACAAAGCAGAGACAGCGGTCGAGCGGACATTGATGATACCTCAGAAGCAGACGGGAACAGACAGACGACCAGGCGATTCAACGCCCGCGGGCCAGCCACGCCCTGACAGACTCCTGAGTGCGATTCGCAGTCGCCGGCAGACTGTCGCAACAGGCGCCTTCGAGAAACGGCAGCGTTCGACAAATCCGTAACGACCTCAACTGCGGCTCAGCACAGGGATCGAGGCTATCGAGAACTCACACGACGCGTCAAACTTCCGGCAGCAATCGTCCCGTCCGGAGAGTGGTCACAGCCGATAGCCATCGCCTCCTGGTCGCCACGAATCGGATCTCAATAACGCTTCGCTATGACTGCCTGCCGAACACGACTTCCCGAACAGATGCTGCATGCGCGGAGATTCCGTCGTGCCAGCACAGCGCTGATCGTCGTCGCGGTGAGTCTGGTCGCAACGACTCCTGCACTGCAGGCGCAGTCAAAGCTGCCGCGACAGGCCGAGACGAGCGGCGTACGTTTCATGAATCCACAAACGCTCGAACGCATCGAGAAGGGACTGAAGTGGCTCGCTGCACGGCAGAATGCGGACGGAGCATTTGGCGTCGGGCGCGGTTATGGCCGTAATGTCGGAGTCGTCTCGCTGGCCGGTATGGCATGGCTTTCGTCCGGCAGTACTCCCGGACGCGGTCCCTACGGCGAGCGGATTCAACAGGCGACGGATTTTGTTCTCACTGCGTCGCGCTCCAGCGGTTTTATTACGGTACCAGAGGGGCAGTCGCATGGCCCAATGTATGGACACGGGTTCGCGACGCTGTTTCTCGCTGAGGTTTACGGTATGTCGCCAAGACCGGAGATTCGTGAGCGACTCGAAAAGGCAGTTCACCTGATCGTGGCGAGTCAGAATCGTGAAGGTGGCTGGCGCTATGATCCGTTGCCCAAAGAAGCGGATATCTCGGTGACCGTTTGCCAGATTATGGCTTTACGGGCGGCGCGAAACTGCGGCCTGTTCGTGCCGCGAGACACCGTCGACCTCTGCATCGAGTACGTGCGCGAGTGCCAGAACGACGACGGCGGTTTCAAGTATCAGCTTGTTCGACGCAGCCCGAGTCAGTTTGCACGTTCGGCCGCGGGACTCGTCGCGCTGTACAGCGCCGGCGTTTACGAAGGTGCCGAAATCACGCGGGGACTGAACTATCTGACGACGCACCGTCCCACAGGTTTTATCGATCCGCACTATTACTACGGGCACTATTACGCAGTGCAGGCGATGTATCAGGCCGGCGGTGATCACTGGGAAAACTGGTACCCACGCGTCCGTGACCAGCTTCTGGGTGATCAGCTCCGCGACGGAAGCTGGTCCGACACAACGTTCTCGGGCGAGTACGCGACCGCGATGGCTTTGATCGTCCTGCAGCTTCCGAACAACTATCTGCCGATCTTCCAGCGCTGATGCCTTCTGCTTCTGCCACTCTCTGTTGCCGTCTCGAAGCCGCGTTTGCGCTGGTGACTCTGCTTGCCGCGACGGCCAGCGCGCAGGTTTCCGTTGTTGCACAGCAGGTCGACGGCAGCTCTGTCAGCGGGCAACTGGTGCAGCTCACGGCGAAGCAGGCATTTCTGCGGATCAGGGACAATGTCGAACCGACCGGAGGCACAAACATCCTCCGCTTGTTGGTTTCTCCTGAGACCGTCGGCGACGCATCAGAGAAAGACTCGCGCGCAACGCCAGAGACGTCCGCGACGCCATGGCTGCTGACTTCGACCGGCGACTGGCTGCGGGTTCGGCCGTTAATGATCGATGACGAGTCCATCGTTGCCCGCTGGAGCCACCTGGCGAATCAGCCACCGCTCACCATACCGCTGGAAGTCTGTCGCGGCGCTTTGTTTGAGCTGTCGAGCGATCCGTACCGGCAAGGCATCGAGTTCCTGTCGCTGTTCGATAACGACCGATCGAGTGACCGACTCGTCCTGCAGAACGGAGATCGGATCACGGGCGAGTTCGCCGGGCTTGATGACGGAAAACTGCAGATTGAGACATTGCTCGGGATGACGACGGTCAGTCCCGAGAACGTCCACTCGATCGCTTTTAACCCGGAGCTGATCTCGACACCCGCGCTGCCCGTCGCGCACGTCCGCGTGTTGCTGCGTGATGGCTCGCTGCTGAGGCTCAAGACTGCGCTCTCGAACGGCGGTGTCCTGCTCGGCGAAACTCTGGCGGATGCCTCGATCTCCCTGCCGCTCGAACACATCGCCGAAGTCTGGTTCTTCGACGACAATCGCGTCCCGGTTTCTTCGCTGCCGCTGACCAACGCGGAGCTGACTCCGTACCTGTCCGTCCGCCGCGAACCGCAACTCGACCGCAACATCCTCGGCGGCCCGCTGCGTGTTCGCGGCATCCCGGCCGCCTCGGGCATCGGAACAACAAGTGGTTTGACGATCACGTTCGCACTCGATGCTCGCTTCCAGACGCTGCTCGGTCGCGTCGCGCTGGACGACGCCGCGGGAGCGGCCGGCAGCGTGGCTTTCGAGATTGTCGCTGACGGCAGAAGACTCTGGAGCAGCGGCGTTGTCACAGTGGAGTCTGGCCCCGTGAAACTCCCGCGGCTGGATGTCTCGCAGATCTCGCAGCTCGCGTTGAAAGTCGACTTCGCAGATCGAGGCTCCGTCCGCGACATCGCCAACTGGTGCGATCTCGTCCTGCTGAAGTGACGAGAACGTTGCTCGGTCAAAGTCGCCATCTCGTTCCGCGAAATGAGCCGTCATCAGGAATGGCGAAACGTTTTCCTGAGACCAATCCCTGCGGGTATCCGACGACGAACGGTGCTTTCGTTTGCTGCGCTGTGTTCTTCTGAGTGGGCAGGTCGCATTGGTTGCGCTCGGCTCATCTTGTCCGCGAGATGGTTACTTTGAAACGGCGCTGGTGTGCCACCGGCGCTGCCAGTGCAAATCCTGCGGGGTAGTCGAAATCGGTCAGCACGGGCAGAGCCAGTGGCGCACTTTTCACGTCGGTCCTCATCGAGCGGCTTCGCAGTCAGTTCACAGACGGCCCTGCCAGACAGTAACGTCTCCCGCGCCGTACCGACGGCGGATCACGCATCGCTACTTGCACAGGGAGTTGAGACCATGTCCGGCGGACTCGATCGACGTCAGTTTCTCAAGGGAGCCGCGGCAGCGACCACGGCCGGGTATCTGGTCACGCGCGGTCGGGCGATCGCTCAGAACGAAGCGAACAGCCGGGTGGTTGTCGGCGTCATGGGCCTCAGCCGCGGCAAGTCGCTGGCGGATCGGTTCGGCAAGGAGTCCGGTATCGAGGTTCGCTATCTCTGCGATGTCGACAAGGACCGCCTCGCCGCCGGAACGGACTTCATTACAAAGAGCACCGAGCAGAAGCCGAAACCGGTCGACGACTTCCGCCGCATTCTGGACGATTCGGAAATCGATGCGTTGATCTGCGCGGCCCCGAATCACTGGCACGCTCCGGCAACGATTCTTGCGTGCTCGGCCGGCAAGCACTGCTACGTCGAGAAGCCCTGCAGTCACAACCCGGCCGAAGGCGAGCTGATGGTCGAGGCGGCTCGCAAATACAAACGCTGCGTTCAGATGGGCACCCAGCGGCGCAGTTCCGAGCCGATCACCGAAGGCATGCAGCGGATGTGGGACGGCGTCATCGGTCGCGTTTATCACGCGAACTCCTGGTACGGCAACGCCCGTGGCTCGATCGGTCGTGGCAAGCCGGCACCGGTGCCCGAGACGCTGAACTATGATCTCTGGCAGGGCCCGGCGCCGCGAGTGCCCTACTACGACAACCGGATTCACTACAACTGGCACTGGTTCTGGCACTGGGGCAACGGCGAACTCGGCAACAACGGAGTCCACTCGCTCGACCTCTGCCGCTGGGGTCTGCAGGTGGATTTCCCGATCCGGGTTACTTCAGCCGGCGGCCGTTACCGCTTCGACGACGACCAGCAGACGCCGGACACGCACAACGTCGCGTACGAGTTTGAAGGGAAGAAATCAATCTCGTGGGACGGCATGAGCTGCAACCGCCACCGCAACGCCTTCGTCACGTTTTACGGTGAGACCGGCGCTCTGGTCATCGAAGGCGGCGGCAACGTGGCGATCTATAACGACGTCGACAAGCTCGTTGATGAGATCAAAGGCAACCAGGGCGACGTTGAGCACATCGACAATTTCGTAACCTGCATCCGCAACGACACGCCGATGAAGCTGAACCAGGAAATCGAATCCGGTCACCGCAGCACGCTGCTCTGCCACCTGGGCAACATCGCCCACCGCACCGGCCGCTCGCTGACCTGCAGCAGCAAAGACGGCCACATCCTCGGCGACGAGAAAGCAATGGCCCTCTGGAAGCGCGAGTACGAACCCGGCTGGGAACCGAAGATCTGATCGGCCGCACGCTTTGGAAATCCGAGCCAGCAGGAAACGCAGACGACCTCATCGTCTCGTTTTCTTTTTGCGCGGCAGCAGCCGCAGGGCCGGTTCCCACCGGCCAGCATCATGCTGACAATCGGCCGGTGAAAACCGGCCCAACTCGGGCTGATCCCGACTCCAACCTGTCACCAGGAGAAGCCGCATGACACCTCTGCACCACTTCGGCGACCTCCTCCGCGACGCCCTGTCAGCCATCCCGCTGTGGTCCGTCCGAGCCCTCTTCGTCGGCAGCCTGCTCGCCGTCCTGATCTGGCTCCTCCGCCTGCCCCGCTCCGCCACAACACCCCGCGACGGTCGGGTCCGCTGGGACGAGAACCTCAAAACCACCGCTTCATCGCCCTGCTGATCCAGATCGCCATCTACTCGCTGCTGTGAGAGACTTCCGGTCGATGGCCCCGTCATGCGCCACCGCAGAACTCAGCGGCTTCGTTCCGGAATACTCAACTGTCAGCTCATTGGCCACATTCGCTCAGTCGCATTCCGGCCCCCGATCTCGCGACTCTACAACGGAGTAGCCCGCTGGCATGATACATACACATATCTGACTCATTCCCTTTCAACACACCTCTGGCTCTCATTCAGCCCTTGCTGAACACGTAATCCCAGATACGATCCCACCGATTCCGACATTATCCCCCGGTTTAATCCGAGATACTGAGTACCTTCGGCGGCAAAGCAGAGGAGCACACCATGTGCCTTACCCAATCGTTTCTTTTCGTCGCTATTTTTTTCATCTCGCTCAAAGTTGCTCCCGCCCAGTCGCCGGAGAAGCCTGCTGAGTTAGAGGTGCTTGACAGGCTCGTCGGCAATTGGCGATACGAGTGGGAGTCCAAACCAACTGAGTCCGAACCCCTCGGAAGCAAGGGCAGTGGGACAAGCACCAATGAATGGGCTTTGAACGGATGGTTTCAACAACACAAGGGCAAAGGTGAAAACAACACCCACGAAATACTTGAGGTCTGGACCTACGATCCATCAATAAAGAAGTACCGAGCTTGGGGGTTTATGGCACCTGGTGCAGTTCACTATGAAGCAGATGGCACTTGGGATGCAAAAACAAAAACGCTTGCTTACGAGGGTAAAGGCCCAGGAGACGTTTCCACCGTATCAACCATGCGTTTTATCGACGAGGACAATCGGATTGGGACTCGTGTGGCAAAGAACCCTGCAGGGAAAATCGTCCAAGACACCATCTTCAAGCTGACCCGGCTGAAGTAGTCGGTCGATCTCCAGACGCACCGCCAAACAAGACGGCCAGCCCGATTGGCGGATCGGATGAATTCTGAAATCAAAGGTTCTTGGCCGCCGCCGGGTTACCTTGGTCATTCGCCGTCTCGATAGCCGCTACCCAGCACTCGTAGGGTAGCTCGGACAGAATTGGCCGAGTGCCGCAGGCACAGGAAGCCAGACCATCAGGGTTCAACTCCGGAATCCGGTCGACACTGATCGGGAGACAAAAGGTGCTGCTTCCTGCCGATTCGCAACCCGATCACGAGTGGCCGGGCCGCCCAGCGTCTCTGGCTCACATTCAGCTTTTGCTGAACACGTCATCCGGGATAAGATCCCACCGAATCCGAGATACTGAATACATTCGCCGTCTCGATAGCCGCTACCCAGTCGATAGGAGATGGCACCGATGGAACGCGCTGTCCAGATTTACGCGATCATCAACCTCACCGTCATCGGCATTTCCCATGTGGTGAGGCCGCGTGTCTGGGTAGACTTCTTCATCTTTCTTCGGGAACGCGGCGAGGCGGGCGTGTTTGTCGTCGCCCTATTGAATCTGATCTTCGGTTCCATAATCGTCGCGTTCCACCACATTTGGTCGGGCATCCCGGTTGTGCTCACGGTGTTGGGCTGGGCGAATCTGGCCAAGGCTCTGATGTATTTCGTGTACCCCGCGTTCGCTCTGCGCAGACTCCAGTTCCTCTCCCAGGAGCGGTCCAACTTAATCGTCGGCGGTGGCATTCTCTTCCTGCTGCTGGCTGCGGTCCTTGGCTTTTACGTCTGGAGCACAGCAGGGTAGCCCATCTCTCGTCAACCGGGGTCGTGGAGCGACAAGCATGGTAACCTCTTTCCGCTAAGCTACTCGGCGAGCAGCCTGAGCCACCCAGTGTGCTTTGAGGGAATTGAATGGGCGGTACCCTGGAAGTTTCGATCGCCGATCCTCGCTGTGCGGAAGCTGTCGAGCTGGTACAGGCTTTGTCAGCGGAATTGGCGCAGCGGTATGACTTTCAGGACGATGGCTCGGGCAACTTCAAGGCCGAAGACACTCTGGTTCCACGCAGTGGATTTGTGCTCGGTCGAGTCGCCGGCCGAGCCGTCGCCTGCGGCGCGTTCCGCCCACTGGAAGACGATATCTGCGAGGTAAAGCGGATGTTCGTCGCCTCTGACTTTCGGGGCCGCGGCTATTCCAGAATCATCCTGGCCGAACTGGAACGGCTGGCTGCAGAGATGGGCTACGCCGTCGCCCGTCTGGAAACCGCCAATCGTCAGCCCGAAGCGATCGGGCTCTACGAACGGGCCGGCTACCGGCGCATCCAGAAATTCGGAATCTATGCCGACAGCGAACGCAGCGTTTGTTTCGAGAAACGGCTTGAGCGCGATCATTGTTCCGAACCAGACGTCACCGGCGAGCTGTCGTGAATGCAAAACCTGCCTCACTTCCAGGAGACGACAGAAGGCTGACCATGCAGATTGCCGTGATTGAAGCCGACCTTGGAAACAATGAGCACACCACTGGAATCATCGACGTGCTTGATTCCTACGCGTCCGATCCCGTGGGGGGTGGCCAGCCGCTCTCGCCTGACGTCCGGGCACGAGTCATCCCCTTGATTCGCGATCATCCCGCGGCATTCGTGCTCCTCGCCCTGGTTGACGATCGCGTCGTGGGGCTGGTGCTGTGCTTTCTCAATCTCTCGACCTTTCGAGCACGCGCCGAGCTGCACATAGAGGATCTCGCGGTCCTGCCTGAATTCCGCGGCCAGCGCGTGGGCCGCGCTCTCCTTGAAGCTGCCGAGACAAAAGGGCGAACGTTGGATTGCTGCCGCATGGCACTCAACGTTCAGGACGACAACCTGCGTGCTCTGGGCCTTTACCGATCCTTCGGCTTCGTGGATCTGGTGTATGGCGACTCACAGCCCACCCGACACCTCGTCAAGCTTTTCGACGTGTGACAGGTGCATGCCAGCGCAGATTCAGTGGCCCGCTACAGACGCATTCGTTACTCGGATGCCGGACCGCGCCAGGTCGCCATGTTGATCGCGAAGTACTTGTTGACGAACGGCGGCTGCTTGCGGCTCGCGTACCAGATGCGGAACGAGCCATCCGCGTTGCGAATGACCGACTGGCTCGTCGTGTAGTGCGACTCCCACGGACGATCCGGATCGGGACGCAGCACCGGGTTGTGGGGATTCCGAATCCAGCGTTTGCCGTCGACGCTGACAGCCAGCCCGATCGCCGTCGTGTTCGGTCGCTCGGACCAGTAGCTGCCGTACCACATCAGATAAACCCCGTCGGCCTTCAGCACCGCCGGATAGAACAGCCGCGATCGCTCCCAGTCGGCTTCGGGCTTCAGCAGCGGTTCCGGATGCACGCGCCACTGCCGACCGTCGGAACTGACCGCCAGCTTCATCACCCACGGCGAACTCGACACGTCGGTGTACCACATCCGGTACTCGTCGCCTTCCTTCAGAATCGTCGGAGCGTACACGCCATCGAGCAGCGGCTTTGACGGAGCAGCCCAGGTCACTCCGTCGAGGCTGTTCGTTTCGTACAGAGCATGATGCCCGGTTCCGTCCGAGAAATGCGTCGAGCTGAACCACATTCTCAGTCGACCGCCTTCCCGCAGCACTGCGCCGTCAGGACTTCGCAGCAGCGTCGCTGTCAGAATCGAGTGTCGGCCGTCACCAAAGCGGAAGACGGGACTCTCCGGGTACTTCGTGAACGTCCGGCCGTCCTTGCTGGTCGCCAGTCCAAGATCGAAGACGCGTTCAGCCACCGAGCCTGTCGAGCCGCTGTACCACAGGAAGTAGCGATCATCGAGCCACGCGACGCACGGAGCGAAAATGTGCGTATCGTCAAACTCGCCGGACTGTCCGAGTTCGACAATCGGCCCGTCGGTGTCGCGAACCCAATGCTGCGGCTGCATCCAGCGTTGCAGCTCCGACGGAACGTCCGCTGCAAAGACGGCCAGCATCTGCAGGCACAGGGTGGAAATGACGACAACCGCCGAGAGTCTCATCACCCACACCTCATTGTTGTGGACCTGTTTGATGAATCCGGAAACCGACTACGGAACGTGTCGGAAACAAGTTCCCGTAATCAGCCAGCACGCGCCAGCGTCCGGCTTCTTTGAGTGGTGCCAGAACCGGACGCTGGCGCGTGCCGGCTGATGCTGCTTGATCAGAATCAGGCGGTTGTTCCCGACACATTCCTACGGTGCTGCCACGGTCAACTGAATCAGTTCCGTACACGGGCCGGGGATTCCCTTTCGCGTTTCGCTGCTCCACGCGTCGGCGACGGTCAGACCATAAATGCCCGGTTGAGTATTCGCGGGGATTGTCACGGGAACGCTGAACTCCGGGCCGGGGCCGCTCAGTGGAACCTGCGGACCGAAGGCGCATTGGAAATGTACCTGACCGCGATTGACCGACACGCCGGTCAGCGACTTCGGACGCTTCCCATCAGGTGTCTCGATGCGGATCGGGATACTGATCTTCTCCCCGGGTTTGCCCGATAGCTCCTTCTGCAGAGCGCGAATCTGAAACGCGTACGGTGGTGCGACGACGGCTCGGGCAATCGAACTGAGGCGGAAGCGGTTCGGCTCCTGCCACATGTGGAGCGTCAGCGCTTCGGCTCGATGCACGACCTCGCGATCACCCATGGCAGCTCGGCCCACGACCTGAAACTCAGCCATCGTCCCCGGTGCGACATCCGGCGATGCGGTGATCGTCAGCAGAGTCTTCTGTCCGAACGCCGGACGAGGCGGCAGGCGGTACTCGTGATTGAGCGAGCGATTGACGCTGCCCGTCCAGCCTTCGGGAAGCCCTTCGATTGCCAGCTCAACGTCAGCAGTCAACCCGCCCATTCGATGAGTCTCGACGACGAACGCCGCGGTCGAACCTGGTCCCCAGATCGGCAGCGCATCCGGCCACTGGTAAATGCGGAAGTCCGGCTCGGTAAGAAACAACGAGAGCCGAAAGATGGCACGTTCGCCGAACGTGCCGGATTGCTCGATGACGCGCACGAAGTAATCGCCAGCGTCTTTCGCGGTGAACTCAAGGCGACTGTCAAACGGCACGAAGTCGTGCGAGCACTCGCTGCCGAACAACTGGCTGTCATCGTTAAACGCGACGCGTTCTCCCTCGGCGTTCTGTATCTCGATGGCCGTGTCGACCGGCGAGCGCAGATGCCGCTGGGCCATGATCGACAGCGTGACCTGCTCGCCTTTCTCCAGCGAAAGCCGGCACCAGACATCCTTGCCTGGTTTCTCAAACCGACCATCGAGAATCACTGGCAGGGTGACCGACTTTGCGAGTTCGCGACTGACAGCATCGCTCGAAATCACGTCACCAGGCAGATCACTGCGGATGAACGGCAGTTCGTGAACACCCGCGGCATCGCCCGCAAGACTGACGTACTGCACGGCGAACGGGGCATCGTCCACGGTGATCGTCTGCCGCGTTCCGTCGGGGACATTCGGCCCGAAAAACTGAACGTCGAGCGTTTCGCCACGAAGGCCTCCGGACGGAACAACCGCGACCGGGTACGGTACCTCGCCCATCGTCAGTCGATAAACCGCTTGCGGAAACCCTTTGAACCCCATGCCGCTGACGCGAGCGATGTACTCACCGTCGGTCGGTACTTCAAAGTGGATCAGCGGGTCCAGTCCCAGCGTGTCGCTGGCCTGCGCGAGCACTCGGCCCGTTGCATCGAGCACTTCCAGACTGAGATCCGCAAACCCCATGTTCGCGCGGTCGTAGCCGATGGCGTCCAGCCAGTGCGACATCACAGCGATGACCGGCTTCTGACCAGCCTTCGCGGAAAACTGAAAACAGTCCTGATCAAGCGTCGGATTCACGACGCCGTTGACGACGACCGGCAGCGTCACCTGCTCGGCAGCTTCAGCCGAGTTGTTGTCGCGACCTTCGACGTGCTCGGGCAGCGGTCCCACAAAGAACCAGCGAAAGCTCGTCAGCCCGGTCGCTCCGCCTTTCACACGCACCATCCGCCGACCGGGCTCTGCGTCTGCTGCGATACTAAACGTCGCTTCCATTTCACCGCGATCGCTGACGGTGATGTCAGATACAGAAATCCCCGGCGCGCCGTCGATCACAACCGAATCAGCGCCTTTGAGACCACCTTCGCGCGCGGACAGCGTCACACGAACCTCAGTTCCGACCTGACCACCGGACGGGAAGATCGATTCCAGAATCAACTGGTTGTAATCCGGCGCGGCAGACACCGCAGATGGCAAGAACAGGCAGAAGGCAGTCAGGAGATACTTCACGAGGGAGTTCCTCAACCACGAAAGACACCAAAGACACGAAAAGGATTCAATGGCCGCCGTCATCGACTGCCCCGTCCCCGTGCTTTTCTTTCGTGTCTTTCGTCCCTTTCGTGGTTCCCAACCTCAACGGACGATCCGTTCCCAATCAACTTTCGGGTGATGGCCGAAGTTGACGAGGAGGCCGAGTTTGAAGCCGGTAGCTTTCAGATAATTGTGGACCTGAGCACGGTGCTGGTCCGTGAGTGCTGAGACGGCTTTGATTTCGAGGATGATCCTGTCGAAACAGATGAAATCAGGTTTATAAACCTGCTCAAGTCGGCGTCCTTTGTAATTCAAATTCAATTCGATCTGCTGCTGGAACGGAATCTCCTGCAGTCCCAGCTCGATACCCAGGCACTCCTGATAAACAGGTTCAACAAACCCGCAACCCTTCTCTTTGTAGACCTCGAAACAGGCTCCCATGATCCGGTAACACTCGTCTGGATAAATCAACTCCGTCATCACTGGCCCTTCTGCTCAACCACAAAAGACACCAAACACACGAAAAGGATTCAACGCACGATTCGTTCGCATCAATCAATTTGATTGTCAACGGGCTCCTGTTTTCTTTCGTAGATTTCGCCTCTTTCGTGGTTCCCTCCTCCTCCTCAAGCAAGTATGCCGCGGATCGGCTTGCCATTATCGGTCGTCAGAATCGGCCGGTTGTCGATGTTGCGGTACACCTTGTCGTAGTCGACGCCGAGTACCGAATAGATCGTCGCGGCCAGGTCGTGCGTTGAGTTCTCCGTACCGACAACGTGCTCGCACTTGTCGCTCGTCCGGCCGTGAACGTGCCCATCCATGCGGACGCCGGGGCCGCTGACGCAGATGCTGTTGACCTTCGGGTAGTGGTCGCGTCCTGTCTGAGCGTTGACTTTCGGAGTGCGGCCAAATTCACCCATGCAGATGACGAGCGTCCGTTCCAGCATTCCGCGTTCGGACAGGTCTTCCAGCAGCGTCGAGTACGCGGCGTCGAGCTTCGGCAGCAGTGGGTCTTTCAGTTCGATGAAGTTTTTGTCGTGTGTGTCGTACCCGCCGAAGTTGACCGTCACGAAGCGGACACCAGCCTCAACGAGCCGTCGGGCCAGCAGGGTTGACTGCCCCTCGCGGCAGCGACCGTATCGGTCCCGCAATGCGTCCGGCTCTTCGCTGATCTCAAACGCCTTTTTCGCGGCCGGCGACGTGATCAGCCCAAATGCCTGATCGTAGAACTCATTCCGTGCGGCGACGTCGCCCGCCGATCGCTCGCGCACACGCTGAAACTCATCGAGCTGACTCAGCATCCGTCGGCGACGATCCAGCCGTGTTGTGCCAATCGATTCCGGCACGCCGACGTCTTCCACCTGAAAGCCAGCCGCATTGGGATCCGCTTTGACGCGCAGTGGATCGAGTGCCGAGCCGAGAAAGCCCGCGTGGTGATAGTGAATGTCTCCACCGGAAAGCTGGACAAACGGCGGAAGAGAATTCCGCCAGCCGAGTTGCTCGCTGACAACCGAGCCAAAACACGGATGCACGACAGAGCCGACGGGTTGCGCGTTGACGTCGGGCACCTGCGGATGACCCGTCAGCATGAAGTGATTCGCTTCGGCGTGCTGACCTCCCGAATGGACGATCGTGCGAATCTGACCGACGCGGTGCATCTGACGCGCGACCTGCGGCAGATGCTCGCAGACCGTCAGTCCCGGCACGCTGGTCGAGATCGGCTGGAACTCGCCGCGGTACTCAATCGGCGCGTTCGGTTTCAGATCGAACGTGTCGACAGTGCTGATTCCTCCGGCACACCAGAGCAGGATACAGCTCAGGTCATCCTTTGCCGGAGACTTCTCAGCCGCCGCCAGAGCCCGACTGAGCGACAGCCCGAAAAACGGCAGGCTGCCCATCTGCAGAAACGTACGGCGATCGAGACCGTCGCAGCAGCGGGATGATCGCGTCGTTTGAAACTGAAGCATCACGGGCCTCACATTCAGTGATTGAACAGGAACGCTGTCGAGTTCAGCAGCGTCCAGGTCAGGTCTTCAAAACCGGCTTCCCGCGAGTCCGACTCGCTGACAAGCCGGATGGCGATTTCAAGTTCCTGCGGACGAGGCTCGCGCGCCAGCGCCGTCAGGTACAGCTCTGTGACAATCTCGGCGTCTGAACGGTCCGACTTGAGTGCCGCGGCAAGCCGGCCGTCAGGTGCAGAAATTTTGCCGTTCAGGTTGACGCTGTTGATCAGATGCAGCGCCTGCGCGAGGTCCGGTGATTCTGAAGTCGCGCATTCGCACGGACTGCTGCGGACAGATCGGCCAAACGCGTCGAGGAAGTACGAGGGAATCTGCGGGTCAGGCAGTTGCTGAGCCCGCGTGCCGGCCGGCATTCCCGGAAAGGTCTCGTGCGTTCCGCAGACCTGATCAACCGCGTCCAGCAGCACGGCCGCCGACAGCCGACTGAACCGTCGATGCGTGTAGAACGTGCCGTCCTGATCGCGCTGCGGAGCGACTACGGATTCGAGCTGATAAACGCGCGAGTTGCAGATCGTCCGCAGCAGATGCTTCACATCCAGACCGTGCGCGACGAAATCGGCGTTCAGCGCGTCGAGCAGTTCCGGATGCGTCGGCGGATTCGTCGCCCGGAAGTCGTCGACCGGTTCAACCAGTCCGCGGCCCATCAGATACGACCAGTAGCGGTTCACAAAGCTGCGAGTGAAAAATGCGTTGTCCGGCGACGTGATCCAATCCGCCAGTTGGACGCGAACATCGTCGACGCCTTCGGTCTCGGCCGCTTTGCCAAACAGAGCCGGCGGCACGTCCATCGCAATGCGGCGGTCCTTCTGTACCTGAGCCACTGGCCGCAGCAGCTTCGCTCCACCAAAGCGGGCGTTGTCTCCATTGTCCTTCAGTTCCAGCCGCGTGAAAAAACTCGCCAGCCCATAATAGTCTTCCTGGCTCCAGACTTCATACGGGTGATGGTGGCAGCGGGCGCACTGGAGGCGCACTCCGAGGAACAGTTGGGCCGTCGTTTCGGCAAGGTCGTCCGGCTTCGTATCAGTGAAGTAGTAAGCGGTCGCTCCATTCGAGAAGAGGCTGCCGCGAGCGGTGATCAGCTCGCGCGCAACTCGATCGACCGGCCAGTTCTCGCGCACAACGTTCTGCACCCACCCCCAGAAACTCCATAGCCCCTTGTCGCCCACATAGCGGCGATGCACGCGCAGCAGGTCCGCCCACTTGTGAGCCCAGTGGTCGACGTACTCCTGCCGGCCAAGCAGCGAATCAATCAGCGCCACTCGTTTACCGGTTTCTGTTGAGGCCACGAAGCCGCGCACCTCGACAGGCGTCGGCAGCGTGCCAATCAGGTCAAGATAAACACGTCGAACGAACGTCGCGTCATCGCACAGTGGAGCCGGTACCAATCCGACAGCACGCCATTCTTTCGCGACCAGTCCGTCAACGAAGTTCTGTGGCACAAAGTCGAACGGAACTGCTTCCTCGGCGTACGGAGAAGTCACGGTCACGGCGCTGACCTGCCCCATAAATGAAACGGTCACGGCCGACCGTCCTGGCCGCAGGGCGAGAACGCTGCCGGCTGGCGAAACTTCGACACGCGATTCGTCCCGCGACTCGTACACGGTCAGTCGAGTGACATCCTGCACCACTCCGTCCGACCAGGTCGCAGTGACTTTGAGCGACTGTGACTGCTCGGCCGCGACGACAATCGCCGCCGGCTCGACAACGATTGACGAAACAGTGAGTGCAGCGTCGGCCGGCTTCCCGGCTCCCTGAGCGATCCACTGACGCAGCGTCTGATACAGCGCGTCGTCTCGACCAAACCGACGTCCGCCACCGTGCGGTACCTCGCCCAGCGGCTTCTGCAGCAGGAGGCTCGCGTCCGGAGCTGTCAGACTGACTCGCCGCCCCCGCGCGTGAGCTGTAATCGCTTCGTGATCGGCCGCCGGATCGAACCCAAACAGCGAGAGCCGGAATCCACCACGTCCCTGAAACGACCCGTGACACTTGCCACCATTGCAACCCGCCTTGCTGAGCACCGGCGAGACGTCACGAATGAAGTCTATGCGTCGCGACCGACTTTCAGAGCCGCCTTCGACTGCAGGTCCAGCGGCTGCCACAGCAGGCTGCCACGTAAGCAGAAGGAAAACGAAACCGGTTGCGGAGAGTACGGAAGCATGTCGCACAGGAGGGAACACAGAATTCAGGGCAGGACAGTGGATGGCGGGCACTCTTTCAGACGGAAGGACAGCCAGCGAAGGGAAGGAACGGGCAGGACTTCGAGAGATCATGATCATGTGCCGCTCCCCGGTCACAGCAACAAATGGGTCTTTCAGCCTACCGACCGGATGCGATTATCGCGAGATGTGACTGCAGGACCACGGATGACGACGCTTGGCCACTCCGCAGATCGTCGTCATCACTGCGTTGTTTCTGAGACGCTGCGATGGGCAGGCAGAAACGATTGTCTCGCCTATACTCCCGACTTTTCGCCTCCGGAGATCAATCAGTCATGACCAGTTCTCTCAATCAGAATGCGGCAACAGTCGTCTCGGCAATCAGTGACGCCGCGACGCTGGCACGCCTGGGAATCGTGGCTTCGACAACGACCAACGGAGCGTGCGTCTTCGACACCGGCATCAACGCACGAGGCGGAATCGATGCAGGCCGTCTGCTGGCCGAACTCTGTTTCAGTGGACTCGGTACCACGCAGATCGGCGTCGACGTCGACGGAAACCCGAGCGTTCAGGTCGTGACGGACGCCCCGGTCGCCGCCTGCCTGCAGAGCCAGTACGCCGGCTGGAAAATCAGCGTCGACAAGTACTTCGCAATGGGGTCCGGCCCGATGCGTGCCCTCGCCGCGCGGGAAGAACTGTTTGAGAAGCTGCCGATTGACGAGCAGTCCGACGTCGCGGTCGGCGTCCTGGAAGCGGGCCAGCTTCCGGATGACTCGGTCACGAGCTACATCGCCGAGCGCTGCGGGATCAGCCCCGAAAAGCTGACATTGCTCGTCGCACCGACAGCCAGCCTGGCCGGCACGATTCAGGTTGTCGCTCGATCCGTTGAAACCGCGATGCACAAGCTGTTCGAGCTGGGCTTTGACGTCCGGCGCGTCCGCAGTGGCTTCGGGACGGCCCCGCTGCCGCCTGTCGCAAAGGACGACCTCGCGGGAATCGGCCGCACGAACGACGCGATTCTGTACGGCGGCCGAGTGACGCTGTGGGTTGACGGTGACGACGATTCGCTCAAGGAAATCGGCCCGCAGGTTCCGTCGTCCGCAGCCGAGTGTCACGGTCGTCCGTTCCTCCAGATTTTCAAGGAAGCCGGATACGACTTCTACAGAATTGATCCTCTGCTGTTCAGCCCGGCCGAGATCACGTTCCACAACCTCGAGACCGGAAACGCATTCCGCTTCGGCCAGCGCGAACCGGACGTTCTCCGCGAGTCGTTCGGTGTTTAATTCAGCAGCGCAAGATCGGCATGTGTTAGCGGGATTACTCCGAAACCTCTCGTTTAACGCCCAGCCGCAGGCTCCGGCTCATTCTGAGATTGAAAGTGTCACGTGGCCGGCGCCTGCGGCTGGGCGTTAAACAATTTACAAGTTGCGAATTGACACACTGGACGGCTTGCGTCAAACCGCTGCATGTTTCAGTCGGCTATTCACTCTGGCCGCCTGGCCTGCTTCTTCCCACTCGAGTCACTCACCTTGAAGCTTGGAATCCTGGCCAACGAAGGAAGCTGGTACTGGGCCGACCTTGCCCGCGCCGCTGCGCCGCTCGGGCATACGTGCGAGCGGCTCGACTTTGCCCGTCTCGCAACCGCATCAGGATTCAGCGGCTCGGCGCGACACAGCACGCCGTATGAGTTACTTGCCGAGAGTGATGCCGCGATGCGGCCTCTCGCCAATTTCGACGCCATCATCGTGCGCACCATGCCGCCCGGATCCCTCGAACAGGTCGTCTTCCGCATGGACGCGCTCGGCCGACTCGAAGCCGCAGGAACGCCGGTCGTCAATCCGCCGCGGTCGATCGAGTGTGCGGTCGACAAGTTCCTCACAACAGCTCGACTGGAAGCCGCTGGCCTGCCGGTTCCGCGAACGGTGACGTGTCAGGATTCCGAAACGGCGATGCAGGCGTTCGAGTCACTCGGCCGCGACGTCATCGTCAAGCCGCTGTTCGGAGCCGAAGGCCGCGGCATTTGTCGGGTCAGCGACCCGGACCTCGCGTTCCGCACCTTCCGCACGCTCGAACGCATCGACGCGGTGCTCTATCTGCAGGAGTTCGTGCGGCATCCCGGTCACGACGTCCGGGTTCTTGTGCTCGGAGGTGAGATCGTCGGCTCAATCCGCCGTTATGCCGACAGCGACTTCCGAACGAATGTCGCGATCTCTGGCCGAGCAGAAATCCACTCAGCCACTGGCGATGAACAGCGTCTCGCCCTGGCCGCCTCCGACGCCGTCGGCACCGACTTCGCCGGCATCGATCTGCTGTACGACGAGGCCGGCCGCTGCTTCGTTATCGAAGTCAACGCCGTCCCCGGCTGGCAGGCATTTCAGAGAACGACAGGCATTGATGTCGCCACCCGGTTTCTGGGCTGGGTTAAAGGCAGGGTAATTGCGCCATGATAGGCAATCCGCGAAGCTGAGACATGCGTCTGTTGGCCTGAGTGACGGGCGATCTGGTGTGGCCTCGGAAGCAGGATGTGGGCATGGCGAAATCACAGGGACGTGTGCGGTTGCAGGACCACTTTGCGGAGCTGACGGACCCGCGGCGGGGCAAGGTGACTCACCCCCTGCTGACGCTTATGGCCATCGCGGTGTGTGCGGTGATCTGCGGTGCGGATGACTTCGTGGCGATCGCTCACTTTGGACGCAGGAAGCGGAAGTGGCTGAAGAAGTTTCTGGATCTCTCCAACGGTGTGCCGTCGCACGACCGCTTCGACCAGGTGCTGGCGGCGATCCGTCCTGAGGAGTTCGAGCAGTGTCTGCTCAACTGGATCACGGCGCTGCAGGACATCACCGACGGCCAGATCATCGCGATTGATGGCAAGACGCTGCGGCGGAGTTACGACCGTGCCAGTGGTAAGTCGGCGATCCATATGGTGAGCGCTTGGGCGAGTGCCAATCATGTTTCGCTCGGGCAGGTGGTTGTCGACGAAAAGAGCAATGAGATCACCGCCATCCCGAAACTGCTGCAGATGCTGGAGCTTCAGGACTCGCTGGTGACCATTGATGCGATGGGCTGCCAGGTGGACATCGCCCGGCAGATCGTGGAGCAGCAGGCCGATTATGTGCTGGCGGTGAAAGGCAATCAGCCGACGCTGTTTGGTGGTATCACAGAGCGCTTCGTCACGCACGTTGAGAACGATGACGCCTTCGTCGGCCGCGGTTTCCACCAGACCAGCGAGACGGCTCATGGCCGTGAAACCGACCGCCAATACTTCATCTGTGACGTTCCAGCCGATCTGCCGGATGCGTCCCGCTGGCCGAAACTGGGGCCATCGGCATGACCGTGAACCGCGCGATCCGGGACGGCAAAGAGTCGATCGAAGGGCGTTATTATATTCTGTCCCGCCAACTAACCGCGAAGCAGTTTGCCCAGGCGGTACGGAAGCACTGGTCCATTGAGAACAGCCTGCACTGGCAACTGGACGTGACGTTCGGCGAAGACCAGTGCCGTGTCCGCCAAGGCAACGCCGACACCAACCTGAGCCTCATTCGCCGCCACGCTCTGACCCTGCTGAAAACGAGCGCACCGCGAAGGTCGGAGTCAAAACCAAACGCCTCGCCGCCGCCCTCTACGAAGACTACCTCACCAAAGTCCTGCTCGGAGCATGACTTAACGTGCAATCGCCCTGCTATTTCAGCCCGTCACATCCGCTTTCAATCGCCTGGGCCTACGGAACCGAAGACTCAGTCGCAGCAAATACCTGTGCTTCCAATGAACCGCCACCACGGATCACGATCCGGCCCCCTTTTGTGAGATGAATCCACCACTTGACCTCGTGAGTTCCTGCATCCAGCCGCACGGCCAGACTCGTTCCGAAATTGACATATCCATCTCCATCCGCTCCTCCGGTTGTTGCCAGACGATAGGATGGTCTGATGTGTTCGTCGTCAATCTGAAGCCCGCTGGAGAACGTCTCCGGCCTGCTGATTCCAGCCGCGCTTGCACTGGCAAACAAATGCACGATTGCGGACTCCTTGAGACGGATCCGGCGTGTGACCAGTGCTGTGTCTGATGAGAATTCCTGCGGCTTTGGGTAGTAAAAGTATGTGGCTGATGGCTGGGGTTCCGTGTTTCCCGGTAAATCGCCGCGGCCAGAGTCGCCATTCAGGAACCGGACGTCCAGTTCCCGGCCTTCCGGCCAGACACTCGCCAATTGAGGGTTACGTCGCGCGTTCTGAAGAAGGGTCTGTTTCAATTCAAAGAATGTGGCGTTCCGATAATCTGGATGGCCCAACAGCAGTGCGGCTGCACCAGCCACATGTGGAGTCGCCATAGACGTTCCTGCGAGGAACGCATACTGGCCTCCCGGCCAAGTACTGAGGATGTCATCGTCGTCGGCGGGGGCTCCTGTTCCCCCAGGGGCTCCGATATCGACATTCTTCATACCGAAGTTACTGAAGACAGACCGCTGTCCATCAAACGTGACGGCCCCGACGCAGAGCACGTTGTCGTGCTGGGAATTGGCAGGAGAGTATTCAATGGAGTCAATGTTCCGCCCGTCGTTTCCGGCGGCAGCAACAAACAGAATGCCTGCCTGTTGAGCGCGACCGATAGCGTCTTCGAGGACAGGCGGAATCTCACCGGCCCCACCCCAACTGCAACTGATGATACGAGCACCATTTTCCCGTGCGTAGTCAATGCAGCGGACTGCGTCAGATGTCAGGCCGTTTCCGGTGCGTGTCAGGAATTTGAGCGCCATGATTTTTGTCTGAGCCATTCCTGCGACACCGAGCCCGTTATGGACACCCGCGACGGTGCCCGCGCAATGAGTTCCATGCCCGTTGTCGTCTTGAGGGTTGCCGCCAGCGCGACCATTGACGAACGCGGCTCCATACTTGTCGTCAACAATACCGTTGCCATCATCGTCGACATCAGGCTGACCGTTCTGCTCACTTTCATTGACCCACATATTGCCCTGCAGATCCTGGTGGCTGTAATCGACGCCGGTATCGATTACTGCCACGATAATCTCACGGGGAGTGCTGTATTTCTGGACTTTATCTGCGCCAGTTTTCTCGATTCCCGGGACGCGGTCGAATTCCGGGTCGCCTGAAGCCGTCGGACGAATCGCGTCCACAGATACGATCCGAGGCACCACATCGTGAGATTCCGGAACACTCAGGATCCTGTTGCGATAGACCTTTCTGATCCTGTCGATCGCTGCGAGTTTCAGCATCGCACTGCCATGTATTCCGGGTACATTTTGAGTTCCTGCAGAGCCCGCATTCATGGGCGAAACAACACAGAAGGCTCCGTCGACGTTGACTTCAAGAAGTTCAAACCCTGACGCGTTCATCTCATCTTTGGTCGGCCGGTCTCCAGGTGGGTATGTGACGATTAACTGATTGACCGGGAAGTCTGGACTCTGTGTCGCCTCCAGAGTGATGTCCTGGCCAAAACTTCGTGCCTGGCCCGCGGGGACTTCCAGCACGAACCGGCCGTCTTTCTGTTCTCCAATCAGGACCGCGTTCCGCCTGGCGATGTCGGCAAGCTGAGGTGACAGCTTGCTGAGAACGGGATCCTCTTCTGCGGACGGCGATTTTATGGATGGGACATAAACAATCCGCCGTTTGGGTTCAGTCTGTGCCAGGACAGAGCCCACGGGAAGTATCAGCACCAGCGTGAAGAGAAGCAGTCGTGGTGTCATTTTCGACCCTCTTTCCATTCTGAATACGATCTGTCACTGTGTCAGCATGTCCGGCACGCGATGGTCCGAGGTGACCTGAGTGGCACAACAGTCCGTTGTGGTTCATCTCCGTTGCTCAGTCAGCGAGCTGTATCGGGACTGCTGGTCGATTCGTGTCTGATGCCCGGCGCGGCTGGCATGGGAAGGTTTGGATCAGAAGTGCCCCGCCACTGCCAAAGTGCATCACATGATTCGAGCGAACCACCCAACGAATTGCGTGCTGGCCGGGAGGCAGACGGCGGCAACTGTTGAGACTGACATTGACGTAATGACCGGCAGACCGAGGAGACACGATTCGAATCGATTCCCTCCACATGGAAAGCGGAGACGAGCGATCGCTGTTGATCCCCATCGTCACCGGACCTCCCGCGCCAACCGGCGTCAGACTCGTATTTGCTCGCACGTGGACCACTGATTCGCTGGCGAGATTGATGGTCGCTTCAAGCAGCACTCCATATCCTGTCAACTGCCGCTGCTCCTCAGAGCTGAATGACGCTGAAGCAACCCGAGCGCCGGCAATCGGAATAGCGAATTCATCAGTGTTCGCTATCGAAACCCGGTGACTCTGAACGGAGTTGTCAGTATTTACGCGTGCGGGTGTGCCAGCCACCGACTGGTTTGCGGCGAGCAGTTCGGTCTGAGGCTGCTGTATCACTCTGTCGTAACGGAAGGTCATGACTTCAGCCGGTTCAGAAATCTGAGAAATCCTGTGCAGCACGTGACCGCTCACACGCTGCAGTCCAGACGCCGGGATTCCCGCCGCTGGACCGGAGCCGGTCGTCAGACTATCGACACGGCCACCGCGAAAGAGGTCTTCGGCGTCTCCGAAGTTGTTGCCGTGTTCGAGGTCAAAGCGGCCGTCCGCCTGGACGAGTGACACCATGTAATGAGCAGAACTGTCGGACTCAGTGTTTCCGCTGGCGAGCTTCGGCACGTCATTGCTTTTCATGTTTTCATCAACGTGCCAGATTGCGAGTCCACCCTTACCATCCGGAAGGTCGCTGTCGAATCCAACTGGCTGTCGATTTTCAATCAGCAGGTATTCGCCTTCTGGAAACCCGTCACTGATCCTGTAGAAAAGCGGTGCGGTTTCGCTTTGCGGGATCGAGTAAATGCCGGGGCGCTTCAGGTCGACCGGGGTCACCCAGCCCAGAAAAACCTTGGCCCACGCACTCAGATGGGATGGTCGGTGGCCAGTCATAGTGAAGCCGTCCGAGAAACCCATCAGGCCCCAGGCTCCGATACCCCAGCCTCCAACTCTGCCATACAGATCCGGCAGATCGCCGAGGTGAGCAGTCTCGTGCGCCAGGAGCCCCAGTCGGCAGGGTTCTGTCCCTTGAACACCATGCAGTCCTGACGCAAATGCGTATCTGGTGACACGAATTCCACTCACCGACGTCCACACAGGAATCTTTGCCTGGTGAGACCAGATTCGGTCACTCGCGATCATGCCATCAGCAGCCACACCCGGCCACTCAGCTCCGTAGCCGGAATGAACAAAAGCAACTGCGTCAGCGTACCGATCGCCATTACGGTCGAGGTCGCGAAAGTCCACGAGTCCGTTCCGGTCGACATAGTCGAGAGCATAACGGACAGCATCAGCCACTCGATTGCCCGGTCCTGTTCCTTCGACACCGTTCGCGTAATACTGCTCGGTTTCTGGGAGGTCGACCCAGCCGACGATATGGCTGGTGAGCGTCAGCCGCCCATTCGACACCTCCAAACCATAATCACGAAGACTGCCGGCAGGTGCATACTTTGGATGCCCACCTGGCTGATTCAGGATGGCCTCGTAAACACTCTTGTCGGAGAGTTGACGGTCCCGATGATTCCGGAACCGCAACATGATGAACAGTTCTTTATGGACGCCGACAGGGTTGATGACCTGTTCATCGGGGGCTCTAGCCGCCAAGCGAGGATCGTGACGTCTTCGCTGCCGGACAATTTCCTTTGAAAGAGCAGCCGCAGTCGCCTTTTTCGCAGCGGCTCGCTCGTCGGCAGGAACCGTAGACAGGGAATCCGCAGACACAGACCTGTCGCTGACCACAGACAGGAAAAGTCCTGCCAACAGCAACCAGGACATTGGCTCCAGACAAGACAGACGCGTTCCCGGTTTCATAGCGATCTCCTGGCCTGTCAACCGCAGTTCCCTGGCGACAAAGTGGGCCATCTGGATGTTGGACGAATCATCGTCAGTCAACGAAACCGTCCGGCAGATTGTCGATTTCATCAATGTCCCCACGTCGCTCATTGATATCCACAGGCTTCGAATCGGAGTCGTCCGGCAAGACACCGTTCAATTCAGACGCACGGCTTGCCAGCCTATCACGAGCGGACAGGCGGGCATCCAGTTCATCGAGATGCTCATCGAACGTTCGTAGTGCCGCTCCTGAGCACGCAACCGTGATTGAATTCTTCACGCCTGCAGTGGTCTGATTGACTACTGAAGTCTCCGCTGGTGTGAGTCCGACTAGCGCCGAAGGCATAGAATGCAGGGGAGAAGTCACCGTCATGGCTTTTGGAATGGTTTTGACGATCGTCGCTCGCCTGGCAGTGGATGCCGGGAGCAGCCAGAAGTTTGTCACCACTCGTACAGACCCATTGGCATACGTCTGAGACGGTGCAGAAACCACGCGTCAGGTCGCGACAGGCCGTGGTCCATTCGAAAGGCCCAAATGGCCATGCTGCTTGTAGTTTTATGAACACTCTTTCTGTCGACACAGCCCTCAGAGTGGCGCTGGTGTCTGAGTCAGTATACACTACATCTGTAGCTGAATTGACTACAGGTGCAGCAGGCATTGGCTGGCTCCAGTCAACTCCGGCTCGCGTCACCTGTGCCGAAAGAGTCGGAGGCAACAGGACTGTCATCAGTACGATGACTACCACGAGAGGCAATCGCATGTTGCTCACTCTCTCAGATAGTTATGTTCTAAATTGTTCATTTGGATATTTATCTTGGCAAATCTAATATGTCCTTACGTAGAGTACCCCTGTTTCCCCTAAAGTATCTATGGCACCCACCGTGTCAACAGCTACGCGTGTCAAAATATGCAGAATCTAAATAAACTCACGAATATACAGAAAATAGGGTGGAAAAAATCATTTACATTGTGTACATAATCTGAAGTACTGCGGCTGAGCCCCGCAGATACTGCGGCGACGAATAATGGCATATTTGATCAGTCACTGTAAGGAGCGTGCAACTATGACTAGAATGTTCTTAGTCTACTGGCCTTTTGCGTTAGGCCTGGTGATGAGCAGCGTTCAGACTGTAAAAGCGCAAGGTCTGGACAAGGAGCAGCGAGCGGAAGTCAGAGACATTCTGGACGAGGCACTGGCTTCAGCAGCTCCAGCTATCGCCGACTCCGTGATAAAGATTCTCAGGGCATCTCAGGCATCACCGAGCACTGCCGAAAGGTTCGCTTCACCGTCGGTCGAAGTCTCCCCGGCTCTTAAAATTGTGGAAGAGCTTGTACATGAAGGCCAGATACGAGATGAGCGTGCGAGAGTCGGCCGAGCATTGAAGAGCCTGATTGACGAAGCCGACCCCAGTGGTAGAGATTGCGGTTTCAGTGGTGGCGGTTGCGAATTTTATCGTTCCGATGGCTCGCTTGATTTTGAAGGTCTGATTTCATGCGAACTGAGACGGCAGAGGCTGATGGAAGAGCGACAGAAGTTGGGAAAAGTATTGAGGAGACTGATCTCGACCGATCAATGCGGGAAGTGCGAGCCAGCCAGGTGCGAAACCAGCAGCATTGAGAGAAGTTCCTTCACCAGCAGACCCCATTTGGCGCCGACGGTCCTGGAGTCGCCAGCTCGATACTATCGATACGTCGACTGCAACTGACCAGCTAATGATCAACTGCGTTCGACAGTGCAAACCCGACTGACGACTTCAACCAGAAGTGACGGCTGAAATTCCGGCTACGCATTGCAGGTCAGTTCCCAGCGGGCTGACCTTCGTTCCCAGAGCATCCGACGTCTCCTGTTCGTGTGTCCCAGAGCGAGTTCACAGCAAACACACTGGAGTGCCCGGTGTGGATGTCAAACTGCCGGTGAGTCGCGTCCTTTCGGCAGGCGTGGCACGCAACGCCGTTCAAGAGATGAGTCGGAAGTGGAATTCAGGTTGTTGGGCTTTGCGGATTTCTGACATTCGGGCTGGGCTTTTTGGGGGTGGTTGAGGCGGTGATTCCTGCTTTTCCGGAGCCACGGGCGTGTCTGTTCCGGACCGCGCTGAGGACCCGCGACCGTTTTAGAAAGAGCGAACTGACTGCGCACGCCAGCGCGTGCTGGCTGGCCGGTTCACCGCGACACGGCGTCGCCTGGTCGCGCCGGTCAAATCGCACGCCGCCAACGGTTTTGCCCGCTTGTCGATGGAGCGTGAATTGGGAGGCGACACTCTCGGGTTGCGGACGCGGCCACTGGCTGGAGTCCACTGATGCGTCTCAGCGAAGAAGAATTACATCAGGGACAAGCATGGTATACAGGGATGTGAACTGAGGGTGACCTCGGGGGCTTCCTGTGCGGCTTCGATCCGATTGTGCTCCCAGTAGTTTGGATTTCCGACTTGATCGTCAGGAAGACCACAGTTGTCGGGACGGAGTCGCAACCTGCGTCTGCTGACCGCTCTGGGACCATTGGGCATTCGTCCTTTCGTTCCCAGTTGGGGCGGTCACGGTCGGAGCGGAGTAGCGTCAGAGCAGTGAGTAGATGAGGATCTGGACCAGCAGGGCGATTGACGCTGTCGTTTTGAGGTTCTCGTCCCAGCGCGTTGTTCCGCCACGTGGCGTTGTTGCGGAACGAGGCAGACGCAGCAGCCAGATCAGGACGGCGATGAGAGTGCCGATGAAGAGCACTCGCACGAGCCACAGGGGGATATTCGACAGCGTGTCGCGGAGAAGTTCGCCGAACTGATGCAGAGGTGTCATGCGGCTTCTCCTGCGGGCAGAGTTGTGGGCGGCTCGCTGTCTGCTTCGACTGTGGCCCAGGCTGAGTAGACGTAGCGGAGTTTCTCCTCGGGATCGGGTGGGCTCAGCAGACTGCTCACGACCAGCAGAGTAGCCGTGACGAGGAATGCCCAGATCGAGAAGTACAGAAACGGCTCCTGAATCTGGAACAGTGGCGGCCATCCGAGGGCCTCGTAAACGGCGGGCTGGTTCAGTGCGTACAACAAAACCGACGTGGAGATTCCGCAGAGCAGGGCGAACAGCGCGGCTCGACCGGTCGCCCGTCGCCACAGAATGCCGAGTAGCAGGACTGCGAAGGCCGGGCCCTGAAAGAAGGCCATCAGCGTCTGAAAGATGGAGTAGATGCCAGACGCTTCGTTCATGCGCGTCAGCAGAAAGGCAAAGCCCAACGCCCAGATCATCAGAGCGACGGTCGTGACACGGCCGACGCGCAGCAGTTGCTCGTCGGTCACGGACGGGTTCAGAAACCGCTTGTACAAATCGCTGGAAACGATGGTCGCGGCTGAATTCAGGTACGAATCGATGCTCGACATCAACGCTGCCAGAAACGCAGCGACGAACAGACCTCGCAGGCCAGCCGGCAGCAGCACGCCGACGAGGCTGGGGATCGCGGCGTCGCCGTTGGGCAGATCGGGTAGCAGAGCCACGGCGATCAGGCCGGGCACGGCAACGATCAGTGGAATGATGTTCTTGAGAAGGGCTCCCCAGACGTACGACGCCTTCGCCTCGAACTCGCTGCGGGCTCCGAGCGACCGCTGCACGATGGCCTGATTCCCGATCCAGTAGGCCGGGCTGAGGATCAGTGCCAGACCGAAGTAAATGCCCGGCCAGGGAAACGGCGAGGGCGTATCGACCGGCAGAATCAGCGAGGTGCGTTCGGCGGGGCCTGTGTCGAGTTCGTTCGAGACTGACGCTGGCGCATCGTGCTGGCCATCGGGCGTATCGACGGTTTGCTGAGTGCGTCCTTCGGCCTCAGTCAGTCGACGGTTCAATTCACCAATGCCGCCGACCTCGACCAGTCCCAGCACAAGAATCATCAGGCAGCCGGTGATCATCACACAGCACTGGATCATGTCGGTATAGACGACCGCAGCCAGGCCGCCGATCAGTGTGTAGCCGCCGACCAGCAGAGCGGTCACTACAATGCACGCCGTCGTGTTCCAGCCGAACACCGCCGACATCATCCTGGCCGACGCCAGCAGCATGATGCCGAGGTTGCAGGCCATGAACAGCAGCCAGCACAGCGCCATGACCAGACGAACGCCGGCGTTGTAGCGGCGTTCGAGGAACTCGGGCACGGTATAAACGCCGGCTCGGTAGAAGAAGGGGATGAAGACGAACGCGCCGACAATCATCGCAGGTACGCAGCCAATCCACTCGAAGTTTGCGACCGCCAGTCCGTGACTGTAGGCCGCTCCACCAACTCCGATAATGTCCGTTCCGCCGATATCCGTGGCGACAAGCGACATGCCGATCGCCCACCACGGCAACCGTCGCCCGGCCAGGAAGAAGTCGGTGCCACTCTTCAGCCGCAGACCGATAGCGACACCGAGACCGAGCGTCGCCACGAGGTAGATCCCGATGACGAGATAATCCGGCAGAGTCAGAACGCTGGTGTCGGCGAGCATGGATCACTTCATTAAGGAATGCGTCCGAAACAACAGTCCGACATCTCAGCGCAAAGACGCGAAGTCTCAAAGATTCGCGAAGACTTTGCGTTCCTTTGAGTCTTTGCGCTGCTGTCAGTCTGAAAAAATGATGAGTTTGTTTCGATCACGGTTCATACGAAAGTCACAGAGACATCGATCGGATTTCCGCGTTAAGCGTGTCATGCTACCGGGACTGTCGCCGGCCCGACACAATGTCCGCGAAGCCCGCTCGTCCAGAGGGCGTATTGACCGTTCGATCGTCGTTTGACGTCGCGCCGCTGTTTCCCAGAGGGAGTCCATCATCGCTATGAAGACACTCGTGATTCTGAATCTACAAGTGGTTGTCGCGCTGGCAGCTCTGTTGAGTTCGGCAACAGCGGACGACTTCACACTGCACTCGTTTCAGAGGCAGCAACTGACTGACGTGTATTACTCGGAAGGCGCCAACACCGGAGACCTCAATGGGGACGGCAGGGTCGACGTCGTTTATGGGCCGTTCTGGTTCGTCGGACCGGACTTCAAAGTGAAGCATGAGATCTACACGCCGGTGCCGCAGGACACGAACCGGTATGCGGACAACTTCTTTTCGTGGGTTTACGACTTCAATGGCGACGGACGCAACGATGTCTTCGTCGTCGGCTTTCCCGGCACGCCCGCGTACGTTTACGAAAACCCCGGACCGACCGGGCTCAGTTCGCACTGGAAGAAGCACCAGGTTTTCGACTGGGTCTCCAACGAGTCTCCGCAACTGACAAATCTCACTGGTGATGAGCGGCCCGAACTGGTCTGCACGCGCGACGGCTTCTTCGGCTTTGCGACGATCAACTGGGACAGGCCATTTGACGCGTGGTCGTTCCACCCGATTTCAGAGCAGATCACCGCAACAAAGTTCGGACACGGGCTCGGGATTGGTGATGTCAACGGCGACGGTCGGCTCGACGTGATTCATTCCAAGGGCTGGTTCGAACAACCCGAATCGAATGCAGAATCGTCACGCTGGATTCCGCACGCGGCCTCGTTCAGCAACGCGTACGGCGGGGCGGAAATATACGCGTACGATGTCGATGGTGACGGCGACAACGACGTCATCACGAGCCAGGCGGCGCATGACTTTGGTCTGAGCTGGTATGAACAGGTCCGCGACGGCGACGGCGTTACGTTCAAGCATCATCTGATTATGGGATCGCACCCGTCGGAGAATAAGTACGGCGTTCTGTTCAGCGAACTGCACTCGGTCGCGCTGGCGGATATAGACGGCGACGGTCTGAAGGATATTGTCACCGGGAAGACTTACTGGTCGCATCACAAGCAGAGTCCGATGTGGGACGCCGGCGCCGTTGTCTACTGGTTCCGGCTGACGCGAACCGACAAGGGCGTCGACTGGATTCCGTATCAGGCTGATGGAGAAGCGGGTATCGGGCGGCAGCTTTCTGTGACGGATATCAACGGCGACGGAAAACTGGACATCATCGTCGGTGGCATGAAGGGCGCTCACGTTCTGACGCATCAGACGAAATCTGTCCCAGAAGCGGAATGGCAGGCCGCGCAGCCGAAGCCGTACACCGGTCTGAAGCTGCCGTCAGTTGAGAGCGCCAAAGCGGCTCGCGGACCGAAAGCAAAGATCGACGAAAAGACGGGCCGCGTTGAGGGCGCGATCGAGGGAGAGTCGTTGAAGTCTCGGGCGTCCGCCGGTAAACCCCAGACGCAGGATATGAGCCGCTTCAAGGAAGACCGCTGGAGCGATGACGCGCAGCTCTGGTGGGCAGGCGGTCGGCCGGGCGACGCATTGACACTCGACCTGCCCGAGTTCACTGGAACGGTCGATCTCGAAGTCGTTCTGACCTGCGCTCGGGATTACGGCATCGTGCAGTTGTCACTCGACGATCAGCCGCTCGGTGATCCGATCGACCTGTTCAATCCCGACGTGATTACGACCGGCGTACTGAGCTTTCCGAAACTCGCCGTCAAAGGCCGCAAGCACTCGCTGACGCTGCAGATCGCGGGAGCGAATCCGCAGGCCGTGAAGGCGTACATGGTGGCGATCGACTGGCTGCGTCTCCGCCAGTCAGACGGAACCTTCGTTGCCGGTGCGTCTAACGTTCCGCCAGACGGTGCGGCATCAACCGCCGTTGTAAAACAGCCAGTCCCGGCAACTCGCGAAACAGCAAAGATATTGTTCAACGGCCGTGATCTGACCGGCTGGTCGGGACATGCTGATCTGTGGTCGGTGGAAGACGGCGAACTCGTCGGACGCACGGATGGATTACGCCGCAACGAGTGGATCGTCAGTGACCTGTCGGCTGTGAATTTCCGTCTGACGCTGGAAGTCAAACTCGTCGACAACGCCGGCAACAGCGGGATCCAGTTCCGCAGCAAGGCGCATGATGGCGAGGTGTCCGGCTATCAGGCGGATATTGGCGCCGGCTGGTGGGGCAAGCTGTACGAGGAACACGGCCGCGCGCTTTTGTGGGCCAAGTCCGGCGAGCAGTACGTCAAGCCGGGTGACTGGAACACGTACGAAGTCGTTGCCGACGGACATTACATTCGGACGGCGATTAACGGCCAGACATGCGTGGACCTCAATGATCCCAGGGGAGCGACGCGCGGCATCATCGCCTTTCAACTGCACAGCGGTGGAAAGACGGAGGTCCGTTTCCGGAAGATTCGACTGGAACTGCTCGATGACAAGCCAGAAGCGCCAACAGACGGGAAACGTCCGGAATGACTGGAACGTAAGAGCCCGGTACCAGCAGGTCGGGCAAGGTCTGTACCGCGCGGCAGTTGCCTGTGGTCAGTCAGGTTCTCGAAGGAAGTGTGATCAATGACGACTCAACGCACGAACAGAAGACTCGAACGCGTCTCAGGTTTTCATGGTCTGTGATGCCTGGTCGCTACAGCATCTCTGGCGGCCAGTGCAGCGCATGCGGCCCCTCCGTCGGACTGGCCGGATCCCGTTATGAATCCGGCCAGCCCGTTTATGCTCAAGCTGCCGGAAGTGGACTCGGACCCGGCGAAAATCGACTTCGCGCGGCTGCCGCGAGTTCCGTCCGAGCACGCAGTGATCAGCGACGCGCGCGATCGTGCCGGCACCTGGGTGCATCAGCATGCGTATCTGGCGTACTTCGGCAGCCGTTACTGGGCGATGTGGAGCGACGGGCCAGGCGTGCCGAATCCGAAACTCACGGCCGAGCAGCATCGTAACGTTGTGCCGGGGCACGACCGCCCAGGCACTCGCGTGTCCTATGCGACAAGCACGGACGGTCTGCGCTGGAGCCAGCCCGCTGATCTGTCCGGCCCGCCGAGAATTGACGGCTTCGGATGGATTGCCCGCGGACTGTGGGTGCGTGACGGCGAACTACTCGCGCTGGCCAGTCACTTCAATGCGCCAGGCTATCCAGGTGAAGGTTTGAGCCTTGAAGCGTTTCGCTGGGAAGAATCATTACAGCGCTGGGTGGCCCACGGTACGGTTCTCGACGACACGTTGAATAACTTTCCGCCGAAGAAGCTGCCGTCGGGTGAGTACATGATGACGCGCCGCGATCACCGCCAGCAGGTGTCTGTCATGATCGGGGGCGACAAGGAATTCAACCGCTGGCAGATTCGTCCGCTGGCCAGTTATGACCGAAAAGGCCGTCCGGAAGAACCTTACTGGTACGTGCTGCCGGACGGCAAAAACCTGGTGGGCCTGATTCGTGACAACGGAGGTTCGAAGCGTCTGCTGCGCACGTTCTCAACCGACAACGGCCGGACCTGGAGCCGTATCATTCAGACAGACTTTCCCGATGCGACCAGTAAGTTCTTCGCACTGCAAACGTCGCGCGGCTATTTCGCTCTGGTGTCGAATTCCAATCCGCGACGCCGCGACCCACTCACGCTGGCCATCAGTCCGGACGGTCTGGTGTTCACGCACCTCTTCTACCTGGTCGGCGGTCGGCACATCGACTATCCGCACATGATCGAACATGACGGTCACCTACTGATCGCGTTTTCCGGTGCGAAGCAGACGATGGAGGTCCTGAGAGTATCGCTTGATTCGATTGACGGACTGCTCAGCGCGACGTCGCAGTGAAAGCTGTGCTTGAAATGCTGCACAAGCTGCAGTTATGCGAAATCGAAGGGCCTGGTGCCGTTTACGGAACACGCCTGCCGGCTGCCTGCCACGAGACGATTCCGCGGCTGCCCGTCTTGATGCTTACTCGCGCCAGAAGGTTGACTCCTGAGACGCGCTGTAAGTGACGTCGAGATGCGGTGTCTTAAGCGGCTGGTGTCTGGTTAATGACTGCAGTGCTGCTTCCACAAGACCGCTGGTCAGCAGCGTTCGCTCAATCGGATACGGAGCTTTTCCGGTAAGAAACATCTGCTCGGCGTTATCCATCAAAGCAGCGGAGTAGACGACGTTCGGGTTCGGCGGCAGGTAGAACAACGTCGAGAGCGGGGCCTCGCGGCCCTTCAGACGTGCTGCAAAGTTGAAGTCCTGCACGACACCATTGAGCATCAGCACGGTGCCGCGCGTGCCGTCGACGTAGCGGAAGAAGTAGCCGCGAGCGTCTTTGCCCCATTCTCGAATCTGGTCTGCCGTCGGGTAACGATGGCTGAAAGATTCCGGCTGACGCAGTGTCTGGCTGCGCGACAGGCAGGCTTCAAAGAGCTGCGGACTCCAGCCGCCCGGCAGATCGCCGGCGTCGACTCGTCGCCAGAGTTCGTCGCCCTCAAGGGCCAGCACGCTGGCGACGCCGGTTTCACCGCCACGACGACGTTCCATCATGCACTGCAATGTCTCGATGGCATGGAAGTCGTAGATGTCTTTGCTGCCATAGGCGACGACCAGACCCTCTTCGATTTCGGCACCCAACGGCATTTCGACAGACGGCATCCGCCACGTCACCGGCAGTGAAGAGCCTGCCAGCAGCGGGAACTTCAGTTCGCGTGAGAGGTCGACCATTTCCTGCGCCAGATCGAAGCTCCATGACAGGTGCTTATCATTGAAAACGGGGACCGAGCGCCCGTCGATGCGGAAGACGTTCGCGATTTCTGTAAACAGCCGGTGCCGTGGATACAGCTTCTGGCCGAATTCGTTGAGCGGGTAATCACCGTGCTCCCCGATCAGCAGCACAGCGTCGACGGCCAGTTTCTCACCCCCGCAGCGCAGGGCTTCAGCAATCGTCGGGTAGATCGAGAATCCGTTTTCCTGAGCGCGGCGACGGCTGAGGTCGCCATCGGGCTGCTGATCGACATACGCCGCGACGACGTCCAGGCCTGGCCGATGCCACCTGCCCTGTTTCGGATAGCCGTGTAGAAACCGCTCGGCCATGTGCCAGGCGTGCGTCCCGTATTTCCACAGCGTCGTGACAACCGCCAGCCGTTTGCGTGCCGTTGCCGACTGTTGAGCGGCGGATGCAAACGGAGTCAGAAGCAGAGAGCCGCCGGCAGCCGTGAGAAACTGTCTTCGATCGAGCATG
The DNA here is from genome assembly GCA_016124895.1 of bacterium. Taxonomy (GTDB): domain Bacteria; phylum Planctomycetota; class Planctomycetia; order Planctomycetales; family Planctomycetaceae; genus JAPOLP01. The sequence goes on from WGMU01000087.1 coordinate 40,011, forward strand.
TTGGAAATCCCTGGTTGCAGGTTGAGTTGAGGATGTGTGCCGAACCGTTTCCGGGATCAGGACGTCAGCCTGAGGCTTCGTGGTCGTTGTTCGTTCCGGGAAAGCAAGTTGCGCGACGCGGCCTGTCGGGGAGTGAACGACGACAATTCCGCAGTCATTTCAGTGAGCATACGCGGTTCAGTCTGCGATTCATGACTGTGGCATCCTTCAGGCGGGGCAGCATTCTGCATCGTCGACGGGAAGCGAACCATTGTCACCGGACAGCCGGGCGAGTTGCTCGGCGACAACTGCGACCGTCCGGTTCAGCAGCAGCAGCGGCTGGTGTGAGATTGTCCGCTGCAGTTCCCGCACTTCTTCGGACAGCGCCTCGACGTTCTCATCCAGAACGGCACGTTCTGCGCGAGCCAGCCGCAACAAAGGTTCGGCCGGCAGCAATGATTCGCCGAGTTCAATCTGGCGATCGGCCTCTGCTCGATCCCCGCGATCGAGTGCCAGCATGGCCAGCAGCGCATGAATGGCAGTGTCGTCAGGGGCGATGGTCAGAGCCTGCTGGGCGATGGTCAGGGCCTCGTCAGTTCGATCGAGCCCGCGGAACGCTCGACACTTCAGGATCAACGGAAGCGGATCCTGACGATCAAGCTCCGGCTGGATGTAGTCGACGATTTCAATGGCCCGCTGGTTGTTGCCGCTGTCGAGATAGACGCGGGCGAGTGTCGTTGCCGTCACCGGCATCCACGGATAGTCGCGATGCAGTTTTTCGAGCAGCTCGACCGCCTTCTCACAACGCCCGATGGCCAGCAGTGAAACCGCCGCATTGTGAGTCAGGAACCGATCCGTTGCGATGACCTTGTAATTGTCCGACGCGATCTTCACGACTCCGCCGTAATCACCTCGCTGCAGTGCGCCACTGATCTCAATCATCAGCTTCGGCACTTTGCCACGGTTGATACGGCTGCTCATCGGGATGCCAATCAGCACGAGCAGCGAAGCGACGAAGCACAGCGACAGGAGCATCAGCAGGATGGCGGTCCATGTCTCGCAGCCTTCGACTTCCTGGAACCTCGCTAGGATGACGATCTGGCCGAGTAACACGCTGCCGACAAGGACGGCGGCAGCAGTCCAGCCAGTCTTCTGCTTTCTCGTCAGCTTCGACCAGCGCCAGCGGCCATGAACCCGCCGGTGATCAATCCTGGCTGTGCGACGGAGCGCGATGATCAGCAGAATGAGCGGCGTCAGAATGGCGAGATGCAGTGACGGCAAAGCGACCCGCTCGTTTCCGGTCAGCAGCATGTGGCCGATGCTCAGAGGGACGAGCAGCAGCCAGCCGAATCCGAAACCCAGCGCCAGCCGCTGGCACAGCCGCACGCGACGCTCGTCGAACGGAACGGTCACCATTCCGGATTCGACATTCAGCTTCGCCAGCGCAGCGACGCGTTCATCCAGCGACGGGTGCGTTGAGCAACTGAGCGCCAAAGACGCCATCAAGGTCGGCCGCCCGAGTGCATGGCCGGCATGAATGCGACGCAGTCCGCGAGCCATCGCATCCGGTGATGTCACCAGAGCAGACCGACGATCGCTGTCATACTCGAACCGGCGGCTGACGATGCGAAAGACGCCACTCCGCAAAGCGATTGCAGAAATGAAGCCGAGATAGCCATTGGTAAAGAACGAAATCACGACTCCGCAGCACGCCGCCAGGGGAAAGAGTGCGACGTAAAGACGAATCGAACGGTTCGCTACGTGGGCCAGTTCGTGTCCGATTACCGCGTCCTGCTCGTCGGTGCGTAGCTGCTGCAGCACGGTGTCGTAAACGACGATGGAAAACGGAGCCAGTCCGCCGACAAACGCCGCCACACCATCCTTGACCGAATTGACTGCGGTCTGCACGCGGACACGCGGCACGCGAACATGCAACGCTTCCGCCAGGTGACGAATCCGATCGACCAGCTCGGGGTCATCACACAGTGGCAGCGGTTCTTTGCCGACATAGGTGATGTTCGGCGGACTCATCATCAGGAACGCCATCAGAGCTGAGAGCAATAACAAAACGTAATGCCAGACGAGGGAAGGCGGCCGGCCGATGTCCAGAAACTCCAGCGTGCTGAACGTCGTGACGGGGAGCGTCCACAGCAGCGCGACGACGGCCGACACCGCAATCAGCCGCCGCCAGGATCCGCCAGCGTCGCGCCGCTGCTTTCGCCCTCGAAGGAAGGCGAACAGCCAGAAGATCAGGAAAACGACTGCCGCAAGCACAGCCAGCGACATTGAGCGGCTCAAAGCAATCCTGCCGAGGAATGCCCCGAGCAACTCTCCGGGATCCGACCACGGCTCAATGCGAGGGGCATCCTCCCAGAAAACGTTAGCGTCCCAGGCGTTCTCCATGAGGTTCGATTCGGCTTCCGCGAGATCCCACTCTCCCTGAGCGAGAAAGATCTGACTGCGCACCAGATGGATCCGCCAGTCGCGCGGGCCCAGCTCCTGGGCGACATCGACGTCAGCGTGTGCCGCTGTCGGTTGTTCCAGATCAAGGCGAATCGCGGCACGCAACAGGAAGACGTCGGCAGTTGGCTTCCGATTCAGAAGTTCGGTGCAGAGCGATTCTGCGCGGCCAAGGTCGCCGTCGCGGTCAGAGACAATCAGATCGGGTAACTGAGCCAGTTCCGGATGATCGTACGCGATCGACAGCAACCCGCTCGACATCGTCCCGATATGCGCAGGATCGAGGTCGCTGTTGGCAAAGCCCTGCGCCATCGTCTCTGCAGGAGTCAGGTCTTTGGCAGCATCCTGTGCGTGCATCTCGACGCACGAAGACAACGCGACGATCAGGGTGATTGACCGGAGAAGAATCGTGACGCGGATCAGAAAGTTGCTGTTCATGACAGAACAGAGTCTGCCATTCACCCGGCATGTCGACCAGTCCGCAGCGGCTGGGTCTGCAGATTCTGAACGACAAACTGTCGGCCGAAGATGCGTCAGTCAGGCAGGTGCTGACGTCCGGGCGAACGGTTACGCGCCTTCCTGCGAAGCGGTACCTGTGTCCTGAGCATCACGCACCGCTGTTTGCGGAACCGAACGGACACCCGGTGCCCGTGCTGGTTCCTGAGTCGGTGGCTTTGTCTGCCGCGGCTGAGCCCACGGACTCGACTTGCCGTCGTCGAGTTGAGCGAAGCGGCCGTCCGGCCAGTAGCGCAGACGGCGGTAGCGTTCCGGCATCAGGGCCGCCTGGTCATTTTCGTTGGGTTGAGCCTGGCCGTTATTGGGTGCCGCAGCTCCGTCATTCGCCCCATTGTTCTGACCATTCTGCTGCTGTCCGTTTTCAGCGGCATCACCATTCTGGGCCTCGCCGGCTTCTTCGTTCGAGCCCGTCAGATCAAAGAAGTCCGACAGGTTCAGCAGATTGCCCGGCGTGCCCAGCAGCGTGCGTCCGAGGCTGCGCCAGAAGGTGTCGAGCGTATTGGGTGGAGTATTGTTCTCGGCGTTGGCCGGATTGCGAATGCCACGCGGCTGCAGTTCATCCGCCGGGTCACCGAACAGTTCGTGCAGTTCATCGGCGACGGAGCGACTGAGCTGGCTGCCGAAGTCCGTCACCGAACGCAGGACCTGTCCGAAGATGCCGCCGAATGGCTGAGCCCGGCCGTCGATGATGGCAGAGTCACGGAATTCGGCCAGCAGGTTCTCAAACGCCAGCCGCGCATCTTCCGCCGCCGCAAGTTGCGAGTTCGTCTGATTGTTCAGGAGCTGCTGCGCCACCGCGTTGCCGGCGGCCCCCGCCAACTGGGCGAAGACGCTGTTCTGCAGATTCGCCACGGGAGTCGATGTCAGATTGAGGGCCAGTTCAAAATCCCCGTTGAGCACGCCGCCGGTGGTCTGAGTCGTGGCAAAGCCTTCCGCCGTGACGAGCGTGGCGGCTGTCCGGTACGCACCCGACCCGACACCAGTAAGCTGCAGGCCGTAGACGCCGGATTCGGCTCCAGGAATCACGACAAGCTCGACCGCGGCGTCACCGGAATAGTACGCCTTAGCGACTTCGGTCACTTCGCCACTGGAGTTCGTATAGCCAACGGTGCGGCTTGAGACGTCGGTCAGGAGGAAGTCGACCGGGTCAGTGATGAAGACCAGTCCGGCGTCAAGGTTCAACTGCCGGAGAACTTCACGGCTGAGCAACGTGATCAGGTCGATGAGTTCCTGATTGCCGGGGTTATTGCCGACTTGATCGATCAGGTCCTGAATCTGCCGCGCGATTCGCATCAGCTCCTGATCGGCGTCTTCGCGGAAGACGCGCACATCGTCGTCGAGAATGGTTCCAGTTCCCTGCGGAGTGGCCGGATCGACCGTCGCGCCGGTTGGATTCGCCAGGCTCACGAAGAAGGATTTGGTTTCGTCCTCCGGCAGACTGTCGCCGACCACTTTGACGGTGATCTGCTGAGTCGCCACACCTCCGGGTGTAAATGTCAGACGTCCCGACTGCGACACGAAATCGAGTCCGGCAAGTGCTGTTCCTGCCTGGGTCGAGTAGTCGACCGTAACATTCGACGTCGGCTGCCCGACCCGTGTGACGGTGAAGACAAAGTCTGTCGTTCCGTCGCTGCCTTCCCGCTGCGTCACAGCATCGATCCGCAACTGGATCGCCGGGCTGTCGTCGTTCTCGATCACTCCGCTGCCCTGAAATGCCGCCGGATCCAGCGTCGCGTTCACCGGACTGGAAAGCTGAACGACGAATTCTTCCGTGCGCTCGTCGACCGTGTCTCCGATGATCGGAACCTGAATCGTCTGCGTACGGGTTGTGCCGCTGAACGTGAGCGTGCCGGAAACCGGCTGATAGTCAGACCCGGCGAGCGCCGTGAAATCCAGCGTCGAGTAATCGACTGTGACCGTCTGGCCTCCGGACTGTTGCGGGTCGGCGTCGAGTGTGACTTCAAATTCGAGGACATTCTGACCTGGCGTGTCGCCTTCAAGCATCATTGCCGAAGCGATCGACAGCGTTGGCACCGGTGAGTCGTCGTTGAGAATGCGTCCGACCGCCTGGTTCGCTCCGTCGGCGAGATCGACGCCATCGGCATTGAACAATCGGACGAAAACCAGTTCATCGGCTTCAAAGCGATTGTCGGGCACAACGCGGACACGGAACTCCTGCGTGGTCACATTCGGGTCGAAATACAGAATGCGGCGCGTGGCGAACACGTCGCGGTTGTCACCGTCGGTCAGAGCAAGGCCGGAGATTTCGTCAGCCAGCCGGTCGGTCTCCAGTTCAACGCTCACCTGCCGATCGGGGACGGGTCCAGCGAGCTGGATCGTAAAGACAAGATCGACATCATCACCGGGGTCGCCTTCAATGACTTCCGCATCTGAGATCTGCACGACGGGACGTTCAAAATCGTTGTCGACGATCGTGACCTGACCCTGCTGGTCGGTCCGGGAGATGTCTGCCGCACCGGAAATCACCGAATCCAGCATCACGAGAAACTGTTCGTCGCCTTCCTGCAGATTGTCGCCAATGATGCCAACTGAAACGGTCGCTGAGGTCCGGCCGGCCGGGATGGTCACTGTGCCGGCCGCGACAGACTGGTAATCGACGTCGAGAGTGGCATCTCCCGGCAGCGAACTGCTGCGCGTCGACCAGGCAACAACGACATCATGATCGAGTGCGCTGTCGAGCGAGACTGTCAGTGTGACCGGCGAGACGGCAGGCGCGTCAGGTTCGAGCACTGACGCCGTCGACTGAATCGAGACAGTCGCCTGCCCGTTGTCGTTATCCAGAATCGTAGCCTTCGCCTGCGACTGGAACGGATCGAGTGTGGCCGCAGGATTGATGATGAGGCCCGTGCTTGAGTCGACGGCCCGACCGGCGTCGTTCTCGCCGCGAACGCTGGTCAGTTCAATGAAGAAGTCTTCAGGATCTTCCTGCAGTCGATCACCGATGACGACGATTCGAATCTTCTTCTCGATTTCACCGGGGGCGAAAACGATCGTGCCTTCGGTGCCAGGCGTCGCGCCCACTGGAACAAAGTCGACGCCCGGCGTCGCAAGGCCCATGCCTGACACGTCTATCGTGCGATAGCCGACTGTGACCGTTTCGTTCGCGACCGTATCAAGACGCACGGTGAATTCGGCCACACTGGTCTTGGGATCGTCAGTTTCGCGAACAGTGGTTTCTGGATCGACGGTCACCACGGCGCTCGGCCGGTCATCGTTGAGGATCGTGCCTGTTGCCTGCGTCCGCGCCGGATCCAGCGTCACATTGCCTTCGACGCGGTCGATCCGCAGTCGCAGTTGCTCGTCACTTTCCGGCATCTCGTCGCCGACGATATCGACCGCAACGGTTGCCGATGTCTGACCTCGCGGGATCACGACCTTGCGTTGCGAGAACGACAGGAAGTCGCCTCCAGTGGGAGTCACGCTTCCGCCTGTCGCGAGCATTGCCGGAGTTGCCGTCAGTGATCCGGTTGAAGTGCCTGGATTGACGGTCGAAACGACAACTGTCACGTCGGTGGCCGCTGGTCCGTTTAACGAGACCTGGAACTGCATCTGACGGAACTCGTTCCGCCGTCCCTCGTTGACAGAGACATTGCCGCTGAAGCCGACCTGCGGAGTGGCGAAGTCGTCGTTGATGATTGTGCCCACGCCGAGCGATTCGCCGATCAGACCGTTCGTCACGCTGAGAATCTCAACCGCCATGACTTCGTCTGGCTCGATGTCCTGGTCGCCGAAAACCGGAATCTCGATGAAGCCATTGACCTGCCCGGCGGGAATAGAGAGGACTCCGTTGAACCGCGGCGTGTAATCGACGTACGCCGTCGCCGTGCCCGTCCCCTGCAGGATGACGGACGAGAACTGAATCGACACCGTCTGAGTCGACGGACCGTCAAGCGTGACGGGAAACTTCATCGTCGGCAGAAACGGTTCGTTCTTTTCAACGACCTGCGCATCACCGATCGACACGGTGGGCATGGCGACGTCGTCATTGATGATTGTTCCCAGTGTGGACGTGACTGCTCCAAGTTGTACCGGAATACCGGCCAGTGACGAGACGCCCGTCAGTCGCAGTGGTACGACTTCGTTGGGTTCAATGTTGTTGTCACCAAGAACCGAAACTCGAATGATCGCCGACGTCTGGCCGGCCAGAATGCGGACCGTACCCGATGCGCTCAGGTAGTCAGCGTCTGGCGAAGTGGCTGACGTTCCCGGCGTCGCCTCGACAACTCCGATTGGTGCCGTGCCCGGTGCTGTCTGGTAGCTGACCAGAATGTCCTGATTCGATGGGGCGCCGAGCAGTCGAACCTGATACTCCAGATTCGGCCGGTCCGGGAAGTTCCGTTCGGTGACCGTTGGGTTCGGTACCAGTTCGACTGTCCGCGTCTGGAAGTCGTCGTTGCGAATGACCGCCAGAGCAACACTGTCATTAATCGTACCATTAACAGCGTTTGACAAACGAACTTCGAAGGCTTCATCTGGTTCGATCGTGCCGTCGCCAAGTACCGGAAGGCTGACGAACTGCGATGTCTGACCCGGCTGAAACGTGACGGCCACGCTGCCGCCGGTAAACTGCTGGAAGTCCGTGCCGAGCGTTGCCGTCGCGAACGACTGGCCATTGTTTCCGGCAAACGCCTGCGCCGTCACTGTGACTGGCCGCGGGGATCGGCCGTCGAGCTGAATCTCGAACGTCAGCATAGTGACATCGCCGGACTGACCTTCGTTGATCGGTTGCGGGTCGAGAATCGAAACGAGTACGGGAGCCAGTCCGGCATCGACCGACGAAATCTGGTCACCAGTCTGCAGGGAAATCGCGTTCGTTCGTCCGGTCAGACGAAACGCATCACTGTCGACCGTATCGTCCGTTCCGACGTCTCGCAGCGTGAAACGATCACCGACTGGCGGATCGAATTCGACGACGACATCGGCCGCCGGCAGTCCGCTCAGCACGTACGTTCCATCGCTGGCAGTGGTTGCGGTCGCGAGAATCTGACTGGTGAGCGCCAGCCGGGCGCGAACGGTGACACCCGCAATGCCGGGTTCGCCTGATTCACCGATCTGTCGAATTCCGTCCTTGTTGAGATCGTCCCAGACGATGCCGGATAGGCTCGACGTCGGCAGCAGGACGATGTCATTTCCGTCACCTCCGGTGTAACTGAGAATGAATTTTCGAGTGCCACCGCCGTTGTTTGCCGGAATTGTCGCCGTGACAACGGCACCTTCTGGCAGCCCCGCAAACATTCCGCTGACTGGATCAGTGCCATCGTTATTCAGAATGAGTTTTGCGTCGCCCGGCGTCGGCTGCAGTGAATCAATCAACTGAAGTTGAGCGCCGCCGACGTCGATTGCTCCGTTAACAGCCAGTGGATTTCCGGTCGCGAGCTGAACGCTCTGGACGAAGTCGACCAGTGAAGCCGTTAACGTTGTCGGGTCGGTAAACGTCACGGACCCGTTGAGTCGGATCGTATTGCTGCCCGCGTCAATGTCGCCGTTGAGCTGAATCGACTCCGCAGTGACATCAAGGTCGCCATCGAGTCCCCCGGCGGGAAGCCCGGCTGCAATGAAAAACGCATCGTTTCCGGCACGGCCATCGAATGTCAGACCCGCATCGAAACCGGCTGGCAGACTGACGACCGAGAACTGGTCGCTGGCAGTGCTTCCCAGGACTTCAAGATGACCCGGCACCATCTGCAGAATCAAAGACGTAAGTCCGGGAGAAACGAGACGCGTCTCGTCGGGAAACGTCTGACTGCCGGTCTGCATCAGATTCAACGTCAACGCCGATGTGAGTGAGGAGTAGTCGACGCGAGTCTGCGCGGCTCCGAAGCCATCTCTGATTTCATTGATGCCCGTAAACGAAAGTGAATCCGAAACGGTTTCGCCGAGTTCAAGGGCCTGCCCTGTGATCGTGCCGTTCTCTGCGGACGTGAATGCGTATGTCGCGGCCTGGGCGGTCGCTCCGAAACGAACATCGAACTGCAGAATCAATGTGTCGTTGCCGGTGCTGCCCTGCGCCTGATCTGTTCCCTGAAACAGCAGATGAGTCAGCAGGTCATCGCCCGCGCCGCCATTCAACGTGTTGGTTCCTGCGCCGCCAAACAGTTCGTCGTTGCCGGTTCCTCCATCGAGCGAGTCATTTCCGTTTCCGCCGATCAGAGTGTCGCTGCCACCACTTCCAAGTAATCGCGTTCCGGACGCGACTGGCTGACCATCGCGTGCAAATGCCGATGTGTCGAGCAGATCCTGGCCGGCGCCTCCCTGAACGATCGTCTGCGGAACGCTGTATTGCGAATCGACCGTCAACAGGCTGACCGTGTTATTCCCGTCACCAGTCACGATGGTCAGACTGCTGGACGGTACGCGGAAGTCGACCGTCTCGCTGCTGGCACTTTGCAGACGCGCGATCCCGTTACCGGCCGTTCCGTCGTCCAGCAATTGAATGGAGTCGTCGCCGTCGCCAAAGGCGAACACCCGATCGGCAGCATTCAGGTTGTCAACGATCGGTTCCAGACCAGTATATGCAATGGTAAATCCGTCAACGCGGACGCTTCCCGAGTGCTCGTCGGTAAAGCTGTGACTGACCAGAACTGCGGCACCATCGACCAGTGACAGCGAATCGCTGCCGGTTCCTGTTCCACCGTCGTAATTGATGACTCCCGCGGGAAGCGGCACTCCACCGGAGAAATCGACGCGCAGTTCATCGCTGGCGTTGTCCCGTCCAGTGACGTCGATGCTGAGCACGTTCGCGACTGCGACCGGCGGCACCAGATCTTCACCGGAGTCATCGACCGCCCGCAGCAGTCCGCCGTCACGAACCAGCGTGACTCGTCCGGCCACGAAGACTGCTGGCGAAATCACAAAGATCTCCGGCAGATCATTCAGGTTGATCGTGAAGGTCTGAGTGGCGGAATTCAGAGTCTCGTCGGTGGCCTGAACTGTTAGCGTAAATGTCGGCGTTGTTTCGAAGTCGATCGCCGCCGGATTGTTGATCGTGATCTCTCCACCGGAACTGATTGCAAATGCGTTGCCGGTATTGCCTGCGGTGATTGCATATGTCAGGTCATTGGCATTTGAGTCGACGTCGCTGACTGCGACGGTGAAGATCGGCATGACATCGGACCGGTTCTCGTCGATCGTCACAGAGACTGGCTGGCCACCGTCGAACACCGGCGCGTCCGGGACCGAAACCACGTTGATACTCCGTGTCGCCGCCGGACTGGATGAAAAGCCGTCGGTGACTGAGAACGAAACGATTCGCGTCGCAGTCGTCGGCAGTTCGCTGGTGTTCTGATAACGAACAGTGCGCAGCACCTGCTGGTAGGCTGCCGACGAATCATTACCGGCCAGTGTCAGCACGCCACTCAGCGTGTCGAAGCCGACGAGGGAAATCTCCGTGCCGGTCGTGTCAACAGTGAGCACATCCTGCCCGCTCTGGTAGTTCGCCGAAATGGCGACCGTTGCGCCGCTCAGCAGAGGCGAATCGGAATCGCTGACCGTCAGTGCCTGCGTCACCGGCAGAGGTGCGTCGTTTTCGGTAAACGTCAGCGGAGCACCTTCGATGCCTGACAGAACCGGCGATAGATTCGTCGTCACATTGATGTCGACGGTCTGACTTGCTGTCTGCCCAGCCGGCGGACCATCACCCGTATTCGTAAGGTCGTTAACCGTGACAGTCAGGCTGTCGAAACCCGAGAAGCCCATCGCATTGAGATAAGTAACGCCGGCTCCAAATGTCGCGCTGATCTCAGACACGGTTCCCAGCAACGTGACCGTTGCCGTGCCATTTCCGGTAATCCTCGCGGAGGGAACTCCGCCGATCGCTGAACTGTTGACCGTAAGCACGCCGTTTGACACAGCCAGAGTCGCCATCACATTGGCGGAGCCAGCGTCGGCATCAGAAACCGTAATGCCGTTGATCGTCAGTACGGAGTCCTGCATGACCGACTGCGGCCCTGGCACGACGACAATCGGCACGTCGTTGAGGGCTCGCACTTCAACGGTGATGTCCGCGTTGTTCGTGGTGCCGCCGTCGCCATCCGTGCCTGAAAAACGGATCGTGCGAAGTCCGGAGGTCGGCGTGTCATTGTCGATGTTCTCGTAAGTGATGTTCTGCAGCAGTGCCGTGGCAGCGGCTGGCGTCGCGCTTCCATTCAGCGTGATGACCAGACTGTCGCCATTACTGCCGCCGACAAACGAACCAATCAGCAGACCACCAAAGCTGATATCGCTATCGACGACGCCAACCTGTCCCGTTCCGGAACCCTGATTCCGAATCGACAGCACGTCTTCGGCATTCACTCCGCCGCTGACGAAGGAAACAGTCAACGTTCCGGTATTCAGATCGGGTGAATCGACATCTGCAAACAGAGCCGGGATGTTCTGATCGATCACGACGGCGCCATCGCCTTCGTCATAGCTCAGCAAGTCTCCAGCGAGTTCGAGAATCTGCGGCGAGTCATTGATGCCGGCGACGCTCACTGTGGCGCTGACTCCGGCCGTGCCGCCGTCGCCGTCGGCCAGAGAAAAGAGGACGGTCCGGTCGCCGACAGTCGGGTTGTCGCTGTTCAGGTTTTCGTAGGTGATGTTCTGCAGCAGCGAGGTGACTGAAGCGGCATTCGCCGTTGTATCCATAAAGCTGATGACGAGTGGGTTTCCGTCTGTTCCACCAGCAAACGTTCCGATGGTCGTTCCCTCGAACAGGACATTGCTGCCCGACAGGCCGATCTGTCCGATTCCCGCACCCTGATCGCGAATGGCGACAACGTCTTCCGCCGGATTGCCGCCAGCGGCGATCGTGACGGTGAGCGATCCCCCATTGAAGTCGGCGGAATCAACATCCGTAACAACGGCCGTCATGCTCTGGTCAATGACCCGTTGCCCGTCACCTTCGGTGTAGCTCAGCGTGCCGCCAGGAAACTGAATGACGGGAGCATCGTTCACTGCGTTGACGACGATCGTCACCGCAGCACCGTCTGTCTTTGCACCTCCGGAACCGGTATTCCCCAGATCGTTGATCAGCAGCGTTAATGAACTGGCACCATTGAAATCCAGACCCGGAGAATATGTCAGACTCTCGAGCGCCGCGTTGATGCTGGCTGCAGAGCCCTGAAACGTCATTGAACTGTCGTTGGTGCCGTCACCCACGCTGAAAGTCAGGCCGGCGGTTCCGGACAGAGTGAGTACACCATCCGAGACAGTCAGTTGCAGTTCCAGAAGAGCATTGCCCGCATCAACGTCGCTGATCGAGATCAGGTTTCCGCCAGCCATGCTGAATGCAAGCGTCGAATCCTCGTCAACGAATTGTGACGGCGGCGTAGAAATCACCGGGCCATCGTTGACGGCATTGACCGTGATGGTGACGGCATTTGATGCCAGCATGTTCCCGCCGGAACCGGTGTTGCCATGATCGGAGGCAGCGATACTGAGTGAATCAGAGCCGTTGAAGTTGAGATTCGGCAGATACTGGAGACCATCAAGCGCCGCGTTGATGTCAGTCAAAGTGCCGGTGAACTGCATCGACGCATCGCTGGTTCCGTCTCCGACGTCAAACGTCAGTCCGGTCGTTTGCGACAGGCTCAGAGTGCCGTTTGCAACCAGGAGGCTCACGCTGACTGCCTGCGTCCCGGCATCGACATCGCTGACGACGATCTCGTTTCCGCCAGCGCTGCTGAATGCGAGCTGCGAATCCTCAGTGATGGTCTGATCGCCCGGTACCGTAATCGTTGGAGCGTCATTCACGGCAGCGACGTTGATTGCTACCGAATCTGTCACCGAATTCGGCCCGCCCGCTCCACTGTTGCCAAGATCGCTGACACTGATTGACAGCGAGTCAGAACCGTTGAATTCAGCGTTCGGCGAATAGCTCAGTCCGTCCAGAGCGGCATTGACATCAGCCTGGCTGCCGCGAAATCTCAGATCGCTGCCGGTGCCCGTCTTGTTCAGGAACAGCACATGCACCGCGCCGCCTTTTCCACCGCCATTGTAAATATCTCCAGTGCTGTCGTAGCTCGCTCCCACAGCCAGATCGGTCACGCCGTCCCCGTTCAGATCTCCCACCGCCGTCACCGAACTGCCGAAGTAATTATCTCCGACGAGCGTTGGTCCACCGCTCGTGCCACTGGCGATCTTTGTGGAACTCTTCACTGTGCCGTCGGCGTTCAGGAGCAGCACATGCACCGCGCCGACATATGATGCCGGGCCACCACCAGTTCTGTCGCGTTTAGCTCCAACGGCCAGATCGGGCACACCGTCCCCGTTCAGATCACCCACGCCCGCCGCTGAAGTGCCAAAGAGATCACCGTCCGAGAGTGTCGGTCCGCCATTCGTGCCGCTGGCAATTTTCGTGGAGCCCTTCACCGTCCCGTCGGCATTCAGGAAGAGCACATACACAGCACCGCGACGCGAATTCATGCCGCCGCCCGTATCATCGCCGTAGGCCCCGACGGCCAGATCGGTCAATCCATCGCCGTCCAGATCCCCGACGTTCGCCACGGCACTCCCGAAGGAATCATAGCTCCCCAGCGTCGGTCCACCGCTCATACCGCTGGCAATTTTGGTGGAACTCTTCACCGTGCCATCGGCGTTCAGAAACAGCACATGCACCGCACCGGGACCACCCAAACTTCTGGCTCCGACGGCCAGATCGACCACACCATCCCCGTTCAAATCCCCGACATTGGCAACCGAACTGCCGAACAAATCGCCGTTGCTGAGCGCCGGTCCGCCGTTCGTACTGCTGGCGATCTCCGTGGAGTTCTTCACCGTTCCGTCAGCATTGAGAAAGAGCACATACACGACACCTTTATTAGTGCCAGCTCTATTAGCTCCGACGGCCAGATCGGTCACGCCGTCTCCGTCCAAATCCCCCAGATTCGTCACCGCACTGCCGAAGCGAACACCGCTCCCCAGTGCCGGTCCTCCGTTCATGCCACTGGCGATCTGTGTGGAACTCTTGATCGTTCCGTCGGCATTCATAAACAGCACATACACTGCGCCGCTATTAGTTCCCCCCGTGCCATCGGCTCCGACGGCCAGATCGGTCACACCATCTCCGTCCAGATCCCCGATGTTCGCTACCGAACTGCCCAGGAAATCGTAGTTCTCGAGCGTCGGCCCGCCGCCTGTGCCGTTGGCGATCTTCACACTGCTGGAGACCAGGTCAGAAGACGCACCCAGGAATGTCAAACCGGCGGTGCTTCCGAGTGTCAATGCCCCGTTGCTGACCGTGAGCTGGACTTCTAATTCACCGGTACCGGCATCCGGATCGCTGATGGAAATCTGATTCGAATTCGAAGCACTAAAGACAACGCTGTTGTCTTCATTCGTGTTCTGTGTCGCCGGCACGGTGATAACCGGCGGGTTGTTCAGCGCCGTGTTGCCAAACAGGAGCCCGGTCACATTCTGGCCAGCATCGAGCTGGACGACGTGTCCGTTGACGACTGAGTGAATCAGCTCGATCGTCCCCGGACCTTCGTCGGTTGCCGTCACGACCAGGTCGGTCAGTCCATCCCCATCGAGATCGGCGGCCGCCAGCGAACCGGGAGCGGCGCCCGTGTTGTACGAAGTTGCTGTCTGAAACGATCCATCGCCGTTGCCCAGCAGCAACGAGAACTGATCGACGTCTTCGTGGACAACGGCCAGATCGGGTTTCTGGTCGCCATTGAAATCACCTGAAACGATCGTGCCAGGCGTTGTCGACACGGGGTAGACAGTTTCCTGTCCAAAGTGACTGGCGGACCCATTGCCGAGGAGAACGCTGATTGTTCCGTTGCCAAAGTTGGACAGGGCCACATCGAGTAGTGAGTCGCCATTCAGATCGGCCAGCAGTACCGATTCGGCGTCAGAACCCGGTGTCAGCAGGATGGTGTCCGGACCAGTGAAACCGACTCCGCCGGTGCCGAAGAACACGCGCAGGATGTTCTGGCCGGGAGTCGTGACTACAACGTCGAGGTTGCTGTCTCCGTTGATGAACCCTGCGGCGATCCCTGCCGGCGCCGTCCCTGTTCCAACAAACTGGTTGTTCGCCGAGCCGAACGCACCGTTGCCATCATTGATCAGGATGGACAGTGAATCGGAATCGCTGTTTGTTGTCACGATGTCCAGAAACGTATCATTGTCGAAATCTGCCAGTACAAAATCTTCCGGCGACGTCTGCACTGCATAGTTCACCGCTGTCACGAAGCTTCCGCTTCCGGTTCCGAGCAGCACCGACACGTTGTTGCTCAGCGTATTAACGATGACCAGGTCAATGTTTCCATCTTTATCCAGGTCGGCCGCCTGAACTTTCAGAGGCTCTGATCCGACACCATATGCTGTTGGTGTCGCATAGGATCCGTCTGTCTGTTGCAGATAGACCAGCACCTGATTATTGACTTCGTCGGTAACGATCAGGTCGTCGCGCAGGTCATTGTTGACATCAGCAACCGCCACACCAAGCGGTGTTGAACTGCTGAGTTCCACGGTCGCAAACTGCAGATCGGCCGGTGCGGTCTGGATGAAACCCGGCTGCTGAACTTCGCGAATGGTGTATTCACGCAGGCTGCCCAGATTACTGAGCGTCCACGAACCATTAGCGGCTGTCACGGTCGACGGTTCGCCGACATCGAGGAGCCCGTCAAGATTGAGGTCGGCGAAGATTGTGAATCCACCCAGCCCGGGCTCACCCACATCCTGCAGGCCGTTCTCATTCAGATCGTTGAACTTGATGCCCGAGATATTGCCCGATGTCGGAACATTACCGAAGTCAAACCGGCCACTGAAAACATCATCGGGGGCCGGTGACATCGGAACTCCAGTCCCCAGCGGATGATTTTCCAGCGAGATATGGAGCGTGTAATCAGAACCGACTGGCACGGGGCCGTGCGAAATGCCATTGATACCGGCCAGTGGAACGTTCGAAAAACTGGCGACACCGAGGACATAGATCCCGGCTGCCGGGAACATGTACTCCACCAGCGAATCAAGCGTGAAGGATCCTTCTCCCGAGCTGCCCGGGTCGCCGTCACCGTCGTCGTTGGTCGCCAGCAGGTTGCCGTCTGCGTCATACAGGTACAGCACCGAATCGAATGCGTCTGTGGAGCTGTTTCCGAAATCAATATCGAAGTAGCCCTTGTCGCCCGCGTTGGTCACTGTGAAGGAATAGAACTCGTAAACTCCGGCGCCGATTGTCGGCAGCGAGAGATGCGGGACTGACGTCGAGATATCGCCTCCAGCGGCGTTCGAGACATCCGGATCAGAAGCGAGTGAGAAACCGAGATGGTCAACGCTCTGCAGGTGAATGATGTCTTCGACCGTGGCGCCAGCCGGCAGATTGACGGTGTAACTGCCGGTTCCATTCAGTAGAAAACCAACCGTGCTGTCGCCGTAGCCGCCGCCGTCAAGCTGTCGTGTGAATGCAAGATCCGGGCGACCGTCGTTGTCCACGTCGGCGACGGCGATGCCGCCCAGCGGAGTGGAGCTTTCATACAGATAGCTCTGGGTGAATGTCCCGGCGCCGTTGCCAATGAAAAACGTAATCGCGTAATCCAGGCGAGTTGCAGCATCCAGATGTCCGTCGCCATTGATATCGCCCAGAACGACATCGGTCCCATAGAGGTTGTTCAAGGCCTGAGCTGCGAAGCTACCCGTCCCATCGTTGACCAGTAACTGGGCGGGTCCATCGGTCGCCACCAGCAGATCCATGTCGCCGTCGCCGTCCACGTCACCCGCAGCGAGCCCTGACGGTGTTGACGTAACGGGCACTCCGACAGCGGCCTGGAGCGTGCCTGCATTGTTCAGGCTGATGCTGACCTGGCTGGAACCGCTGTCAGCCGATGCCAGGTCGACGACACCGTCTCCGTTGAAGTCTGCAGCGACGATTCCGACTGGCAAAACTCCTGTAGCCACCATCTGAACGGACGAGAGACCGCCATTACCGTCGTTTTCAAGAATCCGAACACCGGACGATTCACTGATCGCCACATCGGGAATCGTGTCGTTCGTGAAGTCAGCGATAATCACGCGCTGAGCTTCGCCGGTCAATACGACCACCGGCATCCCAAAGCTGCCATTTCCATCATTCAGCAGGACTGACACCGAACCGACGGTGCTGTGCGATACGACGATGTCCGGAAGACCGTCACCGTCGAGATCTCCCAGAGCAACGTCTGAGGCCCCTGATCCGCCTGTGGAGAAATCCCGGCGCACGAACTCGCCAGCCACACTGTCGAACAACAGGACGGAGACCGTATCGGTCCCGCGATTGACAGTGACCGTATCGAGATCTCCGTCACCATCGAGATCTCCGACGGCGACTCGTTCCGGGTCGTCTCCGACCGGGAGAAAATCGGTACTGATCGCACTGGAAGTCCGCGGCAATGTCTGCGTCCACCCTGCAGGGATGACCTCGCGAATAGAGACATTCTGAGCGGCTTCGATACCCGCCAGCACATACACGCCGTCGGGACCCGACACGGTTGACGGTTCACCGGGATCAAGCATCCCGTTGTTATTGAGGTCGGCAAAGATCGTGAAGCCTGCGAGCGGTTCATCGGCTCCATTGAACAGTCCGTCACCGTTACGATCGAGAAACTTGCGCCCCTGAAGCGTGGCCTGAGCAGTGATCCCAAAGTCGACGAAGCCAGCGGCACCGTATTCGGAGACACTGACCTGCTGGCTGCCCGGTCGATTGAGCAGAATATGAACGTTGTTCTGTCCGTCGACGAGACCGGCCACCACAAGATCCGGCACGCCGTCGCCATCAATGTCACTACTCGACAGGCCGTTCGGGGATGGCCCGGCCGCAAAGCTGCCGGCCGAATTGAAATACCCGTAGGCATCGTTGGTGAAGATAGCAATCTGCCCGCCGTTCGACTCGTCGGTCACAGCGAGATCGAGATAGCCATCGCGGTTGAAGTCGCTGACAACCATCTGCGTGGGATTCATGCCGGTCAGCATGGAATTGCCAAACGACCAGGAAAAGTCGCCATGTGACAGATACACGTCGACTTCGCCTCCCGAGCCTGGAAGGGCGACAGCGATATCCGGACGCCCGTTACGGTCAAAGTCAGCAATCCGCAGCGACAAGGGGTCGAGGCCGGTGTCGAACATCCCGGCTTCGGTAAATGAACCGGCATCGTTCCGATAGGCTCTGACGGGAGACGACGTTTGCCCCGTCTGCTCTCCGGTCACCAGGTCGAGATCCCCGTCGAGATCGAGGTCCGCGAGGTCAAACGCGACGACGGGGGCGTCACTGCCGATATCAACACGCGTCCCGAACGCAAAGCTGCCTGCACCGGTACTCTGATTCGGAAAGTAGACGACCGACTCCCGACTTCCGGGAAGAGGTGCCATGTTGGAAACGACCAGGTCCGGCAGCGAGTCGCCGTTCAGATCGACCAGCCGGACGGATGCCGGGCCAGGCAGAGATGGTATCACCGCTGCTGGCGTCCGGTCCTGCAGCAAACCGTTTTCAAACTCAAGGACGGAGACCGTTCCGTCAGTTGAGTTGGTAACGACAAAGTCCACATTGCCGTTTCCGTCAATATCCCCGGCCGTCAGATGATAAGCTCCCTGTCCCACCGTCACGGAATCAATGAAGACAAATCCGCCATGACCATCGCCCCGATAGATCTCAAGGCTGCCCGACGCGCCAATCGGTGCCCGCGTGACAGCGAGATCAAGTATTCCGTCGTGGTCGACGTCAACCAGTTCGGTGGCCGCAGCGGCGTCACCGGTCGAGGGCAGCCCGCGCAGAAAGAACGACAGGCCCGACGGACTCGTCTGCGAGTATCCAGGCGGAAGAATCTCCGTGACCAGGTAGTCTCCGGGAACGACATCGTCGAAGTGGTATTGGCCGCTTTCGTCAATACCTGGAGTTGCCGGATCGTCTCCCGTCGTTGTCGTCACGGGTTCGTAATTGTCGCGCCGACCGTTGCCGTTCAGGTCGAGATAGACATCGATGCCGGAAAGGCCGGAATCAGACGCCTCAAGACTCATCACGGAAATGTTGTCAAACGCCTGCGCCGAGTTGGAATACAGAGCGAACTGGTTACCGTAGTAATTCGAGTCTGTCAGAGTTGTCGCCGGAGTCGCAGAACCATTGAGATACACCGAGTAAGTGTCGCCCTGGGCGACGACGCGCAGATGGATATTGTCGCCGGGTGAAAACAGACCGCTGACCGGATTCAGCACTGCCCCCGCAGTACCATTCGTCACGATGTGCCAGTAAAGGCCGGTCTGCCCCGTGCCACCACCTCCCGTCACCAACAGCACGCCACTATGCGTGGTGAGGTCGCTCCGGATCCACAGACCACCGTCACTGACATTGTTGATGTCCAGCTCGGCCTCAAAGTTGGTCAACGAAAACGGCAGGCTGTTGTATGTTGGGGGATTGTTTGACGGGGTTCCCGCCACGTATGCGCCATTGCTGACCTGCCAGTCCCCCTGCTCGTTCTGCCAGTTGAAATCGGGGGACCCCGAAGAAAAGTCGTCAAAGAAGTTCACCGAAACGCTCTGTTGAAAACCATCGCGGTTCGCGTCGCTGAAGATCGTCCCCGAAATCGAGGCCAGTTGCTGAACGCCGAGGTTGATCCCTGTGACCGGGACTCCTGTCGTGGCCACTGCGACCGAGCTATGCGCCAGGCCAGGCACAAGCTGAACGGTATCCATCAAGTCACCGGAAACTGTCAGGTCACCGCGTCCATCTCCAGTGAAATCGCCAACCGCCAGACTCTGCGGCTCTTCAGCGACGGGGACATCAATGCTGGCGGGGATTGGGGTACCTGGCAGAAAGTAGCCACTCGCCCCCTGATTCTCGTAGATGGTCACAAGACTGATGAATTCGCGTGCGAGAATCAGTTCCGGCAGACCGTCTCCATTCAAGTCGCTGGACTGGAGATCGGGGCCGGCGAGCCCTGGCAGAAGCTGCGTCGCCGTGAAACTGCGGTTACCGACTCCTCGAAGAATCTGCGTTCCGGTTGACGAGGTCTGGCTCACCGCGAGATCGACAAGTCCGTCGCGATTCAGATCGTCAGCAACCAGCGACTGCGGCTGATCCGCGAGGCCGATCTGCTGTGTGCTGAAGATGCCGCTGCCCTCGTTGAATGCGACGATGACTGCGTTGGCACTCTGATCGAGCGTCGCAAGATCCGGGTGTCCATCATCGTCAAAGTCGGCGATGACCAGACCCGTCGAAACCGAACCAGGGACGGCAATTGACGTCAGCGGCGACAGCCCTCCGAACGCGTCACCCACAAGAACATGAAGAACGTTGTTACCGGCATCTGCCAGCACGACATCGCTGAATCCGTCACTGTTAACATCACCTGAAGCGATACCGGTAAGGGTCGCCCCACCGAACGTAATCGGCGATTGAGGAAGAAAACGTCCCGGCTGCGAGGCATCGTTCAACAGGATGGTGACCGAACCGCTGAGAAAGTTGAGGCTGATCAGATCGAGCAGGCCATCACCGTTGATGTCTCCGGCCACGACGTCGTTTGTTGCTAAGCCACCCGTCACATAGTCCATCGCTGTGAACTGTCCGGTGCTGTCATTCGTCAGTACGCGAACGGAACCCGCACCCGAAAGTGCGACGGCCAGATCAGGATTGCCGTCGTTGTTGAAGTCGCCGGAAACAGACCCGCGGTGGCCGGCACCGGGCGCAGATGAAATCGCCTGGGGATCGCCCAGTGCCAGTGAGGGCGTTGTTGTTCGTCTGCTGTGTTCGGACGGAATCAGATCGACAGTTCCCTGGCCCGGTGGGACGAGAGTCAGCGTGTATGCCCCCGCTGTCTGTTCTCCGAAGCCCGATACGGTATTAGGTTCACCTGAATCAAACCGTCCATTGCGGTTGGTATCGAAGTACACCGTGACGCCATACTGCTCGAACTCGCCAGGATCGAGAATGCCGTTTCCGTTTGTATCATCGAAAACAACGCCGCTCACCGTCGTATGAAACAGTTCGACGGCTCCCACATCGACCGTTGCCATCGCATCGTTGTTACCATCAATCGGCCGTGAGATGCCTCGCTGGTCGACAGTTGGTGCGCCGGAATTGTTTCCGGCATCGACAGCGGGGCTGTCCGGCAGCAGGGCGTGAGTGGCTGGTATGACAGGCTCGACGGGCGCCACGAGCGGTCCCGGCTCAGTGACGGGCGTCATCTGCTCCGAGTCGTCAGGTACCGTATTGTTCTGCAGCGGTCCAAGCCGCGGGTCGACGAGTTGGTAAACCTCGCCGGTCCCCGGAGTATATGGGCCACTCCCGAATGAGTTTTCGAGTTCGAAAGTGCTGGCATCGAGTACGGTGACCGTAAAGACGCCATTGGCTGCCTCGTTGCCCATGACGCCGGAGACGCGGACGAGGTCGCCTGTCACCAATCCGTGACCTGCCGCCGTGATCACAATCGGAAACGCGTTCGTCGCGTCGCTGATCAGCACGGATGTTTCGCCGCCAACGATGTCTCCATTGGTTCCGTTGCTGAAACCCGTCGCAACGCCAATGTCACCGATCAGGTTATTTCCAGTATTGCCACTGGTCGCAAAATTCCCCTGGACGTCCGCCCCCTCGCTGGCTGTGTTGCCAGCAATGATCGAGTTCTTCACTTCGACGGCAGGCGTTCCGAGCGACTCGTCCAGTTGAACACCGCCGCCCGATCCGTACGCAGTGTTTAGAGTCAGTGTCGAATTCAGAACCGACACCATTGTGCTGCCACCGAACACAAAGAGACCGCCTCCTTGATCTCCGGCGAGGTTTCCAGACAGTGTTGAGTTCGTCACAGCAACCGTCCCGCTGGCGTAGATCGCGCCGCCACTCATACCGGCAGTGTTGGACTCAAAGGTGGTTGCCGTCACATTCGCGGTCTGGTCAGTGGCAATCGCGCCGCCGCCGGTCGACACCTGATTGTATATAAAAATGGAACCATCAACGGTCAGCGTAGCTCCGGTTCCCGAACTGTCGATGGCAGCACCAAAGCTGGCCGGCCCGAAGGCCCCGTTGCCCTGGAACCGAGTCGACTCGATCATCAGTTGGCCGGACGTATTCTGGATGCCGCCACCATTACCGGAACTGGCGGAGTTCCCAATGATTTCCGAATCGACGATGGAAACGGTTTCATCGAAGATCTGCAGTCCACCGCCGGAGCCGACAGCGCTGTTGTAACTGATTCGAGAGCTGGCGATCGAAACAGTATGAGGCATCGCACCGCCGCGTTCGATCCGCAGGCCGCCAGCGTCATCGGTGGTCGTGGTGTTTTCGGAAATCTCGCTGTCGATCAGTGTAAAATCGCTATTAGAGACGAAGACGCCACCAACCGTGCCCGCTGAATTGCTGCGGATCAGGCTGCCGGCGATGGACAGCGTGTCTGACGAGTTGAAGATGGCGCCGGCAAAGTCCGCCGAATTGTGTTCAATCAGCGAGTCCGTAATGATGAGCGAAGCGAGGCCGCTGGAATCAGAAATGGCGCCGCCGGATACGTCTGCGACGTTGTCACGCAGTGTGACGCGTGTCAGCTCCAGATGAGCGCCTGCCATGCGGATTCCGCCTCCGCTGTCGCCTGCAGCCCAGCCATTGATGATCGACACATCACGCAGATCGACGTTGGCCCCGAGCTGCAGATCCAGCAGGCGGTCCTGTGCGACTCCATCCAGGGTGGTGACTCCCGAACCGGCTCCGAGGATTGTCAGTCGGTTTGTCGTTGTAATATCCAGATCGCCGCTTGCAGCCGAGTCTTCACCTTGCCCGTACAAATCCAGCGAATATTCACCAGCGGGCAGGACGATGGTGATGTCGCCAGCGCTGGCGTTCGCTTCCTGAATCGCCGCACGCAGAGACGTATTCCCTGACGCATCCCGCGCCATACCGTCGCCAGGGTTCGTGTCCACCGTGTCGTCAGTCGTATTGACGAAGAACCCGGTAAAGCCGGCCTCAAACGCACCGATATCAACCTGCCCGGCTGAACCTGGAGCCTGTGAATTAAGCTGCCGTGTTGCGCCACGCTGGTCCGTTTCGGACGCCAGCTGGTCATTGCCGGCATCCAGTGCAGGGCTCCCGGGCTGCAGGGCCATTGTCCGCGTCAAACCACCGTTTGACTGCAGCGGTCCGAGTTGAGGACTCAGAGTGTTGCCGGCTGTGCCTGCCCGATCACTGTTGATGCCGTCAATAAATCCGTAGCCGCCCAGCCCGATCAGGTTAGAGCCAGCAGAGTGGAACGATGAATCTGAAAAGACATCCGGATCACTCGCAGTTGCTGTATTTGCAGCGATGATCGTATTCGCGACCGTGGTCGAGGCAGCACCGATCGAAGCAATTCCGCCAGCCTGACCGGCATCGTTCCCGGCGATCGTGGCGTTCGTCAGTGACAGCGTTCCTCCCGTATTTAAGAGACCGCCGCCGAGGCCCAATGCCGTATTCGCAGCAATTGTCGAGTTGTCGATCGTGGCCGAGCCGGATGTCAGGCGGAGGCCGGCCGCATCCATCGTGGCGACGTTCTCTGCAATCGTCGACTGTGAAATCGTCAAGGTGGCGTCGGCACTGTCGATGCCTGCACCGCGGGCGGCCTGATTATTAGAAATCTCACTGAAGCTGATTTCGACATCCGGCGATGCGAATCCCATCGTCGCGTCCTGCACCGCAATGCCACCGCCGGAACTGACAGCAAAATTGTCAGTGACGCCGGACGCGATGATCGACAACGAACCGGCCTCTGCGGCCACGCCTCCGCCGATCGTGCCGGCCGTGTTTGACGAAATGCTTGTCCGGACCAGGCTGGTCGTCCCTTGTGAGCCCACTCCACCGGCTCGCCCCACGGCCGTGTTAAACGCAATGGTGGAATTAACGGCGTTCAGCGTTCCGTACAGGTCGACGCCAACACCACCGGCATCGTTCATCGCGGTGTTTCCATTGACGAATGAGTCAATCAGTTCCGCTGTTCCCGTGACGCCCACTCCACCACTGTCGTTTCCGGCCACATTACCCGCAATCGTCGACTGAACGATACGACCGTCGCCCATGGCCACGCCGCCGCCGTTGTCAGTCGCGGTATTATTAGCGACAAAGCTGGCATAAAGTTCAATATTGTAGTCACTGGCGACGCCACCGCCGTCTGCAGCGCTGTTATTCAGAATCTGAACATTGATCAGCCGGGTCTGCCCGGAATCGAGAACACCACCGCCGCTTTCTGTGCCCGCATTACCGTTCTGCAGCGTGACACTGCTGATGTCGACCAGACCTCCGAGGATTTGAATCACGCGAGAGATGCCACCGGCGTCAATGACCGTCACCTGAGAGTCGAAGCCAATCACCGTCGCATTTGACGCAAGGTCAAGGTCGCCGACCTCACCGGAATAATCGTTGGTGTCATCGCCGGTAATCGCAAGTTGATAGAAGCCAGGCGGCACGACGATAGTTCCTGTGCCGAGTACGTTGACTTCCTGGACAGCAGCACGCAGCGACGTGTTACCGAGCGTGTCGGCCGCAAAGCCATCACCTGGTGTCTCGTCATTGGTGTCAGCCGTGGAATTGACGATGAACCCCGTGAATCCGCTTTCAAAGGCTCCAATATCCGGAGCCGGTCCGATGGTCCGCGGTACGCCTCGCTGATCGGTCTCTGGGAGTGGGATGCTCCCAAAGAATTCGAACGCCGTGCCGGAGTCGATGGCGGGGCTCTGCTGGCCTGGAGTTGTGTCGAGCGCGTGCGTCTGCGTCGGGCCGCCATTATCAGCCAGCGGCAGAAGCAGGGGATTTGCCCCGAGGATGTCACCATTGCCGGAGTTAAAACCTGTGGCCGTGCCGACCGTTTCGACCAGGTTGTCGTAGGATGACTGAAAATCCCCGTCGACGTCCGGGTTGCTGCCGACTGACGTGTTATCCGCGATGATCGTGTTGGTAACGATTACTGTGCCGCCACCCGTATTGGAAACACCACCGCCGGGTCCCTCGAACGCCTGGTTGTTCGCGATGGTGACGTGATTCAGGTCAAGTGAACTGCCTGTGGTGTTGTGGATGCCAGCGCCGGCACTGCCGGTGGTGGCCGCCGTGTTTCCAGAGATGGTGACGTTGTCGAGCGTCACACTGCCTGTCGTATTCTGGATGCCGCCACCCGTTGCAGTGGCGCGATTGCCACTGATCGTCGACCGACTGATGTAAGCGGTCGCTGCGCCAGTGACGTTAATACCGCCACCTGATGAACTGGCCCCGTTGTCTGCAATCGTGACGCCATCGAGTGAGAGGTATCCGCCGTTTAGAGAGATGGCCCCGCCATTCACTGCATTATTCGAGAAGCCGTCGCCGGAAAACGTCGATGCGATGATTGTGGTGAATCCGTTTGTGCCGGTCGCGAGTTGACCGCCGTCACTGCCTGACGAGTTACCACTGAATGTCGAACTCAGGATTGACAGGCTGCCGTTGCTGAAAATGGCTCCGCCGGAAAGGTCCGCAGCGTTGCTCTGAAACATGCTGTTGCGAATCGTGGCTGTCGCACCAGTGTCGATACTCAGAGCCCCGCCATTCCCGCCGGTGATGCTGCTGTCGAATGTCACCCGGTCCAGCGTCAGGCTGCTCAGTGTGCGGACAGCTCCGCCATCGCCTGTGGCTGAGCCCCGCAGCGTCAGATCACTGATCGTGACATTGTGCGCTGCCGCATCGATATCAAAAACACGTGTGCCATTGCTGACTGCGTCGATGAGGACCAGTCCCTGGCCAGCACCGCGGATGGTGATGTGGGACGACGAATTCGTGATATCGAGGTCGCCTGTGGAATCACTCAAATCCGTGCCACCGGGGCTCGTCAGATTGTAGGTCGTCCCTCCCCCCATCAGGTCCGGGATGATAATTTCGACGGATTCGCTCGACAGCAGATTCGCTTCCTGAATCGCGGCGCGCAGGCTGGTATTTCCGGAAGCGTCAAGAGCCATCCCGTCACCAAGGCTGGCGTCGACCGTGTCGAGTGTTGTGTTCACAGTAAACGTGGTTGTGGTCAACAGTGTCCGCACCTCGAAGACTTCGACGCACGGAGCCAGCTTCAGAGGACGCAGCCCGAACCGGCGCTTGGGACGCTCGATCGGCACATACTCGACTGGTGCAGTCACCGGGATGCTGCGTCCGCGAGGGGCTCGGGAGTTTGACTTGCGCAGGCCTGCCAGCCAGGAGGAAAGAATCATTGGTCGCTGCCCGTTTCCTTGCTGTGGAAGACTGCCCGGCCGAGGTACGCAACTGCGTTAACACCGGAGAGCGTGCGGCCATCCAGAGTTTTCGTGCGCTGCCGCGAATTCGGCCGTGCCGGGATCCTTCCGTGATCTGAGATAGACAGAAAACAAACATCCGTGCGGCTCGCCGAAACAGCAGGGCGAGGACAGACACGACCGGAGTCCCGAACGACCGGCGTTAGCTCGCGAAAAGGCAGCGAGTTGACCGGCAGTCGGGAGCTTCGATCAGCAGACAGTACGGTTTGAGGCTTGCGCAAGTTGCACCACCACTCATCAGTTGGTGAACCTGGCCCGCAGGACTCATCCACGGGACTTTTCGGGTCCCGAAGAGCCCATAAGCCTAATCGATTCCGCAGGTTAGCCAAGACTGGACAGCCGGAAAGAACAGGCAGCGCAGGGGAAGACTGCGGCGCACCGCGAGCGCGACGCGATCGACACAAGTCTTTACGCAGACTTGACAAGCAGTCTCTCCAGTCGATTTCCTGCCGACGCAGACCCTACTGGTCGCGTCAAGTTCCCTGAAATGACCGACTACAGCGGTCGTAACGGAATTCCGATTATCTCTCTGATCGAGATCCCGGACCCATTCCCCGAAGGAAAAATCGATGCCCGAGCGTCTCCAGACCGGAATTCCCCGCCTCGACGCCCTGCTGGGAGGTGGACTCCTGCCCGGCAAACTGACCGTCGTTGTCGGAGCAACAGGCATCGGCAAGACGCAACTGGGTCTTCAGTTCGCCCATTACGGGACTCGGCAGGAGGGCGAACCGGGCGTCATATTCGACATGACTTCGCGCGGTGACGCTCAGAACCACGCCGACTATGCCGACCGTCTTTTCGCCTGGCCGCTCCGCGAACGGCCAGTCGGCGAGACCATCCATCCGCATCTGTTCTGGGAGCGCGAGACCGCCCGCTTCGACTCGATGCACATCTTCAACCGCGCCGGCCGCAGAGTCACGATCAGTGACATGGAGTTCGATGACTGGAAAGCGTGGAAGGTCGACCTCGCCAAGAAGATCAATGAAGCGATCGCGTTCTTTTACGGCAACTTTATCCACGGGGTCCGCCGCTGCGTGATCGACGGTGTCGAACCGACCGAGAAACCGAGCGACAGCTTCCAGTTCCACATGTTCGAGTACATCTATCACCAGATTCTGCGGAAAGAGGCCGACTGGGTGGCCCGCGACCTGTTCCGGGCTCAGTTCCGCAGGAATGCCGAGAGCGTCGACCGGCACATGTACCCGCACGAGGACGTCGGCTGCCTGCTGCTTTACACCTGCCACGAGATGATGATTGACGAACTGATCGAACGGCGGATCGAATCCGGCGACGTCCTCTCGAACGCCAACACGATCATTCTGATGGGCAAGTACCGCGACGGAATGACGATGAAGCGAGCCCTCTGCGTCGCCAAGCACCGCGGCAGCCCCGCCGACGAATCGATCGTGCCCTACCAGATCACCAACCAGGGCATCGTCGTCCCGTGATCGCTCCGATGCATCGGTCTGGCAGGTCATTCGGGCGTGTCGTCCTGCGGAAACTGATGCTCGAACTCAACCTCGACACAACATGCTGCAGCGTAATTGGTTATGCCGAGTTGATGCGGGCCTGTCGTTGTAAGCCAGCAACTCGCTGAGTCTGTAACTGATTGCTGTCACGACAGACACTCCCGCTGTAACCCATTTACAATCAATGAGTTACGCTAATCTTCAAAAACTGACCAGCCCAATTGGCGCGCTGCCTGCTTTACGTCTCTGGCACTGACAACGCGATGAAGCCTGTCGCTTCCTGAGTCCCCCAGCACAACAGCCAGAGAGATCAACGATGAGTCAGTCCGAAGAACGCACAACACGCTTTCGCATCACACGTCTTGAAGATCGCATTGTTCCGAGTGCCATGTGGTGGGCCTGCGGCGATGACGACGGCGGAGATGACCATGAATCGTCCGGCAGCTCGAAGAAGGGCATGAGTTCCCGGAAGGACGGCAGCTCGAAGAAGGGCGGATCATCGAAGAAGGGCGGATCATCGAAGAAGGGCGGATCATCGAAGAAGAACGGCAGCTCAAAGAAGAACGGCAGCTCAAAGAAGAACGGCAGCTCAAAGAAGAACGGCAGCTCAAAGAAGAACGGCAGCTCAAAGAAGAACGGCAGCTCAAAGAAGAACGGCA
>WGMU01000024.1 GCA_016124895.1 bacterium
GTCCGTGTAAGATCGCTGCTTCCTGCGACCGAACTCGTCGCTCGCGGCTTCTGGGATCGGCTTGCTCATGAACTTCAGACCTTTCGAGAGGGGAGAGGAAAAGTATCACTCACACCTGTCCGTTTTTCATGGGCTCCCGCAGTCCAATGCACGCCCCATCCTTGCGGCTTAGTCGCACTGTGGACCACTGTGCCTTCGCGCTGCAATGACCGCCTGGCTCAGGTTCAGTCTGTCGGTTGTCGTTGGCAGCAACCGCAACGCGCTCAGTTTTCTCTGAGTCAGCCCGGCGATACGGTTCCGCTTCGCTGATCAGAGTTCACTTCGGAGAAAACACGATGCTGCGTTACTGCCTGGCTGGTTTGCTGTCGGTCTGCGGGCTCGCCCTGCCTGTTGTGTCTGTGCCGGCCGCGGAGCCCGAATATGATGTCGTCGTGTACGGCGGGACTTCCGCTGGAGCGGCGGCGGCGGTTCAGGCCGCTCGAATGGGGCGGACGACGATTGTCATCGAGCCGGGGCGGCACATCGGCGGACTGACCAGCGGCGGGCTCGGCTGGACGGATTCGGGGAACAAGGCCGTCATCGGCGGCGTCTCGCGCGAGTTCTATCAGCGGATCAAGAAATACTACGACAACCCAGCCGTCTGGACGCTCGTGGATCGCGACAAATATGACCGTTACCGCGCCAGCGACGACGCGATGTGGACGTTCGAGCCGAAAGTTGCCGAGCAGATTTATCTGGAGATGCTTGCCGAAGAGAAGATCCCCGTCGTGCGAAACGAGCGGCTGAACCGGGAATCAGGCGTCGTGAAACGCGGCAAGCGGATCGTGTCGATCGCGATGGAGTCCGGCAAAACCTACCGCGGCCGGATGTTTATTGACGCGACCTACGAGGGCGATCTGCTGGCGGCGGCTGGTGTCAGTTATACGGTCGGTCGCGAATCAAACTCGAAATACGGCGAAACGCTGAACGGCGTCGAGAAGAAGTACAACAAGCACAACCACCTCTTCACGCACAACGTCGACCCGTACCTCAAACCAGGCGATCCGTCGAGCGGCCTGCTGCCGGGCGTGCATGGTGACTCGCCGGGCGAAGACGGACAGGGCGACCAGCGCATTCAGGCCTACTGCTTCCGCATGTGCATGTCGAACGTGCCGGAAAACAGCGTGCCGTTTCCGAAGCCGGAAGGTTACAGCGAACTGCGGTACGAACTGCTGCTGCGGAACTTCGAGGCCGGTGACCTGCGCATCCCCATGAAGCCGGACATGATGCCCAACGGCAAAACTGACACGAATAATAACTGCGCGTTTTCGACCGATAACATCGGGATGAATTACGACTACCCTGATGCTTCGTACGCTCGACGCGAGGAGATCATCCGTGAGCACGAGACTTACCAGAAGGGACTGATGTGGACGCTGGCCAATCATCCGCGCGTGCCACAGAAAGTCCGCGACTGGATGAGCAACTGGGGGCTCGCGAAAGACGAGTTCGTCGATAACGGCAACTGGCCGCACCAGCTTTACATCCGCGAAGCCCGTCGCATGGTCAGCGACTATGTCCAGACGGAACTCGACTGCCGTCGCGTGCGCAAGTGCGAAGACTCAGTCGGACTCGGTTCGTACAACATGGACTCGCACAACGCGCAGCGCTACGTGACGCCGGAAGGCTTCGCGCAGAATGAAGGCGACGTGCAGGAATCGCCTGGCGGTCCGTACCTGATCAGCTACCGCTCGATCGTGCCTAAACGCGGTGAGACGGAAAATCTGCTCGCGCCAGTCTGCGTCTCGTCATCGCATATTGCTTACGGGTCAATCCGGATGGAGCCGGTCTTCATGATCCTCGGCCAGTCCGCGGCAACGGCAGCCGTCCAGGCGATAGATCGCCAGTCGTCCGTGCAGGACGTTGACTACGCCGACCTGCGGACGCAACTGCTCAAGGACGGCCAGGTGCTTGATCTGCCCGCCGGCCTGAAGCCGAAAAAGCTGCTGAAGAAGTCGACGATCCTGGGCATCGTGATCGACGACGACGACGCGGAACTCACCGGTGCCTGGTCAACGAGTGGCTCGGCCCCGCCGTTCGTCGAAAGCGGTTACCGTCACGACGGCAACGAAGGCAAAGATCAGAAGTCCGCCCGCTATACGGCGAAGCTGAAACCTGGTCGCTATGAAGTGCTGATGAGCTGGTCGCCGAACCCGAACCGCGCGACGAACGTCCCGGTCACGATCGAACACGCTGGAGGTTCGACGAAGAAGACGATCAATCAGAAGCAGCCGCCGAAGCTGGAAGACGGTCTGCTGGAGTCACTCGGCATGTACGAGTTTGGCGATTCCGGCAGCGTCGTCATCAACTGTGCCGGCACCAACGGCTACGTGATTCTCGACGCGGTTGTCTTCCGAGCGGTGAAGTAGCGAGATCAAACTGGCCGGGGTTAGCAAATCTCCGTAACGAAAGTCTGCGCAGACTTTCCAGACCGCTTCGTGATTGTTTGTGTCCTGCTGCTGCGCGTGAAGAAACGGAGCGTCGCCCCCCGGCAACCAGCAATTCCGAGTTCTCGACGACCTGCGGTGGTTGCAGGGCGGAAACCTCCTGCGTCGAGTGAGTTGCCCGTGAATTCAATCGAATAATGCTCGAATCTCTGGATCCGTCACATACTCGACCGGCCGCTTGCCACTCTTATTGCGAATCGACGGATCGGCTCCGTGCTTCAGCAGCAGGTTGATGATCTCGATCGCTTCGGCTGTTCGACCGGCCGTCCCCGGAGCCCCGGTCGATGTGACGGCTCGATGCAGTGGTGTGCCGCCCGAGCGTCTGCACTGCTGATTGACGTTCGCCCCATGCTCGATCAGCGTCGCGACGGCTGTTGGACTGCGAAACCGCACCGCGTGATGCAGCGCGGTTACTCCGTTCTTGTCCGTCGCGTGAATGTCCGCCCCGGCCGCCAGCAATTCCTCAATCGCCCGCCGCTGATCTTCCGACACCGGGTTGCGGTCGCAACAGATTGAGGAGAGATCGTCGGGCATGTCTGCATTCATTCCGCCGGCATCGGCTCTTCGACGTCTGACCTGGGAGTCCTGACCACGAACCATAACCCGGTCAGGGAGCACGGAAGGCCAACGACAGAGAACAAGGCGAAGACAGTCATCACCAGTTCGTGTCGTTGTAACAGCAGTCTGAATCCAGACAGGCTGACACACCAGTAAGCGACGACCAACAGATGCAGGAGTGCCGCGACGGTCTTGTGCTTCCCGGTGCTGCGGTACGCTATTCCCAAAGCTCCTGCGATGATTTGCAGAACCACGATTAACGAGAACCGTGACTCGACAACCACGATCGGAAGCATCAGACCACCCAGCACCACTTCGGTCGCACTCACGCGGAACAGCCCATTTAATGGTTTGTATGCGCGTCCCATTGGCGTCGTCCTTTACATTGAAGGAAGGCGTATTTGAGAGAATAGGCTGTATCTACTGCACCAGTCCTTTCGTCAGTTCCATGAACGCGGTTTCGAGGTTCGTTTCCTCTTCGCGGAACAGCGTCAGGCGGCAGCCGCCTTCCAGAAGAAGCTGAGGGATGTCGCTGTAATCTTCGACTTCCGGCTTCAAACCGGCTTCGATCAGAGCAGTGCTCGTTACGTTGACCGAGTCGACCAGATCGGACTGTTCGAGCAGGGCGGCAGCTTTATCTGTCTCACCCTTCACGCGGATGTGCAGCAGGATGCGCTGGCGGGCCTTGCGCATGACCTCGTCGACGTAGCCATCGACGATCAGGTTGCCCTTTTCGATCATCCCGACGCGCGTGCAGACGTCGGCCAGTTCCGGCAGGATGTGGCTGGAGACGATGACCGTCTTTTTCATACTACCCAGCCGCTTGAGCAGGTTGCGGATTTCGATGCGGGCACGCGGGTCGAGACCGCTGGCTGGTTCGTCCAGCAGCAGGACCTGCGGATCGTGCAGCATGACTCGGGCGAGGCCGATGCGTTGCGTCTGACCGCGGGAGAGCTGATTGACCATCGCGTCGCGTTTGAATGCCATGTCAACAAGTTCGAGTTTCTCTTCGACCACCTTCCGGCGGCTTTCCGGTTTGACGCGATAGGCGGCGGCGAAGAATTCGAGGTACTCGACAACGGTCATGTCCTCGTACACGCCGAAGAAGTCCGGCATGAACCCGACCAGTCGGCGGATCTCCTGCGCGTGCGTGTAGATCGATTTGCCGCAGACGTAAGCCTCGCCGTAATCCGGCTGCAGCAGCGTCGCGATCATCCGCATCGTTGTCGTTTTGCCGGACCCATTCGGACCGATGAATCCGAAGACGTCGCCTTCCTTCAGTTTCAGATCGATATGGTTCACAGCGATCAGATCGCCGTAGCGTTTCGTGAGCTGGCTGGTTTCGATCACGGATGGCGGCTCGGGTTTTGCAGGCGGTGTCGACTGGTCGGAAGCCCGGCAGTCTGAGACAATACGCGTCCCTCCCGGCCAGGCGGCCCGGTAAGTTACCGAGTGCCCTGGTCGAAAGAAACAACCCGCCCCACGTCCCTTCACAGCAGATTCACGCGACAGACTGATGCTTTTCCTGAGTCGGGATGCCTCAGACAGGCTCAGGCTGAGATTGAACAGAAGGAAACGAAGTTAACGAAGATCAGCCTGTCAGAGTCTTCGTTGTCTTCTCTCCTTCTGTTCGAGCAGTGAGTTTCTCGCGTGCCCGCCTTTGATTCAAACTCAGGTTTACCATGAGCACCTGCCGACCAGTCTCTGCCTTTGCGCGAGGTTTTTCCCGACGGCGATTTGTCGCGCTGTTGCTGCTTGGCTATACCTCCAGCGCGAACTTTGCGCGAGCCGATGAAGCCGAGCACTTTTTTGAGACGCGCATCCGGCCGGTGCTGATCGAGAAGTGCTTCAAGTGCCACGGTGGCGACAAGGTCAGCAGCGGGTTGCGGGTTGATTCGCGGGACTCGCTGCTGAAGGGTGGCGAGTACGGCGAGCCGAGTATCGTTCCCGGCAAGCCGGAAGAAAGTCTGCTGATCGACGCGATCGATCCGCAGAACGAAGACATCGTCATGCCGCCGGACGAGGAACTTCCGGCGTCGGTCATCGAAGATTTCCGGACGTGGATCCGCAACGGAGCCGCCTGGCCGAAGCCGCCGGACGGGAGCGCGAACGATCCCGCATTCGTCGCCGAAGGCCACTGGGCATTTCGCCCGATCAAGCGCCCCACACTGCCGACCGCGCAGAACAGTGAGTGGACGAACAACGAAGTCGACCAGTTCGTGCTCGCGAAGCAGGAAGCGGCTGGAGTAATGCCTTCCCCGCGAGCCGACCGCGCGACGCTGATCCGTCGACTGAGCTTTGACCTGCTGGGTCTGCCTCCGACTTACGACGAAGTGCAGGCGTTCGTGGCGGACGAGTCACCGGACGCCTGGCCCCGGCTGGTCGATCGCTATCTGGCCTCACCGAAGTACGGTGAACGCTGGGGTCGGCACTGGCTCGACGTCGCCCGCTACGCTGACACGAAGGGCTACGTGTTTCAGGAAGATCGGAATTATCCCTTCGCCTATGCGTACCGTGACTGGGTGATTCGCAGTCTGAACGAGGACCTGCCGTACGATGACTTTCTGATCCGGCAGATCGCCGCCGACTGGCTGACTGGCGACGGTACGCTGCCGCAGAGCGAACTTGCGGCGATGGGTTTTCTGACGCTCGGCCGCCGCTTCCTCAACAACCGGCACGACATCATCGACGACCGGATCGACGTGCTGACCCGTGGCACGATGGCGCTGACCGTGACCTGTGCCCGCTGCCACGAACACAAGTACGACCCGATTTCACAGGCCGACTACTACGGACTGTATGGTGTCTTCGCGAGTTCGACGGAGCCGGAGAAACCCGAAGGCGCGATGCCCCTGCTGGAAGCCGACAAGCCGTTCAACCCGTACGTGTTTCTCCGCGGTCAGCCGGGCAATCGAGGTCCGCAGGTCAAGCGGCAGTTTCTGGAAGTGCTCGCCGGACCGGATCAGAAGCCGTTTGAAAAAGGCAGCGGCCGACTGGAACTCGCGCAGGCGATCGCCAGTGCTGACAACCCGCTGACGGCGCGCGTCATGGTCAATCGAATCTGGCGGCAGCATTTTCACGCGTCGCTGGTCACCACGCCGAGCGACTTCGGTCTGCGCTGCGATCCGCCGACGCATCCAGGGCTGCTCGACTGGCTGGCCGCCGACCTGATCGAGAACGGCTGGTCGCTCAAGTCGCTGCACCGCAACATTCTGCTCTCGGCGACGTGGCAGCAGAGCAGCGTCGACGATCCGGCGAAGCGGGTGGTTGATTCCGAAAACCGGCTCTACTGGCGAATGAACCGCGGCCGGCTGGAACTGGAGCCGATGCGCGATTCGATCCTCGCCGTATCGGGCACGCTCGACCCGACGATGGCTGGCCCGTCGGTCGATATCGTCAAAACACCGAGCACCCCGCGGCGCACGGTTTATGGTTTGATCGATCGCCAGAACCTCCCGGCACTGTTTCGCACGTTCGACTTCGCCATTCCCGATACTCACAGCCCCGGCCGGTTCCAGACATCCGTGCCGCAGCAGACGCTGTATCTGCGGAACAGCCCATTCGTGCGGAATCAGATCGCGGCTCTTGTGAGGTCGCTGCCAGAGGACTCGCCGACGATCCGCATCCGCGACCTGTTCCGCCGTGTTCTGTCGCGCGACCCGTCCAGCGATGAAGTGCTGCGCTGCGAGCTGTTCCTGCAGCAGCCCGCGGAGGTTTCGCTTCCCGATGGCTCGTTTGCCTGGTCTTACGGTTATGGCCGCTTTGACGCCACAGCCGGTCGCCTGGCAAGCTTCACACCACTGCCGCACTTCACCGGCCAGGCCTGGCAGGGTGGCGAGAAGCTGCCGGACGACAAGCTCGGCTGGGTCACTCTGCGAGCGGACAGCGGGCATCCCGGCGACAGAGACCACGCGGCCGTCCTGCGCTGGACCGCTCCGCGTTCAATGACGCTGCGGCTGGCCGGCACGCTGAAGAACTCGACCGAACCCGGCAACGGCGTCGAAGCCATTCTCGTAGCCACCGACAAAGTCCTCGGCCGCTGGACGGCGAGTAACGGTCAGACGTCGACCGCTTCCAAACCCTTCGCGGTCGAAGCCGGCCAGCACGTCGACCTGATCATTGACAGTCGCGGCGACACGAGTCACGACAGCTTCAACTGGAACCCCGTCCTGCGCAACGCCAGCGGCGATGAAGCGACCGAATGGAACGCGGCAAAAGACTTCCACGGCCCGGCACCGTCCGAACTCGATAACTGGTCCCTGCTCGCTCAGGTGCTCGTGCTGTCGAACGAGTTTCAGTTCGTGGACTGACCGCGATATGGTTGAGCAGACAACGCGGTGGGAACGAGAGAAGTTGGCGTGAGACCTCCAGCATCAGGTGTGGCTCGATGTCGTACTACAAGTACGTGACGCCGGCGCGGATCGACGTTCTTGAGCGATTAAAGATTCGATATACCCAAGTATCAGCGTTGAATGACCCCTTTGAAGCACTGCCCGCTATCGACCATGTCGTACCGAATCGAGGGGTTAAGAAACTAATTAAACGACACGCACTGATTGCTTCGCGTCAAAAACGTCGCGCTAGTCGAAGAAAAGCGAAGGAAGTTCGCCGTGAAATCGTTCATCGGTTGATGGTTGAGTTCGATGAATTGTACGGCGAAACCGCGGCAGAAAGATTTCAGGACAAGAT
The DNA here is from genome assembly GCA_016124895.1 of bacterium. Lineage (GTDB taxonomy): Bacteria > Planctomycetota > Planctomycetia > Planctomycetales > Planctomycetaceae > JAPOLP01. The sequence goes on from WGMU01000024.1 coordinate 7,734, forward strand.
TCGTAAGGTAACGGAAGCGACTACCGGAATACTGAGTTTGAGCAAAGTGTGCGACAACATTTTGATGTGGTCACACTATGCCGATAGTCACCGCGGGATGGCCATTGAATTTGATTCCGAACATGCCTACTTCGATTATGGAACGCAGGATGTGAACTACTCTGACCAGCGTCCACGGATGGAATTGAAGTCGGGTCGGCATTCGGCTGAGATTCTGACGACCAAAAGCAGCGACTGGTCCTACGAGCAAGAAGTCCGGAGAACTGAGAATCTGACAGACAACGTTCGACGGATGCCAGGAGGCGGCTCGTTTGTCGCAGCACCTCTCAATTTGAAAGACGATCCGGATGCGATTCATCTATTCGACCTGCCAGACAACGTGATCGTTGGCGTGATCCTCGGTTGGAAGTCGAGCAAAGGACTGCTTGAAAGCGTACGCGAGGTGATACAGTCCAACAGCAAACTTCAAGGCATCCAGCTAAGGCGTGCTGTTCCATCGCGGTTTGAGTATCGAATGGAAATCGAGCCAATATGCTCATAACAAGACGGGCGATCGAGAGGTGACGACAACTGATTTGGTCGCGATGGAAGTCTGCTGTCGGTAGCTGCTCCTCACCGTGGCGTGACTCGGGCCAGGCCGGCGGAGGTGGCGAGCCAGAGGTTGTTGCCGATCGTGACGGCGGCGTAGGTTGAATAGGTCGTGCTCATGCGGAAGCCGTCGCGCAGGCCGTACATGCGGAACTCGCCGCCATCTGGATCGATGCTGTAAAAGCCCGCGCTGCGGAAGCGTGCCCACGGACTGCCGCCGAACCAGACTCGACCGGCGTGTTCGACAACGAACTCGACGCTGTAGCCGGCTTTGCCTTTGTCGCTGAACCAGGCATCGCGATAGCGCTTCGCCGTCGTTTCGTCGCTGTTGAACGGTGCAAGCTCGCGACCACTGGTCGAGGTCCAGGCGTGCGAGCTTCCGGAGAAGATCGCCACGCCGCCTGGACTTGAAGGCACTTCGACAGTCGACCATTGGTTCGCTTCAGGATCGAATTCATGCACAGTCGATCGCGTTGTTGCAAGCAGCCGGCCAGCCTGAGCGACAAGGTGGGATGGCGCAATCGCCGGTGAGTCTTTTCCGTCGAGGACTTTCACCGAGCCGTCGGCGTCGATGTGAACCACTCCGCCAGCGGCTCCGGTCCCGAGCCCGACGAACACACTGGCTTCGGAAACAGCCAGCGAGGTCACGCGGTCATCAGGCAGTCGTTCTCGCTCGGGCAATTCGTCGGAAGTCGACCACTGCTTCCAGTCGCTGCCAGTCAGACTGCCTCGCCACACGCCGTCGCTCGCAGTGCCGATCCACAGATCGCCGCCGCGCACGGCCAGAGCAGTCACGCGGCCGAACTGAGTTGTCAGCGTTCGCCAGGTTTCCGTGCGGGGCTCAAAAGCCAGCACGCCCTGAGCGACGCCGCCTCGAAAGCCGCCCGCGCAGAACAATGTCGTGCCGTCCGTCGCCAGTACCCGACACATCAGTGGCTGACCAGACGGGTCGGCGAAATACGCAACATCGATATCGCGATCCTCGCGCAGCGGTACGCCGCCGAGTTCGCGGATCAATCCTTCGACCGGGCTGTTATCACGCAGGCTCGGCACGGTTTCGGCAGCGCTGACGAGCAGTTCAACAGCTCTCTCGGGCTCATTCAGATCGCGGTAACACTGGGCGAGTTCCACGGCGTAATAGCCCGCGTTGAGCGACGTCATATCGGCTGGCTGAAACGCTTCCAGAGACCGCCGCGCTGCGTCCACCTGACCGGCCTGACGCAGACATCGCCCCGCATGAATCCGCAGATTGTCGTGCGCCGTCTGATCGGAACCGGAACGGCTGCCGGCCAGTGCGTCCGCTCCGGTCTGATACCACTTCGCCGCCGAGGCAAAGTCACGCTGCCGTTCGGAGTTGATCGCCAGTCCGCGCACGGCGATCTGCTTCAGTATCGGTTGATCGCTCGCGACCCAGCGTTCCAGCAGCGGGATCGGATCGATCGCTGCGTTGTCGCTGTTCGTTGCCGCGCGTCGAGCCAGCAGGCCGTTCGCCAGAGCACGCACACCCATCGCCAGTTGATAAGTGAACTTCGCGTCGGGCTTCTCAGCTTCGGCCGCGGCCAGTTCGATGATCTGCATCGTCCGTCGCGTATCACCAAGCCGCGCCAGCAGCGGCGACATCGTTGACGGCAGCCGCGCCCAGATCACGTCGCGATCCTGCTCTGGCAGATCCCGAAACACGTCTGTCAATTCGTCGACGGCCTGTTCTTCGCGACCAGGCAGCACTTGCCCCGACTTGTGATCAAAGCTGACTTCGGCCAGCAGTCGCAGTGCCGCCGCACGCAGCCGTTCGTCCTCCGCTCCCGCCGCTCGACGCAGCAGTTCATCCGCGCGATCGGGATTGCCGATTTCCGGAACAGAAAACGAACAGCAGAAGCCGAGCGAATAAGCCGCGTCCAGCCGCTGCGGCTGAAGGAACAGCGTCGCTTCCAGGCGGTCGATCGACTTCTTCAGGACTGCGCGCCCCAGCGGCGAGCCGGCGTCGACGATGTTCGGTCCAGAGGCACGCGGTGCATCCGGCAGTTCAAACCGGCGCAGACTGAAGTCAATCGGCCGCACGCGATGAAAGCGTCTGAGGTCCGCCGCGACACCGCTCAGCAGCGCGTCGACTTCGTTGAGTTCCCGCAGCGGACCGGGTGTCTCACTCACGTCACTGTCTGCTCCGACCAGCCGACCGGCGATCAGGTCGACCTGATGCGCCAGCTCGACTTCCAGTTTCCCCGGCGGCGTCTCGAACCCGAATTCGAGCACCGGGCGATTCGACGCCGCATGGATCAGTTCGCCGGTCACGACAACCCGAAACTGACCGCCGTCGTTTATTTCGTCGATTGTCCCACGCACCAGAAACGCCGCCGCGCGCGACGGCAGCGTCCGCGGCAGTCGGCTGCGGTCGGTCAACGCCGACTGAATCAGCTCGAACTCACGCAGCAGTTCCCGCATGTTCGATCGCTGCAGCACCAGAAAGCCACGCGGCTTTGAGCCGTCGCGCTGTGCGGATTCCGTTTCGTCTTTTCCGTCGTTCGCAGCCTCTTCGACATCGCTGTCTTCGCGGGCGAACCGGTCGCTCCACAACCGCAGCCGCGTCGCGACCATGTCCCGCAGTCCGAGTTCCAGCGCCCGCAGCCGGTCAAACCGTCCGAGACTTTCAAACGGAGCAACGGCGACGGTGACGGGAGGCCGCTCCGGCTGCGCCTCGACCAGGGTCAGATACTCGGCAACCTGCGTCGCCGTCTCGTCGAGTCGTGCTTCGTCGATCGTCACGACAACGACGCCGCGGAACGCTCCGGTCAGTGACTCGACAATCCGAATCAACGCCCGTGGCGCCGTCACGCCCTGCGATTCGGGAGTGTCGTCGTCCGCAACGTCTTTGTCTTTGGTGGCCCGCCGCTCGTCGCTGACGTCCGGCTTCAGCAGCTCCAGCGTGACGATCAGATCCGCTGCCGCGATCTTCCCAAGCTGCAGCCGCGCGTCGCTGTCCGCCGCGAAGCCGTCGCTTAAGGCCAGCTCCAGCAACGCGAGATCAATCTGCCGCCGTTCGACAACGCTGAACTCGGATCGCGACGCAACGTCGACCTCCAGCAGCGCGAGCAGCGAACCCATCAAATCCCGCTCGGCCTGGCCAGCTTCTTCATACACGCTGGCGGTCAGTGAAACCGTCGTCTGGCTTTGCGATTTGTCCGCCGCGGCAGCGATTGATCTAAACGCGAAGAAAATCGCCAGACAGAGCAGTAAGCGGTTGAGAATCATGTCGAGCTTCCGTAGGCCGGAACAAGCTATGCGCCGTTCCGGCATGTTGGCAGAAAGTCTGCCGGAACTTCGCAACGCTTGTTCCGGCCTACGAATCTGAAACGCTTTCAGCGTTGGGGATCGAATCACGGACTACTTGCGAACGATCTTTGGCAGCAGACGTTCGGCGATCTCACCCGCGGCTTCCTGCAGTGCAGTCTTGCCGGCAATCTGTTCGGCGAGGTCGACGGCGACACTGACCTCACGATCGACGGCCAGTACCCGGCCGCTTTCCCGGTCGAGGGCCTTCAGCTCAAGCCGGGCTTTCACCGACTGCAGGTTGCCATGCCGCGAGGCGAACTGACTGAAGCCTTCGCCGATCAGGAGGACGTCGGCCGAGTTGCGATCTCCGCGCTCGCGGTCGATCACCTTGAAGCCCAGCTCGTCGCACAGCCTTGCCAGCTCGGTCGCCGCGGCCGGGTCGGTCGCCGTCTGCCCGACGTGCCGCTCCCTGACATCAATCCAGACACTTGGCCGCTTCCCTTTTCCAAGAGTCTTTGCAATCGCCGCAACACGGTCCGTTGCCGTGACGGGTTTCGCGACGAGTTCACCAGTTCTCTCCTGGATCGTCTTCGACACGTCACCCGCGAGTTTCTCGACCAGGCTGTCGAGATCGTCGTCGATGCGACCCTTGGCGGACGCTCCGAGCACGCGCGACGTTTCGGTGCCGATCACCTTCGCGACGAGATACAGATTGTCGCCGCTCACAATGACCGAACCAGTCACGATGATCTTCGCCCCGGTCAGATGCCCGATCAGCGTTGCCCGCTGCGGATCAACAAGGCCCGACAGATTCAGCTCCTGTTCGTCAAACAGTTTTTTGACGTCTTCACGTTCGACGAGGAAGAGGTCGGGATTCGTGACCAGGCCGACGAACAGCAGATCGGAGACCTGAGTCCCCAGCTCGCTGGCCTCGCGACCGCGTTCCTGAAACGGCAGCACGGCGACGGGATAAACCGCAGGCTGCTCGTCATCTTTCTCTTCGCGATCCTTCGCCCACACAGCGGATGAACTCAGCACCACGATCGCCAGCAAAGCCGGCACACTCCAACGCAACGTTCGACGCATCATGATTTCGGTCTCCTGTGAGAGGGATTCAGTTCAAGTCCGGCCTACCGTTCTGGAACCACCGCCGGTTCTGTTCGCGACAGCGATTCGAGCATCCGCACCAGCAGATAGCGCGGCGTCGGGCCATGCTCCCAGTGCTCGACGATGCGGAAACCGCAGACGATCAGCACGCCACCGCTGCCCGGATACCGCAGCTCAATCCACGGCCAGCCGTTGCCATCGCCGGTGATGTCCGCCCGAAGACGCCCGCGGACGGCCTCGATTCGCAGCCCACGAAATGGCACGCGATTGCCCACGCCGAGCCACGCCTGCGTGTCCAGTCGCTTGTCGAATTCCGTGATGACCGAATTCCGTGTGATGCGAACTTCTCCGGCTCTCACGTCGCCGCGAGTGGCGTCTTCGCTGAGTCCCGGCATCTCGAACGAGCCGTCCCGCGGAGCGAGCACGATGACTCGTCGCCCGGCCAGCGCTGCTTCAACAGCGGTTTCGATCAACGACCCGTTGCCCAGCGCCGCTCCCTCGCCGACCAGCAGGATGCCATTTTGATTCGCTTCATCGGATGCTGCTCCGATCCGAACTGAATTCCATGCCCGCAGGGCCTGAGACGGCAGGTCGATCGATGCCAGCGCCTCGGCGGTTTTCCCGTTCGCGTCAAACAGATCCAGATCAAGTGATTCTGCCCAGGCACTCCGGCCGAACAGTGGCTTGCGGGGAAACAGCCACAGCGTCCGCTCATGCCTGGCCATCGGCGTGTTCTCCCCTGGCGGGAGGAATTCAGCGGTGAGCGTTGTCGGATAAATGATTCCGTCTCGAACCTCCGGCAGTCGCAGACGAAAGCTCACTTCTGAATCACCGTCCGGTCCGCGACGAACCGCCACCTCACCACGATCCAGAGTTCGTTGTTCCGCGGAGTGCGACCAGTTCAGCTTGCCCTCAACCGGCTGCTCTGCTTTGACGTGGAAGGCAATCATCACTTCGTCGCCAGCAAACACCGTCGAGAAGTTCTCGACGGGCGAGAGGCGGATCTCGTCCGCGCAAACAGCGGAAGTGATCTGCAGAGAAGAGAGTACGACGGTCACGCCAAAGACAGCGATCTGTGTCGTTTGCCTGAGTTTCTTCTTCAAACCGTTCATCACCCGACCTCCCTGTCGAGCCGTGCGACGGTCTGGAAGACTCGATACTCGACGCCGTTCTGCGAGACCGCCGCGACCTCCTGTGGCTGGCCGTCTTTACAAAGCGTCGTCGTTGCGGAACGAAACGCGTGGTCGCCGCCGAGTTGCACATCGCAATCGACCGCGATCAGTCCGTCGGGAAGCTCGTACGCCCACAGCCGCAGTTCGTCGCCGTTCGCGTCGCGCGGAGTGACTCGAACCTGTTCCTCGGCCGGCGACGTCACGTCCATTGCCCACGCGACCTGCCAGTCAGCGCGGCCGCGTTCTCGACGAACCACCACAACGCGAATGGCCAGCGGATTCGCTTCGCCCGGATGACCAATCCGCGCCGCCGACTCGTCAAGGCCCAGCTCAACACGATCACCGCTTTCGGCCAGCCAGACGAGTTGCCCGTCGAACAGGGACTCCAGCTCGGACAGCAGAAGCGTCTTACTCTGAAGCTGTTCGCCGCGCAGCCAGGTGAACTCGGGCGGAACGTCCGTTGTGGCGACTATCGACAGTTGGCGCTGTTCGACAGCCAGAAACACACACAGCGAAACCAACAGTGTCGCCGCGACACCGACAGCGAAACCGGCCGACCAGCGACCTGGTTCTCTGACTGGTTGCGACGCCGTTTTAACGTCATTTGAATCCACTGATCGCGCTTCGGCCGCTGACAGAAGGATTCGCTGCTGCAGAATCTCCAGTCGCTCCGAGAAGACGGACTGCCCGGCCCAGTCGGACAGCAGTTCGTCAAGCCGGTCGTCGTCGTGTCTTGAGTTCATTGCAGATGCTCCTCAAGCAGTTGTTTCAACTGGCGCCGAGCTTCGTGGACTCGCCAGTACATGGTGTCGATCGAGCACCCTTCAATTTCTGCCGCAACGGACGCCGGTTGTTTCTGCAGACAGACAAGCACGACGGCCGCTCGCAGTTGTGGTGAGAGCTGGCCCAGTGCCGCCTGCACTTCAGTGGTCAGCTCCTGCAGCAGCGCCGCGGAGTCGGGGCATCCTGACGCAACCGCCACGCCTTCGGGCAGCTCATTGCGGAATTCAACCCGCGACTGACTGTGCTGCTTCAGAAAGGTCCGCGCGGAATTCATCGCGACCTGAAACAGCCACGTCGAGAATTCCGACCGGCCCTCGAACCGGTCGATGCCGCGGACGACTCGCAGAAACACGTCCTGCGTGACGTCGTCCGCCGCGTCGTGATCGAGCAGCATCTGAAACACCAGGCCGCGGATCGGCTTCAGGTGGCGGCGCAGCAGTTCGTCGAGGAACTCGCCGCGTCCGGTCTCCCGAAACTGTCGCAGCAGATGCTGATCAGAGTCCGCCAAATCCGCCTCACCGCTTCTGAAGTTTCTGAACCGGGAGAATGAGACCGCGCCCGGATGAAATTCCTGGCGGACATTTTGAGGTTTTCCCGGAATGGTCCGCAGAGTAACGAAGTCGGCATGCGGAAGTCGGAGGCGGGACGGATTGGAAGCTCGTCCTGCGCAAGACGCAATCGCCTCTGCCGGAGCTCGCTGCGCTCGGATCGACCTACTCGGAAGGCAGCAGCGCAGTGAGGACCGGATTGGGGATGCCAAGCTGGTCGACAAACTGTTCTGCGGCGGCGAGCGCGGCGATTGAGCGTTCGCCACCCGAACGCCGCACAGCGCGGATCAGCAGGTTGCGAGCGGTATGTTCGAGGTCGATGAACTCGACAACCTGCGCGCGATAGCCAAACGCTTCGAGCATCTGAGCGCGGTAGGCGTCGGTCGCGATCTCGGCGAGCCGTTCGCGCAAGATGCCGTGCTGCTGAACTGGCGGCAGCAGGTCGCGGTTCATCTTCGAGGCAAACTCATGATGACAGCAGGGAACACTGAGGATCGCCTGTGACTGCCACGCAACCGCTCGCGCCAGCGCGACGTCGGTGGCGGTATCGCAGGCGTGCAGCGAGACGACCAGGTCAACCGGACCGGACGGCTCGATATCAGTCACGTTGGCAGCACGAAACTCCAGCCCGTCGCAGCCGAGCCGTTCCGCAACGCCACGACAGTCGTCAATCACGTCCTGCTTGAGATCGACGCCCAGCATCTCGACTTTTCGGCCGTGTTTCCGGACCAGCAGGTGGTACATCGCGAACGTCAGGTAACTTTTGCCACAGCCGAAATCGATAATGTGCAGCACGCCGGTCGGCGGCAGCGTCGAGTAGACATCCTCGACGAATTCCAGAAACCGGTTGACCTGCCGGAACTTGTCGTACTTCGAGGCACGGACGCGACCGTCGGCGGTCATGACTCCGATTTCGATCAGAAACGGACACGGCACTCCGTCCGGAATCAGATACTGCTTTGATCGATTGTGTTCAGCGGACGTCGCTGACTTTGTTGGAGCACGCCGTGACAACTTGAGCTTGCCGCCGGCTCGCTGCTTCGCTGCGATGTCGGCCGATGTCGTAAACAGGTGAGCGTGCCGGAAGTGCGTGCCAAGCAACCGTTCGACTTCGCTGGCTGCGTCGACCGGTTCGAAGTTCTGATGCGTCTCGCGCGCGGCTTCGTGCCGCGTGAACTGGATCGCTCGTCCGGAACCCAGTTCGACGGGCCGGGCCGAGATTTTCTGCACATCCGGCTCGACGTTCTTCACGGGGCTGCTGAGCACAAGCTGAATAAAGCCGTAACTCTGCACGCTCTCCGAGAACTGCTGCACGAATTCGTTCATGGTATTTCGCTGCGGCTCGGCTTCGGTTTAAGCTCCGCCGGTTCTTCAGAAACCCGTTGAGCGGTCTCCCGACGATCGCCTTCCACAGTTTGACAGACCTGCGAAAAATGGCACTCAACAAGAAACAGAAAAAGCAGATCGACGTCATTAAGAAAAAGCTGGCTGGCCTGCGGCAGCAGCTTGCTGGAGAGAAGCGGCAGATGGACGACGTCGCCGCGGTCCAGCGTCTTGAAGCTGAAATCGCGCAACTCGAAGACCAGCGCCGCGCCATCGAAGCCGAAAAGTAACGCGCCGACGAATCAGGCGATTGCCTGGCTGGACAGCGTCACTTGAGCAAAATGTGCTTGTACGGCAACCGAAAGTGGCACTCTCGCCTGAAACGGCATGTCGTGCCGGACGCGATCGTGCGGGCGCTGAGTGACGATTTAGAGCAGAACGTCGTCGTCGGAAAGGTCGCTCAGCACGTCATTGCCGGCGCCGCCATCGATTGTGTCGCTGCCAGGACCGCCGATCAGCGTGTCATCACCGTCGCCTCCGGTCAGCACATCGAGCCCGACGCCTCCTGAGATCGAATCCCGGTCGCCATCCAGGAAATCGTTTCCGCTGCCGCCATCGAGAACGTCGTTGTCTCCGGTACCAAGCAGCACGTCGTCGCCACCGTTACCGATCAACGTGTCGTTGCCGTTGCTGCCTCGCAGTGTGTCGTTGCCGGCTCCGTCGACAAATCGATCATTCCCACGGCCGCCGATATACAGAATCGCGAAGTCGGGATTGGTGATCCCGGACGCGTCGATGTTGTCGTCGAAGCTGTAGCCGTTGACCCGGATCATCTCCACGCAGACGTAGTCGCCCTCGACAATAACACCGCTCTTGTCAGGACTGTCGGTGAGTGTGGCGTTCTGCAGGCTGTAAGCGGTCTGATCGTAACCCGAGTCCCCAATGAGTCGGTCTCGTCCTGAGTTGCCATACAGCGAATCGTTGCCGTTACCACCGCGAACCGTGTCCTGCCCTCCGCCGCCAAAGATGGAATCATCGCCGGCATTTCCGTAGATCACGTCGTTATCGTTGCCGCCGTAGACGGTATCGCCGCCTGGCCCGGCATAAATCGAATCTTCTCCTGCATCGCCTGCAATGAAGTCCTCGCCGTCTCCCCCTTCAATGAAGTCATTGCCGGCATCGCCGTACAGAGAATCGGACAGGCTGGAGCCGCGGATGACGTCGTCGCCGACGCAGCCGTAGGCCACCAGTTCCGTTCCCGCTGCGCCGATGATTGTGTCGTTTCCAGCGTTGCCGAAGACCGTATTCGCCAGTCCGCCGCCAGTGAACCGGTCATTTCCGCCTTTGCCATGAAACACGATCGCGGTGATGGGTGATACGGCCGACGCGTCCACGATGTCGTCTCCGTTTGTTCCACGAATCACAATGACGGCGTCAGTGACAAGATCTCCGTTAACCAGCGTGCCGTTCTGATACTGACCCGCGTCGCTGCCGCTGACGAGTGTCAGGTTGCGGGATGAGACCGGAGCGATATTCGCTCCGGCACCGCCACGGAGGTTGTCGATGCCGCCATTTCCATACATGACATCGTCGCCACTGCCGGCGTGAACCAGGTCGCAGCCTGAGCCGCCCATCATGGTGTCGTCACCCCCCTGGCCGAACAGTGAATCGTTCCCGGCGCCGCCGCGCACAACATCCGAACCTGCCCCCGCCTGAATCGTGTCAGCTCCCGCCCCACCTGAGATCACATCCGCGCCCGCGAAGGTTTCAATCGAGTCTCGCCCCATCCCTCCGAATACCGTATCGGGACCGTTGGTCCCCAGGACTGTGTCCCGGCCAGCTCCGGCATCGATCTCGCTGGAATCGCTGCCCTGAACGTCGATCAGGTCGTTACCGTCGCTGCCAAAAACCTTCGCCAGGTGGCCTGCCAGATCAGTCAGCGTGTCGGCACCCAGCGAACCGAGCAATGTGTCGTTGCCAGCTCCACCGTCGAGCGTGTCTGAAACTCGACCTCCGTTAATCCGGTCGTTGCCGTCCCCACCGCTGATCCGGTTGGGGATGTTCGCAGCGCCGGAGATACGGTCGGCACCATCGCCACCATCAACGGAGATCTGCAGCAGACCAGGCAGAAAGACGGCGTTCAGCTTGTGCAGGTCGATTACGTCCTGGTCTGGACTGCCAGTCACTCGAATCTCGGTCAGCGGTAGCCCCGACGCCAGAATCTCACCGTTGACAGTGATGTTCGAGTCGCTGTCGACTCCAAATGTCAGTTCGCCACTGCCCGAGACGCTCAGAACGGTACCGGCAACTGAAGACGACAAAACGGTCAGTAACTGACGCGGTTCGAGTGCTTCCAGCCACCGTGACCAAATCCTCTGACCGCGATGTCTGCGGCGACGCGGCCACCGCGGCCGGAGCTGGAACAGATCGGTGAAACGAAATCCCACACGTTTCATAGTGAAGCAACCGGGCGGAGGTAGTATCGAGAATGACTTTTCAGAGTTCGCGGCCTCGGTCCTGGAGGTCCACAGCCGATGAATGAGCCGGGCGCGATGACTCGATCGGGCAAGGCGTGTAGGGAACCAGAATGAGTGTCCGGACAGCGACGCGTTGCCATGACTCTTCCCGCTGTCGATGCTGATAACAAATCTCGAGTGACAATAATCTGCCAGGTTGGGCAAGCAACTGGCCGCCATGCAGCACAATCCGGGAGACCGTCAAAGCCCAGGGATCGTTGGGAGGGGAGGTGGGGTGGCAGACTCAACGCAACAGAACGCTCTGAACGAACCGTTATGCAGGAGGCGGTCGAAACAGACACCGCAGGCGATGTCGCCGGCTCAGTCACCAGCCTGGGGATTGATCCGGGCAACCGTCCGGCGCTGACGAATTGACGGAAACCCGTTAAACGCGAAACTTTACGGGAATAAGCTTCCGGCCGGACGGATCAGCACACCAGACGATGAGCTTCAGGACTGGCCTTGCGTGGACATTTCAGCGCTCGTTGAACAGAACTACGAAGCGGCTTACCGCTTTGCCTACCGGCTTTCCGGAACGGCTCACGAGGCGGAAGATCTGACGCAGCAGGCCTTTCTGGACGCTCAGCGGAAGCTCGACACGCTTCGAGAGTCAGACAAAGCACGCGCGTGGCTGTTCATGATCATTCGGAATCTGCATCGACGACGGCTTCGTGACCGCGGCGTCCACCGCGAGGTTGCTGTCGATCCGTCGTTCGATGTGCCGGACCTGACCGCCACCGCAGAGGCCACCACACTGAACAGCGACTCGCTGCAGCAGGTTCTGAACGAACTGCCGGCCGAATTCCGCGATGTTCTGGTCCTGTTTTACTTTCGTGAACTGAGTTACCGGGAAATCGCCGAGCGGCTGGACGTTCCGATCGGCACGGTGATGAGCCGGTTGTCGCGTGGCAAACAACAGCTCCGTGGCCGGCTCAGTCTTGATGGATTTCCCTGATTTATTTCCTGTTCCCGGTTCTGTGTTTGACCTTCTTCGCCCGCTGTTCCCTGTTTGTTGCCGGACCAATGGACTGTCAGACTGCTCTCGAAATTCTGGATTGTGTTCGACCGAAATCCAGTGACCTGGAATTGCCGGAGTTTGAGGAGGCTCGTGCGCATCTGACAGAGTGTGAGTCGTGCCGCGTCGAGTTTGATCGGCGACAGCAGTTCGACACCGAAGTCAGCCGTGTTGTTGCGGACGTCGCCGTGCCCGACTCGCTGCGAATGTCGTTGCTCGCTGCGATGCACGGCTCGGTCGCCGAGTTTGCCGCAGCCGAACCGGCTCTGCAGCCGGCTTCTGTGGCGACGGCAGCCCGGATGCCACAGGCTCCTGCAGCAGTGCGTTCACGGCGCCGAGTGAACCTTGTCGTGTCGCTGTCGGTATGCCTGGCGATCGCTGCCCTCTCGGCGTGGTTCTGGCAGCCGGGACTGCCGCTGCTTTCGCTGGCAAAGATTCAAAGTGAACTCAACCTGACGTTGTCGGATGCTGAGTTTGACAACGGTTTTTCCTTCAGCCTGCCGTCGTCCTGGGCGAGCAATCCGGGGTTGCGGGTTTCTGAAAAGCTGTCTGGACTGGACCTGGATGATCGTTCCGGGCACGACGCTGCGGGAGCGTATTTCGCGTTTGCTGCCGGGCGTGCTGCGCCGATCCGCGGCGTTCTGGTCGCACTGCCGACAGCCCGGATCAGTGACATACCGACAGCAACCGTGTTTGCCCGGGCGCCAGTCGCCTATCCGCAGAAGGGGATCGTTGCGACAGCCTGGCACGAAGGCGATCTCGTTTACGTTTGCTTCGTGTCGGGTAGTGCCGCTCAACTGGAGTGGGTTCAGCACGGCATGACGGGGTCCGCGGCGTAATGAAAGTCGTCGTTCTCACGTTCGACCGACTGCCCGCGAGCCTGCTGGGCTGTTACGGCAACGAATGGGTCGAGACCCCGCACTTTGACCGGCTGGCAGCCGAGTCGACGGTTTTTCCCTCGACCTTCGTTGAGATCCCCGGTGTGGCCGGGCCCGAACATCCCTGGTGGACTGGCCGATTTGAGTTCTTCCAGGGCGTTTCAGATGGTGCGCCAAGCGGCCGGCCGATGTCCCTGTTTGGGCAGCTCACTGCGGCGGGAATTACATTTCGCCTGCTCTCGGAGCGGGCAGACGGACTGCCGCCGCGGGGCGTCGCGAGTTCGACCGGTGAAGAGTCGAGCACTCGGGAATCAGCCAGCGCTTCTGAGTCCGCCTTCGAGATCGTTTCCGGAGACGACGGCCTCGACATTGAACACGGCGATGTTCCGTTCGCGCGGCTGGTCCAGCGGGCGACAGAGATTCTCGACGGTCCGGCCGACGAGATCCCCGACCTGCTGTGGCTGCACTCGCGTGGAGTCCCCTCGCCGTGGTTGCCGCCGGAGTTCTTTGCCGGTCTGTATCTCGACGAACTCGAAGATCAGGACGAGTCTGAAGCGACCGGTCGCGAAATCGCCGACGCACTGCTCGACCAGCTTCGCGACGAGCCCGACCTTGTTCGCTTGCTGCTGTCTGATCCCGACGATGATGGTGACGACGCAGCCGCCGACGCGGAATTGATCGCGACCGAACTGGGCGACCTCGGCGATCGCGTCCGCAAGTACGTCTTCGCGGGCTATGTCTCGCTGCTTGACCACTGCCTGCAGACGCTGCTGGAAACCGTCTCGCGCCGCGACGACACGCTGCTTCTCGTCACCGCGGCGGGCGGCGTCACCTTCGGCGAACGGGCGGCGTTTCTGGCCAGCGATCGGACAGCCCGCGACCTCGCGGAAGCGGACGACGACGTCTGCGACAGTCTGCTCCGTGTGCCTCTGCTGATTCGGCCGCCGGGACCAGCGACGTTTGGCAATCGCTCGATGCAGACGGTTCTGCCTCCGGATATTTGTGCGACGCTGCTCGGAACGCTGACCGACTCCCGGCAGCCAGGGACTGGGCCGTTAACCGCTGCAGTCACTGGCCAGCACTCTTCAACCGGAATCAATCTGCTGCCACCTTCAGCAGCCGGTCCCGAGGGTTCTGCTCCACGAACCGCTCTGCATCTTGGAGCGGCCGGGACTCTGGGGATCCGTTCCCGTGAGTGGCTGTTGACGATTCCCGACGGCCTGCAGGCCATTCGAGACGGCGCGAATCCGGACGACATTGAGGACCAGGCCGGACTGTACGCACAGCCGGATGATCGCTGGAGCCTGAACAACCTCACGCGTCAGCGGCCGGGTATCTACAGCGAACTCTTTGCCGAGTTGCGGTCGCGGATGAGTGCTTTGAATCGAGCGGACGGATAGAAAATCGACGCCCTTTCAATCCCGCCCGAGCCGTCAACTCTGCGATGCCTTCGCGTTGATTGATTCGTCGCGAGTCCGGTCGTTACGCTGCCGCTCCGGGCGAATCTGCCACCCCGCGCTTAACTCGTCGCGGGAATGTTCTGGCCGTTTGTCTGGATACTCCGCCCACTTTCTACTTCGTCGATCAGCAGCTTCTGAGGACCTCAGCATGGCCAGTGCCGCAACTCTCGCGTCGGCAGTTCTGTCGGAAACCAATGGTATTTTTCGTCTCGCGCCGAACTGGGTACCTCGATCGTTCCTGCAGCCGGGCCGCCGGCTCAAGCTGCACCCGGCTCACTATTACGCTCTCGGAATGGACCGAGGCGGCATCGACGAACGCTGGTTCGGTTCGACGACCGAAGCCGCCAACGAAAACCGAAACTGGGACGAAGGTCTCAGCTACTGCGTGACACCGTCCGGCGAAAAGTTCCTGCTGCGGGATGCCGTCGCGGAACTCGGTGCTGAAATCATTGGCGACGAGATCTGGTCGAAATACCAGAAGTGGCCGGTGTACTCGAAGTTCTTCGACAATATGGGCCCGATCCCGCATCACATGCACCAGAACGCGGAACAGGCTGCGAAAGTCGGCCAGGAAGGCAAGCCGGAATCGTACTACTTCCCGCCGCAGTACAATCCGACCGGCAACAACTTTCCCTACACGTTCATGGGGCTCGAACCGGGCACGACCAAAGAGCAGGTTGTGCAGTGTCTTGCCGACTGGAACAAGGGCGACAACGGCATCCTCGATCTGTCGAAGGCGTACCGTCTGAAGCCCGGCACCGGCTGGCTGATTCCGCCGTGCGTGCTGCATGCTCCGGGCAGCCTGCTGACCTACGAACCGCAGTGGGGCAGCGACGTCTTCGGCATGTATCAGTCCCTGGTTGAAGGCCGCATGGTGCCGCGTTCGCTGCTGACCAAGGACTTCCCGGAAGAGTTTCACGACGACAATCAGTATATGGTCGACGCTCTGGACTGGGAAAAGAACGTCGATGCGAGCTTCAAAGACAGCAACTACCTGGAGCCGGTTGTGTGCTCGGAAGGCGACGGCTTCGTCGATCGCTGGATCGTGTACGGTAAGGTCAACGGCGAGCAGCTCTTCACGGCCAAAGAACTCACCGTTCAGCCCGGCGCCAAAGTCACGATCAGGGATCCTGGTGCTTACTCGTGGATCACGACGCAGGGTGAAGGGCGTATTGGTAGCCTGAAACTGCAGACGCCGGCGATGATCATGTTCGGTGAT
This sequence comes from bacterium, assembly GCA_016124895.1. Classification (GTDB taxonomy): domain Bacteria; phylum Planctomycetota; class Planctomycetia; order Planctomycetales; family Planctomycetaceae; genus JAPOLP01. The sequence continues at coordinate 23,610 of WGMU01000024.1, forward strand.
CTGACCGAGGACGAAGTCTTCGTCACCGCCAAACGAGCCGCTGAAGGGGTCGAGTTTGAAAACACCGGCTGCGACCCGCTGGTCGGTCTCCGCTACTTCGGCCCGAACGCCCAGCCCGACGCTCCGGCAGTTGGGGCTTATAAGAATCAGTGACTGACTGAATCTGCCCCGTAGCCTCGCAGGGTGCGTCTTGCCGCACCTTGCTTTTTCAACTGGCAACAGATTCTCAATGGTGCGTCGAGACGCACCCTACGGAAAGGCTTCGTGATGACGCTGAAACTGCACAACGCAATGTGGCCGGGGCTCGTGGGCAAGGGTGATGGCGAAGGCCAGGAGCCACCGATCAGTCTGCAGCGGATGCTCGAACTGACGGCTGCCGCCGAAGTTAACGGCCAGAAGTTTGACGGTATCGACTACTTCCTCTTCCTGCCGCATACGAATCCGGAAGCCAGCGACGAGGAACTGTGTCAGATTGCTGACCAGATTCAGAGCTACGGTTTCTCTGTGGGCTCGCTCGTAGCTCCCGTCTGGCCGGGCACGGTTGGCGATTCCGCGCTGGGCGACGATGCCGCTCGTGAGAAGTTTCTCTCAGCCGTGAAGATGGCCTGCCGCATCGCGAAAGTGTTCGAGGAACACGGCGTGCGGAAGTACGGCGTCATCCGCATCGATTCGGCCGAATTTGGTGTCGAGAAGTGGCGGGAGAATCCGAAGGCCAACACGACGCGCATTGCTGACACGTTTCGCGAAGCCGCGAAGATCGCCGCTGACAATGGCCAGCGTCTCGCGGCCGAAGGCGAAATCTGCTGGGCGGGAATGCACTCCTGGAAGGACATGCTTGACCTGCTGGAAGAAGTCGGGATGCCGGAGACACTCGGCTTCCAGGCCGACATGGCGCACACCTATCTCTACCTGATGGGCTACAACGCTCCCGAACACGCTCTGCTGCAGCCCGGTTACTCAGACGAAGAGTTCTACGCCGCTTACGAAAAGATGGTCGACAAGCTGCGCCCCTGGACGATCGACTTCCACGTCGCCCAGAACGACGGTGAAGTTCATGGAGCGGGCTCGCACGACAAGACCGGCAAGCACTGTCGAGCAGATGATCCGAACGGCAAGCTCGACATCACGAAGTGCGCCGGCTACTGGCTGAAGGATTATCAGGCTCGCGGCATCCAGCACATCTGCTGGGACGGCTGCATGTTCCCGAACGCCGTCCTCGAAGATGCCAGCACCTGGAACACGATCCTGGACGCCATGATCAAGGTCCGTGACGCGTATGGGCAGTAAGTCGGAGTTCGGAACGCGGAAGTCGGAACAATTGTGATGCGAATGGTTGAGCTGCGAGAGCGGACCAAACAGTTTGCCTTGCGGATCATCCGACTGCAGTCCGCACTTCCGAAGAACGATGTCGGGCGAGTGATTGGAAATCAGGTGCTGCGGTCAGGAACGAGCGTAGCAGCCAATCTACGAGAGGCTTCGCGTGCCCGTTCCGACGCTGAATTTATTGCAAAACTGGGGATCGTTGAGCAGGAACTGGATGAAACGGCACTCTGGCTGGAATTACTCGTCGAGTCGGGTACGGTTTCCGGCACACGGCTTGAATCTCTCCAACAGGAAGCCGATGAGTTGATTCGCGTTATTGTCGCATCGATCAAGACAGCGAAGCGGAAACGCTAATCCGACTTCCGCGTTCCGAATTCCGACTTTAGACCACTAACGGCGGAAATGCCGAAGGGAGAACAAGCATGACCAGGAAACCCCTCAACATCGGACTCGTCGGCTATGGTTTTATGGGCCGGACTCACTCGAACGGCTACAAGCGGGTCAACGACTTTTTTCCGGACGTCGAGTACCGTCCGGTCCTGAAAGCGATCTGCGGCCGCAACCAGGAAAAGACAGCAGCCTTTGCTGAGCAGTGGGGGTACGAGTCAGTCGAGTCGGACTGGAAGGCTCTGATCGCGCGCGACGATATCGACGCCATCGATATCTGCACGCCGAACGATACTCACGCGGAGATCGCCATCGCCGCTGCCGAAGCCGGCAAGATGGTGCTCTGTGAAAAACCGCTGGCTCGAACCACCGCGGAAAGCCTGCCAATGGTGGAGGCTGTCGAGAAAGCCGGCGTCGCCAACACCGTGTGGTACAACTACCGCCGCGTGCCGGCGGTGACGCTGGCGAAGCAGATCATCGACTCCGGCAAACTCGGGAAGATCTTTCACTATCGCGCCAACTTCCTGCAGGACTGGACGATCTCCGAAGACCTGCCGCAGGGCGGTGCTGCTCTGTGGCGACTCGACGCTCAGGCGGCCGGCTCTGGCGTGACCGGCGACCTGCTGGCGCACTGTATCGACACCGCGATCTGGCTGAACGGTGGCATCAAAGATGTCTCGGCCATGACGGAAACGTTTATCAAAGAACGCGTCCACACCGCGACCGGTCAGAAGCAGGCCGTGACGATCGACGACGCCTGCATTTTTCACTGTCACTTTAACAACGGCTCGCTGGGTCTGTTCGAGTCAACTCGTTATGCGCGCGGTCACAAGGCACTGTACACGCTGGAGATCAATGGCGAACACGCGTCGATCCGCTGGGACCTGCACGACCTGAATCGGCTGGAGTTCTTCGATCACAGCGACGAAGGCATCGTCCGCGGCTGGCGGAGCGTCCATGTAACCGACGGTGACCAGCCCTACATGGATAAGTGGTGGGTGCCGGGTCTGTGCATTGGTTATGAGCACACCTTCGTGCATCAGGTCGCCGACTTCCTCGCGTCACTGACGAGCGGCGAGCCGTGCAGCCCGACGTTCCGCGACGCCCTCGAAACTGCGAAGGTCTGCGACGCGGTCCTGGCGAGTGCGGCAGACGGATCGTGGAAGACGATCTGAGCCCTGCAACTCGGATGGCACGCTGAACTGAGCGGCCCTATACTCGCTCAGTCTAATCCGACCAACTCAACACTGGCGGTCGAGCTGAACTGTCATCGGCTCGACCGCCATGCTGTTGCGCCTCGAATAACGGCAACACGACTCAGAAGTTTTACGCTCAACAGATTGGAGCAGTCCGATGCCCGAACCTATTTCCAAAGAAGGCTACGACAAAATCCGCGAAGAGATTCGCCGTCTCGAAGAAGATGAGATGCCGAAGATCGCGCAGAACATTGCCGAAGCCCGCGCCGAAGGCGACCTCAAGGAAAACGCCGAATACCACGGTCAGCGCGAAGCTCAGGGGCTGATGCAGGCCAAGATCAACCAGCTCAAGACGAAGCTGGCGAACTGCTCGATCGTCGACAAGACGACGTTGCCCAAAGGCGAGGTCACGTTCGGATCGCTGGTCACCGTCAAGGATCTCGAACTCGACGACCTGGAGAAGTACGAATTCGTCGGTCCGGGCGAAGAGGACTACACCGGCGACGTCATGAAGATTCTGACCAGCAGCCCGCTGGCCAGCTCGCTCGTCGGCAAGAAAGTCGGCGACCGCGTTGAGGTTGAGGTTCCCAGCGGAATGCTCAAACTGGAAATCGTCGAGATCGTCGATCCGTAGTCCAACCGCCAGTCTCACGAGACCCCGCCCATGACTCGCTCACTGCTCGTCGTCTCTGCGTTCACCTTACTCGTTTTGAGTCATTCGTCAGCAGACGCTGACTGGCCTGAATTTCGCGGCCCGGATCAGCAGGGCCATGCTCCCAATATCGGCCTGCCGGTTGAATGGAACGCTGATAAAAACGTCGAGTGGAAGACTGCGATTCCCGGTCTCGGCTGGTCGTCGCCGATCGTCCTCGATGGTCGTATCTACCTGACGACCGCCGTCAGCGATGCTGGCTTTCGTGACCCGAATCAATCGCTGAGGGCACTTTGTCTGGACGCGAAGGACGGGGTGGTCCTCTGGGACATTGAGGTCTTCAAGCAGTCGTCCGAAGGCGCCTCCGTTGACCGCATTCACACCAAGAACAGTCAGGCCAGCCCGACGCCGATTACTGACGGGCAGCACATCTTCGTGCATTTCGGCACGCGCGGAACCGCGTGCCTGACTCCTGACGGCGACGTGGTCTGGAAAACCCGTGAGCTGAAGTACCAGCCGGTACATGGCAACGGTGGCTCGCCGATTCTGGTCGGCAATCAACTGATCATCGCCTGCGACGGAGGCGACGTTGAATATCTCGCCGCTCTCAACAAAAGCACAGGGCAGATCCTCTGGAAGCAGGATCGGACGGCGGACCATCTGAAGAAAAAGTTCTCGTTCACAACACCGCTGCTGATCGAAGTCAACGGTCAGTCACAGATCATCTCGCAGGGAACCGGAGCCGTTTACGCATACCGTCCTGACGGCAGCGTCATCTGGAAGGCCGACTACGGCGACGGCTACTCGATCATCCCGCGGCCGGTTTACGCGCATGGACTCGTTTACGTCGGCAGTGGCTATGACCGGGCGAAACTGCTGGCGATCGATCCGACCGGCGAAGGTGATGTCACGGAAACTCACGTCAAGTGGATCATGACAAAAGGCGCTCCGCATACGCCGTCGCCGCTGGTTGTCGGTGATGAACTCTACGTCGTCAGCGACAAAGGCATCCTGACCTGCCTCGACGCCGTCTCCGGCGAAGAGATCTGGCAGGAACGTCTCGGGGGCAACTTCTCGGCCTCGCCTCTGAGTGCCAATGGACTGATTTACCTGCAGAGTGAAAACGGCGAATCGATCGTTTTCCGCCCCGGCCGCACGTATCAGGAAGTCGCCCGCAACCGCCTGGAAAACGACGATGTTCGCACGTTTGCCTCGTATGCCGTCATCGACTCGTCATTTCTGATCCGTTCGGAAACGAGCCTGTTCCGCATCACCGTTGCCCGCTGAAGACGCTGCGCCATGTCAACTGACCTGAGCTTCAAAGCAGTTCCCGATGAAGACGATCTCGCCGGCATGGAGCGGGACCTGCGCTTCTATCCGGGGCCTGTTACCGAACCCGTGGCAATGACGGCCGAGCAGGTCGAGCACTACAACCGCGAGGGCTACGTCAGACCGTTCAATGTTTTTTCTGTGGAAGAGATCGGGGCGATCCGCAGCTACTTCGACGACCTGCTCGAACGAACGATCGCGGCCGGTGGTGACAGCTACTCGATCAGCACCGCGCATCTGAAGCATGGCCGCGTCTACGACCTTCTGACCGACCCGCGGATTGTTGCTCTCGTGCGTGACGTGCTGGGCAACGACGTCATCGGCTGGGGTTCGCACTTCTTCTGCAAGATGCCCCACGATGGTAAAGCCGTCACCTGGCATCAGGACGCCAGCTACTGGCCACTGACTCCATCGAAGGCCGTCACCGTCTGGCTGGCGATCGACGACGCGACCATTCAGAACGGCTGTATGAGGTTCATCAGCGGCTCGCACCTCTTTGGACACATGACGTACCGTCCCAGTGCCGATGACGAAGGCAACGTGCTCAACCAGACGATCGACAACGTCGAGCAGTACGGGACGGAAGTCGTCAACGAACTGAAAGCCGGCCAGGTCTCGCTGCACTCGGACCTGCTGCTGCACGGTTCGGAAGCCAACGATTCCGACAACCGCCGTTGCGCACTGACCATGCGTTACTGCACGCCCGACGTTCAGGCCGGCTCGAACTGGCACGCCAAGGGCATCGTCGTCAGCGGCAGTGATTTCTCAGGCAAATGGGCGAATCCGGCACGTCCGGACCGGGATTAAAGACGCGTGCCTTTTTCTGTAGCGAATAGCACGACGTATTCCGGCTCGTGAAACGGTCAAAATTCTCGGCGAGTTTCACTGGGACAGCGAAGACGGAGTCTGGCAAACCTCGCTGGCGAGCAGGACTTCGAGGACAGTAACACGACTCTGGCAGACACCGTAACGGAACACAACGATGACGCACTCACGCCGATCCTTCCTGGCCATTGCTCTGCTGATCGCATTGCTGCCGACGCTTTCAACGGGAACTTTGCGGGCGGCCGATCCGGCGTACTCGCTGAAGGTCGTCGCCGATCGTCCCGACGCGCTGTACGCGGTTGGTGATGAAGCCGCTTTCCTGATCTCGGTCACACGCGACGACCAGGCCGTGACTGACGGCAGCATTTCGTTTCTCGTCGATGACTTTCTGACTGGCGGCAAGGCGGCGGGACTGCCCGAAGGCAAACTGTCACCTGGCCTGGAGCCGGCTCGCGTCACGGTCAAAGGACGCAAGCCTGAATTCCTGCGCTGTCTGGTGACGTTTCAGCCATCCGCAGGCAAGGCGTTGCAGGCGACTGCTGGCGCCGGGTTCTCGCCGGAGAAGATCGGTCTGAGCCTGCCGGTGCCTGACGACTTCGACGAATTCTGGGCTGAGCAGAAACGGCAGCTTGCTGAGGTGCCGCAGAATCCGAAGCTGACTTCCGTCGAACACGCCGACAAATCGCTGGCCTGCTTTGACGCACAGGTGCAGTGCCTCGGCGGGGCTCCGGTGTCGGGCTATTTCGCGAAACCGAAGGACGCGCAGGCAAAAAGTCTGCCGGCGATTCTGTGGGTGCATGGTGCCGGTGTTCGGAGTTCCGTGCTCGGCAGCGCGGTCAAGGGCGCGCAGGCCGGGTTCCTCTCGATGGATATCAACGCGCATGGTCTTCCTAACGGAAGGCCGAACGAGTTCTACGCCGAACAGAACACCGGGCCGCTGACCAATTACCGTCATGCCGGACGGGAAAGCCGGGACACGATCTACTTCAAAGGGATGTTCCTGCGGCTGGTCCGAGCGATTGACTTCCTGACTTCCCAGCCGGAATGGGATGGCAAACACGTCGTCGTGATCGGTCACAGCCAGGGCGGCGGACAATCGCTGGCAGCCGGTGGCCTCGACGAACGAGTGACGCTTATTGCGCCCGGCGTGCCGGCCATCTGCGACCATTCCGGTACGGCCGCCAGCCGCGTCGACGGCTGGCCGAAACTCGTCCCAAACGGCCCCGACGGAAAGCCCGATCCGCAGATTCTGCAAGCCGCTCGCTACGTCGACGCGGTCAACTTTGCGACTCGCTGCAAAGCGGATGCGATCATGAGCGTCGGGTTTATCGACGCGGTCTGTCCGCCTTCAAGCTGTTACGCGGCCTACAACGCGCTGCGGGGTGAGAAGTCAATCATCACGGAACCACTGATGGGGCACGCTGCTCCGGCTCACATTCACGAGGCCTTTTTCGCCCGCGTGCTGGAGCACGTTGGAAAGAAGTGATCCAGCGCATCTCGCCGCGTTTTCCTGTGTGGCAGGCTTAGTTTGTCAGCGCAGCATCGCGACCGGGAGAACTGAATGGTTTCCGTGCCGACAAAATGGAAGCTGGCTGCCGCACTCTTCTGCCTGACGCTGGGCGGACTCTGCTTCGCGGCCTTCCTCGCGGTAGCTCGACAACGACTCGAGCATCCGAACGGGCAGACAGTTGGGCTCAACGACATCACCTGGGTGGCAGAGACTGGAAGTCTTCTGCTCTTCTGCGGACAGACCATTCTCTTCTACGAATTGCTAACAGTCGCAATCCGAGGATTTAAACGCTGGCGAAGGCGAGCTTAATCGTGCTTCGTCGCGCCGCACCCGGCGCCGCAACTCGCCGAGCAGACGTGGACCCTGGTCATCGTGAACGTGCCGTGGTCGCAGTTGTCAGCTTCGTAGTGAGCCTCGAAGTTTGTCGGCGTGGCCGTGCCGGTGTAGACATAATTGCCGCCCGCCAGCCAGCCAAGGTCCTGTTCACCGCTGAACTGGTAGATGTGGCCGTCGTCGGTGACCAGCAGCGGCATCTCGAACTCGAACGGGATCACCGCCGCATAGGTCGCGTGAAAGTGAGCGTTGTAGTAACCGTCGCCTTCCTTGGTGACGATCGCCCGCAGGTCGCCGTGATGGCCGTTGTGGTCGCTCTGCCAGGTGCCTTCCCAGCAGCCCGCCAGCTCATGCTCCGGATACGAATAGCTGCAGGCGGACTGCCATTCACGATCAAACGCGCAGCCGGTCAGTGAGCACAGACCGACAGACAGCAGCAGACAGGCGACGCGGTTAAGGCGAAGTTCACTCATGACAGAATTCGCGAGCGGAGATTGCAAGGACACTCGACGGGCCTCACGACCATGCGAGCGGTCCGGACGTCTTGCCTGAAAGACTTCGATCGAACCGACTCGACGCGATGCTCCAGCAATGCCTGTCGAATCGGCAGGGTCTACCTGGTTTTCCTGGCCGTCCGATCCTTCGGATGTTTCCTTCTCAGGCCACAATTTCGCTCATTTCGGCAATTGACGGTCCCGTTCTGGATCGGTCACGATCCCGTGTCGCTCGCGGGTCGATCTGAAGAGAAGCTGCCTTGCGTCTGCGAATTCGCCACGACATCTGCCCTCTGCCGGGGTCCCGAGGTCTCCTCACATGCCGCTGAAAGTGTCGGATCCGGCGTCCGAGCCATCGCTCAACCTGACGCCGATGATCGACATCGTGTTTCTGCTGATCATCTTCTTTATGGTCGGCACTCAGTTCGCCGAGCGGGAGCGGCAGTTCGATGTCGACCTGCCGACGGTCAGCGACGCTCAGCCGTTGACCAGCCGACCAGACGAGATCGTCGTCAACGTGCTCGGTAACGGAATCGTCAGTGTCGACGACGAACGACTCACGCTGCCGGAACTGGAACTGAAACTGCGGATCGCTCAGCAGAACTACGCAGACCAGACGGTCGTGCTGCGCGGTTCTGGCCCCGACCCGTATCAGCAGGTGGTCGATGTGCTGGCAACGTGTCACCGTGCGAAGATCACTCATATCTCACTCGCCAACCGTTTGAGTGACGGCGAGGAGTAATCGCCAGAATGCTCGCTGCAATCCCACTTGTTGAATGGCTGGCTGAAACGTGCGACACCAGTGTCCGCACCGTCGAGCTGGCTTTGTGGGCTTCGCTGCTGTCCGGGCTACTGTTTGCGACCGCGAATTTCATTCTGATGATGGTGACCCGCTGGGGCGACAGCGATCCGACAAAGAAAGCGTTCATGTTTTCGGTGCTGGTGCATCTGTCGCTGGCGTTTGGAGCCGTCGCCGTCACGCCGCCGCAGCCGACTGTCGAAGCGAGCATCGAACCACCGCCGAAAGCGTTTGAGATCCGTGTCGAGAGCGAAGAACAGGTCGAACTCGAACAGAAAGGCAACACACGCATCTGGGAACAGTTGCCCGAGAATCGTGCCCGGCTGCTCAGTCGCACCGAGCGGTCACCGCTTGAGTTTCAACCACTGCAGGGGCCGGAGCGGACGGCCGAACCGTTGACGACGCCGGACATCGTTGTCCCTGAGTTGCCGGAACTTCCTGAGCAGAACGTCGCCCGGCCGGAAGCTCAGCAGATGGCTGACCTGGGCGAAAAGATCGAGTCGGTCGCTCCGCTGAGAATTGACGATACGTCAGCCGAGGCACGACCGGACATCAACGTGCCGTCGATGTCGCCGTTGCGTCGCCGGGAACTCAACAGCGGACTCGTTGAAGATGTCACGATCAATCGGACGCCGACTCGCGGTTCAGTTGACCAGATTGACCCGAAGTTTGATACACAGCGAGAACTGGTGAAGCTCGACACGCCGAGCGATCCGTCGGCGTTTCTGCAGAAGGTCGAGTCTGGTGATTCCGTCCGACGACTCAGCGGACCGGCACCGGCAGAGTTGCCTGACGAGACTCCGGGGACAAAGACGCCGGAAACGACCGACGATTCGCAGTCGGGCTCGGTCGGACCGCCGACGTTTACACGGCTGAGGACGCGCACGCCGAAGATGGAAGCACTCGGCGGCGTCGAACGTTTTAAACCGGACCTGACACCGCAGACGCCGCTGCCGATTCCCGGACCGGCCATCGCGATGCGCGACGGTGTGCCGTCAGCTTTCCCTAAAGACGGCCTGGAACCGAATGCCGTGCGTCCGAACTTCGATCCGATCGATGTCAAGGCGACGACGAAAATCCCGCCGACGTACCGGCTACGGAGTCTCGCGAAACGTCAGGAGATCGCTCGCCAGTACGGCGGCACTGACGCGTCGGAGAAGGCCGTCGAGGGCAGTCTGCGCTGGCTGGTTCTGCATCAGAGCCCCGATGGCCGCTGGGACGCCGACGGCTTCATGTCGATGTGCCCGGACGGCGATCGCTGCACGGGACGCTCAGGGTTGGTCAAGATCGACGAGGAAAATGTCGACCGCCAGAACGCCGGAATACACGCCGACGCGGGCGTCACCGGGCTGACGATTCTGGCGTTCCTGGGCGCCGGGTACACACACGAGGAAGGCCAGTACGCCGATCAGGTCGACCGGGCGCTGAACTGGCTGGTCCGGCAGCAGGAGTCCGACGGCTTTCTCGGCGGCGACGCGACTCGTTACGCCCGCATGTACTGCCACGCGATCGCCACTTACGCACTCGCCGAAGCACTCGGCATGCAGACGGACCGAACGAACGACGCACGACTGCGGATTCCGCTCGAAAAAGCCATCGCGTACATCATTGACGCTCAGAACCAGACGGACGGCGGCTGGCGATACCTCAAAGGCCAGAAGAGCGATATGAGTATGTTCGGCTGGCAGCTCATGGCGCTGAAGAGCGCCGAGATCGCCGGCATCCCGACGCCGCCAAAGACGCGCGAGCTGATGATTCAGTTTCTGAAGGACCGTAGTCTGGGCAATCGGAAAGGCCTGGCCTCTTACCGTCTACTCGAGCCCGAATTCCCACCGTTGCCGCCGACGCCGTCCATGACTGCCGAAGCACTGTTCTGCAAGCAGATGCTCGGCATCGCGCGGACGAATCCGCAGAGCCTGGAAGCCGTCGAGTTCCTGCAGGCACGACTGCCCAGCCGCCGTCAGGAAGACCTTTACTTCTGGTACTACGGCACGCTGGCGATGTATCAGTATGGCGGCGACGGCTGGCAGGCCTGGAACAACTCGCTGCGTGACCTGCTGGTCGCCGACCAGCGTCTGAGCACACACGCCATCGGAAGCTGGGACCCAAAAGCTCCCTGGGGACCGTACGGCGGCCGGGTCTTCTCAACGGCCGTCAGCACGCTCTGCCTCGAAGTCTACTACCGCTTCCTGCCGCTCTATCAGGTCGGGGACGACGTGCTGAATCGGTAGGCATCGTTCGTCGGTCACGAGAAGCTCACAGTTGACCGTTATCCGGTAGTTCGTCTTCCAAGTCGCCGAGTTCTCGCAAGTCGCGTAGGGTGCGTGGAGCGCAGCGGAACACACCGTCAAGGTAAATGGTGCGTTCCGCTGCGCTCCACACACCCTACAGTTTCAGACTACGCCAGAACGCCAGAGACGGCTTCGCCATGGACGTCGGTCAGGCGGTAATGGCGACCCTGGAATTTGAAGGTCAGGCGGGTGTGGTCGATGCCGAAGAGATGCATCAGTGTGGCCTGCAGGTCGTGGACGTGGACCTTGTCGCGGACGATGTTGTAGCCGTACTCGTCGGTCTGCCCGTACGTGCTGCCGGCTTTAACTCCGCCGCCAGCCATCCAGATTGAATAACAGTACGGGTGATGGTCGCGGCCATGTGTCTTCGGGTTGTTGATGTCGCCCTGGCCGAACGGAGTCCGGCCGAACTCGCCGCCCCAGATGATCAGCGTGTCTTCGAGCAGTCCACGCTGCTGCAGATCCTTGACCAGCGCTGCTGACGGCTGGTCCGTGTCCTTGCACTGCTCTTCAAGCTGCGTCGGCAGGTTCGAGTGCTGGTCCCAGCCGGAGTGCATCAACTGGATGAACCGGACGCCTCGTTCGGCCAGACGCCGAGCCAGCAGGCAGTTGGACGCGAATGTGCCCTTCTGTGTGACCTGCGGACCGTACAGGTCGAGGATGTGCTTCGGTTCCGTCGAGATATCGACGGCCTCGGGCATCGCGGCCTGCATTCGGAAGGCCATTTCGTACTGAACGATCCGCGTCTGGATTTCCGGATCGCCGACCTGCTCGAACTTCTGCTGATTCAGTTCAGCGACGCTGTCGAGCAGCTTGCGGCGAAAGTCGCGTGAGATGCCGTTCGGGTCTTTCAGATACAGCACCGGGTCACCGGTCTGGCGAAACTTCACGCCCTGGAACTTCGATGGCAGAAATCCGCTGCCCCAGTAGAAATCGTAAAAGAGCTGCCCGCAGGTGCCTTCCCGGTCGCGCGATGTCATCACACAGTAGGTCGGTAGATTGTCGTTGCTGCTGCCCAGCCCGTACGACAGCCACGCTCCGGCACTGGGCCGACCGGGTTGCTCTGCACCTGTCAGTAGAAACGTCATCGCCGGCGCATGATTGACCGCCTCGGTTTTCATCGAGTGGATCATGCAGATGTCGTCAGCGATCGACGCGGTGTGCGGCAGGAAGTCGTTTATCCAGCGGCCGCATTCGCCGTGCTGATGAAACGGGGCGCGCGAACCGAGACACGGCTTGCCCTTTCCCTGCGTCATCGTCGAGAGCTTCTGGCCCTGGTGAATCGACTCAGGGATCTCTTCGCCGCGATGTTTATCGAGCAGCGGTTTGTAATCGAACAGGTCGACGTGCGAGGGCGCTCCGGACATCATCAGCCAGATCACGCGTTTGACTTTCGGCGGAACGTGCGGCAGGCCGTCGAGACCTCGATAGCCACCGTCTGCCAGCGCCGAGTTGTCTCCGCCCGCCGCATCCGCATCACGACCGAGCAGACTGGCGAGCGCCAGCGATCCGACACTGACGCCGGACGCTCCCAGAAATGAGCGGCGCGTTTGCGCGAGCAGGCGGTCGGCGAAAGGTGACGCCATCGTCACACCCCCTCGATGCGGAAGTTCGGCGACTGGCCCAGGAACTGTTTCGGGTTCTCCAGCGAGACCCGATTAACGGTGTCGGGCGAGTGGCCACGGCGTTTCATTTCGAGTCGCGCTTTCGGCACGGCCAGCGGATCGCTGATGCCCCAATCGCCGGCCGAGTTCATCCACAGCCGCTCGGTGCCATACATCTCGATGATGTCAGCGGCTCGCTGCGGCGTGCATTTCGTGTCGGGGTACAGCGTCATGCCGGCCCAGAAGCCGCGGTCGAGCACCTCCGCAACGGTGTGCTCTTCGACATGGTCGATCAGCACGCGGCCCGGATCGATCGAGCTGGCGGCGATCGCGTCCATGATGATCCGCGTGCCCTTGAGCTTGTCTTCCAGATGCGGCGTGTGAACCAGGACAAGCTGATTGTGCTGCTCGGCCAGCGCGATGTGTTCTTCGAGAATCGTCAGCTCGTTCTTTGTGTTTTTGTTGAGGCCGATCTCGCCAATGCCCAGCACGGTGCCGCACTTCAGAAAGTCCGGGATCAGTGAGATGACTTCGCGGGCGAAGCCGGGGTCGTCGGCTTCCTTCGGATTGATACACAGCCAGGTGAAGTGCTGAATGCCGAACTGGGCGGCGCGGCGCGGTTCGTATTCGGTGAGCTGCCGGAAGTAATCGAAGAAGCCCTGCGCGGACGAGCGATCGAAGCCAGCCCAGAACGCGGGTTCGGTGATCGCGATACAGCCAGCCTGAGCCATGCGCTGATAATCGTCGGTCGTGCGCGAGACCATGTGGATGTGCGGATCGATGTAGCTCATAGCGAGCCTCCTTCCGCACCGGCGACTGCGCTTGCGACGATACTCTGCGGAGCGCCGCTGGCCCCCTTCATGCCTTCGGCCGACTGCGGCATGTCAGTCGAATGATCGCTGAGCAGTTCCAGAACGCGACGCGCCCGCTGTGGCTGACCGTCCGTCAGCACGGCGAGGCAGCGAGTGAAGGCGACGTCTCGGAAGTCGGTCTCGTCGCTGTCGGGCTGCGCCCGGTCGAGCCGGTCAAGATAAGCAGCGATGTCGAGCAGCTTGGCTCGGTGCTCAAGAAAGTACGCATTGATGACCTGCATGCGCGTCCGCGGGCAGGAGTAAGTCGAGTTGGTCATGGTCGCCCTCATAGTCGAAGATCGCGTTTTGCCAGTGTGGCATTGATTCGGCATTGGCTGATCAGTCAACAATTATTGTGAGTCGATCGACCGACTGAAACTCGACACGCGATCGCGACAGAACTCCCGTTACCGAGGGCGCAGAAAAACGGGCTCGCCGGTGATGGCGAGCCCGTGGTTTAAGCAGTCGTCAGTAACGCTGATTTCAGGCGATCGGAGGCGTTGCCGATGTGGAATCATCGAGAGCGATGGCCTGGCATCGCTCTGGCTTCCGATCCTCTCTCGACGATTCCTCTGAGCTTTTGAATGGGATTTCGAAAAAGGTAAAAGCGGTTCCGGGCAACCTTGCTTCAAAACGCAGCAGCCACAGTTGGCTAAGGCGTGATGATCGAATCCATCGCATCGAAGATGATGTTGTCGTTGCCGTCGTCGAAGATAATGTCCGCACCAGCACCACCGTCGATGCGATCCGTACCCGGGCCACCATCAAGAACGTCGGCACCGGCGTATCCTCTCAGCACGTCTCCGGAGCCTTTTCCACCCAGAAGCCGGTCATTGCTGCTGCCGCCCCACAGGGTGTCGGAACCAGAATTTCCGGCCAGGACGTTTACTCCTGAGCCACCAAACAGCCGGTCGTCACCGGCGCCGCCAATCAGACGAGTTCGCCCACTGAAGCCCCGAGCATCAATCCTGTTGTCCCCGACGTTTCCTGTGATTCGCGCGTTTTCGATGGAGAACAGTCTGTCGACTCCGACGAACTGTCCATTCAGAGCGCTGTACGTGCTGTCTGAAAGCACGACATTCCGATCCGTGGACTCAACCAGAAAATCTGTCCCCGAACCGCCGTCGATACGATCGTTTCCCTGACCGCCGGTGAGACGATCGCGACTCGCCCCCTGACCGAAGAGGAGGTCGTTGCCGTCGTTTCCGATGAGCACATCGCTGCCACCACCTCCGCGGAGAGTGTCGTTGCCGCTGCCGCCGATCAGAGTGTCATTGCCGGCGTATCCAACGGCGAGGATCGGTACCTCCATTGCCGAGCCGTCGATGGAGTCATCGCCGCTCGTCCCGTTGACCACAAGAACGCCAGAGGGCGTAGCGAGCACCTGATCATCGACATTGCCGTTGCCGTCGGACAGGACGATGTGCCCGTTCACATCAACGCTCAGCTCAAGATTGCCCTGCCCTGGATCAGTCGGCTCGATGCTCAGATCACCAGCGGCGTTTTTGCTGACCGGAATGTAGTTCAGATTCTGCAGGTCAGTGAAGCTGCCGTAAATCCCGACACCGTTCGACAGATACAGTTCTCCGTCACTGAATCCGCCTGTGCCATCCACGTCGAAGTCGCCTGTTCCGAACGTAAATGTTCCGGTGCCTTGAGTGACGCTGAAGATCTCATCAAAGATCGTGGAGTCCTGCCCGAGCGACTCCAGAAACGTAATCGAACCGATGGCGTGGGAAACGCCCATCGTGTTCGTCAGAACCTGCACATAGGACAGGCCACCTTCTGCGACTTCGACGCCATTGTTCTTAAGAACAACCCGGTCCTCAAAGCCCATGCCGGTATGCGTGTAAAGTTCCTTGGCGGTGCCGTCAGTAAGCCCGTCATCAAACGAGGTCAGGGTGAGAACCGGCGGGTCCGACTCGTTCATCGAACCGAATTCAAGAGTCAGGTCGCCGATGTCTGCGAGAGTTGCTGATGTCATCGGCAGACCCGACAGCGCCGTAAACTGCACCTGTCCGTAGTTGATTTCCGTAAATGCCGGATCCGATCCGAATATCAGTTGCCCGGAATCCGGATTGCTGGCAATCACTCCGAAAGCAAATTGCCCATAGGCCGCCGACAGAACCATCCGCGATTCGAGAGAGTCAATCGCTCGAATGTCTGCCTGCCTGTTAGAACGACGTTGGCCGCGAGGGCGTCGACACACGGAAAATCGGTTGGCAAAGAGGCTCAAAAGTCGGCTGGGTCGGATCATTGAACGTTCTCCCATTCATGAAAAGAATTTCCGTACGCGGCCAATCGAGAATCGATCGTGGCTTTGCATGGGTCGCAGACTACCCAACCTTCCATTGTTCATCAACGCACAGCACGATCTGTATATGCCTGATGCTTGTAGTAATTCTGCGTTTGAGCGCGACGGATTTTCGAACACGGTTTTTCGCGCTCTCGCCCTCATCCTCAGATGGAAGCGACAACCCATCGACATTTTCCAATGTGACTGTGTCTCGTCGTCAGTGATTGGGCACGTCAGCAAAACGTCACATCGGACTCAAACGGAAACAGCGGGCGACGGCGGTGCTCAAACGAGAGTTGTGTCATGTCTGCGCACGTTGAGCCGGGCGTGTTGACACGCAGGTAACTCGGGCAGACTTCGCGGTAAGCGGCCAGCGGAGCGTTGACCCCTTTCGCGACCAGGATGTCGAACGCGGCCGGAACGAGATTGCACGAGCAAAGTTGTTCGAGGCTGAAGGGGACCATGCGACGCGATGTCAGCATGACAGTGACGTTGCCGGTTTCGACGACTGCCGTCGGCCCTTGGTCGAACTGACTCATGCCGCCGTGCCGCGGCTGAGACTCACTGAAGCGGCCATCGTGCAGACCGACGACGCGGCATTCGCAGTGGACCGGTTCGCCGTGCTGAGAATCGGAGTGGCCGCCGAGACTGAATTCGCAGGTTTCACCGACTCCGGTCTGAGTCGCAGCAGCGACGGCTTCCGGATCGAACAGACAGACGAACGATTTCCACTGCGGACGATTCAGCAGGCCCTGCAGCAGGAAGGTCCCGTCCGCCGCCGAGCCGCCGCCGACGTTGTCGCCCATATCAAGCAGGCAGATCGGTGTCGGGAGGTCAGCGCAGCGATCAAGCGCCTCGTCGACACTCAGCAGCGAGCCGCGCAGCTCCTCGCGGTGCTGCCAGAGTCGAGCGGCGAGTTCCCCAGCGAGTTGTTGTGCGAGGGACTGGTCATTGTCGGTGACGACGATCGTGGCCGAGCCCATTTCGGCAACGTCCGCGTACGGAAAGCCGAGCACGATGCTGTTTGTCAGAACGCCGGACTGCTGAAGCTGGGCGTTGGCGAAGTCGTAATGCGGCGCGAGATGTGGTGCCGCAGTCTCCTGCTGTTCGATACTGATCGCCATGGGCGGAAACACGGCAGCCATCGTCGGCTGGACCTCGCCGCGCAGCGTTCGGATCAGCAGCGACGCTGCTTCGAGGCCTCGTTCACGCTGGTCGAGATGCGGGTTCGAGCGGTACGCAATCAGCGCGTCAACGGCGTCGACCATCTGCTGCGACAGGTTGGCATGCGGGTCGATCGTTCCGACGATCGGCAGCGAGTCACCGACGCGTTTCCGAACCAGCGACAGCCAGTGTCCGTCCGCGTCGGGCCAGTTGGCAGCGACGGTGGCTCCATGCGGCGCGACGAGCAGACCATCAAGCGGTCCGGCATTGTCGAGTGCGGCCAGTAACCGGCTTGTCAGCTCATCGAATGATTCCGCATCGATCGTTCCCGCCGGGAGCGCCCGCGCGACAAAGATCGGGACGGCTGTTTCGCCAGCAGCGTCGATCCCGGCGAGGAAACCACCGATCTCGTGATGCGCCGTCTCGAACGCCGGACGAATATCGTCGCCGGCCAGAAGCACGGCGTCGCGGAAGTTTTCAATCGTCGTCGGCCGCGTGACGAACGTGTTCGATTCGTGCAGCAGTCCAAGAATGCCGATCCGCATGGTTGACTCCTTCGCAAAGAAAACCGGTGCGTGCCATCATAGGCCGCGTCGGCCCGAAGTGCGTCTCCGCAGGACACTCGGCCGAGCCGTCACGCGTCCGTTTCCGAAAGGCCCGCCATGACTGATTCCACGACCGAACCCACTCCGCAGGAAATCACGCTCGCCATGATGCGCGAGTGTTTCTACTCAGCCGTCGTCTGTGACGCGCTCGACGGACTCGGATACCGACATCAATCGCCGCGACTGCCGCTGCCGCCGCTGACCATCGACCGGGTCATTATCGGACGCTGCAGAACGACGCTGTGGTCGGACATGTTTCACGAAGACCCGCGGCCATACGAACTGGAACTCAAAGCCGTCGACGAGTGCCGGCCTGACGACGTGCTGATCGCCGCGGCGGGTGGATCGACGCACTCGGGCGTCTGGGGCGAGCTGCTCTCAACGGCGGCAAAAAACAGCGGCTGCGTCGGAGCGATCGTCGACGGCATGGTCCGCGATGTCTCGAAAATGCGGACCATGGAGTTTCCGGTGTTCGCTCGTGGCACCTGCGTTTACGACAGTGCTCACCGGCAGCGTGTCATTGAACTCGACGTGCCGGTCGAGATCGACGGCGTCCGCTTCTGCTCAGGCGATCTGGTCATCGCCGACGTGGACGGAGTCGTCGTCGTGCCGCAGGAAATCGAAGCGGAGGCTGTCCGTGCCGCCTGGGAAAAAGTTCATGCTGAAAATGAGACGCGGGACGCAATCCGCGCCGGCATGAAAGCCACGGTGGCCTGGGAGACGTTCGGCGTTCTCTGAGTCAATCTCCCTCCGTGACCTGGTCTGGCCGCAACGGAGACTTCGTGTCTGTCGAGTCGCGGGTTCAATCCGCTGCAAAGCGAAACGACAGGAAATCATCCAGACGCCATGAAACACAAAAAGTTACCTCACTGGCCGGACCGAAAAACTACATCAGTAGCAGTGGCAACGAATCATGACGTCACGCAGCCGCGTTCTGTACCGGCAGGAAGCCGCACGGGCTTCGCTGCCTTGTGTCGAGCTACCTCGAACGCATTTGCAGAATTGTCAAAAGTGCTGCGCGTTCCACAATTCGACTCAACTCCACACGACATACCGGTGCCGTTCGCTACCGTCACTTTCTGCCATTGGATTTCGTCATCGAACAGCGGAAACCTGATGACGCTGTTGAGCCGCGAAACCCTTTGCACTGAAACACCAGGCAGGGAAGCCTCTGTGAATTCCACTGTGAAAGCGGATGGCGCCACCGTGGCGATAAGACCGCGATCCGCTGGCCGCGGTCGGTTCATTCGAGCTGCAGACCTGGCCGTCGTGTGCTGCTTTGCAGTCTCTATCTTCGGATGCGCGAGCACAGAAACGCTCGCACTTGCAGAACCCCCCGGCGCGAACGGAATCGTTTCGACAGAGGCCTCGCAGCAGGCAGAGCATCCATCGGAAGCCGTCGAAAATGGCAATGCCGCCGAGTCGCAGACGGTTCGTCAGACTGCCTGGCTCGTCGGGGACATCGATACGGATGAAATCCCGACGTTGGATTCGCCCGCAGTTCACGAGCCGAGTCTGTCAGCCGTCAAACTGACGGCTGTAGAGTTTGACTCGGAAGATGCGACGTGCGTTCCGCCTTGTTTCCCGTCGTCAGAATTGACGAGTGACAGCGAGCTTGAACTGTCGGACGACGAAACGTTTCGTTCCTCGACTGTGTGCTGGTGGCAGAGCGTCAAATCGGATCACTGCCATTTCTATTCTGAGCAGTCGCTCGCTCGTCTGGCGGGTGGAACGCTGATTGCCGGCGTGATGGCAAACACGTCGATCGACCGGAAACTCCATGACGGCTATCAGGCCAGCGTGGCATCGCAGGGAGAATGGTCCGAACTGTTTCACTCGCCGAAGGTGCTTGGGAACGGCAAATACACGATCCCGACGTTTGTGGTCGCCTGGGCGGCTGGTGCGGCATTTGACGAAACTCGAACGGGATCGCTGGTCGGTGACTGGGGCGAACGTTCGCTGCGGACTTTCCTCGTTGGCGTCCCGCCGCTGATCGTGATGCAGCAGCTCACTGGCGGATCGCGTCCCGGCGAAACGGCGCACAATTCGGAATGGCGACCATTCCACGATGATAACGGTGTCAGCGGTCACAGCTTCATGGGAGCCTTGCCGTTTCTGACGGCCGCGAAGATGACTGACAATCCGTGGTTGAAGGTGGCGTTTTACGTGGGGTCGACGGCGACTGGGATCTCTCGAATCAACGATAGTGCCCACTATCCGTCACAGGCTGTCCTCGGCTGGTGGATTGCCTGGCTGGCGACTGACGCGGTGGATCGAACACAGGCGGCTTCGTCGACCTGGACGCTGGCGCCGTACCCGGATCCACAGACAACCGGCATCGCTCTGGCGGTCGACTTCTGAAAGTCACCGGAACTCGGAAGCGAATTCCGGCAGCGTTCTCTAAACTCATTGCAGCCGCAGGGCAGCTCTTGAATCGGACTTTCAACTTCTTTCCAGGTGCCGCATGGACTCAGCCGCCGATCACGAATTTATTCCGCGCAATGCGTCGCCGGCGTTGAAGGCAGCGATTGCCGAACTCGCTGCAAAGTCAGGACGTCTGGAAAGCGAGTTCGCAGGGATTCGTCTTGGTGACGCCTACAACCTGGCGGTTGAGGTCTTTGGAGATGAGCTGCCCGAGTTCTGGCGCATCTGGAACAGTTGGAACGACATGTCCGATACGCCGGCCGCCTGGGGCGATCTGTAGCGTTCATTCGCCAGGAAGTCGCTGGCGACCTCACGTCGGCATAGCCGCCTCTGTCTGTCCTGCCGACGCTAACAACAAGGCCGCCTCGAAGCGTGCCTTCGAGACGGCCTGTCTGACTTCTCTCCGTGGTCGCTGTTCGCCTGGAACACTGCGTTCAGTTTGTCTTGGTATAGCCGAGGCCGGTAATGACGTCATGCAGTTCTTCGTAAGTAATGAAGCGGCGGCGGTGCGTAAGTTTGTAACTGTCGACCGCGTTGGCCAGTTCGGCGGCATCTGGATTGCGATAGTTACGGGCGTCCTGAAACTGCCGTCGTTCCGGGAGTCCATCCGGGCGTGAGTTGTCGGAACGCTGACGGCGATCTTCAAATGTTGCCGGGCTGTCCGCCTGAGGCTGCAAAGTTGCGGCTTGCATGAAGTGGCTCCTGATTGACTGCCGGAGGGAGTTCCGGGACCTTTCGCTGCGGGCGGAATTTCGCGATGAAATGAACTGGTTGAACCTGGATCAGAAAATGGGTTGCGGCAAATCGAAAGCCGCAAAACCGGCGCGACTTCGATCACCGCCCGTCGCTGTAATCCGAATCTCGCGAACAAGCCGCACAACTGAACGTTGCAATGGGCTCGCCTGCCACCGAACTCTGTTGATTGACGACGGGAATCGCGACCAGCGCAGACGACGTGAATCTGCGAAATCCATCTCGGAAACCGCGTGAGGTCCGGTGGCGGTCTGCGCCTCAAGCAGTCATCTTCCCGGTCGATCTGCGACTTCACAGATACTTTTCTGCATCGGATGATTCCCGCGATGAAGATCACGATTCTCGGCGGCGGAGCAATGGCGACTGCGTGTGCCGTACTCCTGTCCGAACAATCCGACCATACCGTGACGATCTGGGCCAGGAATGCGGAATATGCCGCTCAGATGGCGCGGGATCGCGAGAACCGCCGTCTGCTGCCGGGCATCCGGATTCCCGACAGCGTGCTCATCACGTCCGACGTTCAGGCCGCCGCTGACGATGCCGAACTGCTTGTTGTGTCGATTCCAACGGCGTTTCTGCGCGAGGCCCTGACGACGCACCGTGACGTGCTCAGCAGAAATCAATTGATCGTCAGCGTGATCAAGGGCATCGAGAACGAGACTTTTCTGCGGCCGAGCCAGATCATTTCCGAAGTGCTGAGCAACGACCGCATCGTTGTGCTGGCTGGGCCGAGTCATGCGGAAGAAATCGCACGACGCAAGCCGGCGAGTCTGGTCGCGGCAGCGGGCGATCCGGAACTGGCGACCGTCGTCCAGCAAGTGTTTTCGACCGATCGCTTCCGCGTCTATACGAACACCGATGTCGTCGGCGTCGAACTCGGCGGCGCATTGAAGAACGTTCTCGCAATCGCCGTCGGCATCTGCGACGGACTCGGTTGCGGCGACAACGCCAAAGCTGCATTGATGACCCGTGGCCTCGTCGAGATGAACCGTTTCGGCACAGCGTTTGGTGCCGAGCCGACAACGATGTTCGGTCTCGCAGGCATCGGCGATCTGATCACAACCTGCGTCAGCGGCTTCAGTCGCAACCGATACGTTGGCGAAGAACTCGGCCGCGGCCGCAGGCTCGACGAAATCCTCGCAGAGATGTCCGCCGTCGCCGAAGGTGTGCGGACAACGCGCAGCGTGTACGGCCTCGCCGCAAAGCACGACATCGAGATGCCGATCACGCGTGAGGTCTACGCGGTTCTGTTCGAGGGGAAGGATCCGGAAGCGGCGACTGATTCCCTGATGGCAAGACCGCCGCGGGACGAGGGAGATTAGTTGGACAGCGCCACTTTCGGTTGCCGTACAAGCACGAAGCGCAAGCGAGTGAGTGTTTTACGTCAAACACACTCGCTTGCGCCTCGTGCTTGTATCCTCGCAGATTTCGCCAAAGTGGCGCTGACCAATTAGCCGCTCCTTGCGGTCAGCAATGACGATTTGAGCTGGCAGAATAATTCGGGGCAGAATGATGACTGCCGGAATCATTCTGCCCCGAATTATTCTGCCTTCTCTACAGCACTGCAGAGGAGGCGAGACTGTGTATTTCTCACATGCTCGACTTTCTGAATCCGTGGATGCTCGCCGGACTCGCAGGCCTTGCTCTGCCGGTCATCGCGCATCTGCTGAGCCGGCGGAAGTTTGACGTCGTCCACTGGGGGGCGATGCAGTTTCTGGAGCTGAGCAGGACGACGAGGCGGCGCGTGCGGCTCGAAGAACTGCTGCTGCTTCTGCTCCGCATGGCGATGGTCGGGCTGATTGCGATCGCTCTTGCGCGGCCGTGGCTGTCGGGCAGCGTGGCTTCGCTGTTTTCGACGCGGCCGGCGTGCGACGTCGTCATTGTGATCGACAGTTCTTACAGCACCGACTGGGCTGGCGATGGCAGAACTCCGCACCTGACAGCGCGAGCGTGGTCGCGGTCATTGCTCGACGCGCTGGCTCCCGGTGACGCTGCCGGACTTGTCGACAGTCGCGAGGCACCGCAGCCGGTCCTCGAATCGCTGACGCAAGACTTCAGACTGATCCACACCGCGGCGGAGGAGCTGCCGGCGCCGACAGCTTCCGGCCGACTCAGCGAATCGATTCTCAAAGCGTTTCAGTTGTCGTCGGCGGGGACAAATCTGTCGCGGCATATCGTTGTCGTGACGGACGGGCAGGCGCAAGCGTGGCAAGGCATTGATGACCATTTTCAACTGCAGCTTGACGAACTGCACGAGCAGGCGACTGTGCCACCGGAACTCTGGATCGTCAATACGCGAGCGCAGCACGCGACACCGGTGAACCATTCGGTCGATCGGCTCGAGCTGTCGCGTGAGGTCACCGTCGCCGACTTTCCGATCCGTATTCGCACCAAGATTCGCAACTCCGGCGGCAAGGCGGTTTCAACGCTGCTCACTCATCTGGAGATCGACGGCCAGCGGCTCGCCGAGCAGTCGCGCTCGGTACGCGTGCATCCAGGCGGTGAGGCGCAGGTTGAATTCGAGCATCGCTTCCGCACGCCTGGCTGCCATCGGGTGACTGTCGCGATTGACGCTGACAATCTGACCGCAGACGACCGATCCGATGCCGTCGTTGAAGTGGCCGCCGCGCTGCCCGTGCTGATGATCGACGGCAGTCCGCATCCCGACCCGACGCGCAGCGAAACGTTCTTTGCTCGACTGGCACTGTCACCGCCGAACAATCCTGCTCCGTGGATCTCCGTGCGAGTCGTCTCTGCCAGCGAGTTTCGTGCGGACTCAATCGGCGCGGCTCAGGTCGTCGTGCTCGCGAACGTCGCCTCGCTGACGGGGACTCAGACCGAAGCACTGACGACCTTCGTTGCCGACGGCGGCGGACTGGCGATCACGCTTGGCGATCAGATCAAACCGGCCTGGTACAACGAATTTCTGTTTGCCGACGGGACCGGTCTGCTCCCCGCGTCGATTGTCGAGTTTCGCAAGGCACCGCAGACACCCGAACAGAACGAACCGCCGCCGCCCGTGACGATCGACAGTGACAGCCTCAGGCTTCCCTGGACCAGCCGGTTCCAGGCGGGTTCGGACGACGGTTTCCTGTCGGCGAGATTCACGAACTGGTACCAACTGCAGGAAGTAGAGAAACGGCGCAAGCTGTCCGGTCCAGACCTGGCATCCGACGAGCGACCGGACGGCTCGCGCCGTTCCACTGCCAAAGATAACTCAACGAATCGAACAAATCCTCCCGACGCCGTTGTCGCGGCGACGCTGTCGACCGGTGATTCGCTCATCGTGCAGCGGAAGTTCGGCCGCGGTGAGGTCGCTGTGTTTGCCTCGACGCTCGACGCCGACTGGTCGACGCTGCCGGCGAAGCCGGACTACGTCGAGTTTCTGCACGAGCTGATTTTTCGGCTGGCTTCGAGTCGCAGCCCGCGAAACCTCGACGTCGGAACTCCGATCGTCATGCCGATTCCTCGCGGCGAATCTGCGGCCGACTGGCTCGCGCTGTCGCCGCGCAGCGAGGAACTCGACATCGTCACGGCCGGCAACGAACTGCAACCGCTGCTGCGCATCGATGCGGTTTCGACGCCCGGTGTTTATCGGCTGCGTCATCGCGGCGCTGCCGCCGATCAACGCGCGAATGCCGCCACATCGTCCGACGAACTGTTCGTTGCGAACGCCAACCGCGACGAGTCCGACTTGACGCCGCTGACCGACGAACGCTGGACCGAACTGACGGCCGAGGGCCGCTTCCGACTGATCGAAGCTCCGAGTGACCTGTTCGGGGCCGTGCGCGAGGAATCTGCCCGCGTCGAAATCTGGTTCGGTCTGCTGCTGATTTTCGTTCTATTTCTGATCGGCGAAGTCCTGCTGACGCGCCGCCTCGTGCAAGGCGGGCATTCGTACGGCCCCGACGCGGTGGTTTGAAATCGGTCGTCGTGCCACAGATTCTCAGGCAGTGGTGGTTGCTGTGGTCGACCGAGGCTGCAAGAATTTTCGCAAGGTTCTCTGTCAAAAATCAGACTATGCGAATCCGTTGGAGTTTCCCGAAATGAGCGACGTCAAAATCACGGCCGAACCGCTGGCAGTTGGCTCGATGTGCAAATTCATCGTCGACAGGCCAGTTTACGAAAACCGATCGTACTGGTTTGGCAATGCGGAAGCCGCGGAACTCGCCCCGCTGGCCAGGCGGCTGTTTGCGGTGCCCGGTGTCGCTCAGGTGTTGATTTCGCATCAGACGATCACGGTGACAAAGATCAGCCCGCAACCGTGGCAGATGACCGGTCCCCAGATCGGCGCGGCCATTCGCGAGCACATCGCGTCCGGCGAGGCCGCAGTCAGTAGCGAGTTGCAGGACAAGTTGCCGTCTGCTGAGGAACTGCGGACACGAGTTGAGACGATCATCAACGACGAGATCGCTCCGTCGGTCGCTTCGCACGGCGGCAGCATTCGCGTGGTCGACGTCAAAGACAACGTCGTGCTGCTGCAGATGGGTGGCGGCTGCCAGGGCTGCTCGTCCGCGACGGCAACACTGAAGTTCGGTGTCGAAGCCGCCATCCGCCGAGCGATCCCGGAAGTCGGCGAGATCATCGACACGACGGATCACTCGGCCGGAGCTAACCCGTACTACACCGCCGACACGGCGTAGACTGTCGTGCTGATGGGGGCGAGCGTTTCTCTGCTCGAATCTTTCTGCAGCCGGGATTGCCTATTGTGGCTGCAGTTCAGGGAATAGTCGGCCAAACAGCATTTCGCCATTGCGGACGACAAAGAACTTCAACGACGTCCCTCGCTCCATTTCGGCGATCCGCTGCAGCGCGTAGTCAACGTTCTCTGGGCTGAGCGTTTCCCACTTGTCGAGTCCGACGAGCACGTCGCCCGACTGCAGACCCGCTCGCGAGGCCGGACTGATTTTCCGGACCTCGCTGATGCGCATCCCACCGTGGTAGGTATGGTTCTTTTCGCCTGGATCACCTGCGACGGCTGGTCCGAGTTTCAACCCGAGCCGCGTCCAGAGCGTTGCTGCTTTGCCTGACTCGGGTTCCGCGTCGGCATCACTGGCCGCCAGTCCGGAGTTCGTTTCGGCGTCAGGCTCTCCGGTTTTGGGTTTGCCGGCTTCGGCCTCGCTGGTCGCGGATGCAGCAGCCTTGACCTCG
This sequence comes from bacterium, assembly GCA_016124895.1. GTDB lineage: Bacteria > Planctomycetota > Planctomycetia > Planctomycetales > Planctomycetaceae > JAPOLP01. The sequence goes on from WGMU01000024.1 coordinate 49,597, forward strand.
GCTTCCATCCGTTCGAACAGTCGCCGAATCCGATCGTGCGCACCCGGCGTGTGGCGAATGGCAATCCGCACAAAGCCGTCAATGACGACTTCCGCCTGCACGTCATCTGACTTCCAGGAATCCGGATTGATCGACGACCGAACGTGTTCGACGAGTTTTCTTGCCGCGTCGGCATCCGATTCTCCATCGTTCAGGAATTTCAACAGCAGACGACGACTCGGCGTGTAGTGGCGTACGACGAGTGCCACTGTTGACGGCAGGATCGTTTGATACCGCCCGTCCGAGACCCGCACCGGCGGCAGTTCGGTGACCGCGGAAGTCTGAAGCCCGCCGTTATCGACCTGCAGCGGCTGTCCCGTCGAACGTTGAGGGCGAAGGTCCGTCAACGGTGAGTCGGTTGGCATTGCGGGCAGCGCATTGACCACCATGGTCGAACGGATCGGTAACTCAACAATTGGAGTGCTGATTCTCCCGACGCGATGCAGCATTTCCAGATTGTTGGGTGAGGTTTTTGCTGCTGGCACGCCTGACGTTTCGCGGTCCAGCAGTCGAGTGAGTGACTGCAGCAGTCCCTGAATCTGAGTATGAACCTCCTGGCTCTGACGGATGACCAGCGAACTCCCTCCGACGAAGGTGCTGATCGTTCCCTGGCCACCGACCTCGGCCCAGGAATCTGGCTCAATCGTCGAGACGATCAACGTCGTCAGTCGCTCCAGCCGTACTTCCCGATCCGCTTCTGTACCGGCCAGTTCCGGAACGCGGTATGCCTGCACGATCAGTTTTCCAGCCGCTCGCACTCGGCTGGTGATTTTCAGAACTTCGTTATCAATCACTGTCGTCAGGCCCAGATCATCCAGCAGCAGGTGGAGCGTCGACCGCAGCGTGACGCCTTCCAGAGCCATCGAGACAGCGTGATCAGGCGCGACACCCTCTTCTTCGAACGCCATCGCGTCAATGACGACGTTGATCCCAGCCTTCTGCGCCAGATCTCTGATGACTTCCTGCAGCGGAGCGTCGTGTGCAACAAGTTCGATTGGCTGATTGAGTGCCCCTTCAATTGCAGCCTGAGCGGAACCCGCTGCTGGCTGGGATCCGGTTGGCTTCGTCTCTCCTTGCTGCTGTGGCGTTTGATGTTCGCGGTTTCGCAGAGCTGCTTGCAGGTTCAGCACGTCGCCTCCGACGTCCTGAATCAGTGTTCGCAGGGATCGAATCTCTGAGATCACCTGCTGGAGTTCTGGCGCCGCTGGCGCATCCTCTGCAGCAGCGGTTCTGTTCATCGACGCGGGCTGAGATTTACGGTTTGATTCCGGGTGTTGCTCGCCGAAGGAAGTTGCATCGCTCGTTGACGAAGCGGCCAGTGAATCGTGCTGCGATGGAACCTTCAGCCAGTTCAGAACGCGAGGATAAAACTGCTCGGCAACTTCAACCGCCTGCTTCACCTGGGCAGCGTCCGTCAGTGTGCCGGTCAGGATGACTGCGTCCTGGACCGCGTCGACGCCAATCTTCGCGTCGGGAAAATGCCTTCGCAGAATCAGCTCCAGTTGCCGCGTGTCTCCGTCGACAAGAACAACGAAGTGCTGTCTGTTTCCGGCTTCGTCGACAACGTCGAAGGCGGTTACTCCCGGACGCTGCGGCCTGAGCTGCAACGTATTCGCGTCGAGCGATTCGACTCCGAGAATCTCCTGATTGATTCCGTCAATTGAGGCGACCTTCTTCTCGAATCGCAACTCGCGCGGCTGCTGTTCGGTCACGTAAAGTGTGTTTTCCGGATCTGGCGAAACAGCCTGTCGTCTGATGGCGACCTCCGGTTCACTCTGCTCGCCGGTCGGGTTCGGCGCCGCCGAAGGGGCGTTCTCCGCCGACAGACCCGGCGGGGCGGGAGTCGTTTCGATGCCGCGTGCTCCCGACTGCGCCACCAGCGGCCTTTGGCTAACGGCAACCGCCGCAAGTATCAGGATGGCAGGTGTGCTGAGTTTCTTCCTGAACATGATTCATCTCCGAATGCGAAAGGCTGTTCTGCGCCGGCAGCCGCAGGAGTCGGTTCTGTGAGATAGAGAACGGGTCAATCCGATGGCAGTTGGTTCGCGTCGAGGTTTCTGAGAATGGCCAGCCGTGACCGCAGCCTGTCGATGGCCTGCCCCAGCTGCGAGTCGCTCTCATGCGAAGCGAGAAGCCGATCCAGTTCGACCAGTTCGTCGGTCAGCAATGCTGTTTCGATCGCCAGGTGAGCGGCTTCGTCTGCGAGCTGGCTCCGCAGACCGGCGCTGTTCTCGACGCTGGCTGGGGCAGCAGTGACAGGTGGCAGCGCTGAGGCTGCCAGGTCGTATCGCGGTTTCGATTCCGGATGCGACGATTCGAGCTGTATTGTCGGCTGAGTGGTCAAGCCATTCTCTGACAGCGAAGCTTTGTCCGAAGAGCCCTCCGCGTATCGGACGCTGGGGCCATTGACTGCCAGGAGTCCGCCGACCAGCGTCAGGCACAAAAGCAGCACTGCTTGCCGTCGTCGACTCGACCAGATGTCCGTATCGGTCGGCGCGAGCAGACGTTCGACTCGGTCCGTGATGTGACTGCGGTGGCCGCCGGCGGACAGGGCGACGGCGCCGAGCCGTTGCGCTGATCGCCATTCCGCGACGACCGTCAGGCAGCGGGCAAGCGAAACCGGATCGATGGAGCGGCTGACTGCCCAGTCGTCAGACTGGAACTCCGCCTGTAACTGCCACTGTCGCCGCGCGAGAAAGTTCAGTGGCTGCCAGGCAAACACGGACGTCAGCAGTCGACCGACGTGCAGCCACGCAACGTCGCCGCGAACCAGATGAGCGATCTCGTGCGCGAGCAGCGAGGTCAGTTCGGTTTCGGCCAGACGACTGTCGAGATTCGCTGGCAGGACAATCTTCCAGTGCCGGACGCCGAACGCGACCGGCTCGGAAAACCGTTCGCTGGTCAGCAGCTCGACGTGCTGTTTCACATTAAGACGTTTCCGCAACTCGTCGAGCAGCTTCAACTGGTGCCAGCTTGCCGGCCTCAGTCCGCGCGTTGTGTGTAGAAAAAGCACCCACTCGATGCAGTACCACAGCAATCCGGCTGTACTGACCACAGCGAGCAACAGCGTCGCCAGGAACAGCCACCGTGCCGTCTTCTCCGACGCTTCCCGGGCGGATGGACTTGAGGAATCAGAATGAGCCGGCAGCACAATTGAGGCCGAACGCAGCAGCGTTGGTGACTCCGTCGGTTCTGTCAGTGTTAAGACACCAGCAGTCGGTCGCGCGAAGATCGGTGTTTCCTGCTCAGCGGAGGCAATCGTCGCTTCGCTCGCCATGTCAGTTGCTTCTGCGGATGCGACTGGCTCGACACTGCGCAGGCGATTGAGCGATTCCCGCACAAGTGACAGCGAGTCTTCGACGGTCAGATTCAGATCGGCAGATACTTCCGTGAGGTCAACGTCGCGCGCGGCCGGCGGCAGTGGCGACAATCCTGCCGGAGCCGGAGCTTCGCGTGCTTCCAGCAGTGGAATTCCTGATCCCGTGACAGTCTGCAGACCGGCTGTGAACAGCCCGGCAGTCGCGGCAAACTTCCACAGACGCTCCTGCAGCGAATGGCTCGCTGTCTGGCGCAGCTTCAGCCAGAGCCAGACGCCGCCGAGCAGTGCCGTCGAATGCAGCCAGTAAGTCGTGGCGAACGACAGCGCCGCCTCGCAGACACGGATCGATTCACTGCTCATCGCGAAGCTCCTTCTCCTTGTCCCGGACGAGCTTCTTCAACCGGGCGAGTTCGTCCGCCGTGATGTCCGCACCGGCGAGCAGGTGCGCGACGAGCTGCGTCCGGTCGCCCTGAAACATCCGCTCGGCGAGGTCGCTGACCATCGACTGCCCGACGTCTTCGCGGCGGATTTTCGGGCGATAGATGTTCGCCCGACGTTCGCTGCGGTGCGTGACGTAGCCGGCGGTCTCCATACGCGAGAGCATCGTCGCGACGGTCGTATGCGCAACGGAATGTCGCGGCTCGATGGCCTCACGCACCTCGGCGACTGCTGCCTCACCACGATCCCACAGGACCTGCATGATGGCCAGTTGAAGTTCCGCCAGCCTGACTCGCCGCCTCATCTGCTGCTCCTTGTTACGTCGCCACTGCTACTCAAGTAGAAGATATCTACGACTGCAGTAGAAGATCGTCAAGAGCGGTTTCCGAATTCTCCTGCTGCGTGAACCTTCTTCGGCTGTCGTCAGCGACGTCGGCGTCGGCTGTCAGTAGTTACTGGCACAAAAAGACAGATTTATGAACAAACGATTTCAGAAATCTCTGAGGGCGGCGTTGTCGCCAAATCCACCGAGACGTATAAGTTCGGCCGAGCTGCTGACCCGCTGGTTGTGACATCCGACTGAGTCAATCCGGTGACTCGCGGGCGGGTTCAGCCACACCGCTAATCTCTTCGCAGGGAACCGTGACATGACACAGGCATGTCTGACGGAAACCCAGGCTCAGAGCCTGATCGAAGCTGCCTACCACGAGGCGCGGCGCCACCAGTGGATCGAAAGTCAGAAGCAGCGTCGTGACCTCGGCGACACCGCCTTCCGTGACTGGTATCGCCACCACTGGTGGTCCTTCCTGCGGCATCGGCACATCGAACATCTGATGGGCGAGTGCCTGTGGTTCGAATTCGAGTCGGCAACGTTCGGCTGCCTGCACAGCCTGCTGGTTACGTTTGACGACGTCGCCGAGGAGATTATAGAGCAGTACCGAAATGGACGTGAGAATCTGGATATCATCAACTGGGCGCTGCACTATCGCTGGGACATGGACAGCGTTTACGAGTGTCTGGTCCAGATCAACATGAATGGTGCGCGGATTCAGCCCGACCTGATGTGACAGCACCGTTCCACGTTGTCAGGTCGGACCGATCTGCCGGGTCAAATCCGGGTCTCGTTTTCGCTTCGCGTCCCGGAGCGGTGAGTAAGATTTCGTACTCCGCGGAATTTCGTTGGAGCAGTTTCAGGAGACGACACCGCGGGTTAATTCTCTGTCCGTTTCATCACATTCCTGGGCATTCCGGACTTGAAGCCCGAAATCGGTCTGCCTGATAATCCGTCACGTTTTCGACGACCAGAACCAGGGCCATTCGCTATGCAGAGCAGACTGGCTGACTTCGATACGCTGATCCTGCGGCTGACAAACGGTGACAAGGACGCACCGCGTGAACTGGTTGAGCGATTCGGGCCGCACATCATCCGTGCGATTCGCAGACGCTTCCGAACTCAGAAGATGCGGACCTTGTACGAAACGGAAGACTGCCTGCAGTCCGTATGGGCCTCGATCTTCAGTGATCTGGAGCGGCTGAGAGAACTCGAATCACCGCAGCAGCTCGTCAATTATCTGGCGACAGTGGCCGCAAACAAACTGGTCGACAACAACCGCAGGCACAGTTCGCAGAAGAACAATGTCGGCCTGGAAACGTCCGTCGAGTCCGAGGCTGATGCCTTCGAGATGGAAGCAGCAGACCCCAGTCCCAGTCAGATGGCAGCCGCCCGCGATGAATGGGATCATCAGACAAAGAAGCTGACGAACCGCGAGAAGACCGTTCTGTCGCTGCACCTGGCGGGTCACAGTAGCGGTGAGATCGCACAGCAGATGGACGTGACCAGCCGGGGTATTCGTCAGATGATTGCGCACGTCTCTGACGTGCTGCTGCGTCGGCGTATGCGTCCGCCGGGCGAGTAAAGTATGGCGAAACGTTGACTCAAGAGCTGCCGGACACGCGGTAGACTTCGACCCGCTTCTGTTTTTTCAAGTTTTTCAAAGTCGACACAATGCTGAGCGTTCTCAAGAAAATCACGACATGGACATTGTCCTCGATAGGCTGGAACGGTCGTACGCCAGGTGACGCGTTGCAGCAGATCAATGATGTGACGCGGATCATCATGGAGTGGCCGGAGGGCGAACTCTTCACGGCGGAAAAAGCATTGTGCCGGTTCCCGCATCTGCAGAACTCTCGAGAATCGCTGATCAACCTGGTAGTGCATGAGTTTGCCGAACGTCGCGTGAACGGCGATTTCGTTGATCTCGATGAATTTCTGGAGGCATTTCCAGAGGACCTGCGCAGCGACCTGTGCGATGCAATTTCTGTCGACCGAGGTCTGACGGTCCTGTCTGGACTGGTTACTGGCCTGCACAACGGAACCCGAAGTTCACTGTCGCGTCTGACTCGCAAGCTGGACTGGCCGGAATCGGGAGAAGTCTTCGCCGGATTTCTGCTGGAAGAGCCACTGGGACGTGGCGGTTTCTCTCGTGTTTTTGCGGCTCGCGAAATCGCATTTGAAAATCGCAGAGTTGCAGTGAAAGTCTGCCGCAACGACACGCATGAGCCCAGCGTCCTGGCAAACCTGCAGCACTCAGGGATCGGTACCATTCATTCCGTCACTGAGGTTCCGGAACGCGGCCTGATCGCGATCTGTATGCCATTGTTGAGTCGGACGACGCTGCTTGATGTTCGCAGTCACGTCTGGTCACGCACCCGCCGCCCATCAACAGCCCTGCCCGTCTGGGAGTGCATTCGTCGCGGAAACAATCTCAATCGCGCGACACCGCTGTGGGCGGAAGCCCGCTATTGCGAATGGGTTCTGGACGTCACGATTTCACTCTGTCGGGCTCTCAGCGTTTCGCACGAGAAAGGGATTGTTCACTGTGACATCAAACCCAGCAATATTCTGCTGAGCGAAGACGGCCGCCCAATCCTGTTTGACTTTAATATTGCTTTTCGCGAACTGGCGACAAACAGTCCTGCCAATATCGGCGGCACAATCCCCTATATGGCTCCGGAACAGATTGTTGCCTTTTCTGGCTCTGGAGCTACGGAAGTTGGACCGGGAACCGATCTGTTTGCTCTCGGCGCCACGATTTATGAACTGCTGACGGGCACTGCGCCGTACGGCGGCATTCAGACTTCGCAGGGGGGAATTGAAAAACTTCTGGCGCTGCGGCAGGTTCCTCCAGTCCGTATCAGGCAACTCAACTCCAGTGTTCCGTCTGATATTGCCGAACTGATTCAGCAATGTCTCTCCTACTCGCCGCAGGAGCGATTTGGCAGTGCGGCCGAACTGGTTGATCAGCTCGAACGAATGAAGAAGAAGATTTATGGCCGGATTTCTCCCCGCCGACGATTGGTTGCGACTCTGACAGGGACAGTGGCAGCCGTTGCAGCAGCGGCTGCGTTCTTTGCCAGTCAGTCACCTGAAAAGTGGCATCTGAATTCCAATGCGACAATCGTTTCCGGAGCGGTCGTCGGTACAGAAGCGCTGGAGCCGGAACGAATTTCGCTGACCACCGAGCAGATTACAGAGCTGATGCACAAAGGATACAAGCAGCTTGACAATGGGGATCCTGATTCAGCAGTGGATGCGTTCTCAAAAGTTCTCATGTCGAATCCTCATCATTCCGGCGCTGCCATTGGAGCGATCCGCGCCGCAATCAGAATGCCCGGCATCCCTGAGAACCCGGACGTGCGGCGTATTTCGCAGATCTTTAACCCATGCTCAATACCGGAACTTGAAGCACTCTGCGGCACAGCAGACAGTGGAATTCTGACCGGAGACTTCAGTCGCGCTGAAATTCGACTCCGACGTGCCATGACCGCCGGTAGAAACGACGTGGCAACGCGTAATAACCTGGCCTACTGTCTTCTGGCTCAGTCCCGGCATAATGAAGCACGCAGCGTCCTGGAAGAAATTCTGGCAGACGGAGACGCTCCTGATGTGTCGCGGCTTCTATTAGCTCGTGCTCGAATGAATATTCTCTACCAGCACGTAACGAGGACAACTCCGGATTCCGTATCACTGGAAGCTCGAATTGCTGAGCAACGATTTGAGAATCTGATAGAACCGTGCAAACGTTCTGCGCTGCGATCCATCACGGAAGCGCTGGTTGCTCATACCTGTTGTGTCGGCTACGGACAACTGGCCTCCAGCGGCATGCCCGATGGACAGAATGAGGAATGGTTGCGGTACAGTCGGCGGGTCGTCGAGGCGTATGCAGAGGCTGTTGAACAGGGTATTTCCCCTTACACCTGGAGATTACTTTACGACAGCCTCCATATTGGTGTCACAGATACGGCCCGAGTTCGCGACCTGCATGTACGATTTCAGCGGTCTGGCCCTGACGTGCTGACGATGAATGAATATCGTCGCGCCTACCTGCTCGATCCTGTTGAAGGCACTCCGTATGAACGCTGGAAAGCCCCAACGACCGTTCCCGCTTCCAAAGTCTCAAAGACTCAGATTGAGCCTGAGAATCTCCAGCCAGAAGCGGCTGCGATTGCCAGAGTTCAGTAAGACGTTCGGAACTGCCGTGCCGGAGGTTGTGAGCAAGGTTGATGTGCGTTTTAACGGCCGGCAGCAAGCGCTGACTCCTGTTCGTAGTAGCGGACGAGCGACTGGTTATTGAGGCGGTTGACTTCCACCTCGGTCGGTTGCATATCCGCAGGCAGGTGAAACAGGTCGCGCAAAGCTTCTCGATTCAGAAACCGGACGTGTTTCGCTGGCGACTCCGGCAGGTATTGTGGGGGATTGATGTGGCGCAGCCCTCCCAGTGCAAACCCCCATTCTCCAAACGACGGAACTGATACATGGTAAGGAAGTACCTGAAAACCGGAAGCTTCCAGCGTTCTGATCACACACCAGTATGACTGACGGGCCAGTAACGGTGACGTGCTCTGAATGCCCAGAACCGCGTGCTCTTTCAGACAACGCTTCAGTAGCTGAAAGAACCTGACGGTGTAGAGCTTTCCCAGAGCGAAGGAATTCGGGTCGGGAAAGTCAATGAGCACTGCGTCAAACGTCTGCTCGCAGCCATCGAGCCAGATCATCGCGTCGTCGTTGATCACCGTGACACGGGGGTCGCTCAGCGAAGACCTGCTGAGTTCACGAAGCGGCGCAAACCCGGCGGCCAGCGATGTCATGCCGGGGTCGATATCAACCAGCGTGACCGTAACGACGTCGTCGTAACATAATACCTCTCGCAGCGCGAGCCCGTCTCCACCTCCGAGAATCAGAACGTGATTCCGTGATTGCGCGGCAGCCAGCGGCGGATGCACGAGAGCTTCGTGATAGCGATACTCGTCAAACGAGTCGAACTGCAGATTGCCGTTCAGGTGAAGCTGGAATCCTCGATGACTCTGTGTCACTACGATTCGCTGATAAAGCGTCGTTTTCGTATAGACAATCGCCTGTCCGAAGAGCTGGTCCTCGGCGAGCGTTGTCAAGCGGTCGGCCTTGAGGATGCCCGCGGTCAGCAGCGTTAACACGACGGCGGCACGGAGCCGCAGGCCGGTCACCGGGCCGGAAAGAATCGGCCGCAGCAGCGAGGTACCCCAGAGGCCGACGGTCGCGTTGAGCATTCCGAATACCAGAGACGTTCGAACCAGGCCAAGCGTCGGGACAAGAAACAACGGGAACAATAGAGACGCCATCAATGCGCCCAGATAGTCAAACGCGAGCACGCGCGAGACCAGCTCCTCAAAGTCCAGATGGTCTTTCAGGATCCGCATCAGCAACGGCAGTTCCAGTCCGACGAGAACGCCGATCATAAAGACGACTCCGTACAGAACCGGATGGAACCACATTAGCCGGGCAAAACTGAGAAACAGCAGCGGCGTGCTCCCTCCGCCCAGCAGAGCGACTCCCAGTTCGACCTCGATAAACACGCGGGCCAGGTTGTGCTTCACAAAGCTCGACAGCCACGCACCGACGCCGAGTGCCGACAGGTAAACGCCAATGATCAGCGAGAACTGAGTAACGGAATCCCCGAGCACGTAACTGGCCAGCGTTCCGGCCAGCAGCTCGTAGACGAGCCCACACGTCGCAATGATCAAGACGTTGAGATACAGCAGGGCGAGTGGCGCCCGCATCAGGCCATCGCGCTTCCGTCCGGCACGTGCCGCTGCCGCGGTATCGCTGCCGTTGTCCGTTGCCCGCCGATCGGCAGTGTCGTCCATTGCTGCGTGGGACTGCTCACCGTCTCTGTCTGGTTCGAATTCAACCATGAATCGCTGCGGCAATAATGATCGAGATGCCCAGGATAATTGCCCCGCACAGAATGCCCAGTGCCGTGTTCTGGTCTTCTTCGATCTCTTTCCAGAACGGCAGCGGCATCAGCTTGCTCATCAGGAAGATGGCCAGTGTCAGGACAGCCAGGCCGATTGCAGCAAACACGACGGCGGCAATAATGTGCTCGACCAGAAGTGAATCGTCTTCGGCCGCAAGCAACGGACTGACCACCAGAGTGAGGTGTGACAGAATTCCGGACATATTGACTGGCTCCTTGATTGACTGGTCCTGCACGTTGATTTGTGACGAAAGCAGCCCGCCGCCGCTCGGCCGAATTCCGGATTTCACTTCCCGAAGCTCCAGCCCGACGAACCATAACCGTAACCTCGAATGCCGACTCCGCCACGAGAGTTCCCTCCTGAAGAAAAGCCGTCCGCGAAACCGAGATTCGGAGCTTTCCAGCCCAGCGCAAACGCAGTTCCCAGGCCAACGCACAGTGCCAGTCCAACAGCGAGATAGAATCGAACGAGCATTGCTGCGGGCTCCTGGTTGAATCTCAATTCAGTAAAGCGTCGATTGTCTGCGCGGCAGTACCGCGAGTGAGTTATCCGGTCGAGTACGGGCTGAAGTCACTGTCCGACCAGCGATTCACGTCGAAGATCAGATTAAAGATCAGCCCGCCGACTGGAATCACCGAAACCAGAAACAGCCCCCAGGCAAGCAGCCACGGGTCCGCCTGCTGACTGATGAACCGTGAGGCGATGTAGTAGATGGCGACCATCGCCGCGGCAAACGTCGCCCAGTAGCCGAAAACTGCTTTGTCACATGGTGCCGGCTGATTTGGAGCGACGCCCCAGGCTCGCGGCAGTCCACTGACTCCAAACGCGGACTCAACGTCCGCATGTGGCAGGTAGCGGGCGAGAGTGTAGTTCACCTCGCCGAGATTCATGCGCAGCTTGTCGCCTGGCTCGCCGTCGGATTGCGGTGCGACCGCCATCGTTCGCTCGACCGAAATGCTGTACGGCGGGCAGATCAGATCGCGACAGCCGACTTCTTCGTCGATCTTAACTTTCCAGTAGAACTCGCCAAGCACGTACTCGACCCGCGCGATCGCTCGCTGAAACAACTTGAATGTCTGGCCGTTCCAGCGGACAGCGTTTTTGAAGTCGTGAACTTCGGCCGGAGAAACCGGTTCGGCGAAACTCCAGTGATTGTCGCTGTTGATCAGCCAGCGAAAGCCAGCGTCAGGCTGATACAGCAGGTACTCGGTCCAGTAATATTTGCGGTCAAAGGTCACCGACCGCTGCATGAAGCCGATGACTGCGTAATCGACATCGTCAATTCGCCCCTCCGTACCGAGCGGAATGAGCGGATTGACGGGACTGGTCAGCGTCGAGAGATACTTCAGATTTCCGGAATCACAGTCGAGCAGCGCATTGCAGAACGGACAACTGACGCGCTGCGTTTCGTCCGGTGCCCGCAGATCGAGTGTCCCGGCACATTGCGGGCAGTTGACCTGTTTCGCTGTGACCTGCTTCGTCTGCTTGTGTGCCGGTTTGAGTCCGGCCAGTCCGATTTCATCAAGCGAAACCTGCCAGCCGAGATGGCCAGCCGGATCGGTTCCATATTCCAGTGTCGCGAACTGGCCGTCGGGACCATACAGATCGACGAAACGGTGTTTCGTTTCGGGTTTCAGGTCCCAGGGAATCTCGCCTTCCGCTCCGGCCGCCGCCGCAATGCCGACCTCTGCGACGGTGAACTCCGTTTCGCTTAGCGGCACCTTTTCACCGGGATGCAGCGACTCGATCGCCGGGAAAGCCGAACCGCTTTTCGGTTTCTTCCGAAACGTGAAGTAGAAGCGGCCCTGTGCTTCGGCGAGCCAGCCCAGTTTGCCATTGGAGAATTCAGCATACCACTCGTCCCAGACGCCGCCGGCTGAGTGATGATACTGAACCCGGCCCACGATGCGGAATGGCTTGCCGCGAAAGCGACCTTTGAGCCCGATGCTCAGAGGCGATTCTGTATTGACCAGGTCTGCCACTTTGCCGTGATCCTGGAGCTGCTTATCGCCGCGGGCGATGATTGACCGGCAGAATTCGCAGATTGTGACCAGAGACTCTCGGCTCTTGAACTCAACCGGTGCTGCACAGGCAGGACAGGGAGCTTTCAGCCGAGTCATCAGTTGCTCTCCCGGAAAGTTGTATCGAAACACCGCGTCGATCGGTGGCGTGTCCGGATTCTGTCAGACCGGTTTCCGTGCGTCGAGTCGCCCAGAACGGATCGCTGCGATGTCGGTTCAGTACGGCGCTGATTCAGCAATGTGTCGCATTAGAAACGCGCCGGCGAGTAGGGCGTCACGTCGAGCAACGCTGGCTGTCCGGTGATCATCTCGGCGATGATTCTACCCGTCGCGGGCGCCAGCGTCAGACCGAGCATGTTATGGCCAGCGGCGAGGAACGCGTTCGTCAGTTTCGGCACGCGTCCGATGATTGGCAGGCTGTCCCAGGTCATCGGTCGCCAGCCGTACCAGGTTTCCTCAGCGGGACCGTCAACCGGGGCGACGAGATATGGTTTTGCGGAGTCTCGCAACTGCTGAATTCGATGCGCAGGGATCGTCGAGTCGTAGCCGGAGAATTCCATCATCGAGCCGAGTCGATAGCCGTTCTCGAATGGTGAGACGCCGACCTTGTGCTCGGGAAACAGGATCGGGTAGCGCGGACACGGCTCCGGTCTCGGCATCGTAATCGAGTAGCCCTTACCCGGCTGAATGGGAACCCGGCATTCGAGTTCTTCAGACCAGCGGGCGCTCCATGCTCCCATGGCGAAGACGATCTCGCCTGCCGTGAGATCGCCCTGCGATGTCCGCAGTTCCGTGATCCGACCACCGGACTTGCTGATACCGAGCAGCTCGCAGTGCTCGATGAACTGAACGCCGCGTTCGCGGAGCCGTGCTGCCCACTCGGCGTTCAGTCGGTCAGGGCGGACCGACGCGTCGCCGGGATAATGGAACGCTCCGGCGAGGCCCGCTTTCAGAGCCGGATCGAACGATGGCAGACTGGTGCCGTCGATTCGTTGTGCCGAAACCCCAAAGTGATCAGTCAGCAGCCGGTCTGTCTCCGCAAAGTGTTTCATTCCCTGCTCGGTCTGCAGGACGTACAGCAAGCCGTTCTCTTTCCACTCGCAGTTCAATGACTGCTCGGGAATAAGTCGTCGGTATTCGGCAATGGACGTGTCGAGAATCGCCCGCAGAGCCTTTCCGGCGGTCAGCATCTGCCGACGGTTGCAACGTCGCGCGAATTGGAACATCCAGTTCCACAGTGCGGGACTGATCCGCGGTTTCACTCGAAACGGAGCCCGCGGATTGAGCAGCGAGCGGAGAGCCACACCGATCACACCAGGTTCCGTCAGAGGCAGTACGTGGCTCGGGCAGATGTAACCGCAGTTGGCGTGCGAGCACGCACCGGCAATCGTGCCTCGATCAATCACCGTCACGCGCAGGCCGGACTCGGACAGATAGTGAGCACACGCAATGCCGACGATGCCGGCGCCGACGATGATCACAGAACCGTCCTGATCGGCAGCTTTCTGCGGAGTCGACGGTGTCATGCCGGACTCCCGCCGATTCCGAACGGAAACGGATCGCCCGGTTGCTGAATCAGAATGCCTTCACCGCAGACGTAAGCGTGTCCTGTGATGGTTGGGACAATTCTGCCGTCGGCAGCCGCGCGATAACTCGCAGTGAAGCGGCTACCGATGATGCTTTCCTGAACCCACGCGTCGCCGGGTGACAGTTTGCCATCGGCGGCCAGGCACGCGAGTTTCGCACTGGTTCCGGTTCCGCAGGGCGAGCGATCGTACGCTCCGCCGGGGCAGTACACGAAGTTCCGGCTGTCAGCGTCCGGAGACTGAGCCGGACCGAAGAACTCAATGTGGTCGATCTCTGCACCGTCGGCTCCCATGATGCCTTCGCGTTCGAGTGCGTCGCGGACGAGTTGCGCGGCGTCGGACAGCGGTCGCAGATTGCTCATCGTCAGCGGAACCGGCAGGCCATCGACCAGAAAAAACCAGTTCCCGCCCCAGGCAACGTCACCGGTCAGAGTTCCAAGCCGTTCGACATGGAGGCTGACCCGCGTGCGATGTCGGTAACTCGGCACGTTGGCAATCGCGACCTGGTTCGGACTGAGCAGACTGACCTCGACGACGCCAACCGGTGTCTCGATTCGCTGGACGCCGAGTCCGATCCGGCCAAGCCAGTGCAGCGTGACCGCGATACCCATCGCACCGTGCCCACACATGCCGAGATAGCCGGTATTGTTGAAGAAGATGACCCCGGCCGCGCACGACGGATCCTGCGGTTCGCAGAGCAGCGCTCCCACGAGTGCGTCCCAGCCACGCGGTTCGTTAATGACACACTTCCGGAAGTCGTCCGCCGTTTCTCGAAACCGCGTCCGCCGTTCGCGCAGTGAGCCGGTTCCCAGATCGGGACCACCGGCGATGATGACACGCGTCGGTTCACCTTCGGTATGAGAATCGATGAAACGCATGGTTACCTCCGCGTTCTTCAGCAATTCGCGCCGGGCCAATTGTTCCACCAGTCTTTGAACTGCCCCCACTGGGCTTCAATGAAGCCGCGCTGCGACGGACTCAAGGCGTCCGTCCGGTTGAAGTGGTGCTCGTATTCCGGGTTCCCTTCCAGAACCATCAAGTGCTTGTAGTAGAGCACGAGATCCGGGCCTTCGTCATACTTCGACAGGACGGCCAGAGCATCATCAAGTTCGGCCGCCAGTTGTCGAGCTTTCGGATCTCCCGTTGCGGCCTGCTCGCACAGTTCGATCAGCCGCAGGACCGGGCGCGGCAGCGCGTTACCGACTCCGGTGATTGCTCCCACTGCGCCGCAGCGAACGAAGCCATGGAAGACCTGAGTGTCAACGCCGACCATCAACGCGAGGCTCGGATCGCCGCTGGTGATGTGCTCGGCAGCGTAAGTCAGCGAGGCCGCGCCGCCGAACTCTTTAAAGCCGACCAGATTCGAGAACTCGCGCCGCAGATCGAAGAACAGATCGGCCTTCGTCTCGAAGCCGTAGTACGGGCTGTTGTAAATCACAGCCGGCAGATCGACCGCGGCTTTCAGAATGCCGGCGAAGTGAGCGCGCTGAGCGGAGGTCGAAGTCCCGCGCGACAGAACGCGCGGAATGACCATCAGTCCGGCGGCGCCGACTTTTTTCGCATGGGCCGCGTGCTCCGCTGCGAGTGCCGGGTTCTGGGCTCCCGTGCCGACAACGACCGGCACACCGGCTTCGGCCAGCCTCCGCACGCCTTCCTGACGCTGCCCGTCCGTTAACAGCGGCCAGTCGCCCATCGAGCCGCAGTAGACAACACCGCGCATTCCCGTATCGACCAGTTCCTGAGCTTTCCGCACAAGACTGTCAAAGTCAGGCACGCCATCGACCGAGCACGGCGTCATCAGAGCGGGGATGCACCCGCGGAAAACCGGAGCGTCTGCAGTCATGGAATTTCTCCAGTGCGTTTTTGAAGCGGTCTGCGGCACGCTGCGCATTGAAGCATGTTCCAACCTGGCTGTCCTGGCCGAGGCGGGATACTCGACTGGAATTTGCGCACAATCCGGAGATGTCCATCGTGATCACTTCGGAAGCAGGTTGTTTGGACCAGAGCGTCCGCAAGTGACCGACCTGGATTCTTCGGTCTTCAGAAATGCACGCCGTGCGAACGTGCGCTCTCACGCGCAGCCGCAAAGGTCAGGATTTAAAAACCTTGCGGCCTGGCGACTTTGCGCGAGCCTTTGATTGGCTGCGTCCTGGCCGCTCTGGGCATGTGTCCGAAACAAAGTGCCGACTTTCAGTTGTCGATCGCAAAGGACTCGGCGGTCAGCAATCAAGCAGTGACGCAGCAGATTGCACAACTCAACAGGAGCGCGGTCTACTTGCGAATCTGAGGCACAGGAATCAGCCGGGGACTGGGATCAAAAACGACCGTTTCCGGCGGATCACCTGGAATCAGAATGCTTTCTCCGGTCGTGAAGGGACGGCCATTCTGAGCGACCCGCGTCTTCGCTTTGAAGATTTCGTACAGTTGCGCGATGCGCGGATCGTCTGGAGTTTCGAACGACCCGATTGTGACCAGCGAGTCATAATGGTCATGGAAGGTATAAGCCTCGAAAGTGCGTCCCTGCTGCTGACTACCTTTCTCAAAGAGCCCTTCGCGAAGCATTTTGGTGACTGTCCAGGCGCGCTCGGCCGCGTCGTCGAGTGATCCGCTGACCTGGAAGTCGGGTGCCTCGCGGTTTGCAAACTGCGTCATAGACAGCCCTTTGAAAGTCGCAACGACGAGTGTGTACTTGCCGGGATTTTCGATGATTGAGTACTCGGCCCCGCTGTTCAGCTTCAGCAGCAGTGGATCACGTTTTTTCTCGGCGATTTCTTCGGGCGAAAGCAGCGGATTGAGCGTCAGGAACGCGCCGCTGAATGGTTTCGGCTTGCCTGGAGTGGGACGAAAACGGGCTTCCTTCTGCCAGGAATCGAGATTCAGCGAGTTGAGGTCGAGCTGTTTGATGTACTTGAGCGTCTGCTGGCCCTTGCGATCGTCGAGCGTTTCGTAGTTGCCGGCGATGACGGAGATGTTTTCCTGGCGTGCTCGCAGACTGGCCGTCCGGTTGCGTCCGGTTCGGTCGGTTGTCTGAATCGACTCCGCGACCTCGTTCAGTTGGAAGGCGTAAGCGGGGATCCCTTTCTTCCGCAGAGCAAAGACGAGTTCGTCGGCGGCCTCTTTGGGAGTCTTGCCATCCCGGCGACTGCTTTCGTGCGGCTGCGAGAAGCTCGCGACCATGATCATCCACGGCCCGTGCTCTTTCGTGATCCGGTACTCGCGGCCTTTCGTGGCGTCGATTCGAGCGGCCTGGACCGAAGCCGGCAACAGCAGAGAGGCAATGGTGGCGAGCAGGACGAAACGTGCGCGGAGGCAACGCATGGCGAACTCCATTTCGACAGGCGTGCAATGGGAAAACGTTAAAGCGGGCGGGATCGTACGTCAAAGCGAGAAAGCGGGTCCAGATCGGTCTGAGCCAGAATCTTGAGTCGAACTCGGGCCAGATTCGGAGAATGGAAACATTTTCACACCGCGCTACGGTGATGCTTGGGCGGGAACTCTAAGCGATGACGAATCGACGCAGGCGAAATGGCGGGGCGAGTGACGACGCGTTAGACTCCCGCACCTTGCGCAGTGGTTCTGCGCCGTGTCAATCGATCAATGGTCAGGAAAAGCGAAGCTAATTGAAGATGAGTGACTCCCCGAAGAAGCCGGGCAAGACGGATTCGTGGCAGAATCTGGCGAAAGATCTGTTCGGAATTGACGTCTCGACGCCACAGACAGACGACGAAGCATTTGAGGTCATTGATCTCGCGTCACTGTCGCCGGACCCCGAAGTTGTGGACGCAGAGCCGGACGCTGTGGACGAGCCGGTTGTCCGATCGGCCTCCCGTTCCGTTTCGGTCGCGAAGTCGGCCGATGACAGGTTTGACGACATCATCTTCGAGGATGATGAGCCGGCTGTTGAAAGGTCTGCGGATGCCAGCGCGGCACCGACTGCTGCAAAACCTCAGAAAGCCGAGCCCGCAGCGCCTGTCCGCAAGGCATCGAAACCGCCCGCCCGCCCTGCAGTTGCCACCGTCGCGAGCGACGAGTCAACTGACGACGACGATTTCGGTATCGTCTTTGACGATGGAGAGGACGACTTCGTCGACGAAGTCGAGGACGAACTCGACGAAGAAGGGGACGAGGACTTCGACGAGCCAGACGAGATCGACGCTGAGGACAGCGATGACTTTGAAGACGACGAATTCGAAGACGTTGAGGCTGAAGCCGAGGACGACGACGACTCGTACTGGGATCCCTTGAAGAACTGGTCCTGGGACAGCGCAGACGATGACGAAGGCGGTGACGAGCGGCGGCGTTCGAACGCACCGCGTGGCCGAGGTGGCCGGCGGGAAGGCTCTCGTGGACGACGTGATTCCCGCGGTGACGGTTCCCGCAGGGAAAGTCGTGACGATCGAGGCTCTCGACAGCGACCCCGAGTGGAGCGTGACAGCCGGGATGGAGCGACCGAGAAGGCCGTCGAATCCCGCGAGCCGCGATCGGAGCGGGATCGGCCAGCGCCGCGGAAATTGGCGTCCGCGATAGATGCGGCAGAACGAGTGGAAACTCGCGAGGCGGAGAAGCCTGCGACGAAATCGAGCGAAAAGCGCAGTTCGCGTCGCCGACAAGGTAAACCAGAGCCCCGAACGAGTGGCGACGATTTCGGTTTTGGCCTGGTCGACGACGAAGACGAGAACTACTTCGATCACGAGGCATACGAAGGCCGCACGGACGAGCGGTTGAGCGATGATGGTTCACCGGAATCGGTGGCTGATGAGGACATGGAAGAAGCCATTGGTGCTGACGGTGACGAGCAGGACGAAGAACGACGTCCACGCCGCCGCCGTCGTCGTCGCGGGCGCCGCGGGCGGGGCCGACGCGACAGCGAAGACGAAGCTGACGTTTCGGACGAGCAGGACGACGACATCACTTTTGACGAGTCTGACGTCGACGACGAATCGGTGAGCGACGTCGATGCCGACTCGGATGAGGAAGAGGAGGACGACGAACGCCCGCGTCGTCGCCGCCGTCGTCGTCCCCGCCGAGGTCGGCGCTCACCCGCCACCGAAGAATCCACCGCACGCGATGACGAAGTCGATTCGCTCGATGAAGATTTGGCTCAAGGCGAGATCTTCGAGGAGGAAGAGGAAGACGAGCCAGTCACACATCGGGCACGCGACTGGGGCGACATTCCGACCTGGGAGGAAGCTCTGTCAGCCGTTCTCGAAAAGAATCTGACCCGTAGCGGCAACGCCGGGGGCAGTAGCGGGTCGAGAGGACGTTCGGATTCGGGTGGTTCGTCGCGACCCCGTCGAGGCGGTCGGCGTCGACGATCCGACGGCTGACTGGCACTGCGGGAAGATTTCTTCAGGGCGGCACGGTGTCCGGAGATCGTTCCCGAACGCGGGAGAGCCCGGCTTCGACTCGGGCAGACAGTTTTTTCGTCACCGGCTCAGGGCTATGATCTGCCGCCGGTTTTCAGGATCCGACGCGGATTCTGACGCATGTTTCCTTCCGAATTGATACGTCAGTGCCATGTCGATCGAACAGGCGGAACAGCTCAAGCGAGAATACACCGATAAGTGGGTCGTTGTTGATCCGGGCGTTCCCGAACTTAAGCGGTTTGCCGGACTGACTGGCAAGGTCAAGACCGTCAATATGAACTGCCGGGCGCTGGTCGAGTTCGATGGTCCTGCCAATATTGGCTGGTTCGATATCGATCTCGGTTCGCTGACGGTTGTCGACGCGCCGATCAAGAAGGAAAAGCCGGCTCACAGCGAAGAGCCGAAACCGGCCGAAAAAAAGAAGGCAGCAGCAGGCAGCGCCAGTCCGCTCGACCTGATTCGCAAAGGCGGAGCCAGTGGCGCAGCGAAGGCTGCTGGTGCCGCAAAGAAGCCGGCTGGCGGAGCGTCGCCGCTGGATCTGATCCGTAAGCAGGGAGCTGCCAGGACGCAATCCGCTGCCGAGACTGCTGCTTCGGCAGACGAAGCGGCTGCGGCGGAAGCAACAGCATCTGAACCGGCAGAAGAAAAGAAGCCGGTCGGCGGCGATGCTAAACTCTCACCGCTTGACCTGATTCGGAAGCAGGGCGCAGCGAAGCACTGACAAATGCTTTGCGCCGGAAACGGCCTCGCTACTCAGACGGAAGTGCCTTGGTGCGCCCCGACCGTCGAACCTCCTGGCGATGTTGCCTGTCCTTCGCCGGAACGTTTCACCGGCCTTACCACTTAATCGCGGAGCCTGCTCGATGACGCAGAAAATCTTCATGAACGACCGGCTGGTCTCGCGCGAGGAAGCGACGGTCAGCGTTTACGATCACGGCCTGCTGTATGGCGACGGCGTGTTCGAGGGCATTCGCGTTTATGGCGGAAAAGTCTTCCTGCTGCAGGAGCACGTCGACCGGCTTTACGAAAGCGCGCTCGCCATCCGTCTCGAAATCCCGCTGTCGCCCTCAGCGATGTTCAATGCCGTGACGGAAACGGTTCAGGCGAATGGAATCGTTGACGGTTACGTGCGTCTGGTCGTGACGCGCGGCGCTGGCTCGCTGGGACTCGACATTCGCCGCACGAGCAACCCGCAGGTGATCATCATTGCCGATACGATCACACTCTATCCGGAAGAGATCTACCAGAATGGCATGGAGCTGATTACGGCGAGCACGCTGCGGAATCATCCCGGTGCTCTCAGCCCGCGAATCAAGTCGCTCAACTATCTGAACAATATCCTCGCCAAGATTGAGGGTACCGACGCCGGCACCCTCGAAGCGCTGATGCTGAACCACAAGGGCGAGGTCGCTGAATGCACCGGGGACAACATCTTCATTATCAGGCATGGCATCATCAAAACGCCGGGAACGGATGCTGGTATTCTGGAAGGCATCACCCGGAACACGGTCATCAGACTGGCACGCGAAGCCGGGCATGAAGTTCGCGAATGTCCGCTCACTCGACATGACATTTTTGTCGCAGATGAGTGCTTCCTGACCGGCAGCGCGGCGGAGATCGTCGCCGTCGTCAGCCTCGACGGTCGCAGAATCGGCACCGGAAAACCCGGAGAGATCACGCTCGACCTGCGACGCCGGTTTCAGGAATTCACACAGCAATAGGGTCTGTGGTTCTCAGACTCGGCTCCACCTGGCATCGCGGATTTCGACGGCTCAATTGCTGTCAGTCACGGTGTCGACCGATCCAGCAATATCGACGGCGGGCTCGACCGACTCCGTGACCACCGACTCAGTTGCCGTCGCGTCGCTGGTTGCCGCGGGTGTCAGGTCGGTCGTACCGCGTCCGAGCAGCGACAGCAGCAGTAACGCGAC
>WGMU01000137.1 GCA_016124895.1 bacterium
CCCGGCGCGACGCATCGTCGGCCGGGCAGTTGAAGATCGAGAGTGCCGGTCAAGTGAGGCAGGTTCCTAATCCGGCAGGTTGACTCGCTCGTTACCGTTCCGTGTGCAAAGTGCCGTCATGGTGCGGAAGTCGATCATCTTGGAGATCGACCGTGTCGAACCGTCGGCGATGCCGAAATGCACGGTGTCGGGATGCCATGATCCGAAGCCAAAGAAATACGAGCCGTTCGCGTTGAGGTAGGTGTCGAAGACTTCTGCCTGAGAGGACGGATTGGACCCGTCGGAGCCCCAGTCGGGAACCTGGTTGTAGTCGTCGTCACTCATTCTCGCGAGGACGCTGTTCTCGTCTCCCCAGTAGCCGAACAGACTCTCGCCATAGCAGATGGTGTTTGATTCACCGTCAGTAATATCACGGAACTTGGTCGAACTGTTACGGTACAGGATTCCGTTCGTGGTGGGCGATCCGGCCGGGGCACTCTGCAACGGACTGGTTCCGGCGTTCCCGCGGTAGGTCAGGTAGGCCCAGCCGCCGAGATTCGCGCCGCCGGTCGGTGGACGACCTGACGGAAGGCTGGCGCTCGGGCAGACGTATGATTTGATGACAACCTGAACGGCCTGAAGATTATTGGCCGACGACTTCAGCTCGCTGAAGTTGATGTTCACCGTGCCGGCTCCCATCTGATTCATGATGAGCCCAGGCCATCCCCAGTACTGCGTGAAGTTCCAGGTGGTGATGGGAGGTACTGTCGGCTGCAGATTTCCTGATGCGGCGCTCGGGCGACCGACTGGGATCCCGATCACTGGTTCGGGCAGCGTCACTGTTGGCAGTGGAGGCAGCAGGCCGACTCCGGGACCGGGTGTCACAATGCCGGTCGGAAAGCACTTGAACGTTTCCTCGTAGTTGTGCGTCGCCAGCAGAATCTGCTTGAGATTGTTGATGCATTCGGTGCGGCGAGCGGCTTCGCGGGCATTCTGCACAGCCGGCAGCAGAATCGCGGCCAGTGCAGCGATGATCGCTATCACGACAAGGAGTTCGATCAGTGTGAAGCCAGAACGGCGAGCGGGCAGCGAGCGAGGGCGGATCGTGTTTTCCGGACAGTTCATCAGCTCAGCTCCGAAAGCGGGAGTTGTGTTTCAACTGGTCGCCGTGCCGACGTCAGTTTCTGATCAGTCGCGATTCCGGCGGACTGAAACGGTGACTGCTGACGGACGAGCAGATTCTGGGCGTCAGGCTAGCACTTGCCGGAAGTCCGTGCAATTCGCGTCTTTGGGTGAAATGCGGCGCCCGTCTGAACACCCCTGGTTCAACCTCAAACGGCACTTGTTCGTCAAACGCGATTGGCGCTGGATCGCTACTGGAATTCTTTGTGAATCTGCTCGATCACCCTCCGATTTGCCTCGGGAAAGTCGAGCTTTGCCAGTTCGTTCCGGCTGATCCAGCGAAAGCCGTTCTGTGGCGTCGAACGCTCAGGCTCGGCCACTCGGCACAGCCAGAATTCGAGAGCCACGCGACCGTGTTCGTATTCGTGCTCGGTCTGATCGAGCGGGTGCGTCGCGACGACGGGAACTCCGGCTTCTTCGAGGCACTCGCGTACGGCGCAAGCGGCGGCTGTTTCTCCGGGTTCGCACTTGCCGCCGGGAAACTCAGCACGCCCGGCGAGTACCTGATCGGCACCGCGAATGCCGACCAGAAACTGCCCACAGTGTTCGACAATCGCGATACCGACGCGTGTTGTTTCCATGAATTTCCGCCGTGGTTCTCAACGCTGTGAGGCAGTTTGCCGTACCCGCCAGGACGAACTACAGTGCCGCGCCCGCTGACGGAATCGATCGAGCCCTGCAGCTCGATGTCCGTTTGACCGGCTTCATTCGTGATCTCAACCGCTTCGCGCGGACAACGCTTATGTCGCTTTCGATCCGGAATCTTCGCAAGAGTTATATCGAGCCGACTGGCCGCCGGCTGCCGATTCTCAATGTTGAGTCGTTCGAGATTGCCAGTGCCGAACAGGTTGTTCTGGTCGGTTCGAGCGGCGGTGGCAAGACGACGCTGCTGAATGTGATTGCCGGCATCACGTCTGCTGACTCGGGCAGCGTGACGATTGACGGCGTAGATGTCACCTCGCTGCCGGAAGCCGGTCGTGACCGCTTTCGAGCGCAGCGGATCGGCTACGTGTTTCAGACGTTTCATCTGCTGCCCGCATTTACGGCGCTGGAAAACGTACTGCTGGGAATGAGCTTTTCCGGCAGGAAGGCCGACCGGCATCGCGCAGCGGAACTGCTCAAACGTGTCGGGCTCGGACAGCGGCTCGACCATCGGCCAACGGCGCTGTCGGTTGGTGAGCAGCAGCGAGTTGCCGTGGCCCGCTCGCTGGCCAACAGTCCGTCGCTGCTGCTGGCAGACGAGCCGACCGCGAACGTCGACACGGCCAATCAGGACCACATCCTCGAACTGATCCGTGGTGCCTGCACGGAGCACGGCGTGTCGCTGCTGATGGTGACGCACTCGCGCGACGTCGCCTCGCGGTTCGATCGCATCGAGAATCTGAGCGACTTCAATCGACCGGAGGTGGCCGCGTGACTCTGCTTGCCATCGCCTGGAAAAGTATGCGGCAGCGTTCGCTGTCATCTCTGCTGACGGCTTTGAGCGTCGCGCTCGGTGTGATGCTGATGGTTGCTGTGCTGGTCATCAACGGCATCGTCTCGGACACGTTCCGGCAGAAAGGCACCGGCTTCAATCTGATTATCTCATCGCCGGGCAGCGATCTGGCCACCGTACTGAGCTGCGTGTACCGCATCGGACTGCCGGGCGAACCGCTGCCGTGGCGCTTTTACGAAGAAGATATCCTGAAGAATCCGGCCATCGAGTCGGCAATTCCGATGACGATGGGCGATGCGACGCAGGCAGGTGGTTTTCCAATTGTCGGCACGACGGCTGAGTTTTTCGGTATGGAATACGAGCCTGGCAAACACTTCCGTGTGAAGGGGCAGGATCCGCGCAAACTGCTGACCGGTCCGTTCGATGCAATCATCGGTGACCGGGTGGCCCGCGAAAACGGCTGGGATCTCGGCAGCGAGTTCTCGTTAATTCACGGAGGCATGGACGATCACGTTCACGATGAGAAATTCAAAGTCGTCGGCATCCTTGCGATGACGGGCACGGCGAACGACAAGACCGTCTTCGTCAACCTCGATGGCTTCTTCTCGATGTCCGGTCACGACAAGCCGGCCACCGAAGCACTCAAACGCCTGCGCGACTTCGGCTACGAAGTGACGCCGCAGCAGGAGCAAACGCTGCTCAAAGCGGCTGCGGAACTTGCGCATCACGGCGAGGAAGAAGCTGCTGGCGATCACGCCGGGCATGAGCATCACGGCCACTTTCACTCGCTGCCGAACGATCTGAAGGAAGTTTCGTTCATTCTGGTGCGTACGAAACGGCCGGCTCAGGCGATTATGCTGACGGCCGAAATCAACGAAGGGGTGCGGGCAATGGCCGTCAACCCGATCCGGCCGATGGCCCGTTTTCTCGACAACTTCGTCGGCAGTATCCGGACCGTGCTGCTGTTTCTGACCGCGCTGATCGTTGTTGTCGCGGGTGTCGGGATCTTCGTGAGCATCTATAACTCGATGGCCGACCGCCGGCGCGAGATTGCGATCATGCGGGCACTCGGGGCACAACGCGTCACCGTGATGCTGATCATCCTCGGCGAATCGCTGCTGCTGTGTCTGAGCGGCGGGCTGCTTGGCTTCACGCTCGGACATGGCCTCGTCTTCGTGGCCGCTCCGTTCATCGAATCGCGAGCCGGCATCCTGGTCAACCCATTCAAGTTCGAGTTGCTCGAAATCGCCCTGCTCCCGATGCTGCTCGTGATGGCGATCCTCGCTGGCGTTCTGCCCGGCCTGGCCGCCTACCGGACCGATGTCGCCAGTTCGCTGTCTGATTGAGGTTCGGTGGCACGTAGCGAAAGTGTCGAATGGGCTGACCAGTCGCCGCTTCGCGGCTGAGAACTTCGCGCTCGACCTCTTTTCAAGATCAAGCCCTGGGCACGTCAATCTTCAAACTGACGCAGAGTCACGATGTCGCTTCTGAACCCGGCTCTGGTTTATGGACTGGCACTGGCCGCTCTGCCGGTGATTCTGCATCTGATGATGCGGACGAAGCCGAAGCGTGTGCTCTTTCCGGCGCTGCGTCTCATTCAGAACCGCAAGCGGCAGAACGTGCGGCGTATTCGGTTGAGGCATCTCTGGCTGCTGCTGCTGAGGACTCTGGTCATTCTGGTCATCGTCGGAGCGTTGATCCGTCCTTCATTTCCTGCGGCAAATTACTCGCTGAGCCGGAGCGAATGGGTCACGCTGTTCGGTATCAGCGGCGTCGCGCTGGCTGCTTACTTCGGAGTGATGGGTTGGTGGAAGCGTCAGCGGCTGGCGAACCACGAACTCGCGAACCGTCGGACGACGTTGCGTGGCGGTGTCGGAGCGGCGGCATTTCTCCTGTTTGCACTACTGGTTGCTCTGCCGTATCAGCGACGCATTGCGGGCGAGATTACGGCGCCGCTGCCCGAAGTCGCTCCGGACCTGCCGGTTGCGGCCGTACTGCTGTTCGATACGTCGCTCAGTATGGAGTACCGGCAGCAGAATCTGACGCGGCTCGACGTCGCGCGAAACATCGCGGCTGAGCAGCTCTCATCACTGCCGACCGGTAGTCGCATCGCGATCGCTGACTGCTCGACGACGACCCCTATCCCGTTTCTCGCTGATCGGTCGGCCGCTGTTGACCGGCTGGACTCGATCAAAACCGGGCCGCTGGCGTACCCGTTGAACGAACGGCTGCGTGCGGCACTGCGACTGCAGGACGATGATCGGCGCCGCACGCTCGAAGAAGCCGGACAGTCGCTCGACGCGGCAGCGGGCGAAGCGGCGGATCAACTCGTCCGTGAGGTTTATGTGTTTACGGATCTCGCTGCGTCGGCATGGCGATCGAGTGGTGCAAAGCTGCTGCGCGACGAACTGGAACGTCTGCCGTGGCTCAGTGTTTATCTGATCGATGTCGCGGCTCGAACGCCGACGAATCTCTCGCTGACCGGACTCAAACTTTCGCAGCAGGAAGCGTCGCCTGGTCAGGATATCAAGGTTGAAGCGACTGTCGCGTCGCTCGGCCTGGACCAGCAGTCAGTCACCATCGAACTGCACACGCAGAACGAAACTGGCGAACTCATCAAACGTGATCAGACAGCAGTCAAGCTGACGGGCAACGAAGCCGTTTCCATTCAGTTCGGCACACGGACCAGCGACGACAGCACGCTCCGCGGGCAGCTTCGACTGGTTTCCAGCGACCCACTGCCTGCCGACGATCGCCTGTGGTTTTCTGTTGGCACGCGGCCGGCGCTGCGGACACTGGTTGTGGTTCCCGCGCGCGACGATTCCCCGCGAGGCATTGCGGATTCAGACGCCAACGAACTCGTCAATCTGCTCGGCATCTTGAACTACCCGGTCACGTTCCTGCCGGCGAGTCGATTGAGTGACGCACAGTTTGACAAGGTCGACGTCGTCTTCCTTGTCAATGTTCCCGCGCCCGGCGAAACCGACTGGCAGGCGTTGCTGGCGTTTATCGAAAGCGGTGGCGGACTGATGGCGTTTCTCGGCTCCGACGATACCGGCGCCGATCCGGGGATCCGCAGTGTTGCCTGGAATTCGGCTGCTGCTCAGGAGTTTCTGCCCGCTGAACTGCTGACGCCGCTCAACGCCCGGCCGCCCGTTGGGCTGGATGTCAAAGAGACGTCGCATCCCGTGTTGCAGGAGTTCGCGGGACAGGGCGTCAGCAGCCAGGTCGCGCGGCTGCCCATCTGGCGCTACTGGAAGCTCGCGCCGGCTGACGATGCGAATGTCATTGCTCGATTCACCGGCGCCGAAGCTCTGCCGGCACTTGTCGAGCGACGGCACGGAGCTGGCCGCTCGCTGCTGCTGGCTACGGCGGGAAACATCGCGTTCGACGAGCGCCGCCAGTGGAACCTCCTGGCTAAACAGTGGCCGTTCATGACTCTGATCAATCAGTCTGTGCAATACCTCTCCGGTCGTTCCTCGGCGCGGTTCAATGTCGAGGCCGGAGCGGATGTCGTTCTGCCAGTCGATCGTGAGGCGACACTGACGAGTTACCTGCTTCGTAAGCCGTCCGGCGTGCAGTTGCGAGGCTCCTTGAACAACGGGGCTCGCTCACTGCGCCTGACGATGCTCGACGAAACCGGTCATTACGCGGTGCGCTCGACGAGCGTCGATCACCCGTACGAGATCGGCTTTTCGGTCAACCCGTCGTCTGGCGAAAGTGACTTCCAGCGGATGACCGAAACGGACCTCAACGGCATGTTCGGCGAGAACCGCTATAGCGTCGCGCAGAGCACCGAAGCTCTGACGCGAACCGTCAACGCTGGCCGCCTGGGTGTCGAAGTTTTCCCCGTCGTTCTGGCGATTCTGATCGCTGTCTTCTGCCTCGAACACGTCGTCGCCAACCGCTTCTACTCGGACAGCGCCACTTTGGCGAATGTGCGATGATATAAGCACGAAGCGCCAGCGAGTGTGTTTGACGTCAATGACTCACTCGCTGGCGCTTCGTGCTTGTACGGCAACCGAAGTGGCGATGTCCAACGACGAAGCTGATCAGAAGATCGAGCCAACGCGCGCCTGACTCGTCGTTGAGTTTCGTTGTGCGAACTCACTCAATAGTGCGGCGGCTTGTCTTCTTCCGGGCTGGGAAAGTTGTCGCTCTCCAGCATTCGTTCGAGGCGACCTTCGAGGCGTCGGTTTTCGCGACGCAGGGATTCCAGTTCGCGCTGCTGGCCGAGGACAACGTCGTTGAGGTCGTCAACGTCACGCTGCAGCAGCGTCAGCGATTCCTGAATGGCGATGAACTGCTGATGCAGTTCCGTCAAAGCGGCGTCACGGTCAGACACGTGAGCGGTCTCCGTTGGATTCTCGGATTTCAGCTTGAGGATTAAAGATCATCGCTGCGGAATCGTGACAGTCGAACCCGAGGCTGCGGACTGA
Organism: bacterium; assembly: GCA_016124895.1. Taxonomy (GTDB): domain Bacteria; phylum Planctomycetota; class Planctomycetia; order Planctomycetales; family Planctomycetaceae; genus JAPOLP01. The sequence continues at coordinate 7,036 of WGMU01000137.1, forward strand.
TACGCGGCGTGAACTACGTCGACACTGTGAGCAGCCATTGCCGCCGGAACGTCGCTCGGCTGGCCGGCTTCCAGAGCGTCGAGAAACGCCGCCGCGTCAGACTGCGCGACTTTCGCAATCGCCTTCCAGTCGGACTTGGAAACAATTCCGCCGGCCACCTGCGTGCTTGACCAGAAGCCCATCGGATCTTCCGGATGTCCCACCGCCGGCTGTTGCCAGGGAGTCGCGTCGCTGCAGACTTCGATGCGCGGCTGATGCGCGTCGATCGTGACCGAGCCGCGCGTTCCGACGAGCCGGATGTCGTGGATGCCGAAGTCGCGATGACTCATCCAGCCGCAGCGACCCGCGGTGATCGTTGCTTCGATTCCGCCGTTCATGCCAAGCATTACCGTCGCGAAGTCTTCGACGTCGTTTCTCTGATGCTCAGCGAAGAAGTAGTTGCTGGTCACCGCGTCGATTGACTCAAACCGCTGGCCGGTCAGCCACTGAAACAGAATCAGCGGGTAATAACCGACGCAGAGGAATTCGCGTTTCGAATCGATAAACGTGAAACGTTCCGCCGCCGCCTTCTCCTGACGAGGCGGCAGCAACTCCGCGGTGCCAGGCAGCCCCTTCGCGAACGTGATGTCACAGTGCAGGCCGATCAGGTCACCGAGTTCGCCGGATTCGATCACCGCCTTTGCGCGTTGACAGGCCGGCAGGCGGACGAGACTGAAGGCCTGAGTCTGCAGCCCTGCCTGGTCGAATGCGTCGACCAGTCGCCAGGCGTCGGCCGGAACGGGAGCGGGGTCTTTGTCGAGATAAACATGCTTGCCGGCGTCGATGCAGGCCAGCGTGAGGTCGAGCCGCCGCTCGGGTTCCGCGCAGATCGAAATCAAGTCGACTTCGTCGCGCCGGATGGCCGCGTCGAAGTCGTCGAAGACCGGTATCTCAAGCTCGGCCGCCAGATCACAATTCAGCTCCCGTCGCCGAGCGGGAACGTCTGCTGTATCGGTCAGCCCGATCAGTCGGCAGCGAGGATCTGCGGCAAACGCTCGCGCATAGTTCTCCTGATGCGTCTGGTTTCCGGTGATCAGCAGCAGGCCAAACCGCGCGGACATGAGTTACTCCGGGATCAAAGTCAGGCGTCCGTCCTGAGCCCATCGCGAGCGAACAGCTTCTGGCCGAGAAAGTAGCCGAAGACACTCGCTCCCAGTCCGTAGAAGTCGGACGGCAGTGTTGTCAGGTGAGCGAAGTACGTTTCTGCGTCGGCCCCATCCTGAATCAGCTCGTTGGCGTACGTCACCAGCCAGGTAAAGAAACCGAAGATCATGGCGAGCACGCCGCTCATCTGGCTGCGTGGCTTACCATACAGTCCCATCATGACCGGGACGAACAGCGCCGTGAGCTGAATTGACAGCGCCATATCGAGTAGCCCCATCAGCGACTTGTCCTGCATCGCGAGGGCAATGCCACCACACGAAACAAACAGCACACTTAGCCGATCGCGCAGCAGAGCTCTTTCGCGAAACAGCGGCGTTCGATTCAGCAGGTTATGCCCGAGGATTGTTGCCGGGGCCAGCACGGCACTCGTCGCCGTCGAGACGATCATCGACACGACCGCAATGACGAAGATGACGAGCATCCCGGTGGAGAGGTATTCGCCCGCGAGAAACGCAACCGGATCGAAGTCACCGTCCGGGTGCGTGACCAGCGACGACAGGCCCAGGATCAGCGGCAGCGATCCGAAGCACAGATACAGGATGCCAGCCAGGATGCATGCGTGCTGGGCCGTCTTCTCGCTTTTGGCCGCGAAGACGCGCTGCTGCAGATCCTGGCCTGGAATGTTGCCGAACAGACCCGTCGCCCAGAGGGCCAGCACGCCGAGGATGGAACTCACATATGCCAGCGTCGATCCACTTGCCGAACGTTTCGGCCACAGTCGCAGGTGGTCAGGATGGTCAGTCGAGATCTTCTGAATCAGTACCTGAAACCCACGCACCGGATCGCCGTCGCCGAGTCCTTCGTGACTAAGCGCCGAACTGGTCAGCACAACGAGCCCGACCAGAGCCAGCAGAATCTGCAGCGTATCGGTCAGCGTGACTGACCACATACCGCCGATCATCGTGTAGACCAGCGTGACCCCGGCGACGATGAGGATGCCGTATGTCAGGGGGATCTCGAAATACAGCTCAAGGAGTCCAGCCAGGGCCGAATACTGCAGCGCGACCCACGCAAAGTAGCTCGGCACCTGAATGCAGGCTCCAGTGATCTCCGCCTTCGGGCCGTACTTGAGGCGGTAAAAATCGGCCATCGTGAACAGTTCCATTCGCCACAGCCGTTTGGCGAAGAGCAGTCCGGCCAGCACCAGTGTCGCCGAGCACGCGAACGGATCGAGGATCACGCCGATCAGACCCTCGTCGCGAGCGGCTCCCGCGGCTGCAAACATCGTCGCCGCGCCGAACCACGTGGCGATCAGTGTTCCCCACGCCAGGAAGAGCGGCAGACGGCGGCCTGCAACCAGATAGTCTGCTTCGTTTTCAACCTTACGGCTGGCGAAAATGCTGACCGCCAGCAGAAAGACAACGTATCCGCACAGCGCGAACGCCAGCAGTCGCACCGCATCGGGGCTCAGAGCAATCTGCCCGGCCGCAATCAGTCCCATCATGGGGCTCCGCAAGGGAAGGTGTCTCGGAAAGCCGCGGAGTTTATCGGCCGGTTTCCCGATCCGTCACTTGGCAGAGGGGCAAATTTCTGTCGCCGGGAGAGGCTCGTCGTCGCCAAACGGACTTCCTTCCGTTCGATGATAGTGCGGAACCATGCGGATCGTGTTACAGAATCGGGCTCAGCAGTTTTGCCAGATTCGCCTTGAACCGACTCCAGCGCGATCGCCTCTCCCAGTCTTCGCGTGAAACTTCTGTTGATTGACTGCGATAGTGGTCCTGCACCCAGCGGAGTTCGCGGACGGCGTGTTCGTCAAACAGCGAGACGTTGATCTCGAAGTTGAGATGAAACGACCGGACATCGAAATTCGCCGACCCGAACAGGCCGAACGAATCGTCAACCGTCATCGTTTTCGCGTGGAGCAGTCCGCCGGTAAAGCGAAAGAACCTGACACCGCAGTGCAGCAGGTAGCCGAGATAAAATGCCGTTGCGGCATCGACAAGCGAATGGTCACTGCGCCGCGGGATGATGACATCCACCTGGACGCCGCGTGCTGCGGCCAGTCGCAGGGCGAAGAGCAGGGCGTCATCCGGAATGAAGTACGGCGACGTGATCGTGATTTGCTGCCGTGCGGAGTTGATCGCTTCGATGATCAGTGCCTGAAAGTCTTCTGATGGGCGGTCTGGACCGCTGGGGACAACCTGCAGTGTGACCTGGCCGTCGTGACTCGGCTTCGGAAAGTAATTCCCGCCCGTGACAGGTCGCTGCGTTTCCGAGTGCCAGTCTTCAAAAAACGTCATCTGAAACTGCCGCACAGCCGGGCCGGTGATCCGGGCCATGACGTCGCACCAGCGGCCAGCCGTCCTGTGCCCGTAGGTGTCTTCGACAATGTTCTGCGATCCGGTCCAGGCGATCGAACCGTCAATGATGGCGAGCTTGCGATGGTTACGCAGATCAATTCTCGCCAGTCGGCGACGCATCAGACCGACCGGCAGACAGGTCGCGACTTCAATGCCCGCCGCCCTCAGTTCGGCTGCCAGCGCTCCCGAAAACGACCATGAGCCAACGGCATCCACCAGGACGCGGCATTCGACCTTGCGCTCTCGGGCCTGCTTGAGAGCATCGGCCACCCGACGGCCAACTTTGTCGACTTCGTAGATGTAGAACAGCAGGTGGATGTGATCGCGTGCCGCGTCGATGTCCTCAATCAGTCGGTCGATGACGGCTCGCGTTTCCGTCATCAGTTCCAGCGAGTTGCCGTCTGTCAGTGGCAGCCCGCCCGCGGCACGGCCCAGTCGCGCGAGCACGGTTTTCTGTTCGACGTCGATTGCGAGGTGGCGTGCCACCGGGTTCGCTTCCGACGAGCCGTCAGCGAGAGGCTCACCCGAGTGATCGTCCCGTTGTGATTCCTGAGCGTTGTCGAGGTCGCAGTCAACGCCATCAAGCAGTTCGCCGAACCGCTGACCGGTTTCCTCACGCCACTGCAGTCGCCGGCGGACGAGCCGGTCTTCACCAAACAGCAGATACAGCCCCAGCCCCAGCCACGGCACAAAGAAGACAATCATCAGCCAGGCCAGACACGTCGTCGGATGCTCTTTTCGAGTCACGACAACGGGAATCATTCCGAGGCTGATGGTCCATGAGGCAACAAAGAAGGCCAGTGACCAGTCCGACCAGGTCATACGAATTCCCAGGCGAGTAACGAGTGCAGCACCAGTACGTCGGTCTCCGTTTATTTCGAGACGCGTGTTTTATCGGCTGTCGTCGCTTTCTCGTATGCCTGGGCAAGCTGAATCAGCAGCGACTCCAGCTCGGCGTAATACGCTTCTTCGTTCGCGAACTGTTTCCGGCGATCTCGCAATGCCAGCACCTGACGCTCGATCTCGTCACGCTGCGTTCGAACCTCAGCCGGCAGCGATTGCTCGACGTCGCTGCGGACCAGATGGAACTGGTGTGCGATCCGGCCGTCGGCTTCGGTTCCGTCGGTCGTCTGCTTGACGAGCCGAATGCCGCGGAAGAAGTCGGCTCGCGTTCCCTGCCCGTCGCCGGTGTCGTCGAGCAACGCGTGC
>WGMU01000016.1 GCA_016124895.1 bacterium
CGCTCGGTCCGGACCTGATCAATCAGATCCGTCCCCCCCGCCAGCACGCGCGCCGCCCCGTTCGTTCTCCCCAGAATATCGAGAGCCCCCGCCAGCGACCCCGGCGCCTCGTACTCAAAATCACGCATGATGACCTCTCTCTGCAGCATTGATTTCAGACCGCCGCCACAGCGTAACGGTCCGTATTCGGTGGGCAAGCAACAGGCGTCAGCCTCGCGGCCTCAGCCAGCAGTCAATGCGATTGCCGCATCCTCTGCCGCAGAACTTCGTAGCAGACAATCCCGGTCGAGACAGCGGCGTTGAGTGAATCGAAATTCGTCGCTTGCGGGATCGAGACGGTCAGGTCGCAGAGGGCAGCCAGCTCGTTAGTGACTCCGGCGCCTTCGTTACCGATGATCATGGCAAGGGGTTCGTCGAGCGGCGCGTTGTCGAGGCGGCTGGTCGCGTGAGGAGAAGTCGCTGCCAGCCGAACACCGTTCGACTGAAGCTGCCGGGCGAGATCGGCCAGATCGTCGACGCGGCAGATCGTCAGTCGATTGACCGCGCCGGCCGAACTGCGGGCGACCTGACTGGTGACGTCGACCTGCGACTGCGACCCGATCATGACGGCATCGACACCGAAGACACAGGCGACTCGACAGATCGCTCCGAAGTTAAACGGATCCTGAATCGCGTCGAGAACCAGAAAGAACGGAGGCTCCGACGCTCCGGCAAGCGAGTCGGCAACGCTCGCGTACGGAAACGGCGGCATTTTCGCCAGCAGGCCCTGGTGGTCGCGTGCGCCGCTCAGTTGCGTCAGTCGGGAGTGTGGCTCGGTCTGGACCGGGATGACGAGCTTTGCCGCCTGATCGGTGACCGATTCACGGACGTCGTCATCCAGCTCGGACGACAGCACGAGTTCCAGCGGCAACCAGCGTCCAGCGTCCAGCGATTCCATCACGACGTGCCTGCCCCACAGCCAGCATTTCTGATGACCGCCCAGCAGCGACTGCCGGTTCTGCCGCCGTGAATTTCGACGCTTGCGACCGACCATTCCCGACGGCTCCGCTTACTGGCTCGCAGTGAACTGCTGCATGATCCGCAGCGTCTCGTCGCTGACGTGATGCTCGATGCCTTCCGCATCGACCCGCGCCGTTTCCTCGCTGACTCCCAGTGCCAGCAGGAACTGCAGGACGACTTCGTGACGTTTTCGTGACTGGTCTGCGAGTCGCTGGCCACGGCGAGTCAGTGTGACCGGGGCATAGGGCTGCGTTTCAACGAGGCCGTCGCGCTGTAGCCGCGACACTGTGCGATTGACTGTGACGTGTGTCACTCCGAACTGCCGTGCCAGGTCCGTGACGCGGCACTCACCTTTTTCGCGTTCGATATCGTCTATGGCCTCGACATAGTCCTCCGCCAGTTCCGTCGCGTGATCGCGTCGCGTTCGGACGTGCTGGTTGCGGGGCTGTTTACTGACGGGCATGAGCAGGTGGTCCCGGAAGAAAAGTAATCGTTCGAAGCAGTTTAGCTGGACGCGTTCCGGAAGCGTAGCCGGTGCTACGCTTGCACCAGTTTGTAGCAGGTGCTACATAGTAGCCGGGACTACAAAGTAGCCAGTGCTACATGCTGATGCCTGACATTCAGGTTGCGGACGCATTTCACAGGAGTACCTCACATGAATCGGCGATCTGGCTTCACCCTGATCGAACTGCTGGTCGTCATTGCCATCATCGCGATCCTTGTTGCCCTGCTGCTGCCCGCCGTGCAACAGGCGCGCGAAGCTGCGCGACGTTCGCAATGCAGAAACAATCTCAAACAGATCGGGCTCGCCCTGCACAACTATCACGGATCCCATTCTCGATTTCCTGCCGGGTACTTTTCGTTCGCGACAAGCACTGGCAGCGGGCCATCGACGGCAAACATTGATCCACTGACCTGGGATGCCGCTCCAGGCTGGGGCTGGAGTGCGATGCTGTTGCCGTTTCTGGATGGAGAAACGCTGTCTGGCTCGCTGGACTTCGATACGCCGGTCTGGGCGCCAGGTAATGCGGCAGCCATTCAACAGCGGCTGCCAGTCTTCCTCTGTCCGAGTGCCTCCGGTGGTGACGAGCCGTTTGGTGTGCGTGACAAGTCGGGCAATCCACTGCTGATTGGCGGTCAACCGATCACTCTGGGACGGTCGCATTACGTCGCCAGTCATGGCCAGGAGAGCTGCTGGGGCGAGTGTGGATCGAGTCCGGCAGGAATTGTGTTTACGGACATCTACACGAGCACGACGGTGAGTGTCGTGATCAACGGCAACGCGGGAGCAGTCGCGGACGGACCGTTTTACCGCAATTCGCGGACGCAGATCCGCGACGTGACCGACGGGCTGTCAAACACCGTGTTTTTCGGTGAGCACTCTTCAAGGCTCAGCGAAAAGACCTGGGTCGGAGTGGTGCCCGGAGCCTACACACATCCCCGGTTTTCTTCGCCGGAGAACGGACCGGACGCAGCCGCGACTCTGACGCTGGTCCATGCCGGACCGTCCGGCGGCGAACTCGATATCACCGGACTGCCGATCATTCATCCGATCAATTTCCCGACGTATCACGTTGGCCAGATGTTTGCCGAGCACCACGGGGGAGGGCACGTTTGCCTCGGTGACGGCTCTGTTCGTTTTGTTTCCGAGTTCATCAATCTGTTGACCTGGGCCGAGCTGGCGAGCATCAGCGAAGGCGAATTGATGGGAGAGTTCTGAGATGCGGATACTGATCCATTGCGGCCAATCGTGGCGGTCCGACGTCTTCATCGTTGCCGCAATTCTTGCCACCGGAATGAACGGCTGCGGCTATCCGGAAGTCAGTCAGAAAACCTACGACGTCGCGAATGCACTCTTCGCAGCGAGTAACCGTCGCAGTGCGGAGCACATCGAGAAAGCCGCGGTTCTCGTCAGTGAACTGCAGGCGGCAGGCGAAATCACCGAGCGCGAAGCCGGCTGGCTGCTGGAAATCGTCGAGCAGGCGCGCAGCGGCGACTGGGACGGGGCGGCCACCGAGGCGCGGACACTCATTGCCGATCAAGTGAAGCCGGCTGGCTGACGGACGACCGAAACTTCGACGAACAGCGATACCGTGGATCGCTTTTTCTTCCCGGACGGCTCCTGTTATTCTCCCGCCGCCGGAAAGTGTCTGTCCCGGATTTGCGGCGCATCGGCCCGATGCGTCTCCGTCCGCCATTCTCGATCCCAACGGTGTGTCAACCACCGTCTGGCCCGGCACAAAGCCTGAGCCGGGGCGAGTCAGCCGCCCGTTCTCGTCTGATTCCGGCGGCAACTTCGGTCGTCCTGCACGCAGCAGGTGCGGCTTCCTGATTGACCAGAGATGTGAGCCAGCCCGTTGGGACGACAGCCGCCGATTTACAATGCGGAAGAACGCGAGCAGCTTCGAGCTGCCTGTCGCTTCAACGCGCAGATGATGGATTTCATTCGTCCGCACATTGTTCCTGGTGTGACGACCGGCCAGATCGATCAGATGGTCTACGAGTACACACTCGACCATGGTCATATCCCGGCCTGCCTGCACTACAGCGGTCCGCCCGGAGCGCCGCCGTATCCCAAAAGCACGTGCATCAGCGTCAACGATATTGTCTGTCACGGAATTCCCGGTGACCGCGTTCTGCAGGAAGGCGACATCGCCAACGTGGACATGACGACGATCGTCGACGGCTGGCATGGCGATCAGTCGGAAACGTTTCTGCTGGGTGAAGTTTCACCCGAGGCGAAGCGACTGGTGCAGACGACGTTTGACGCGATGTGGCTCGGTATCCACGCTATCCGGCCGTACGGAAAAATCCGGGACATTGGCTCGGCGATTTACGCATTCGCGCGGGAGCGTGGCTACGAAGTCGTCCGCGAATTTCAGGGTCACGGCGTCGGACGCAGCTTTCATCAGGAGCCCGGCGTCCCGCACTTCTGGTTTCGCGGCACGAAGGCCGGTGCTCAGGTGGTCCGACCGGGCGTCTGCTTCACGATCGAACCAATGCTCAATCAGGGAACCTGGCGCACTCGGATCGACAAGTTCGACGGCTGGACCGTCCGCACGGCCGACGGCAAGCTCTCTGCGCAATTCGAGCACCAGATCCTGATGACCGACGAAGGCCCGGAAGTCCTCACGCTGACGCAGAACGGTCCCCAGGAAGGGCACCAGTTCTGAGTCGCGCGTCCCGTTCGCTCCTGGCCCCATGTGCTCCAGCCTGCATGGAGCATTCGAGTGAATCAGAACAGTCCGTTGAAGACGGCATTCGCATCGGGCGACGAAAGGTCGACAGCACAGAAGTCAGACCGCTTTCCCACAGTCAGGCTGCCATAGTCGGCTTCGAGGCCCAGAGCACGAGCACCGGACAGAGTGGCGAGTTCCAGCAGGACGGTTCGCTCCGACCGGGGATTCAGGCGTGCCAGGAACTGCAATTCGGGCCACAGCGAGTAATCCGGGTTGGACGAGCGACCGTCAGTTCCCAGGCAGACCGTCGCACCGGCGGCGAGCAGTTTCTGCCAGGGATGCCCGGTGTGGCCGAAAAACGCGTGAGTCCTCGGGCAGAAGACCGTGGCGACGTTCGGATGCCGACCGAGCCAGGTGATTTCGTCGGCGCTCAGAAAATTGCCGTGTGCGATGAGGGCGTTGTCGAGCGTCGCCAGCGGTTCCAGAAAATCGAGTGGCCGCAGGCCGCGCGGGATCAGGTTGTCCTGCCAGAGTCCGAAGCCTGACAGCATCTCAACGAACTCGCCCGTACCGTGGTCGAGCAATTCAAGTTCTGCGGGCGTCTCGGCCAGGTGGATGCACAGCGGCACGGATTCGCGACGCGCCAGTTCGACACTCTGCTGAAACAGGTCCGGCGAAACGCTGTAGGGTGCGTGCGGACTGAGCGCGGGAATCAGCTTCGTCGTTGCATCGCAGGCCAGTCGTCGGCACTCGTCAATGTGCTGCTGAGCAAGTTCAAGCTGGCCGGCAGTCTGCTCGGATGACAGGCCGATGAGTTCACGAAACGCAACGACCATCGGCGCGTCGAGACACTCGGTTTTCGTCAGCCCGTCGACTGACCAGTCGCCAGTGGCAATCTCGCCAATCAATCCGGTCCCGGTCTGACCGGCTTCGCGCAGTCCGTCCCGAACCAGTTCGTCGCTCGACTGTTCCCGATCACGTCGATACGCGAGCAGGTTCCGGATCCACTGCGTGAACGGTGCCGGGGGCTGAATCGGTTCCGCAAGGTCGGAGAACTCCAGATGAGCATGTGCATTGACGAGCGCGGGCAGCAGCGCGACGTTGCCCAGGTCGAGCGTTGCGTCATCCGCGGCGCCGGCCTGCTGCCGTACCTCGACGATCCGGCCAGCCTTGATGTCGACAACACCGTGCTCAAGGGGCGGTCGATCAATCGGAAACACCCACCGCGCCGCGACTCGCGAAACATCGAGCAGGTCCGAGCCCGCGACTCGCCGCACCGGCGCGATCGCACTGCGATCTGAATCAACAGACACCTCTCGTCCGCGCTGACCGGTATCGTCACCTTCAGCTCTCATATCCCGGCCCCCGGCTTGACAGTGTCAGTTCGAGCAATATGCGACCGGTCAGTAACCGAGCAAATCCGACCGCAGCAGTGACGCGTTTTCGAGGTCGACACGGCAGGCGATCCAGTGGGAAATGACAGACGGTGAGGGAGAACAGACACCTGCACACGGCCAACAAACGGCGCAGCGATCATCGCCAGTGATGACAAGTCTGACAACGCGTCCCCGAACGAACGATCGCTCGCCTTCCGCACTGACCCTCTCGAGTACGCGAACACGCGCGGAACTCATCACCGGACCGCCGCGAACCCGTATTGCCGCATTTTGTGGATATTCACCAGAATCCAGCCCGGTTCAGGATGATCCGTCACTCCAGCAGGGATGCTCTGGCGATGAGACGACTGTTCGCGCTGGTGACTGGCTTCGGGCTCGGCCTGCTTGCCATGTTTCTGGCGTTTAATGTTCATGTGGTGCGAGCCGAATCCGGCTGGTCTGTCGTGCGCAAGCAGAAGGTGCAGTTTGCGGACTGCTACGCGGATATCCGCCACTGGGATGCGCAGGAGTGGATGCGTCATCCCGATCTGACGAAGGCGCTGGTCGATGCCGGTAAGGGCGATCTGGTTCCGCAGACCGAAGCGCAGGATCTGCTGCTGGAAGCGCTCAAACGCTGGCAGAGTGCGCGGCGCGAAGACGAGACTCGTCAGCAGTGAGCTGCCAGCCGGCGACTCCGCCCCCGGACCGGGGACTCTGCAGCGATACCGCGCTGACATCGCGACGGAAAGTGCTGCGCTGGTTGCTGGTGGTGTCGGCGGGAAGCGCCAGTGGCTGCCGGTTGCCAGGCCGCCGTGATCCAGCGCTGACGGTGTCGCTGCCGAGTCGGCACTCAGTTCTGTCGGACCAGCTTGTCATTCAAAGCGACTTTCGACTGCAGTACGACCATCCGCTGATTGAAGATCTGCTGGCATTGAAACGCGAAGTCTCGACGGCGCTGGCGCTGGAATTCAACGGACCGCCGGTCGTCGTTTACCTGTTTGAAGACGAGCAGAAGTACGTCAACTATCTCGCATCAACCTGGCCCAGCCTGCCGTACCGTCGGGCGTACTTCTTCGGAAACCCGCACGAACTCGCGGTCTACACTTTCTGGGGCGAGAACGTTCAGGAAGACCTGAGGCACGAATTCACGCATGGTCTGTTGAACTCGACCCTGCAGAACCTGCCTCTGTGGCTCGACGAAGGCCTGGCGGAATACTTCGAGGTGTCCGGCCGCCCCGGCACGGTGAAGCCGACGGTCGTCCAGCGTCTCGGTCAGGCGCTGACAAACGGCTGGCGACCGGACATGGCACACCTCGAAGGACTGACTGACGTGACGCTGATGACGCAGTCGAACTACGAAGAAGCCTGGGCCTGGGTGCATTTCCTGTTGCACAGCGAGCCCGCTCAGCGCGACGTTCTGCTGAGCTACCTGCAGTCACTGCGTCAGTCACGTTTTCCGGGACCGCTGTCTGAACGGCTCACGGCGCAGGGCATCCGCTCGAATGATCGTTTCGCCGGACACATCGCCACGCTGGCGACCTTTGGCACGCAGACGGCACTGGTCCCGGAGTAACGTCTTCTCGACGAGGCAGACGCGACTCGTGACTATTCAAACCCGCCGTATGTTTTGGCTTCGGGCTTGTCTTCCGGCTGCGTCGCGGTCAGCGTGACGAAGACGGTCGCTCCCAGCAGAGCACAGACCGTCGCGGCTGCGACTCCGAACGCGACCTTACGGCTGAGTTTGAGCCCGAACAGTTCATCGCCGAGAACAGGATCACTGGCGTCCGCGGCGTTTCTGACCTGAGACGAAGACGCTGTCCCCCTGGCGTCGGCTGGCAGAATCTTCGGTGTCACGACGCGGAGCGAACACAGGTCGTCGCTGATCAGCAGCGGTGTCTGACACTTCGCGCAACGGCCGCGACGACCTGCAAAGTGTGGCTCCAGTGGCAGCGTGCGCTGACAGATCGGACAGGGAACGCGGCCGTACTCGCCGCGCGAATTGCGACTTGAAGCGGCAGGCGACTTTCCAGGGGTGACTTTTGTCTGACGGCTGCGAGCCTCGGGATACGAATCACTGGCTCCGGCATGCAGTGTTGATTGAGCTGCAGATTCTGCAGTCGCTGCAGGTTTCGGCTGAGCCCGGACACCCGCCAGGGCAGCTTCCGCAAAGTCGACACACGAAGCAAAACGGTCTTCGGGCTTCTTCGAGATCGCTCGCGCAACGGCCCGAGCCAGTTCGGGAGACACGCCTGCGCACACGTCGGACAGCAGCTTCAGTCGCTTCTGTGTCTGATTGACCATCGTACCTGAGCCTGAGTTCGTCGCGTGACGCATCGGCGGCCGACCAATCAGCAGTTCGTAAATCGAGATTCCCAGTGAATACTGATCGGCGCGACCGTCGTACGTCATGCCGAGGACGAGTTCCGGAGCGACGTAGTCCGGCGTCCCGACGATTCCTCCCGCCATAGTCGCACTGGGGTCCGCTTCGTCTCCATCGCCATGCAGAATCTTGCTCAGCCCGAAGTCGCTCAGATATGCGTTGCCGGTTTCGTCAAACAGGATATTCGCCGGTTTAACGTCGCGGTGAATGATCCCTTTGCTGTGCATATAGTCGAGAGCTTTGGCGACTTCGCGCAGCCAGGAGTTGAGTGATTCCGGACTCAGCGGAAACGTGCGGCCTTCCGGCCCTTCGGACCGTTCCCGTAGCGTGCCGCCGCTCAGTAATTGCATGACGACATAGGGAATTTCGCCGTGCTCACCGACGTCCGTGATCCGGACAATGTGCGGATGGTCGAGCTGCACCAGCAGCCGCGACTCGCGCAGAAACCGTCGGCGAAACCCTTCATCCCGTAGACGCGACTCGGTCGGAACTTTGATGACGACTTCCGATTCCAGCCGGTAATCAAACGCTCGATAGACGTGCCCCATGCTGCCCGTCCCGAGCCGCGCGATGATCTTGTAGCGCTCTTCGCCGACGCGCTGGCCGACCAGAGCTTCGGGGCGAAGGGCTTGATTGGACATCGTCTGACTCATCATGAGGCTCAAAGTCATCCTGACCTGCAAATGGGAGGCGGGCAGCCATCGGTTCAGTGCTGGGGCGGGACACAGACTCGGCGACGACAGAGCGATGCCGCGTTGCTTCCGTCGCATGCTGACGGATCGTCGTTAACGTTGTGTGAAGTCCTGATGGCCTTCTGATCCGGATCTACGACGACTCGCTGCGAACCAGAATATCCGGACGAGTCAGTTCAACGTGTTTGACCGAAACAGTTCGCGTCGGCCAGAACTCGCACGGCGTCAGGATGTCGATGCCTCCGTCGGCGATCAGTACCGTGTCGACGGACAGTGCCGAGCCGACGCCCAGTTGCCAGATGACGGGCATCCCGGCAAGCAGTTGAAATTCACTTCCGGGCAAAATGGGAACCTCAGCCGGTTCGTAGCCGGTGACCCAGCCGGGCTCGACGCGCAGTGATTCGCCGCCGCGGTTGAACTTCTCATAGATCCTGTGGACCCGTTTCCAGGCATCCGCGATCGGCCACTGATGTTTCGAGAAGACAAGCGCGGTTGCCTGGACGACGAGACTCAGCGCGTGATCTTCGAGAATCTGTTTGTCCGGCGAGCCGAAACAGACCGAACGCGACACGCCAACGTGCAGCCCGTGCCGCCGGGCGACAACCGACAGCGTGCAGCCTTTCTCAACCGGCTGTCGGTCGATCCGCACGCGTCGGTAGTCCCCGCGGTGAGCATCAGCGTAAACCTGCATCCGCTCGACGGTGATCCCGTGACGGATCAGCCGATGCGTCAACTGGCCGGCAATCTCAGCTTCTGTTTCTCCGCGCGGGAAGTTCCGCAACGTGGCCTCAACGGCGTGCGACACCTGATGTCCCAGCCGTCGCAGTTCCCAGCGCTCGGCACGCGACATCGGCAGCCGCTTCTCTGCAAGATCCGACGCCACGTCAATCAGGCTGTCGTGGGGAACGTCGGTGGCAAATCGGCCGGTCGCTGACACGCTCTGAATTTCGGTCGCCAGCGACGATCGCCAGTCATGCGCCCGAACGGTGAGCTGCATTTCCTCCGTCAGGCTTTCGGCAAGCGCTGCGGCGTCAACGTCGCGGCACAGAATCGTCCGTTCGTCGTTTGTGATCAGCACGGCGGCGGCATGTGTGCGAGCCAGCCCCGCATCGGCGCCCGCCGTAAACCACAAAATGTTCGACGGACGCGTCAGTATGATTCCATTGAGTGAGTGCGCATCGAGATAGTCCGCCAGCAGTTCGTGCCGCTGAGCAACCAGCGCAGCGCGACCAAACAGATCGGGAGAAGCACCTGGCGTCGTAGCGGTTGTCGACGCTTTCGCCGCAGGAAAACGCGGCGCTGGCTTCTCTGGCGGCGACGGGTGAGTGCGGGATTCGTTCGCGGGCTGCGTTGTTCCCCGCCCGGCTGCTGCGTCCGGCGTTTCTGGCTGACCTGCCGAACGTTCGCGCGGTTGACGGGCTGAGGCAAGCGGTTTCGACCTGACCGCGTTAGAGGCGACGTCAGACTCAACCGCTTCGTCAAACAGTTCCGGCAGTTCCGGTTGACTGCCCCGCTGCGTATTCAGTTCAAAATCGGTCTCGGATTCTGCTGCAGCCGCGTCCTGCTGATTCCAGCGGGCAGATTGCTGATCAGTTCTGGAGAACGAAACGGTTTCGTCGACTGCGGTCAGCGACGCCGTCGCTGGCTCGTCCGCGCCATCCTCTTCGTCGTGATCCTCGAACAGCAGGAACGTCTTCGACGTGGCCTGTTCACAGAGAGAATCGTCCAGAAACCCGATCTGCTCTTCTGATCGCGTAGCCGCTGTCGTTGCTTCAGCTACCGAGCGGTCCCGAGTTTGTTCGGCCGAATCTCCAAACAGTTCGTCAGCCGCGGTGGCCAGATCTTCGAGCGCAGAATCACTTTCGTCCGTCCCGTCTGCGTCGAGCGGTGCGGAGTTGTCATCGCCGCTGTTCCGCTGCGTCAGGTCTGCTGACTCGGCGACCTGCGGAAGGTCGCTTAGACCTGACTGCTCAACAATGCTGTCGGCAGGCGGGCCGTTCTCTGGTTCGTAATCGACTGAGAACTCCTGGCCACAGATCGACAGCAACGCTCCGGGGAACAGCCAGCCTTCCGACAGCTTGTGACCGTCGACAGCAACGCCGTTGGTTTTCAGGTTGCGGAGATACCAGTAGCCGTCGCGAAGTTCCATCACGCAGTGCAGCGGGGCCACGTCGAGCCCGCGCACGACAATGTCACATTCTGCATCGCGTCCCAGATACAACCGCTCTTTCAGCAACCGATGCGGAGTTTCTCCGTCAATCGGGCTGAGGAATCCCAGCCGCTTGAAAGCCGGCTGCTGTTTCGGCGTCAGGGCGTCGGCAGTGACTGGTACCGCGAGACCGGTCTCATTTCGCAGGTCAATCGCCGAGTCGTCATCCGGTGCCAGCAAGACTTCATCTTCAGTTCCTGTCAGACGACCGCCCGACGAATACCGCTGGCTGGTTTCACCGACAACGGACGGCCAGACATTCGAGGCTTCGCTGTCAGCTCCCACAGACACGGGAGCCCCCGCGCGGTAATGCACCTCAAACTGCACCGTGCCGATGCTCAGAACGCTGTAAACCGGAATGTACGCGCTGTCGAACCGATCGCCGTCGACGCGCACGCCGGTCCGCGTGCCCTGGTCCTCAACGAACCAGGTGCCGTCGTGATACTCAAGCCTGCAGTGCAGCGGTTCGACGGAATGATGCGGAATGACGACGTCGCATCCCTCATCACTGCCGACCGTCACTTCCGGCCGCGTGAGATAGATCGACTGCCCACCCTGAACCGGGATCAGCTTGCCAAGCATCAGAACAACTCAACTGGGATATCTGACAGGGAACTTCTTCAACAGACGCAAGGCGGCAACCACTGGCCGGACAGGACTACTCTTTGTCCGGTATGGTGACGCTTTCAGGGATCTGCAGCGGGTCCAGCGGCTTTGATTCACCGCTTTTCAGATCGATCACCCAGGCAAGCTTGCTTTCCTCGCCAGCGACCAGCAGCCTGCTTCCGTCTCCGGATGCAACGCTGTTCCGGAAACTGTCGATGGACATCCCTTGCGGCGGTGTGAGCTGAAAGCCCTTTGTCGTCCCTGCAGGCAGTTCCAGCAGTTGCGGTCCGGACCCGTCGACGCCGGTCAGTGTGGAGTCGGAGGCGAACGTCAGGTTCCGCAGGCGAGCCGCTTTGATGGCGTCACCAACGGCGGCAAATCCGTCCTCATCCAGCGTGACCGGGACAAGTCCTTCGGCCGTGGCGGCAAGCAGTTTTCGGCCACTGCCGTCGAAGACCAGTTCCTGAATGTTCGGCAGCGCGTCCGGATCGACCTCGGACAGCTTCTCGCCGGTTTCGACCGAATAGATGCTGAGGATGGCCTGGCCGACAGTCGGCTGTCGGGGATCGGGAATGTGCCAGACGATTCCGGCTGCAAGCTTTCCATCACCGGACAGCGCCGGGCGGGGACGATTCTTAAACGGCAGCGTGGCGAGTTCCTTGCGCTCGCGGACATCCCACACAACACTTGTCGTCGCTCCGGTCACCGCCAGAAAGATCCCACCATCGTTCGATGCCACCGCCGTCTGGATGCGTCCTTTGAACGGCGTCCAGTTCATATTCTCGACAGAGGCAGCTCCAGCAGTCGTGTCCCAGACAGCGAGTTGCGAGGTCGGTCCGAGTGAATACAGCACCCGCGCAGTTGCCTGGGGGGAAGACACAAAGGCGAACGCTGCAGGATTCTTCAGCTTAACGCGCTGCTCGAATTCGCCACTCTCAGGGTTCCAGACATCGATCGAACCATCGGCCCGGACCAGCGCAGCTCCCTTTGAATCCGCCAGCCAGACAACGTCGCGCACTTCCCCGGTGGCAGCAAGTCGCCGAGCGACCGACAGATCGCCCTCCGGCAGCGCGCTCCCTCCGACGAACCACACCAGTGCCAGAGCGACCAGCAGACACGGGGCAGCGATGAGCGTGGCCACTCCGCCGGGAATCACGCCAACCAGGTTATCCGGCATCAGTCGGCTCGCCTTCAGAGCCATGCGGCGCTGCAGTGGGATCGTCGGATTCGAAATGCCGAGTTCGACGAGCGCTTTCTCTGCACCGGTCCGGACCATCGAATCCTTGTCTTCCAGCAGCCGGCGGATAGCTCCCGTCGCCTGCTCGGCCTTGAGCTTGCCGAGCCCGGTCACGGCGTGATAGCGAACCACCGGCGTGGGATCCTTGAGCGTCGCCAGCAGCGCGGGAATGACCTGCTTTTCGCCAATCGCCGTCAAACCCATCACAGCGGCACACCGGACAGTCGGTTCGTCACGCAGTGCCTGTTCCAGCAACTGGATACCGTGCCTGTCCTTCAACTTGCCCAGCCCCTTTGCCGCCGCCGAACGGACTTCAAACGAAACGTCCTCAGTCAGCAGTTCTGCAAACAGATCGAAAGCATCCGGCGGACGCAGGTCGCCGAGGACTTCGACGGTCTGGCGTCGAATCGACGAGTTCGGGTGCTGGACCAGCGGAATCAGTGCTTCGACAGCGTCGTCAGTGGCCACCTTTCGCAACGCACCAATCGCTTTCAGCAGAATCGACGGATTGTCGCTGCGGAGCAGCCGGACCAGAGGCTGACACGCGGCCGTGTCGCCGATCGCCCCCAGACCCTCGGCGATCGTTTCCCGCAGCGAACTGTCCGCATGATCGATCAGCCGCGCGATGGCGGAAACACCACGAGGATCCTTTGTCGCCGCCAGCGCCCGAATCGCGTGCTTCTGCAGTTCGACATTCTGAGTCTGCAGCAGGATGCCCATCAGCGGCCGGACCGCCCGGGAATCCGCCGTCTGTGCAAGTGCGGTTGTCGCTCCGATCTGAATCTGCTCGTCCGGGTCGTCCAGCAGAGCAATCAGCGGTCCGACGGATTTCGGATCCGCGATCCGCCCGAGAGCTTCAATGACTGACAGACGGACTGCTCCCGTCGAACGGTCGAGCGTGTTGAGCAATGGCGGAATCGCCCGGGCATCCCGGATACGGCCAAGCGCGACAACGGCATCGCGGGTGATCGCGGAATTGGTGCCCTGCAGGACGTCAATCAACCTGGCAACGGCAGCTTCCCCCATTCCGACAATCGCTTCCCGTGCCTGCAGTCGCAGCGTTGCGTCACGCTGTCCAAACAGCAGCAGGATCGGAACCGCTCGCGAATCGCCAATCGCCCGTAGCGCGCCCATCGCGTCCCGCACGACTTCGGCATCGGAATCCATCAGCAGCGTCAGCGCGAGAGGCAGCGCGGCCGGATCCGCGAGTTCACCCAGCGCCGTGGCAACACCCTGACGGACGGCTTCCCAGGAATCATGCTGCGCCTGCGCGAGGATCGCGATCGCACGCGCGTCACGGGTTTTGCCGAGTTCAATCACCGCCGCTCGACGCTTCATGGCCTCATCACGGCTCAGCGGATCCACCACGTTGAGCTGCTGCTCAAACTTCTGCAGCCGTCGACTGGAAACCTGACTTGTCAGTGCCGACTCTCCGGACTGCTTTTCCACCTCCGCAACCAGCTTCTGAATCAGATCGCTGAGTTCATCTTCCAGTTCGCTGTTCAGACCGGGACGGACACCCGATTCCTCAGGAACAACGCCGGATCCAAAAATCAGCATGGCACCGCAACGACGGCACTTCTTCTTGCGACCCATCCACGACGACGGAACACGCATCCGGTTTCCGCAGACACACACTTCGATGAGAACACCCTCACCGGACGCCGCCGCGTCATGAACACCGCTTTCCTGCGCTGTGGAGTCAATGGTGGAATCAGCAGCCGGCTGTTCCCGTCGCAACACCGGAGGCTCTGGAGATCGCGTTTCTTCGACAACTGGCGGGCTTGAAGCAGGTCGCCGCCGTAGCGTGCTGACGTTGCTGCCGACCGCATGATGCTGCGACGCTCCGACAATCCGAGTCGTGCCGTTGACGACGCGAGGTCCTGAAGCGGCGGAACGCTGTCCGGTGGCCGGAGTACCGGTTCGAGAAGTCGATCGCTGCTGAGAAGACTGAGCGGAAACTGCCGACGGCGTAGTGTCAACAGTTGCCTGAGCGCTTCGCGCGGCTACCGATTCGTTTAATCGGGTGCCGCAGTCAAAGCACTTCAGCATCGCGGGTTTTACGGCTGCCCCACAGTTCGGGCAGACTCGGTCACCACTCATTCGATTCCCTTTCCAACTCCCCTGTCTCGAGATGCTGCCATGTGTATGGCCACGTGACTTCCGTCCCGGCACCTGACTGCGGCGAATGACCACTGAGGAATACTTCCGAGTGAAGACGGCAATATCGGCGATTGCGTGAATTTTCAGTTAACACCTGGCAGTGAGCCGTTACGTCATTAAGCCGCCTGCGAGAGTCCGAACCGTCGTCCGTCTGACTTCGGTGTATTGACTTCTCATCAGTCGCCCCGTCTCCCGGACGACGTTCCGGTGGTACGAGCGAAACGTGAAATCCTCACTGGCACAAATCGCTGACGGAAAGAGCCCGGGTCACGCTGGACGCAACCCGGGCTCATCACAATTCAGTCATCACTCGCAACTGCTGTCAGCAGCACGTTGAACCAGAGGTCTTATTCAAACTGACCTTTGGTCGTGTTGCCCTGCTTCAGCAGGATGCCCGAGTAGACATCAAACGCGGTCAGTTCGACAGTGCCGTCGGAGTAACCGTGCTTGTTGATCAAATCGGCGACAGTTCCCGTATCGGAAATCGGGAAACCAGGATTCAGGAAGCCGTCTCCGTTCAGGTCTTTGACAGCTTTCACACTGCCATCGGCCATCAGGATGTTGCAGTCGCCAGCATGGACCGCATACCAGTCACGCGTATCCTGCAGCAGCAACGAACCCGTGTGGAGCGTGTCTTCCGGGTTGATGCGGGTTGCAGTTGTGGTGACAGAGTTTTCGCCCAGCGGGAACCAGCTCGTTGGAACAGTCCACTTGGCTTCAGTGCTGACGCTGCCGGTGCTGAGTGCATCGCCAGACGAATCCAGCAGGATGATCTTGGTGCCGTTCCAGTAGGCGGGACCATCGTTAAACGATTCACACAGACGCGAGCCGGCGACCAGCTCAGCATTGATCGTGTTCGTCAGGATGGCTTCATTCGAATCGCCAGGTGACGCATCGCCATTCAGAGCGATATTGTTCGACGGAATCTCAGAGCCTTCCATCATCCGCAGCGTCAGCGGGCCCAGCGTGTTCTGGTACTCTTTGTAACCCGTCTTCGTGCCGCCACCAGAGACGCCACCCGTCAGGCCGGCTTCGCCAGCCGTGGCAACCAGGAAGGTAGCCTTTGAAGTCGCGGCCGGATCGACAGTCACTCGCGGCTGACCACGAACCATGAACCAGCTTGCCGCGTAGTTCGAGTTGTAACCGGCCTGGACCATTTCAGAAACAATGGCCGCCTGCTGATCAGCAGTGTTACCAGCGGTAGCACCGTTAGCCAGGCGTGTCGTGTATTTACCAGTGACACCCTGACGCGCAATCGGGGTGCCCGAGCCGTCTGACGTCTTACCGGGGTTGATCAGGTCGTTCAGCTTTTCCATGCCACGAAGCTCGTTTGACGGACAGAGCATTTCGCCCGGCAGGCCGCCTTTGACACTGACGATGTCAGCCACCCAGCCGAAACGGTCTGGAGCACCGTCACGGACATAGTCGTAAGCGCCCGAGCAGAGACGGGTGCCCGGATCTTTCGAGGCGAACGTGTGCAGAGCGATACCCATCTGACGCAGGTTGTTCTTGCACTGCGTGGAACGGGCCGCTTCGCGAGCCGACTGGATGGCCGGCAGCAGCAGGGCAACGAGGATCGCGATGATCGAAATCACGACCAGCAGTTCGATAAGCGTGAAGCCGGCACGGGCAGACTTCGCAGGAGTGAGCTTCTTCATGGCTCTGTGTTTTCCTTGTCTTGACGGTAGAAATCAGTTTCCCGAGTGAAACAACGTGAATCCAAAGTTCTCAGTCTGTTGTGTTCGTTTCGTCAGCCCGGTCAGTCCGAGCCACTGGAAGCGAGACCTCCTTTCGTCGTCGTGAAACGGAAAATGATCTGCAACGGAGCCAGCACGCGCTGCCCAGGCGGGACACGAGGAACAGTGGCGGGAGCAACCTCGGGGAGCTTGCTGGTTCACTGAACCTCGCTCCCGCGAATCAGGTTTTCGCGGGAGGACATTCAGAGACGCGTATGGCCCGCGTGAATTGGCGATGAATGAGGAATGGCTGATCTCTGAGGCGTTCTGCTGTCGTCATCGACGGAGATCAGAGACTGGAATCCGGCCGCTCGACGACGGCGGAGTTGTCGAGTTCGACTGTGTGGTTTGTGTGAAGGCTCTGCGGTTAATCGAAGAAGGCGCCGACGGGATTCGTCGACTCTGTTGCCAGCGGCGTACTCTCGCGACACAGTCCTGACCGGCGTTGAGGGCAACTCGGCCCGCGAACGTTCTGAGCTGATTTCTCCCATCCCGTCAGGAGCTGGAAGTTGCTGCCGCCCCCGGATTCGACTCGGTTGAAACCGCTGCTGCTGCTGACGGTCAGTGGCCCGCTGCTGATGCTTCTGCTGCTGACGCAACTGGATTCCCGGGCGATGCGGCAACAGGCCGAGCGGGCAACGATCCGTCGGCTGCGTGCCATCGTTCAGACAATTGAAGCTGATCTCACCATGCAATCCGGTGAGTCCGATTCGCTGCCAGCAAGTGCGTCAAGGTTGAAGCCTCTGGCCGATTCACTGTTTGTCCGTCTGCAGATCCTGAAGCTCGGCGAGCAGCCGCGGCTGCTGTTTGATTCGCAGTCCGGCAGTTCGTCAGGTCAACAGTCCGAACGGTCATCTCGGATCACAGAAGATGCTTCGACTCCGGCCGTCATCGACTGGAATGCCCGCGAACTGTTTCTCGCCCGAACGTCGGGCAGCGGCGACGACCAGCGGCGGATCAACGGCGTCTGGCACACCTTCGTTGCGATTCAACTGCCTCAGACCGGGGAGAAGAATCTGGCGCTGCGAATCAGCGCGCCAACGTATTCCAGCAGCGGCTCTTCAAACTTCGGCCTGATGTTTGCCTGGTTTGCCGGCGTCGTCCTGGCGGGACTGCTGGCGTCTGCGGCTGTGCTGATTTACCGCCGATCGCAGGTGTCGCTCGATCGCCTGTCCGCAACGCATCGCAACATTCGCCGCCTGACGGAACGCGATGAAACACTGCCTGGTGCGGACGCTCGCCTGCCGGAACTGGTCGACGCGTATGCGGAAACGAGTCGTCGACTCGAATCGCTGATTTCCGGCAATCGCAGCCGGATCAGGGAACTCGAACAGGCAACGGCGTTTCTCGAAACCGTACTGGAAGCAATGGTCGAAGGCGTCGTCGTCGTTGATCGCCAGCACCGCATCGCGTTCGCGAATCATGCCGCGGCAGCTTTGCTGCGGATTGAGTCAACCACGGCCGGAATCGCCGGCCGCCCGATGCTGGAAATCATTCGCAATCCTGTCGTCGATCAGACATTGAAACGCATCGACGCCGGCCACGATCGGATTCAGACCGAGTTTACGCTGCGCGGCGAACAGCGGATTCTGTCGCTCTTTGCAACGCGGCTGCGTGGCAACGTGTCCGGCGGAGCGATGCTGGTTCTGCAGGATGTGACCGACCTGCGACGGCTGGAGAATCTTCGCAAAGACTTCGTGTCGAATGTGTCGCACGAACTGAAGACGCCGCTGGCCGGCATTCAGGCGTACGCCGAAACGCTGCTGGGCGGTGCGATCGACGACGCCGATGCCTGCCATCGTTTCGTGACGCGGATTCAGGAACAGAGCGACCGCCTGCATGACCTCGTCCAGGATCTGCTGCAGCTTGGCCGGATCGAAGCCGGACAGGAGGCATTCAAGCTCGAACGCGTCTCCATCGCCGAATCGATTCTGACGTCAGTCGAATCGCAGCAGCCGGTTGCTGCGGGCAAGAACATTTCCATCGAGCTGCAGTCGACGTCGGCCGATCTGTTCGTCAAAGCCGACCGCAAAGGGCTGCAGACGGTCTTTGACAACCTGATCAGCAACGCCGTCAAGTACACACCCGAAGCCGGCCGGGTGCAGATCAACTGGAGCCAGTCCGACGGACAGGTTCAGATTGACGTGATCGATTCTGGTGTCGGCATCCCCAGCGAGCATCTGCCGCGCATCTTCGAACGCTTTTACCGCGTCGACGAAGCCCGTTCACGCGATGTCGGCGGCACGGGCCTGGGTCTGTCCATCGTCAAACACCTGATCAACGAATTCGGTGGCAGCGTCGACGTGCAGAGCGAACCTGGCAAAGGCAGTACGTTTACAGTGCGTCTGCCGGCAGCGTGAGCCTCTCCGCGGCCTGAGGTTCCCGGACGCGGCGTCACGCAACCACCGTTGACCGTCTCGTCGAGAATTGATCGGCTACGTGTTTCCGCTTCGGGTCTCTCGCCTCGCAACTCGTTGAGCCGGTCTCTTCTGAATGACGCTTCCCAACCCACTGGCCTCGCGCTGGGGCCGATTGCTCGCCTTCTTCTTCCTCTACGTGACCGAGGGCATCCCGCTGGGCTTTACAGCGACAGCGATG
Organism: bacterium; assembly: GCA_016124895.1. Taxonomy (GTDB): domain Bacteria; phylum Planctomycetota; class Planctomycetia; order Planctomycetales; family Planctomycetaceae; genus JAPOLP01. Next base: position 19,176 of record WGMU01000016.1, read on the forward strand.
GTCATCCAGCTCCAGAATGCGGGAGTCCGGCCGCTGGACATTGGAGTGTTCGTCGGATCGCTCTATTTCCCCTGGGCGTGGAAGTGGGTCGTCGGGCCGTTTGTGGATCTCATCTATTCCAATCGTCTCGGAGCGCGGCGCGGCTGGATCCTGGGCACGCAGTTTTCAATGGTTCTGACGCTGCTGATCTGCATGCCGATCGAAATCCGTGCGGACAACCTCGGGCTGCTGACGGCGGTCATCCTGATTCACAATCTGTTCTGCGCAACGCAGGACGTGGCAATCGACGCGCTGGCCTGCACGGTGCTGCACGAGGACGAACAGGGACTCGGTAACGGTCTGATGTTTGCCGGCCAGAAGATTGGCTTTGCGATGGGCGGAGCCTGCGTGCTGTTTCTGACTGAAGGGTTCGACATCCCGTGGCTGCCGAAGATTCTGCAGGAAGGACTGCCGTTTCAGTTGACGTATCCGTACGTCGTGGGCTGCATCCTCGCCGTGACGTTCTTCGTGGCCTGGCCGATGCGTGAAGAACGGCGCGAACAGCCGCCGGTCAGCGATTCCCATTTGAAGAGGTTCTACGAGGACGTTACCTCGCGCTGGAGTTATCACGCAGATAAAGGCCTGCTCTGGCCGGTACGCGCCGTCGTGACCTGCGGAGTTCACATCGGATCGGCGATTGTCAGAGAAGTGCTGCCTCGCGATTTGAAATCGAAGCTGTCGCAGGTCCGGCTACGCCTCGCGGAGTACGTGGACACGGCCGGTCGTTCTGTATTCGGCAGCCGAGTGGCCTTCGTGGCTCTGCTGCTGGCGCTGCTCCCGCCCGGAGCGATGGCGCTGGATCTGGCGCTGCAGAAACAGGTTGCTAAAGAAATCGGATTCACGGACGGAGACGTCGCGCGCATCGACCTGATTTCGAGCATTGTCTGGTCGGTGTCGTGTGTGCTGGGCGGCTTTGTTTCCGACCGACTGGGACATCTGAAGTGTCTGGCCGTGTTTTTCCTGCTGATTTCGATCCCAACGTTCTGGTGCGCCTGGAAGATGGACGAAGCCGGAATGAACGTCCCGAAGCTCGTCGAAGCAAAGTCCGAAACAGGTGACGTCGAAGCTTCCGTTGAGAACGACGCGGAAACAGCAGAGGCCGTCGTCGAAGCCTCCGGATCAGCCGAAGAAGACGACAGTGCTGCCGGGAAACAGAAGGACCTCAGCATCTTCGAGCGTCCGGACTCACCACCGATGGCCCGCTACTTCTGGTGGGCGGTCATGGCATACATGATCTGTCAGGGGCTGATGTACGGAACCCGGACGGCCATCTTCATGCGGATCGCCAATCCTGATGTCGCGGCGACGCAGTTCACCGCATACATGTCGATGATGAATCTCGTAACGTCCTACACGGCGGTCTGGCAGGGCTTCACGATTGAGCGACTCGGCTTCGCTCAGACGCTTTACATCGACGGGTTTGTCGGCCTGTTCTGTATCGGGCTGCTGCCCTTTCTGCGGCAGGATCGCGGAGCGAGCCAGGTTGCTGCGCAACAGGATCCATTCGAGGCACAGGCGGACGGATGACGAGCGGGCAGAACAATCTGCTGCCGCGAACAATTGCGACGATTCGCGATGGCTTTCGACGCGGGCTTCACACCGGCGTCCAGCTTTTTGTTTCGCAGTATGGAGAGACGATCTTTGACGAAGTAGTGATTGCCAGCGTGGTCGACTCGCGCGTGAATCGCGAGACGTTGATGCCGTTGCTCTCGGCAGCGAAGCCGTTGACGGCGATGGCGGTGCTGCAGCTTACAGAGCGTGGTCGGCTGAATCTCGACGCACCGGTTGCGGACGTTCTTCCAGATTTTTCAGCCGGCGGCAAAGCGGCGATCTCAACGCGGCATCTGCTGACGCATACCGGTGGGTTCCGCGAGGTCGACACCGGCTGGCCGCTTACGGGTTGGGACGAGACGATCCGTCGTGTCTGTGCAGCGCCGCTCGAAGACGGCTGGGTCATCGGGCAGTCGGCCGGTTATCACGTCATGTCGAGCTGGTTCATTCTCGGTGAGTTGATTCAACGCATTGACGGGCGTTCGTTTGCCGATTACCTGCGCGAGGAAGTCTGTCAGCCGCTGGGAATGGAGAACGTCTGGAACGGAATGCCGGACGACGTCTGGCGTTCGTACGGCGATCGCATCGGGCAGATGGAGCAGTGGGGACGCGGCGAAACCCGGACACTGCCGTGGCACGACCTCGCTCACTGTTCGGCCGCGGCTCCCGGTGGAAACACGCGCGGCCCCGCGCGGGAACTCGGCCGTTTTTACAACTGCCTGCTGAACGGCGGCGAACTCGACGGCGCTCGGCTGCTGAAACCGGAAACCGTCGCTGAGCTGACGTCCCGTCAACGCTCCGGCTCATTCGACCAGACGCTGCAGCACGTCATCGATTTCGGACTCGGAGTGATTATCGACTCGAACCGTTACGGCGCGGAAACCGTTCCGTACGGTTACAGCCGATCCTGCTCCGAACAGACATACGGGCACGGCGGATCGCAGTCATCCATTGGCTTCGCCGATCCCGAGCACAGCCTCGTCGTCTGCTACGCCGCCAATCGCCGCGTCGGAGAACCTCGGCACCAGAAACGGCATCGCGAAATCGTCAACGCGATTTACGAGGATCTGGGCCTGACGAAGTCTGTCGAGTGAATCGGTGGCGGCGTGTTTGCTTCCGTGGAGGTTTTTTGACTCACCCGTTCTGCGTACTGACGAGAGAGATTCTCTGCTGCTCGATCACGAAGTGATCACACAAAGTAGCCGGGTGTCGGAGCGCAGCGGAGACGCCCGGAATCGAAGCTTCGTCTTCTCGCATCCTGAAGGGATGGCCGTCCAACTCGTTGACGTGTCGTAGCTTTTTTTTACAAACGAACACTGACTGTCTGCGACATTCAGCAAAGACCGATTTGCGGACCCTGAAGGCTCGCATCACTAACTTTGTCGGTGAGATAAGTCTAGTCATCACGAGGTGGGCCATTGAAATCTGTCTGCGAGAATTGCTTCGACACAATTCACGTCCGCGAAGAAGCGATTGGAAAGAAATATCGCTGCAAAATGTGTGGCGTTACCTGTGTCGTGCAAGCTGAAGAAGAGGAATACCCCGACGACTCACCGGCTCGCAGACCGCAGAAGTCTCACCGCCCCAGGACGACACGAAAATCGAAACGGTCTCGCGCGAGCGAGATTGGTGTCTCTGTTGCTCGGGGTGTTGGATTCGGATGTCTGTACATGGTCTTGGGAGTCATCGGATTTGGTGTTCTCAGCGCGTTGATCGTTCCGGCCATCTTTCACGGCCCCGAATGGAATCACCGAGCGCTTGGTCGTGTCGCTGGCATGATCGGCATTTTCATCGTTGGTCCGGCAGCAGGAATTGCCGGGTTCTTGCGACACAAACGTTAGAGGGGTTGACGCATCAATGCGGAGCCAGTCCGAATGCGATTAAGCCCTCGGGAATCTGAACGTTGTTGTCTCGCATCCTGAAGGAATGCGAGAGATCTCGTGAGCAATTACCGGCACCGCATTCTGGCATCCTTTCGGGATGCAGTATTTCGCGCAAAAGAAAACCGGGGGTCTTCGACCCCCGGCTACTCTCTGCGATCCCTCCGGGATCAATTGACTGCCCGAACCTGCCCGCCGCGGGACAGACGCAACGAACAGGTTCGCAGCGACTTACTTCTTCTCAAACTCGGCGTCGATGACGTCATCGCCTCCGCCAGCGGTGGCGCCGGCAGTTTCCGGAGTTGCACCGGCGGCTCCGCCTTCGGCGGCCTGCTGCTGGTAGAGGGCGGCGAAGGCCTGGGCGGCCTGTTCGAGTTCGCTGATCGCCGACTTGATCGCGTCGACGTCAGTGCCCTCGGCGGCCTTCTTGACCTTCTCAACCGAAGCTTCGATCGCGGCCTTTGACGCGGCGTCGAGTTTGTCGCCGAGTTCGCCGATCGACTTTTCGACCTGGTGAGCGAGGCTGGACGCCTTGTTCTTCTGCTCGGCCAGTTCGCGTTTCTTCTTGTCCTCGGCAGCGTGCGCGTCGGCTTCCTTCCGCATCTTTTCGATTTCCTCCTCGGACAGGCCGCTGGAGTTCTCGATACGGACCCGCTGTTCCTTGCCGCTGGCCTTGTCTTTTGCTGAGACGTTCAGGATGCCGTTCACGTCGATGTCGAAGGTGACTTCGATCTGCGGAATGCCCCGTGGTGCCGGCGGAATGCCATCAAGATTGAACTGACCAAGCTGGCGGTTGTCGCGCGCCATCGGCCGTTCACCTTGAAACACGGTGACCGTCACAGCCGGCTGATTGTCCGCCGCCGTCGAGAAGATTTCGCTCTTCGTCGTCGGGATCGTCGCGTTGCGTTCGATCAGAACCGTCATCACACCGCCTTCGGTTTCGATACCGAGCGACAGCGGGGTCACGTCCATCAGCACGACGTCGGTCACTTCGCCAGTGATAATGCCGCCCTGAATCGCAGCGCCGATCGATACGACTTCGTCCGGGTTGACGCCCTTGTGCGGCTCCTTGCCGCCGAACAGTTCCTTGACGAAGGCCTGCACCTTCGGAACTCGCGTTGAGCCACCGACGAGAACGACTTCGTCAATGTCTTTCGGCGAAAGCTTCGCGTCCTTCAGTGCGCTCAGCACTGGATTCCGCGTCCGTTCGATCAGCGAGTCAATCAGCCGCTCAAACTCGGAGCGAGTAATACTCATCTGCAGGTGCTTCGCGCCGGTCGCGTCCGCCATGATGAACGGCAGGTTGATGTCGGTCGACTGGGCGCTCGACAGTTCCTTCTTGGCTTTCTCAGCGGCTTCACGCAGACGCTGCAGAGCCATCGGTTCGTCCCGCAGATCGACGCCGTTCTCGGCTTTGAACTTGTCGGCAATGAAGTTGATCAGCTCTTCGTCGAAGTCGTCACCGCCGAGGTGGGTATCGCCGTTCGTGCTGAGCACTTCGACCAGTTCGTCGCTGACTTCGAGAATCGAGACGTCGAACGTTCCGCCACCGAGGTCGAAGACGGCGATCTTCTCGTCCTTCTTCTTTTCCAGACCATAGGCCAGAGCGGCGGCCGTCGGTTCGTTGATGATGCGCGAGACTTCCAGGCCGGCGATCTGACCGGCGTCTTTGGTTGCCTGCCGCTGAGCGTCGTTGAAGTAGGCCGGGACCGTGATGACCGCCTTGTTGACCTTGTGACCGAGGTAGCTCTCGGCCGATTCCTTCAGCTTCTGCAGTACCTTCGCCGAGATCTCCGGCGGGGTGTACTCACGGTCGTTGACTTTGATTTTGACGTAGTCTTCTGCCGCGCCGACAACCTGATACGGCACAATCTTCTCTTCCGAGGAGACTTCGTTGTGCCGGCGGCCCATGAACCGCTTCGCCGAGTAGATCGTGTTTTTCGGATTGGTGACGGCCTGCCGTTTGGCCGGCTCACCGACCAGCGTCTCACCTTTATCGGTGAACGCGACGACGCTCGGCGTCAACCGGTTGCCTTCGAGGTTGGCGATGACCTTCGGTTCGGAACCTTCCATCACGGAGACGACGGAGTTGGTCGTTCCGAGGTCGATGCCGATGACTTTTTCCCCTGCAGCCATGATTCTGCTCCCTGAGTGAGTCTGCCGAACCCGGGTTGTCCGGCCGAGTATGTGAATCCGCAGTTGGTGAACTGGCGGGCCCGAATCGGGCAGGAATTCGCAAGTGCCCGCGTGGAAAGCAACAACTATGCCAGAGCCAGAAGCGTCGACACAGAGCGTCGCTTCCTCTGTACTGACAAGAGGTTATGGAATCGTCTCGATTTCGATTCGTCGCTGCGGCGGCGTGCCATTCTGGCAAGGGCGGCTTCTGACTGCAGTGCCAGTCACATTGGCAGACGCCGGTTGGCAAACAGAGAACGGAGCCTTTCGGTGGCGTCTTGCGAGTTTCAGGCGAATGGCGCCGGCCAGTGCCATCCCTGGACGTCGATGCCGCCGCTGTGCAGTTCGCGACCTGTCTCTCGCGATTGAATCACAGGGTCGAAGACCGTACTTTGGCCATGTTACTGAGTCTTCCCCTCGTGATGCACCGGCCGCGACATGATTCTTTCCGGTAACGAAATCCGGCAGCGACTCGGTGGCGACATTGTCATCGACCCGTTTGACGAAGAGCTGCTCAACCCGAACAGCTACAACCTGCGGCTGCATGACGAGCTGCTGGTGTACGAGGAAATCATCCTCGATATGAAGCGGCCCAACCGGCTGCGACGCTATCAGATTCCGAAGGACGGATTCGTTCTCAACCCCAACCAGCTTTACCTGGGGCGGACGATCGAACGGACTGAGACGCACAATCTGGTGCCGATGCTTGAGGGACGCTCGTCAGTCGGCCGGCTTGGCCTGTTCGTCCACTGCACCGCTGGTTTCGGCGACGTCGGCTTCAAGGGTTACTGGACGCTCGAAATGTTTGCCGTCCAGCCGGTCCGGATTTATCCCGGCACACCGATCTGCCAGATCTTCTATCACACTCTGGAAGGCGACATCACCGAGTACGCGGCCGGCAAATACCAGAACAACAACGACATCCAGCCGAGCCTGCTGTACCAGGAGTGGGAAGAGAAAAAGAAGGATCCCCAGATGCGGTTGTCGTTCGGTCAGGAGATCGGCTGACGAGATTTGAGTAGGCTGGACCGAGCGCAGCGAGTTCCGGCATTCGCCATTTGCCGCGTGAACTGAGTCGTGCCGGAACTCGCTGCGCTCGGTCAGGCCTATGAGGTCAATCAGCAAATCTTTCCAGCGAGAGGAAGTCGATTGGCAGCTTCGTCGCGCCGGTCTCGGCCAGATCGGCAAGGGCTTCTCCGATGACCGAGGTGAACTTGAAGCCGTGGCCAGAGAAGCCGGCTCCGAAGACGACGTTGGTGAATTCGGGATGCCGATCGATAATGAAGTGGCTGTCGGGGCTCATCGAGTACAGGCAGACGGCGTGTCGGGTCGGCTCGGCCATAACGCCCGGCATGACATTCTGCAGGAAGCCGGCAACCGGTCCGATATCCGACGGGTGCAGTGACCGGTCGACAGACAGAGGGTCAGTGACGACGTCGCCTCCGGTGTGCTGCGCAACCTTGAGCGTTGCTCCGTCGAGTGACGGGAAACCGTAGAACTCGCCATCGGGCATCTCGAAGAAGAAGCCGGGCATTCCCGCGTCGACGTGAAAGTGCGGCTCGCTGACTGGATGCCAGAGCAGCGGCTTGCGGCGGACTTCGATCGGCGGCAGGCAGTCGGCCAGATGCGGGATGTGCCCGGCCCAGGCTCCCGGAGTCAGGACGAGCGATGCGGCTTCGTACGTTGCCGACTCAGTGACAACGCGTACGCGGCTGCCGTCGGACGACCAGTCGAGAACCGCATCGCCGGTTTGAAGAATCGCGCCGTGCTGTGTCGCAAGACTGGCGTGTGTACGGACGCAGTCTTCGACGAACAGGAAGCCGGCCGCGGGCTCAAAGACCACCTCGAATCCCGCGGGAACTCGAAAAGCCGGGAAGCGGTCCGCGGTATCACGCACTTCAAGCTGCTGCAACTCGATGCCGTGTAACTTGGCGGCGAGTTTCGCTCCGGGAACGGCTTCGCCGTCAGACGGTCCGGCGACGAGCAAACCGCACAGCCGCATCAGATCGCGGCCCGATTCACATTCAAGTTCGCGCCACAGTTCGTAAGCCCGCAGCAGCAGCGGGACATAATCGGGATGCTCAAAGTACGCCTGCCGGATGATTCGCGTATCGCCGTGCGAACTGCCTCGGTCGTGCGCAACGGAAAAGCGATCGACACCGAGCACGTGCAGCCCGCGCTTCGCCAGGTGGTGCAGACAACTGCTGCCGAAACCGCCAGTACCGACCACAATGACGTCGAAGGTTTCGGTGGATGCGGACATGCAAACCTCGACCTCGAAAAGGCTGCCGGTTCGATTCTGACGTTTGACGCAGAGTCGCGAAGACGCAAAGGATCGCCAAGTGTCAAATCGTCGAACTCGATATGCTGATCGTCGAACGGTGAGAGATGGTATCAGCGCATGGCCGAGTGCTCTCGCAGCGAGGGACGTCAGCTTCGCGAATCTTTGCGTCTTCGCGGCTTTGCGTCAGAAGCAACAGCGTGGTGAGCAGCTTATTCGACGCGGAAGTTCAGACGCGACGTGGCGACTTTCTGGCTGAGCTGGTCGGTGACGCGCAGGACGAGCGTGTACAGGCCGGGCTGCAGGTCCTGCGGGACCGTGAACTCGTAGCTGTGGAAGAAGTCGCGGCGATGATTGCGGCAGATGTCTTCGGAGGGGTCAAATGGAATCGTGACGACCGGGCGCTGCATGTTGCTGTTGTCGTACACTTCGATCTGCGACTGCAGCACCGTGCGGTAGCGGTCCGTTTCTGTGCGTGTGCTGAAGAAGTTTTCGACCTCGGCATACAGCAGCAGCGGCTGGCCCGGCGTGAACTGGTCCGTGCTGAAGCGTTCGTAATCGCCGAAACTGACGATGTGGTGGCAGAACGTGACATTCTTGAGCTGCAGATCGGCGCGATGCCTGAGCTTGGAGATGGCTGTCCGCAGTTGATCGATTGTCTGCGTGGCCCGGTCACTGGCGTGCGGCATCTGCTGCGCGTCAAAGTAGTTGACGTAAGCGAAGAAGAGCTGCTGCCAGAACTCCTGATCGGCCGGGTCGGCGGCGGAGACTGGTTCGATCGACTGATCAATCCGGTCGGCGATCAGGTAAAGCATTCGCAGATTGACCTGCTTCCGGACGTGGTTGAGTCGTTCGATTTCGGTATCGCCGGGTGCCGATCGAGCCAGATCGGATTCGGCGGCGGCGATCAGCGAATCGATCGTTGCCGGCTGGCCCGCCGTGGCGACCGTCTGGGCCATCTGCGGAGCTGCGACGCCGTCATTTCCGATCGCTCCGAAAGTTCTCAGTCCCCGTTCCGTCACGCTGGTTGTCAGATTCTGCAGCGACTCGTACCCACCGCGAATGACACCGGGAATCAGACTCTGATCGGCAGGCTGTCCGGCTGTCGGGACACTGCCGGGTGGAACGGTTCCAGGCTGTTGAGAGAGGTCACTTTGCGGAAATCCGCCCGGCAGTGCCGTGACGTTGCTTCCCGTGATCTGAACGCCCGGTTGAGTGGCGACTGGAGGCTGCCCGAGTGCAGCGAACGGATTGCTGGTTGTACTGCCGAGCTGTGTCGTTGCCGAACCGCTGATCGTGCCTGAATCGATTTCGATACGGTTTTCAAGCGACACGCCGCCGTTTGATGATGCTGGCTGTGTTGAATAGCCGGCCGTGGGCTGGATCAGGCCGGTCTGGCCAGTTGGAGTCTGCTGGTTTCCGGCGAGCGAATTACGCGACGTCGCGGCCGCGTTCCGCGATGGTGCGCCGTAAAGTTCTCCGTTGCCGGGAATGATCTGCGGAAGCTGTCCGGCATTGCCGTTTCCGTTTGCTGCGGACGGAACAGCATTCAGTGGCCCGCTTCCCAGGCTGCCATTTCTTCCGAAGGCGTTGCCTGCCGCTGGGCCGGATGAATAAGCCGCACTGTGAGCCTGTGTGCCGGAGACGGTTTGAATGGATCCCGGCCCGCCATTGCTCTGATGGCCAGCCTGGCTGACGCGGAAGTCGAGACCTTCCGGCAGCCGCGGTGCCTCACCGGCCGGTGAGTGACCCGCTGGTGGCTGCGCCGTTCGATTCGCTCCCTGTGGTCCCGGATCGGGCGCGTGCAGCTCGCCGCCGGGCTGTCGCTGAGGAAAACCGATGCCGAAACCGTTCACATCATCGAGCGTAGGTTGTGTCTCTCCGGAAAGCCTGCTTTGAGCCTGCGTGACACCGCCAGCCTGTCCTGCTCGCTGCTGATTTCCCGCCAGTTGAATCGACGGATCGTGCGCGAGCGTCGGAACGGAAGGGTCTGGTGAAACGCCCTGACCGATTCCGCGTAACTGCTGCTCAGTCGCGACGAGTTCCTGGAGTCGGGCCGTGCCGAGCTGCGCGTATTTCTGCCGCAGCATCTCCCGCCATTCCGCAGGCTGGCTGGCCAGAAGCTGTTCGATCATTCGTTCGCGACTGGCTTCCAGAGTCGGCGTGTGAGTCTGCTCAAACACGGAAGCCGTGACCGGACCAGTATCGCGTTTGACCTGATCCATCAGCCGCTGGGCTCCCTCGTAATCGCCACGGGCGATCAGAGCCGCGACTTCAGAGGCGTGACGTTCCCGTGCAGCTTCGGCCGGGTCGGTCCGCGAGGCGAGCGGGTTTCCGAACATCGTGCAGCCGGAACAGAATCCGAGGATCGTCAGACCGGACAGCAGCGTCGTCGACAGTCTCATGCCGGCATCCTTGCCTTGAAAACGCGAGCGTCGAGGAGTGAGAGGTCAGACTGGCTCGCGCGGCAACAGGCTCGAACCACCGCAGGCAGGATTCCTGCGCCCGTCGTCAGTTCGAGACTCCGCAGCCGCGGTTCCGACGCGCACGGATCAGCTCGACAGGCCGATTCGACGCCTCAAAAACCGCCAGAAATGGACGGACGGAACGTCCGGTCCGGGAAGAGTTCTGGACGATAGGCCAAATTGACAAAATCCGGCAAGACCAGAGATTCAGCTCAAGACGTCGTGGACGACGTGACCCTCGACTCCGGTCAGCCGCATGTCGAGCCCGCCGAAGCGGTAGGTCAGACGTTCGTGATCGATGCCCAGAAGGTGCAGCAGCGTGGCGTGCAGGTCGTGCATCTCGACACGGTTTTCGATCACTTTGTAGCCGAATTCGTCCGTCGAACCGTAAGTCATTCCACCCTTGACGCCACCGCCAGCCATCCAGATCGAGAAGCCATACTGGTTGTGATCCCGGCCGTCGGCGCCCTGAGCGAACGGCGTCCGACCGAACTCGCCGCTCCATACGACCAGCGTGCTGTCGAACAGCCCGCGTGCCTTGAGGTCGGCGAGCAGCGCCGCGATTGGCTGATCGACCGAGCGGGCGTTCTTCGAGTGGCCATCGCGGAGGTTGCTATGCTGGTCCCAGCGGTCGCCATTCCCGCCAGGGCAGGTCAGCTCGACGAAGCGGACGCCGCGTTCAACCAGCCGCCGGGCGATCAGGCAAACGCGGCCGAATGTCTGCGTGTTTCTGAAGTCGGCTTCGAGCCCGTAGGCCCGCTGCGTTTCGACGGTTTCGCCGCTGATGTCCATCAGGTCCGGGACGGCGGTCTGCATCCGCGCCGCGAGTTCGTAATTGGCGATCGCGGATTCGAGCTGGTCGACGTGGCCGTAGCGGTCGAGCACTTCGCCGTCGAGCTTCCTCAGCAGAGCGAGCTTGCGGTTCTGCAGATCGGCCGTCGCTTCGGACCGGCGGATGTTCGCAACCGGCGGATCCTGAGCCGCGAAAACTGACGCCTGATAGCTCGCCGGCAGAAAGCCGCTGTTGAAGTTGTCGAGTCCGCCGGGAGGAATCAGACCGCCATTCAGCACGACGAAGCCTGGCAGTTCCTGGCACTCGCTGCCCAGTCCGTAACCGACCCACGCGCCCATGCTCGGCCGCCCCTGCTGACCGTGGCCGGTATGCAGGAAATAATTCGCGTTGGTGTGTTCCGGGAAGTCGGAAGTCATCGACCGGATGACGGTCATATCGTCGACGTGCTGTCCGACGTGCGGGAACAGGTCACTGACCGGGATGCCCGACTCGCCGTACTGCTGGAACTTCCACGGGCTGGCGAGCGTGTTGCCGATATTGTTGAACTGCGTCGGTTCGATCTTCGCGGCGAAGGGTTTGCCGTTGTCCTTGTCGAGCCGCGGTTTTGGATCGAACGAGTCAACCTGCGAAACGCCTCCGTCCATATAGAGGAAGATTACGTTGCGAACCTTCGCATCGAAGTGCGGCTTTCGCGGAGTAAACGGCGACTTGTCGCGTGACGGCGCAGCGACCACGTCGTCACTGAGCATTCCAGCCAGCGCGACAGCCCCGAAACCGTTCAGACATTGAGCCAGCATCTCCCGCCGGGATCGCGGCGGTGTAGCAAATCGACGACAATGTGACATGCTGGTCTTCCGATGAAAATTCAGAACTGAGCATTCAAAACTCAGATCGCATCTTCATCGGAATTCCGTTCTGAGGAAAGCCATTCGCATTCAACGGCGCTGCGTTCTGTCTTGCTCCTCTGACCATGAAAGTCAGGTTCCTGCATTTTAGACAATGGCTGTCCGGTCAGCGCGTTCCGTGTCTGTGATGCATCAGTCATCCTGTCGTCCACGGATCCCCGCTGGACGAGAGCCTCAAACTCCCTGGAGTCTCCTGTGAACATGCACGTTTACTATCTGCCAGTGTTTATGCTGCTTGCTCTGTCGACTCGTGTTGCCGGTGCCGCCGACGTTCGAGTGCCGTCTCAGCACAAGACGATTCAGGCCGGCATTGATGCGGCTGCAGCCGGGGACGTCGTGCTGGTGGAACCGGGCATCTATGCCGAGCGGATTGCTTTGAAGGCGGGCGTCGCACTGAGGAGCGTCGGCGGAGACGAGAAGGGCACGCTGGGGTTGAGACGGGCTGAAGTGACGATTATCGACGGCGGTGGGGAGAGGGGGTCCGGGGCTGGCGTTGAGATGGCTGAGGGCGCGACGCTCGACGGGTTCACCGTTCGCAACGTGGGCGTTTACGACGGCGAGGAATGGCAACGGCACTTCGACACTCAGGGCGAGCAGCAGTCATACGAGCACATCGGCGAGCCCGGTGTCGCCGGCATTTCAGCGACAGGGCTCACCTGCACGATTCGGAACAACATCGTGCATCACGTCGGCTACTCGGGCATCGGCATCCTCGGCGTGCCGGGCAGGAAATGTGAGCCGCTCGTCGAAAACAACTTCTGCTATCGCAACATGGGCGGAGGTATTGGATCGATGCGAGGTTCCCGAGCGACGATTCGCGGCAATACCTGCTTCGAAAACTTTTACGCGGGCATTGGGCACGACTCGGCCAGCCCGCGCGTCATTAACAATGTCTGCCACCACAACGTGCGGGCCGGCATCGGCATCAGCGAGGGCTCGTCACCGGAAGTGCGCGGCAATCAGTGCTACCGCAACCGGCGGGCAGGTATCGGCATCCGCACGGGCAGTGATACGAAACCGCTCGTCGAAGACAACGACTGCTTCGACAACGACATGGCCGGGATCGGGACGCGTGAAGAAGCCGCCCCAACGATTCGCGGCAACCGCTGCTACCGCAACAAACTCGCCGGCATCGGATCGCGGACGGGTGCGACACCGACGATCATCGAAAACGAGTGTTACGAAAACGGGCAAGCCGGCATCGGCCAGATGAGCGGCACAGAGACCGTGCTCATCGGCAACTACCTGCACCATAACAAAACGTCGGGCATCGGCTTCGAGGGCGGCGGCAGCGGCAAGTCGCGTGTCGAGAAGAACCGGGTCATCGACAACGCCACGGTGGCCGTCGGTATCAACTCCGGCTGGACGGTTGAACTGACCGGCAATGAACTGTCACGGAAAGACGGACTGCCACCGATTGTCATGGTGTTTGCCGGTGCGAAAGCGATCTTCAAAGACAACGTGGTCCGTGGCGGTGGAGTTGCCGGGATCCGCGTTGCGGGTTCGATCGAGGCAACGAATAACCACTTCGACGGAACGTCGCTGCGGAAAGTCGGCCCGCCGAACTTTGCGATCTGGGGTCTGAAAGGCTCGCGCATCACGCTGACCGGCAACAGGATCAACGGCTGGCGTCACGCTCTGCAGTCATCCGAAGGGCACGTGACCGCGACGGGGAACGCGATTTCGAACTTTCACCGCGCGGCGTTCGTCATCCAGAAGCCGGCTTCGACTCCGAAGGTGTCAGGCAACGAAGTCACGACGGCGAACAGTTCCGATCAGGTCTGCCTGATCGACGGGGAGCCGGCCGCGGCCGACGCCAACAAAGTCGTGGCACCATCGACCCATTAAGAGCATCGAGACTTACGTCGTCCGCCCCCGGCCACTCGACCTGCGATCTGCCGACGCGTTTGACGACCGCCGCACGTGCCCGGAAGATGCGGCTTCGTAACTCTGCTGCTTCAAGACGCTCTGCGAGGACGACTGATGATGGTTCGCCAGGTGACGCTGCGGATTCTGCTGGGATTGATTGCTGTCGCGGCGGCAAGTCTGTCGACGGTTGCGGCTCAGGCCGCTGAGAAGCTGCCGAACTTTGTCGTCGTGTTTACCGACGATCAGGGTTATCAGGACGTCGGCTGCTTCGGCTCGCCCGACATCGAAACGCCGAATCTCGACCGTATGGCCAATGAAGGCGTCCGGATGACGGACTTCTACGTGTCGCAGGCGGTGTGTTCGGCGTCGCGAACGGCACTGCTCACTGGGTGTTACAACGTCCGTGTCGGGATCCTGGGAGCGCTCGGACCGCAGTCAAAGGTCGGGATCAGTGACGATGAGTGGACCATCGCGGAAGTACTCAAGCAGAAGGGCTACGCGACGGCGATCTACGGCAAGTGGCATCTCGGCCATCACCCGCAGTTTCTGCCGCCACGTCACGGGTTCGATGACTACTTCGGTCTGCCCTACTCAAACGACATGTGGCCGTACCACCCTGGCGTGCTGCATCTGCCGATGGAAGAGCGGCTGAAACGCTGGCCGCATCTGCCGCTGATCGAGGGCGAGAAGATCGTCAAGCGGCCGGTCACTCCAGAAGATCAGACGCAGCTCACGACCTGGTACACCGAGCACGCTGTCAGGTTCATCGAAGATCACAAGGAAGAACCGTTCTTCGTCTATGTTCCGCATTCGATGCCGCACGTGCCGCTTTATGTCAGCGACAAGTTCAAAGGCAAGTCGAAGCGCGGCCTGTACGGCGACGTGATCATGGAGATCGACTGGTCCGTCGGTCAGATTCTCAGCACGCTCGATCGGCTGGAGCTCGATGACAACACGCTGGTCATCTACACGTCGGATAACGGCCCGTGGCTCTCTTATGGAAATCACGGTGGCAGTGCGCTGCCGCTGCGTGAAGGCAAGGGCACGATGTGGGACGGCGGCTGCCGCGAACCGTTTATCGCTCGCTGGCCGGGAAAGATTCCTGCCGGTTCCGAATGCAGTGAAGTCGGGGCAACGATCGACCTCCTGCCGACGCTGGCGAAGCTGGCGGGCGCTCCGCTGCCGCCGAACAGGATCGACGGCGAGGATATCTGGCCGCTGCTGTCCGGTCAGTCTGGAGCGAAGTCACCGCACGAGTATTACGCGATGTACTGGGGCCGCGAGCTGCACGCTGTCCGCAGCGGTCCGTGGAAGCTGCACTTCCCGCACAGCTATCGCTCGCTGAAAGGCGAACCTGGCAAAGACGGCCTGCCGGGGCCTTACATTCAGAAGCACACAGACCTCGCACTGTACGACCTGAAATCCGACATCAGCGAAGCGACCAACGTCGCGGCACAGTACCCGGACATCGTTGCCCGGCTGAAGAAGTACGGCGACGAAATCCGGGCCGATCTGGGCGACGCGCTGACAAAGACGGTCGGCACGGGGCTCCGTCCTGTAGGGCAGTTGCGAGAGTAGTTCGCCCCGTCTCCAGTGCCGTTACCGATCAGCCGGCACGTGCCTTCCCGGTTTCTTTGAGTCATCCCCGGAAACGTTGAATGTCTGAGTTTATTACTGTCGCCAAAGTCGGAGCTGTCCCGGACGGTCAGGGGCGGTCGTTTACAGTCGAGGGCCGCATCGTCGCAATCTTCCGGCAGAACGGCGACTACTTTGCGATTAACGATCTGTGTCCGCATATGGGCGCGTCGCTGTGCGGAGGACACTTTGAAGAGGGGGCCGTCACCTGTCCCTGGCACGCGTGGCGGTTCAGCGTGACAGACGGCACATGGCTCGATAATCCGAGAGTCAAAACTGACAGCTATCCCGTCCGGATCGACGGAGAGAACATTCAGGTGCAAATTCCGCGGCGCGAGGAGATGCCCGACAGAGGGGCCTCAACGCCGACGTAAGTGCGAGATTCTCAGATGGTCGAATCGGGTCACGACTGTCCAATGCCGCTCGACCGGCCTGACGCCGCGTCTGCCGGAGCACTCTCTGACGGCCGCAGGCAGCACTTGTCCGATGGCGTCTGGCGGTTTCCGCTGGTGGTTGTGATGCTGGCCGTCGCCGTCGGCATCGTGTTCGATCGCTATGCTCCTTGGTCGCTGACAGCGTACGTTGCTGCAGGAGTTACAGGGTTCGGGTTCTGGGGAGTTGCCCGGCAGACCCATCGACGGGAACTGGCGTGCTGGGGTCTGATCGTCGGATTCTGCAGTGCCGGCTCGCTGCATCACCAACTGGTTCTGAACGCTCCCGCAGCCGCTGAACTGCAGCCACTGCTGAGCGAGGAGCCATTGCTCGTTCGCCTGAACGGGACGGCAATTGACCGGCCAACGCTGTTTGTCGCGCCGGTGCCGCGCTGGCAAGGCGAACGTCCGCAGCAGGACCTGACACGGTTCGATGTCGATTGCTCGGCGGTATTTCGTGATGGCCAGTGGCGACCAGTCTCCGGAGCGGTTCAGGTCGACGTGTCCGGCGCAGTTGAGCACGTCGACACAGGCGACTTCGTCGAACTGTCCGGCTGGGCAAGCGTGCTGCCGCGGCCGCGTAACCCGGGACAGTTTGATGCGCGGGCCAGTCTGCAGAGTCGAGGACTGTGCGGTGTCCTGCGAGTCGAAAATCCGGGACTGATCGAGATCCGGCAGCACAGTCAATCACTGCGCAGCAGCGTGCGACGATTTCTGCGAACCAGGTTCGAGCAGACGCT
Source organism: bacterium (assembly GCA_016124895.1). Taxonomy (GTDB): domain Bacteria; phylum Planctomycetota; class Planctomycetia; order Planctomycetales; family Planctomycetaceae; genus JAPOLP01. The sequence continues at coordinate 35,940 of WGMU01000016.1, forward strand.
GCGGCAGGGGCTGAGTGCGGACAACCTGCCGATTGCTCAGGCGATTCTGCTCGGCGATCGCGCGCTGTTGAGTACCGGAACGCGGTCGCTGTTCGTCGAAAGCGGCACGATGCACCTGCTGGCGATTTCAGGCCTGCATGTCGGAATCGTCGCGATGTTTCTGTACGGTCTGGCTCGCGGACTGCGATTCCCGCCGCGCGTCGTGACGCTGATCGTGCTGGGAATCCTGACGCTGTATATCGATGCGGCGGATGCCCGGCCGCCGATGATTCGCGCGTTTGTGCTGATTGCAATCTGGAGCTTCGGTCGTCTGCTGAACCGACCCTCGTTCTCGGCGAACAGCCTGGCACTCGCGGCGCTCGTCCTGCTGGGAACGAATCCGACGACGCTGTTTGATGTCGGTGCTCAGCTCTCGTTTCTGGCCGTCGCGACAATTCTGTGGTCCGTCGCGATCGGGCGGCGACGCCATGACGACTGGAACGTCGACGTCGCGGTTGCTCCGGACAGTCAGCGGGCACGCGACGCGCTGCGACCGAACTGGCAGCGCTGGCTGCTGGCATCGCTGCGAAGTCTGCGGCGGCCGATGGCCATCAGCGTAGCCATCTGGCTGATCTCGGCTCCGCTGACGGCAGCGACGTTTCACGTGCTCGCGCCGATTGGCATTGTGCTCAACATCGTGTTGATTCCATTGACCGGCGTCGCGCTGTGCTTTGGATTTTCCGGACTGCTGATCGGCATCGTCTCACCCGGCCTGGCCGCGTTACCGTTGACGCTGTTCGGCGGCCTGCTGACGTTGGTGGTTGAGATCGTCGATCTCGCATCGCGATTCCAGCTCGGGCATGTCTACGTGGCATCTTCGCCGCTGTGGTGGCTGCTCGGGTTTTATGCCATCACTGCGGCGGCGATGCTCCTGACCGCGCAACGGCGACGGAAGGCACCATGCTGGTCGGGCGTTGTGTTGTGGCTGCTGTTCGGCCTTGTTCTGCCGAGGGCCGAGGCGACTGAGCGGCTCGGCGATCTGACCTGCACTGTGCTGTCCGTCGGGCACGGATTGTCGATCATCGTCGAAACGCCGAATGGCCGCGTGCTGGTTTACGACTGCGGCGCGGCCGGGCGACCGGAATCCGCGGCCGTCACGTTACAGCGGGCGCTGCTCGAAAGCGGAATCACGCGGATCGACGGACTGCTGGTCTCACACGCCGACGCTGACCACTTCAACGGCGCCGAGTCGATTGCCGGGAAGATCCCGATTGGGCGTCTGCTCCTGAGCCGGCATTTCCCCGATGCCGATCAACCGGGCACACTGGCCCTGATTAATGCGGCTGATGATCGAGGTATCCCGCTGGAGTTCGTTCAACAGGGTGACCGGCTGCAACTCGACGATGCCGTTGCCATGCAGATTCTGCACCCCGCGGCACGCGACGAGTTTCTGTCAGACAATGCGGCGAGCATCGTGCTGCAGCTTGAGTTCGGTGGACGGCGAATTCTGCTGACCGGCGACCTTGAAGACGACGGGCTGCGGTCGCTGCTGAGACAGCCGCGGCGCGATATTGACGTGCTGCTCGCGCCGCATCATGGCGCGATTGCGGCCAGTCCGCCGGAACTTGCCGCCTGGGCTGCGCCGCGCATCGTTGTCGCCAGCGCCCGGCGCCGGTTTGACGCGAAACAGCTTGAAGACCGTTACGGATCAGACACAGACGTGCTGACAACCTCGCAGTCGGGCGCGATCGAGATTCGCGTTTCCCCGACCGGTGTGATCCGCACACGACGATTTCTGGATTCGGGTCAACAGGACATTCCGCCATAAAACGGACGGTGCTCGCGACTCAATCCAGACCGGGATGTGCGATCTTTTTCCAGTAGCTGTCGAAGTCAAAGTGCGGGCTGTTATCGAGATCGTGGCACTTGTAGCAGCCGGAGTTTTTCGCCTGCTCCAGCGTCGTGCGCATCAGCTTGCGGGCTTCGTCAAGCTTTTCATCTTCCACCAGCTCGATGTGCCGACTGCCGGGGCCATGACAGTTTTCGCAACCGCTGCCGAGCAGTTGCGGTGTCGACTTCTCGTTCAGATAGCCGGACTCGTAACGGAAAATTTCCTGTGGATCCCAGCCCGTCACGTGGCACGCGAGGCACTCGGGATCGTAAATCCGGGGGATCCCGCGACGGCCCTTCCGCAGACTCTCGAACGCTTTTGCGTGACCGGTTTCCTTCCACTTCTCAAACGCCTTCGTGTGGCACTCCCCGCACTTTTCGGAACCGACAAATGAGGCGCCGCTGCGGTGTGGCAGTGCAGGTTCTGTTTCGGCCAGGTTCGAGTCCTTCAGCATGTCCTGGTAGAAACGCATCAGGTCGAGCATTTCCGGCGGGTCTTTGAACCGCTCGCCGTCGAGTCTGACCATCTCGAAGCGAACCGGGTTGTCGGCTGAATCGGGATACCAGCCGGCCACGCCGACGTTCTTGCCCTTATGGCCGACGACGATCAGCGTCGACTTGCCGATTTGCGTTGGGTTGTCCGCGTACGGCTCTTCGACAGGACCGGTGCTGAAAACAATCTGGAACTCCGGATGCTGCTGCGCAAGTTGCTTCGACGTTTCCAGCCGGCAGTGGGACAGCAGAACCATCAGGTCCACGTTTTCCGCCTGCAGAGCTGCCTGTGTTCTGGCCAGAGCTTCGTCGGGATCCGAGACGGTCACGCCGGCATCCGCCAGACCGCCGATCTGTTCTGCAAGTGCCGGCTCGATGACCGACGTAATGCCGATGCGTTTGCCACCGGATTCGATCACTTTGAACGGAATCGGCGTTCCGAGGTCCGGCGAATCAAACAGGACGACGTTGGCGCTCAGAAAGCTCAGGACACTGCCCGGGTCGTCTGGATCGGTGACGTGCTGCGAAAGCAGCCAGCCGCCGCCGAGCCGCAGCTCTTCTTCACCCATTGCCAGCGCTTCGTACTTCATTTTGCGGAGTGCGGTCAGCAGTGCCTGGAACTTGAACTGACTCTGCTGCCGGCTGCGTTTGAGCGTGCCGCCCAGGTCGAGCGGAATCGTGTGCCAGCCGCGGTCCCGCAACTGCTGCAGCAGCGCGGCTCGTCGCGAAACGCCTCCATATTGCGGGTCCGAACAGCCACATGGTTCCAGATAGCCGTGCATCTGACCGGTGACCGCGAACACGGCGGCCGGTTGTGGCCAGTTTTTGCAGTAAGCAGACGGCGTTGCCGATCCATCGCCGGCGGAGTGTTCCGTAGTCGCGCCTGCTTCTACCAGAGCGGCAGAATTCAGAACACTTGCTGCAGCGTCACCGGCAGCCGCCGGATCGGAAGCCTCAGCCCCGGAACCCTCGGAGCCGTGGGACGCTGTCCGCGAGCCATCGGAATCGTCCGAGCATCCGGGCAGCAGCGTGCTGCCGAGCAGCAGCAGGATCAGCAGGGGCAGACGTTTCCAGCACAAGGACATGCCAGAACTCCTTAACTGGCGGTGACTGAGCAGCAGGCAGAGGGTACTCAACGCGAACGTTGGTCAGTCCCCGTTGCCTGGAGCGTTTTCATTCAGCAACTGGCGGCTGTTATCTGGAGAGAGGTCGGTTCTGCAGCACACCGCAGGCTAACGCGAGGCGAACGTCGCCTTCAGAGTCAACTGTTCCGCCTTCGGATGGTTCGTCTTCAGCACAATCGTTGCAGGATTCTCCAGGTTGCGGACGATTGGAGGTGCGCCGGGCGGGACTCTGATTTTCAGCCGCTGTCGAGGAATGCCCGTCGCCGACTTGTCCGCCTCGACCGTGACTTCCAGCCAGGCAGGATCAGTGCTGACGACGGAAACTTCGAGCGGTTCACTGAGCCCGGTGGCAAGCATCAGCAGTTCCATCTCGACGCCTTTTCCGGAATCGAATTCGGGCGTGGTGACAATGGACTTATCCACGATGTAGCGGGTCCCCGGCATGGGGAAGAACTGAAACGGAGCGAGCTTGATCGCTGTGACCGTTTGCGTGAACTCGGGCACATTCTCCAGATCGGTGTGCAGAGTCAGCGGGATCTCAGTCGTACCGACCGGCAGCGAATCGTCCGTCGAGACTGTGACTCGATACCCGCATTTCGGCGGGACGGGCAGATTGTCCGGGTTGCCATCCAGCGCGGGTGGGTCGACTGAAATCAGCTCCCGTTGCAGCCCTTCCAGGTCGTTAGCGGACAGTGGTTTGAAACTGACCTTGAACGACTCGTTCGGACAATCGATGGACTGCAGGCTGAACTGATCATGAAAACGCGAGTAGAAGACAAACGATTTCGAGACCGAGTCACCCTCTCGAACGGTTCCGAGTTGAAGGTGATCCGACGGGAACGTTGCCACTTCCGTAACAACATGACCGCGGACGATCAGTCGAACTTCGCCATTCTCATGCTCCGGCGCGTTCGTGTGGATTGTTGCCGAGTGCTGAAAATGTTCGAGCTGGCTTTTGATTTCCCAGCTCAGATTGATGGCCGTCGATTCACCGGGAGCCAGTTCCTGAGTACCGACTTCGCCGACCGTACACTGGCACGTCGACTTCCCCGCCTTCAGCTTCAGTGGAGCCTCGCCGTTATTGGTCACCTTGAATGCGTGCGAACCTTTCTCGTGAAGACGCATGGTGCCGAAGTTGTATTCCGTTTCGGCAAAGTCCGCCGTCGGCTGCGGGCCGTCTTTGACCGGACGCGGTGTATCAGGCAGGTCCGCGATGACGGGTTTCGCCAGCGGAGCATGTGCATCGACGCTGACGTTGCCGACGGAATGGCTCAACCAGACGACGACGCTCAGCGAAAGCAGCAGAGAGGCGATTGACACCAGAATGGCTCCGGGACGCATGAAGGAGTCTCCTGTTCAATAGACGGAACGAATGACGCGACGGGACGCCGGCCTGACAAAACACCCGAAACCGGGCGAAAAACAACAGCGACGATGGTACGCGGAGTGGGCCTTGTGCGCTAAGTCTGCCTGAGGCTTCTGAGCGGGAATCGAGAACGAACAGAACCAGTCAGTCACGAACGGTCTCCCATTGCCGTTCGAGCCGCACTTCCGACACCGGGATTGCCGTGCCGAGTTCCTGAGCGAACAGCGACACCCGCAGTTCCTCGATCATCCAGCGGTAGTGTTCGAGGTTCGGGTCGAACAGTTCCCGCTGGCGGTGCTCCTCAGCGCGGCCGCGGTACCGCTGTTCGCATTCGGCAATCACCGTGTGGTTTTTCAAATCGCGGGCAGTCCCGGAACCGGCAACCTTTTTCAGTCGCTGGATGCAGGCTTCCAGATACCGCGGATACTGACGCAACCAGCCCCACTGCGTCGCCGTCAGGAAGCCAGGTGCCGTCAGCTCGCGTGTCTGAGCTTTCACATCGTCGACCGCATACTTCCAGGCGGGCAGTTTCGTCTCCGCGATGACCTGCCGCAGCGCGCGATACTTCTTCATCAACGGCTCGACGACACCGACGACGTCCTGCACGGCGACCGGGACCAGACTGCGAGCTTTCTTCAGTCGCTGCTGGAAGTCCGCCTCAGTCCGCGGGTACGGCCCCCTTTCCGGAAACAGTGCCCGGTCGACGATCAGGTCCATCAGGTTCTGGCGGAACACGGCCGCTCCGCCCATCGCCGCACTGAGCATCGTCCACTCGTTGAGCTGCGGCAGATTGTCGACCTGCGTTTTCACCGACTTCTTCAGCGCAATCGCCGCCAGACGCCGGATGCCGGATCGCGTTTCGACGGCCGCTCGCGCCGGTTGATCGAACAGACGCAGCGCGGCCGTTTCGCCCTGATCGATCAGCGACGGATACGCGATGACCTGAACGCCGCCGCGAAGCACGTTGATCTGTGCCGACAGGTCGCCGAAGTTCCACTCCGTCAGGCCGTCGCGCGTCCACTGCGAATCGTCGATCTGCGCCGGACTGGTCGTCGCTCCGGCGGCGAGCGTTTTCCGTAACTGAGTGAGATCGCGGCCGGTCGCGAGTGTCTCGCCGTCTTCGTCAACGACGCGGACGTTCATCCGCAGATGTCCGGCCAGCCGATCGAGCTGAAAATCCGTCGGCGTGACACGCTCGGAACCGATCCGAGTCAGCAGCGCCGCAACGGTTTCCTCAAAGTCGCCCTGTCCGAATTCGAGCTTCGCCAGGATCTGCTTCGCCGTATCCGGCACCGGAACAAACTGCCGACGAATCTGCTTGGGCAACGACTTAATCAGCGCGGTCACTTTCTCTTCCAGCAGCCCCGGCACGAGCCAGCCCAGCCGCCGCTGATCGAGCTGGTTGACCGCTTCCCGTGGCACGGTGATCGTCACGCCGTCTTCAGGAGAGCCGGGTTCGAGGTGATACTCCAGCGGCAGCGACATCTGCTGCACGGCGACCTCGTCCGGAAAGTCGTTCCCGGTGACCTGCTCCGTACCGACCCGACGCAGGTCCGACTTTTTCATCTGCAGCGGACGCGTCTGGCCGCGTCGATCGACCCGTTTCAGCCAGCGCCGCAGATCGTGCGAGTCAGCCACGTCCTGCGGGATCCGGTTGTCGTAAAACGCGAAGCGGTCATCGTCGTCGACGATCAGGTCGTACCGTCGCGTGCGAGTCTGCAGCCCTTCGAGTTCATCCATCAGCCGCCGATTGTGACGCAGAAACGGGAAGTCGACTTCGATATCGCCCTCGACAAGCCCGTGCCGAATCAGCATCTCGCGCGACTGTTCCGGATTGATCGTTGCGAACCGTGTCCGCCGCCGCGGCACAACCGGCAGGCCGAACAACGTCGCCTTTTCGTAGCACATCGCCGCGCCGGCCCGGCCGTCCCATTCCGGATCGCTGTACGTTCTTTTGACCAGATGTCCGGCGATCGGTTCGATCCAGTCCGGGTTGATCCTCGCAACAGTGCGCACATATCGCTTTGTCGTTTCAACGAGTTCGGCGGCGACGATCCACTTCGGCTTCTGACCGAACAGCCCCGAGCCCGGCCAGAGCTGCACCTTCTGGCCACCCGCCGCGGTGTACTCGAACTTGTCCGTCAGCAGCGCGATGTTCGAGACGAATCCTGTCAGCAGAGCGCGGTGAATCGCGTCTGAGTCGTCCTGTCGTTTGCCCGGCTTGAGCCCGGACTCCGCGGCGAGTTCCGACAACTGGTGGTGGATATCGGCCCATTCCCGCAGCCGGTTGAACGAGAGAAAGTTCTGCTGGCACGCTTTGCGGAGCTGGCCGCGCGACAGGTTGCCGCGCTGCTTGTGATAGAAGTCCCACAGTTTCAAGTAGCTCAGGAAGTCGGACTTTTCGTCCTGAAACTTCGCCTGCGCTTCGTCGGCCGCCTGCTGCTGGTCGACGGGCCGTTCGCGCGGATCCTGCAGTTCGAGCGCCGCAGCGATGATCAGGATCTCGTGCAGACAGTGCTCCTCGTGCCCGGCCAGCACGATGCGACCGACGCGCGGGTCGACCGGCAGTCGACTGAGCTGCCGTCCGACTTCCGTCAGCCGGTTCTGCTCGTCGAGTGCCCCCAGCTCGAACAGCATCCGGTATCCGTCGGTGATGTTTCCGGTGCGCGGCGGTTCGAGAAACGGAAACTCCTCCAGCGGCCCAAGCTTCAGCGCGGCAGTCTGGAGTATGACCGATGCCAGGTTCGTCCGCTGAATTTCCGGCGGTGTGTACTGATCCCGCGCGTTGTAGTCGGCTTCCGAGTACAGCCGGATGCAGATCCCCGGCGCGACGCGGCCACAGCGTCCGGCCCGCTGATTCGCCGACGCCTGCGAGACTGATTCGATCGGCAGCCGCTGCATTCGCGATCGCGGCGAGTAACGACTGATGCGAGCCGTGCCACTATCAATGACGTACCGGATTCCAGGTACCGTCAGCGAGGACTCGGCAACGTTCGTCGCGATCACGATGCGGCGATGCGACCCGGTCTGGAAGATGCGGTTCTGATCTTTGTTCGACAGCCGTGCGTAAAGCGGTAGAACGTCGGTCTGCTGACCGCGATTCCGCTCGGGCAGCAGCCGGCCACGCAGCGACTTTGCGGTGTCGTGAATGTCCCGCTCGGTCGGCATGAAGATGAGAATGTCACCCGGCCCCGCCGTTATCAGCTCATCGACCGCGTCGAGAACCGCCGTCTGCAGATCCGGTTCCGAGCGCCGCCGCTTTCCAACTCCGCGGCCTTTTCCGAATGCGGCCTTTTCCGTACCTGAGTCCGGCTGCACGTCTGGCCCGCCAGGTTGAAATGCGGCAGACGATTCTGACTCGGCCGCATCATCGTCCGAGACCACCGGTCGATAGCGAATCTCAACAGGGTAAGTCCGCCCGGCGACTTCGAGGACCGGCGCTGGTTTGTCAGTCGTTCCGAAGTGTTCAGCAAAGCGTGCGGCGTCGATCGTCGCCGACGTGATGATCAGCTTGAGGTCCGGTCGTCGCGGCAGAATCTGTTTCATGCGGCCAAGCAGAAAGTCGATATTGAGCGACCGCTCGTGCGCCTCGTCAATGATCAGTGTGTCGTACTGCTCAAAAAACGGATCGCCTTGTGACTCGGCCAGCAGGATGCCGTCGGTCATCAGTTTGACGTACGTCTTCGGGCTCGTCGTATCGGTGAAGCGGACCTTAAAGCCGACAGCCGCCCCGACAGACGAACCGAGTTCGTCGGCGACGCGCGACGCGACCGACCGCGCCGCGATCCGCCGCGGCTGTGTATGCCCGATCGTGCCCTCGACGCCGCGGCCCATCCCGAGGCAGATCAGCGGAAGCTGCGTCGATTTCCCCGAGCCGGTCTCGCCGCAGACGATGATCACCTGGTTGTCGCGAATCGCCTCCTCGATCTCTGCCCGGCGCGTCGCGATCGGCAGTTCCTCGTTGAGCTTGACCCCCGGCGTTCCAGCCGCCCGCTGCGACCGGCGTTCGACCGACGCCTGCAACTGCTTCGTCAGCTTGTCGAGATTGCGATCAAACGGCTTTTTCGCCTGCGCGGCCCGCTCGATCGATGTCAGCAGCCGGCGCAGCGAAAACCGGTCAGCGAGCATCGCGTCACCGATCTGTTTTCGCAGTTGTTTGAAGTCCGGCGCGGATGACACGGCGGGATCGTCTCCCTCATCGAGGCTCAATGGGCCGCGGACTGTACTGGAGAATGCACACGCGAGGCAGTCGCAGGACTTGCGACCTTGAGAGGTGGCGATTACGAACCTCGCCTGCCACGACATTTCAATCGGCTCAAGACTGCGAAAGCACCATGACTGACAAAGTTCAGGGCGACATTTACGACTACCCCGTCTACTACGATCTGATTTTCGGGTCAGACTGGCGGGCAGAGTTCGACTTTCTGACCGGCTGCTTCGAGCGATTTGCCAAGCGGCCGGTGAAGCGGCTGTTCGAACCGGCCTGCGGGACCGGACGACTGCTGATCAAGCTGGCACAGCACGGCTATGAGGTCGCAGGCAACGACCTCAATGTGAAGGCGGTCAGATTCTGCAACGATCGCTTGCGGCGCAAGGGCTTTCCCGAGACCGCCGTCGTGGGCGACATGGCTGACTTTAAGCTGAAGCGCAAGGTCGACGCCGCATTCAACACGATCAATACGTTCCGTCACCTGCTGACGGAAAAGCAGGCAGTGGCTCATCTGCAGTGTATGGCCGATTCGCTGGCGAAGGGCGGTCTATACATTCTCGGGCTGCATCTGATCCCGGCCGACCCGGACGACCGCATCGAAGACGAAGCCTGGCACGCTCGCCGCGGAAACCTGGTCGTCAACACTTACATGTGGTCAAAGGGGATCGACGAAAAGACACGAGCCGAATACCTCGGCATGAAAATCAACGTCTACACACCAACGAAACACCTTGAGATTGAAGACGAGATGATTTATCGCACGTATTCCGTCCGGCAAATCCGCAACCTGATCGCAAAGGTGCCTGCATTCGAGTGGGTGGAGTCATACGATTTCGCGTATGATCTGGACGAACCGATCAAGGTTGGCGGATCGACAGAAGACGTCGTCCTGATCCTGCGGAAGAAGTAGAAGTAGGGCCGGTTCCCACCGGCCGGGTGCGTGTCTGAGGTGCGAGCAATGAGCGATCAGCCAAAACCAGAAGAGACGAAAAAGAAGGACTCGGTCAGCTTTGCCGAAGCCGCTCAGGAAGAGCAGCCGGGGCTGCTGCGCGAATTCGGTGAGTTCCTGATGGAGAGCAAGGCCTGGTGGCTGACGCCAATTGTCGTCGTCCTGCTGCTCGTCGGCGTCCTGATCTTCCTCAGCGGAACCGCCGCCGCCCCCTTCATCTACACACTCTTTTGAGATCGCAATGCGGCGCCGCGCTCGGCGCGGCCAGCCCGGAAAGTCGCTATCGTTCCGCGATCGAAGCGAGTGTGTGCTGCGTTTGAGTGTCGTGTTGACGCGTGTTGTTGCGGGCTCATTCCGAGCGACGGCGATGATTTGATCCGTTTCAATCGCGGAGCGATCAACGACAATCCGACGACTCAATTCGTACCAATGTTCAGCGGGATCTTTTCGACGACCAGCCCAGCGTGCGCATCCGCATCAACACCGCGGCGGATTCGGATGACGGAAGTCTCTTCCGCCTGCAGCGTACGCGCGATGAACTCGCAGGCGGACTTGAGCTGCGTGTCGGCGGCGCAGGTAAAAATGTCGATCGCCGCGTAATTGTGCTCCGGCCAGGTGTGAATCGACAGGTGCGACTCGGCGAGAAATCCAAGCGCCGTCACACCCTGCGGCTCGAACTGCCGGCTCTGCACATTCAGCAGCGTCAGCCCGAATCGCTCGGTCACCTCGACGAGCTTCGCGCGAACGAACTTCAGATCGTCGAGCAACTCGAACGGGCACCCGCGCAGATCCATGATCCAGTGGTAGCCCAGCGCGTCGCGATCGCCACTCATACTACTGCCTGCCGAGCCTGCAGCACCGCCCGCCGCTTTGCCGCAATTCGCTTGACGATTTCGTCGGTGATCACACCCGCCAGAATCACGGCCCCGATAATCGCGAACTCCAGCGTCGTCGGGATGCCGAGCAAATTGATCGAGTTGTAAAGGAGCTGCATGATCGCTGCGCCGATCATCACGCCGAAGATTGAGCCCTCGCCTCCACGCAGGCTGCAGCCGCCGAGCACGGCTGCCGCGATCGCATACAGCTCGTAAAAGTTGCCGAAGCTGGCCGGCTGAATCGAGTTCGAGTCAAGTGCGAACAGCAGACCGCCGAATCCAGCGACCACAGAACAGATTACGTACGCAAGGACAACCATCGCCGTCGTGTTGATCCCGCTGAAACGGGCTGCCTGCTCATTGCGTCCCAGAGCCAGCAGATAGCGACCATAAACAGTCCGATTCAGAAAGACTGCGGCAAGTACAGCCAGCACCAGCAGAATCAGAAACGGAACCGGCAGGTTGAACCTGCCAATGAAGGGCAGTTCACCGAGCGGAATCCTGCCGATCGCCAGCTTGCGGAGACCTTCGTAATCGCGGGCGAAACCCATCGTCGCGTCGCTCGTCAGCCACCGGCCAAAGCCTCGGTAAAAGAGCAGCCCGCAGAGTGTCACGACGAACGCTTGCAGCTTCAGTCGAGTAATCAGCAGGCCATGTCCCAGACCGATCACCAGAGACAGCAGCAGGACGAGTGGCACGGCGGCTGCGACGGGAAACTCGTGCTTGATCATCAGCCACGGCAGGGCACAACCTACGAGCCCGATCACCGAACCGATCGACAGGTCAATCCCGCCGGTAATGATCACGAACGAGACACCGATCCCGATGATCCCGTACAGCGACGAGCGGCGGATCAGGTTTTCGAGGTTGTAGGCGTTGATGAAGCTCGGGTTGGCAACCGCCGTCACGATAAACACGACGGCGAACAGACCAAGAATGCCCAGGTTCTTCTTCATGGTTCGTTATCTCTAATGTCGAATCGGCTGCCGCAAGTCAGCCGGCCACGGCCGCGGCGACGTTGCCGGTGGCGAGCTGCATGACGGCTTCTTCGCTGAGTTCCTCACCCTGCAGTTCGCCAGTGATCCGGCCTTCGTGCATCACGAGCGTTCGGTCGGACATACCGAGGATTTCTTCCATTTCGCTGCTGACGAACAGAATCGCGACACCCTGTTCGGCCAGCTCTTCCATCAGCAGGTAAATCTCCTGTTTCGCTCCGATATCGATGCCGCGCGTCGGTTCGTCGAGCAGCAGCACCTTTGGCTGCATCGACAGCCACTTGCCCAGCACGACTTTCTGCTGATTGCCGCCGGACAGGTACTGCACGATCTGACGCTCGTTCGGCGTTTTGATCCGCAACTTCTCAATCATCGCCGCACTGTCGCGGCCTTCCTGAGCGTCGTTCAGAAAGCCACCGGCCTTCTGATTCTTCTTCAGCCCGGCCAGTCCGATGTTCGTGCGGACGGTCATTTCGAGCACCAGTCCCTGCTGCTTGCGATCTTCCGGAACGAGGGCCAGTCCAGCCGCGATCGCGTCGCGAGGACTGCTCATTCGGCACAGTTTTCCGTCGACCTGGATTACTCCCGCGACGGCCGGATCAACACCGAACAGCACGTTCAGCATCTCCGTTCGACCGGCGCCAACCAGCCCCGCGACTCCGACGACTTCTCCACTGCGGACCGAGAAACTCAACGCGTGATCGGGATGAGCCTGAGTACGCAGCCCGTCAACCTGCAGCACAACGTCGCCTGCTTTGTGCGGCTTCCGCGCGTAGAACTGCGAGATATCCCGGCCGACCATCAACTGCACCATGCGGTCATGCGTGATCTCTTCTCGCGACAGATCGCCGGCGTTGCGACCATCGCGGAAGACGGTCACCCGGTCAGCCAGCTCGCGGACTTCGCCCAGGCGATGCGAGATATAAATCACGCTGACGCCCTTCTGTCGCAGATCTTTGACGACCTCGAACAGCCGTTCGGCTTCGTGCGTCGAGAGGCTCGATGTCGGCTCGTCCATGATCAGAACGCGTGCGTTGATCGACAGCGCCCGAGCGATCTCGACAAGCTGCTGCTGGCCGATCGGCAGGCGATTGACGATCGTATCCGGTGAGACGTCGAGGCCGACTCGCTTCAGCAGTGTGGTTGAGTCTTCGCGAATCTTCTGCCGGTCGATGAATCCGCGTTTGAGCGGTTCGCGTCCGAGGAAGATGTTGGCGCCGACGTCGAGATTGTCGGACAGGTTGAGTTCCTGATGAATCAGCGCGATGCCAAGCCGCTGCGCGGTCTGGACTGAATCGACTCGTTCGATACGGCCATCGATCAACAGTTCACCTTCGTCCGGCTCCTGCACACCGGCGAGGATTTTCATCAGCGTGCTCTTGCCGGCCCCGTTTTCACCGATCAGCGCGAGCACTTCGCCAGTGCCCAGCATCAGGCTGACGCTGCTGAGAGCCGTCACGCCGGGAAACCGTTTGGTGACGTGGCGAACTTCAAGTAATTGTGCGAGGGAGCTGGCGGAAGCGGTCATGAAATCGGCCACGGATGAAACACAGACGGAACACGGATCAAAGCACAGCACATCCGTGTTCCATCCGTGGCTCCTGAAGTCGAACGTTGAGCTTACTCCGTCGCGGACTCACTCTTTACAGCGGCGTCTGTTTCAGCTTCCGTGGCCTCAGTTGCAGATGCCTCCGACGTTGCAGCGTTAGACTCTTCGGTGGCGGGTGAGCCGGCCTTCTCTGTCGCCGTCAGACGCTTCAGCTCGGCCCAGAAGTCGGCGACATTGTCGCTCTTGATGTTGCGGGCCGGGATGTTGATGAAGCCACCTTCAGGAATGACCGACTCGTCGCCCTTTGCCAGAGCGGTCAGGATTTCGACAGACTTGTAGCCGTACTGGTACGGGTTCTGGACCGTCGTGCCGTAGATCGCTCCGTCCGTGATGCCCTGCAGCGTGGCTTCATCTTCGTCGAACGCGACGATTCTGATCCTGCCGACTTTGTCCGCTTCGCGAACGGCTTCCAGCATCAGCGGCGGGTTATAGGCGAACAGGCCGACCATGCAGCCGAGGTCCGGATACTTCGCAATCGCGTCCTGTGCCTGGGCCTTGGCTTTCCCGAAATCGAAACCGTCGGTGCGCGTGTCGAGGATCGTGTACTTCTCGCCTTTGATCTCGCCCGCGTTCGGGTCGTCGTAGCGGGACGAGTCTTCGGAGCGATCGAGCAGTTCGTCGATGACGCCCTGACGTCGCAGTTTCGCATTTGCCTGCCCGAGTCGGCCGACGAAGATCATCACACTGCCACCATCCGGCATCGCCTCCTTAACAAGCTGCCCGCACATGCGGCCAGCCGAGTAGTTGTCCATACCGATGTAACACTTGCGGGCGCTGTGTGGTGCGTCGGAATCGTGCGTAATCAGATTCGTGTGCTGAGCGATTTCGTCGAGCAGGTCGCCCTGGTTGTCCGGATCGATCGGACTGATCGCGATGCCGTCGATGCCCTGCGCCAGCAGATCCTGGCACATTCGCTTCTGATCCTCGACGCCGTTCGGCGGCATTCGGACGACGACGTTCGCGCCGACTTCCGCACCGGCGTCCTGGGCTCCCTTTTCTGCGATCACCCAGAACGAGGCGATGCCGTTCGTCACGTAAGCGACCTTCGGGCCGGCAGCCGCATTGTCTCCGCCGCCTGTTGACGTCCCGCCGCCGGGACCCGTCTGACTGGAGTTCGAGCAGCCTAACGTGGTCAGCAGCAGCAGAGAAAGGAGTAGTGACAGCCGTTTCATGGCGGAATCTCGCACGCGGAAATGTCTGAAAACTCGGTCCGGCAGACGCTCGGACACGGGAAACAGGCCACGATAGACCTGTCGGAATGAGAAATCAACGAGGCCGCATTGCCTGTGATTTTCAGTAGCAAACGTCGCGCAGACTTTCCGCAGGGCACCAGGACTCTCGGCGAGTTTCGCGACTGATCGCTCGCATTGAAGTGGCTCTGTGAACTCTGTTTTCTCCTGTTCAAAGTCAGTCCTGCGTCTGCACAGCGATTCATCTTTACCGGATTCCGGTGATCAGCTTTGCTACCGGGCATCGGCCTTCGACGAACGAGTCCTCTGCCGGCGCGGCCGACGGATTGTTTCTGGAGTGTGAGATGCAGCAGCCTCTGACGGCTTCGAACTTGAAGATTACTGCTCTTTCAGCGATCGCGATCGTGTTTCTGTTGACGATGACCGCGACCGCCGGCGTGGCGATGTCGGGCAGTGCAGATGATGATCGAGCCTTCTCCGTACGGTGCCGGCTGGAGGTCGCAGGTGATCTGCAGACTGCGGCACCGGATTCAAAAGGCGTCACGCTGCCAATGAAAGCCGATGCCCGGCTGAGTTTCCTTGAACGTCGACTGCCGGCGGGCGGCAAGGATGCTGAGGCGTTTCGGTCCGTGCGGAGCTACCAGGTTGGCGAAGCGCGGATCGAGGTCTCCGGCCAGCCGACGGAAAACCATCTGCCGGCGGACGGTCGGCTGATCGTGGCCGAAGGTCGCAGCAATGGAGTACGGCTGTGGTGTCCGAGTCAGCCGATGACCTTCGACTCGCTCGATCTGCTCAGCACTCCCGGCGACAGCCTCGCCCTGCACGCCCTGCTGCCGGAAACTGAAGTCGAAGCTGGAGCGACCTGGCAGCCCGCGTTCTGGGTTCTGCCGCTGCTGACCGGTGTCGAAGCCGTCTCGAAACACGAACTGAACTGCCGGCTCGAAAAAGTCGACGAGAAGTTTGCCGTCATTGCGGTCAACGGTTCGGTGGAAGGCGCGATCGACGGAGCGCTGACGAAGATCGCGGTGAACGGTCAGGTTGCCTGGGATCTTGAGAAGCAGCACATCCGGCAGGCGAAGATCACACAGACGGAAGAACGCGCCGTTGGTGTTGTCAGTCCGGGGATGAAAGTCACCGCGACAATGTACGTCGATCGGCTGCCGTCATCGCTCGGAGGGCCGCTGAGTGGCAGCAGCGTCGAATCGATTCCGATCGTGCCCGAAGCTCAGCAGCTTGCTCTGCAGTTCAACTCGCCGTGGGATTTTCACTTCGCCTGCGATCGCAACTGGCATCTGTTTCACCAGACAAACGAGGTTGCTGTTCTGCGGCTTGTCGAAAAAGGAAGCCTGATTGCACAGTGCAATGTCTCGAAAGTTCCGCAGGTCGCAGCCGGCAGCCATACGCCCGAGCAGACGTTTCAGAACGACATTCGCACGGCGCTGGCCGGCCAGCTTCAGCAGATGACAAAGGCCGAGCAGCTCGAAACGACCGACGGTCGCTGGCTGTACCGCGTGACGGCAACCGGGATGTCGAACAATCGCCCGATGACCTGGTACTACTATCTGTGCGCCGCCCCGGACGGCCGACAGGTCGCGTTCGCGTTCTCGCTGGAGACCCGCTTCGTTGAGCAGTTCGCGAACCGCGACCTGGGCTTCGCCCGCAGTCTGACATTCGGCACACGATCAGGCTCGACCGCCGCGCGACCATGATTTGTCGTGCGAAGTCGCGAAGACGCGAAGGAAACAACGGCGACGGCTGCAAACACTTAGCGACTTCGCCTGTGTCTCCGTCTGCTGGAATGAAAACGCACGCGGTTGGGTGGCCAGGGTTGGAGCGAGGTACGAGCGAAACCCCGGGGCTTCCTGCGCAGGCTCAGTCCAGCCCCGGCGACCCAAACGTGCAATGTGTGACAGCACGCACACTCAAATAGAACACTCGACCGCGAGTCGATCGTCCCATTCCGTGACGTCGTCTTCTACTTGAACATCGGATTGTTCCGGTCACCGCGAGACAGCAGGTAGGCCATCAGGTCGAGGACTTCGTCCTGATGCAGCGTATTCAGCAGGCCGGTCGGCATCATCGACGTCTTTGACGGCAGCAATTCGTCGATCTGCTTGCGATCGACGCCGACCAGAGTTCCGGGATCGAGCATGTTGGTCTGCACGCGGACCGAGTCGCCAGCGAGGTTGACGATGCGGCCGGTGACGACTTTGCCGTCGACCGTGATGATCTGCACGGCGCCGTACTGATCACTGATCTGCTTACTCGGTTCGACGACCGATTCCAGAATGTCGCGCGAGCTGAAGCGTCCGGAGAGGATCGTCAGATCCGGTCCAACCGCACCGCCCTGATTGTCGAAACGGTGACAGGCGAAACAGTTCGCCGCGCCGAACATCCTGCGGCCGTTGTCAAAGTCACGATTCTTCAAGCCTGTCGTGACCAGCGGAACGAGTTCCTCCATCGTCCAGGTTTTGACGACCGGCCGCGGTTCAGCGACGAAGACTGGCGCGTCGGTTTCCGGCTTCATTTCGAGAATCGGCTTGAGCGCCGTCTTCTGCTCGTCGCTGAGCTGCGCGAGTGCCTCTTCGCGAATCCGCTGGACGAACAGCGAAAAACTCGCACCGCCGCGATAGCTGGCCGCGCGGACAAACCAGCGGAAGTACGACTCACGAAGTTCGGGTGTCCAGCCAAGTCGCAGATGCCGCAGTGTCTTGGCCAGATCGATCTGTTCCTCCTGCGTCGGCGATTCGTTCAGTAGCGCGACGATCTTCTCCGCCGCATACGGAGCCTGCAGATAAACAAGCAGAGAAGCCAGTTCCGAATTTAACTCGCGCGACTTTGCCGGCAACGCGTCGACACACAGATTGATCAGCCCTTCGCGTTCGTCTGCGTTCGGTGGTGCGACGCGAACAAAAGTCAGCGCCAGTACGCGCAGTGTTTCGAGTTGCTGGGCGTGCGAGAGCGAATCCCAGTCCAGGTGGCCGAGCGTATTCAGAATCTGACTGACGGTCTCGGCCCGTTCGGGACTGCTGGCCCTGGCATTGGTCCATACAGGGGCCGGCGAGTCGATGTCTGGCTCGGTACCTTTGTCTTCGCGTTCGTAAGTCCGAGCCAGCGCGAGCATCGCTGTCAACAGAGCCTGCGGATCGTCTTCCGCGAGAACGCGTGATTTCCATTCGTCGCGAGGACGATGTTCGATGGCAATCCGGGCCGCATAACGAATGAACCGGTCGTTGCTGTCGAGATGCGGCCACGCGATCCCGACGGCATCCGGATGATCGCCCAGGTGGAGCGCTTCCAGCTTCGCCCGTGTCGCGCGGGCATCTTTCTCAGCCGCCTGATGCGGATTCACTTTCTCGGTCGATTCCAAACCAGAGTACGTCACGCGGTACAGACCGGACTGGACCTTACGACCGCCGATCAGAAAGTACATTGCTCCGTCGTGCGGGTTGACAATGACGTCGGTCAGCGGCAACGGTGTGCCGGTAACAAACTCTTCAAAGGTCGCACCGTAGGTGGCTCCCTCCGGTTCGAGATGCACCGCGTAGAGCTTCCCGTAACTCCAGTCACAGATAAACATCGCGTTCTGATACTTCGCCGGGAACTTCGCTCCGTAGCCGAAGACGACACCTGTCGGCGAGCCCGGCCCGATGTTCACAACTGGCGGGACACTGTCCGGGTAATAAACCGGCCACTTGCCGCCGCCGCTCCGCCAGCCGAACTCGGCTCCACTGATCACATGACAGATTCGCGTCGGACGATACCACGGCGTGTTGATGTCCCACTCCATGTCCGCGTCGTATGCGAACAGCTCGCCGTCCGCGTTGAAGGCTCCGTCGAATTCGTTACGGAACCCGGTCGCGATCAGCTCCCAGTGCTTGCCTTCCGGATCGATGCGGCAGATGTAGCCGCCGGGAGCCCGGACGCCTCGCATGAACTTGCCCTGAGCGCGAGGCAGCAGCAGATCTTCGTCCCAGATTCGAGGAACACGCGACGTTTCGATCTCGGTCAGGTCGGTTCGGTTGCCACAAATCACAACCAGCGATTTGCCATCCGGATGCGGCAGGACTGCGTGCGGACCGTGCTCGCCGCTGCCATTGAGCGGACGCAGCAGCTTGACCGTATCGAGCTGATCGTCGCCGTCGGTATCGAGCACCCGGTACAGCCCGCCGTCGTAGTTCTGTCCGCGGTTCACGTTGACGTACAGACTGTCGAACGCCCACAGCAGGCCCTGCGCTTCGCCAATGTCGACGTTGATTTTCTCAACGTGCAGTTCCGTTGCGTCGAGGATGCCCGGCGGCGTCAGGCGGTAGAGCGATCCGTACTGGTCCGACACGATCAGCCGGCCTTTCGGGTCATAGCACATATTGACCCACGAGCCCTCGTCACCTTTCGGTACCGAGTAAAGCAATTCGATGTTGAAACCTTCTTTGGCTTTCATCGCCTCGATCGGCGTCGCAGTCGGCTCCTTGAGCGGCGCTGCAGCAGCGACAGTCGCCGCAGTCACGCTCGTCCACGGAGCGCCGCCAAGCTGCGCGATGATCTGCGGTTTCTGCCAGCCGGACGCGTCGAAGTTGATCGTGTTCCAGCCTTCTGCGGCGGATGTCGAAGCCTGCCACGAGTCGTCGGTCACGACGCGCCAGGCGTCCCGCCAGCCGGATTCGAGATCGATCTGTGCGAGCAGTCCGGCGGCGCTTTTGCCATTTTCGGCAGCGATCGCCAGAACGTGCTTTTTCTGTGGCGAATCAAGATCCAGCGACTTCGAGATGTCCGCGTAAGCGAGCTTTGACCAGTTGCCATGCGAGAGAATCTCTTTGCCGTCGAGATAAACCGTCATCCGATCATCGCAGGTCGCTATCAGCCGGGCTGACGCTACGCCGCTCGAATCGAGTTCCTTACGGAAGTAGACTTTCTGGGCCGGTTCGTCGCCGTTGTTGATCCAGATCCAGCTCGGGCTGGCCAGCTTCGTGGCAGCCTTTGCCGATTTCTTTGGAGCCGCTTTTCCGGCGGCGGCCTTCCGGGCAGCGGCTGGTTTTGCGGCCGCAGATTTTGCGTCAGCCGGCTTTGCCTCGAAACGCTTCAACCGAATGTTTCGGAACTGAGCTTTCATCGCCGGACCGCGGTGAACCTGCAGAGCGATGATGCCTTCCATCTCTCGCTCAGACGCCTGGTTGTCGATGATCTCGACCGTTGTAACTCCGTCGAGCTTGTGCGTCAGATGGTTGCCGTGCGCGATCACTGTCAGCTCGTGCCACTGTGTCAGGTCGATCGGTTCAACCGGCACGTCGAGCTTTGTCGTCTGCTTTTTGCCATCGGCTGTGACGACGGTTTTCTGACCGCGCTTCGCGATGATTCCTCGCCCTTTCTCGTCGTACAGCATCCCGGTGTATTCGGGGTTCGCGTGAATGTCCGCCTGATATCCGATGACGACCCAGTCGCCCCGCTCCTTGTCCTCGCGGCTGCGGTACTGCACGCCGGAGTTGTTACTGCCTTCGAGCCGGAATTCGCACCGCAGTTCAAAGTCAGCCACCGTCCCGTTGCGCCAGATCAGAAACCTGTTGTACGCCAGGTGGTCGGGGCCTTTGGTCTTGCCAGTGATACAGCCGTTCTCGACCGACCACAGTTCCGGATCGCCCTCCCAGCCGGACAGGTCCTTACCGTTGAAGAGACTTACGAAGCCATCGGCCTCAGATTTGTCCGCCGCCGGAAGCGGCAGCACGGCCAGCACAGCGACAACGAAAGCGCAGACTCGAATCACAACAGACTCCCGGAAGCGTGGTACGCGGATATTTCAGAGCGAGAAAAAATCCCGACAAAGCGGCAGCGAGTGATCCTGGCAAATCAGCAGTCGATGATCCATCGAGTCGCTTGATCGTCACGCGAAGTGAAAGAGTTGGACTTCGCGGCTTAGCACCTGCGCCGTCATTGTCGTCGCATTCCAACTTCTACCGTGCCATCCCGCTGTCCGGCGAGTCGTCATCGGAATCATCGATCGGTTCCGGTTCGGCGCGGTTGTCAACTCGCGTGTCCTTGTGGATCGCGGTTTCGATACTGGCCTGCGGTGGACGTGTCGCGCGGGAATCGAGGCTGCACATCGTCATACTGGTTGCTGCTGACGCGTTGGCTGAACGCTGATCGAGAAACGCCTTCCGCTGCTGAGCGATCGCGTAGCGTCGGTCGAGGATCTGCCGGAAGTCGAACTGAATCGTCGTCGGCCGGGCCAGCGGTTCGAGGGCGAAGGCCACCTGCTTGGCCGTGTCGAATCGCCGATCAGGATCCTTTTCGAGCATCTTCATCACGATCGCAGCGACGTGCTCCGGGACGCTGGGTTTGACTTCCCGAATCGGCCGCGGGTGCTCGTGCTGCTGCGCGGCGATCTTTTCCGCTCGCGTTTTGTACTGCGGAAACATGACCTGGCCGGTCAGCATGAAATACAGCGTCGCCCCCAGACTGTAGATGTCGGCGCGGCGGTCGATGTTAAAGCTGTCGACAACCTGTTCGGGGGCGATGTAGTCCGCTGTGCCCAGACAGTCGTGCCCGAAAATCATCGCCAGCGAGAACTCGTCTTCGTGGGCCGAGTTCGACGCGAGCGACAGGCCGAAGTCGAGCACCTTCGCGTGGCACTGTTTATCGACAAGGATATTGGCCGGTTTGATGTCGCGATGCACGAGTCCTCGCGCGTGTGCATGATGCAGGCCGGCGGCGGCATAACGAGCGATGTGACAGGCCTGCGGCGCGGCGACTGCTCCACCCATGGCGACGAGTTCGTCGACGCCGACGCCTTCCATGTACTCCATGACGGTGTAGTGGATGTCGCCGTACAGTCCGGGCGTGACGCTGATCAGCTTCGTCTGGACGATTGCCTCATGCTCCAACTGCATCCCGGCGCGAGCTTCGAGTTTGAACCGTGTCAGCAGACCGGCGTCGTTGGAACTCTGCTCGCACAGCATCTTGAGCGCGACCTTCTCACCGGACTCCAGATCGGTCGCGATGTAGACCCAGCCCATCCCTCCGGAGCCGAGAATATCGTCGATGCGGAAGTGGTCGATGAAGAAGCCGCGGTAACGACCTTCAAGCAGTCGCGAGGCCTGCAGCCGCGTCAGCACACGATTCGCCACGAATGCTTTGGCGACGTCGATCGCGGGATCCTCGTCACCAAGATTCAGCCGTTCGAGTGCGTCGACAATCTGATCCTCGGTCAGCAGTCGGCTGCGTTCAAGGTTGTCGAGAAACGACGTTGCATTCTGAGTTTGTGTCACGATGACTCTCCTCAGACAGGCCACCGTCGGTCGCCGGCCACCTGTGGGTACGAAAACCGGCAAGCCTCGCCAGGCAGCAGCTCACCGGTCGCCAGACCAGTCGCAGAATCCTAACATGAGATTCACGGATGAGTCACTCCGTCCGCCCGGAAGAGTCTCCGCAGGCGGAGCATACGCCACGCAGTTGCGCACTTTAAGATCGTGTGCAGGAACGGCGCTGAGACGGATCCGGCCTGCCAGCACTCGAAAGTCCCTGATGAAGTTACAAGCTCAATCATTCGTCATCGTCTGCCTGCTTGCGATCACCGCGTCGTCGCTTCAGGCTCAGAAACCGGAACTTCCTGAACCAGCCATTCCGGGACTGCGGTACTACTACCCGCCGGAGAACGTTGAGCGGCGAGTCGTCGAAACCGACGTCTGCATTTATGGCGGGACGTGTGCCGGTGTTGTCGCGGCAGTTCAGGCCGATCGGATGGGGCAGCGGGTCGTGCTGCTCGAATTCGGCAAGCATCTGGGCGGGCTGAGTTCCGGCGGGCTCAGTCATACCGACGGCGGTGACAAATCCGTATGTGGCGGCATCGCGCGCGAGTTCTACAACCTGATCGGCCAGCACAGCTTCCGACCGTCGGAAGCCGAAGCCGCGTTTGAAAAGCTGCTCGAACCGACAAAGGTCGACGTCCGCAAGCTCGCTCATCTGGATCAGGTTGAGAAGGACGGCTCGCGGATCGTCGCGATCACGATGGAAGACGGACTGACGGTGCGAGCGAAGCAGTTCATCGATACGACGTACGAGGGCGACCTGCTCGCGCGAGCCGGTGTTTCGTGGCACGCCGGCCGCGAAGCGAACTCAGTTTACAATGAGACTTACAACGGCATCCGCACTCCAGGGCAGGGTGGTCACAACTGGCCGACGAAGGTCGATCCGTACCGCATCGCTGGCGACCCATCGAGCGGTCTGCTGCCGCGGGTCAACGAAAATCCCGGCACGCCCGGCGACGGCGACGATCGCATCCAGGCGTTCTGCTTCCGCATGTGGCTGACGAAAACGGACCCGCTGCCGTTTCCCAAACCGACCGTCTACGAACCCGAGCAGTACGAACTGCTGGCGCGGCTGTTCGAATCCGGAGCGAATCCTCACATCGGCTGGAGCCTCGACACCAACAATCATCACCTGTTTCGCGGCGCGTACTTCATCGACTTCGTCGGCGGCAATTACGGCTGGCCGGATGCGAGCTGGATCGAGCGCGAACGCATCTTCCAGGCTCACGCGAATTACCAGATCGGCGTGATGTGGTTTCTCGCCAACAGCGACCGCATCCCCGAACCGCACCGCAGCGAGATCAGGAAGTGGGGTCTGCCGCGCGACGAGTACGTCGACACCAGCGGCTGGACGCACCAGCTTTACATCCGCGAAGGCCGGCGGATGGTCAGCGACTACGTGATGACGCAGCACAACTGCCAGGGCCGCGAAGTGCCAGAAGATTCTGTCGGGCTGGCGTCTTACAACATGGACTCGCACCACTGTCAGATGACGGTCGTTGACGGAGCCATCCGCAACGAAGGCAACGTCGAGATTCCCGTCGAGCCGTACCCGATCGCCTATCGGGCTCTCACGCCAAAACGCGACGAATGCACGAACCTCCTGGTTCCGGTGGCACTTTCGTCAACGCATATCTCGTTCGGTTCGATCCGCATGGAACCGGTTTTCATGCTGCTCGGCCAGAGCGCCGCGACTGCTGCGTCGCAGGCGATCGAAGCGAAGGCCGCCGTGCAGGACATCAATTATGCAAAGCTTCGCGAACGGCTGCTCGATGACGGCCAGATCCTCGAATACACCGGCCCACCGCGGCATCGAGGCGGCGGTCGCGCGGGTATCGATCCGAAAAGTCTGCGGGGCCTGGTCATCGACAACGAAGCCGCGGAACTGGCCGGCCCCTGGCAGCTCAACAACGTGACGCATCCGCGCGTCGGCGCGACCTACGTTCACGATAACAACGTAGCCAAAGGCGACTGCGTCGCGCGGTACGTCTTTAAGTTGAAGCAGCCAGGCCGCTACGAAGTGCGAGCAAGCTGGCCGCCGAACCAGAACCGGGCGACCAACGTCCCGATCACAATTCACTTCGGCGGCAGCCAGTCAAAGAGACTCTCCGTCAATCAGAAGACCAGCGGCAGCGACGGCTTCAATTCGCTCGGCGAGTTCGACTTCCAGGAGACCGCCGTCGTCGAGATTTCCAATAAAGGCACGAACG
This sequence comes from bacterium, assembly GCA_016124895.1. GTDB lineage: Bacteria > Planctomycetota > Planctomycetia > Planctomycetales > Planctomycetaceae > JAPOLP01. The sequence continues at coordinate 60,127 of WGMU01000016.1, forward strand.
GCTACGTAATCGCGGACGCCGTTCAACTGCTGCCGCCTGGACAAGCGGCAAACAGAACGTCGCCTGCTGCAGCGCGAGTCACGCAGGCTTTCGGCACGCGACCGAAACTCTCCGCGAGATTCGCTACGAAAAGAAACGCCGACGCTCCGAACATTCTGCTGCTCTTCGCGGACGATCTCGGTTACGAAGTCCTCGGCTGCTACGGCGGTCAGGATTTCGCGACGCCGAACCTCGACAAGCTCGCTGCCGATGGAATGCGGTTTCAGCGAGCCTACACCAGTCCGGTCTGCACGCCGTCGCGGATGAGCCTTTACACGGGGACTTACGCCTCGCGGCATGGTTACTACAACGTGTTGCCGGTCCATGCTGGCACAAAGCAGGCCGTCGACTTCCGTCAGCGTTTCGTCACGTTTCCGCAACTGCTGCGAGCGGCCGGTTACGCGACCTCAGTCACGGGCAAGTGGCAGCTCGCCGCGCTGGAGTTTCATCCGGACCACTGCCGTGACGCCGGTTTCGATTCGTGGTGTGTCTGGCAGATCTGGCGAAACGGAGCCAAAACCACGCGGTACTGGAACCCGTGCCTGAACCATGATGGAAAAGTTCGCGACGACATCGCCGAACGATTCGGTCCCGACGTGCTGGCTGACTACGTCATTGCTCAGATGAAGTCTGCCGTCGCTGCCAGCCGCCCGTTTTACATTCACCACAACATGCTGCTGCCGCACGAGCCAATTATCCAAACGCCGGCCGAACGTCGCAGCGGCCAGCCCGCGAGTCTCGGGCGGATGATCAGCTACATGGACAGCCTGTGCGGCCGCATCCTCGCTGGCGTCGACGAACTGGGCATCGCCGACCGGACCTGTGTGATTTTCATGGGCGACAACGGGACCGATTCTTCGAGCGTTCGTCAGACAGCGGCCGGCCCGGTCTCCGGCGGCAAGCGGGACCTCAACGACGCCGGGACGCACATCCCGTTGATCGTCCGCCAGCCGGGAACGATCAAGGCCGGCAGCGTCGCCAACGACCTGATCGATATGGCCGACTGGTTCCCGACGATCTGCGAGCTGGCGGGCATCGAGATTCCTGACTCAATCGACATCGACGGCGTGTCCTTCACACACCGTCTGCTGCACGATGAACCGTCTCCCCGCCACTGGGTCACCGGCGGCATCCGCGGAGACGTCAGCGTCTTCGACGGTGAATGGCGATTACAGGCCCGCTCACAGAAACTCACCGACGCCCGGCAACTTCCGCGCGAAACCGTCGTCGAGCTGCCGCCGAGCGAAGCAGACGCCAAAGTCGAACAACTTCGCGCTGTCGCCATGCGTCTGCTGCCGAATCCTTCTGGCCGATGAACAACTCATCGTCGTCGACGACCTGCGCCGCGCCCTCTTGACCGCCTTTGACGAGCAGTCGTACGCTCCCGGACCGTTGAGGGAGCCTCGACGAGCAGTTACTCCAGCGAACGGATTCGCGATGCACATTTTCCTTTCGGTCGGCGAACCAAGCGGCGATCAGCACGCCGCTCATCTGATGCGAGAGCTGCAGACGCGGCAGCCTGATCTGCGCGTCAGTGGTTTCGGCGGTCCGCTGATGGAACAGGCCGGCCTGAATTCGCTGTTCCGGCTCACGGATCTCGCCGTGATGGGGCTGCTCAAGGTCCTGCCGCTGATCGGGAAGTTCTACGCGTTGGTCAGGCAGGCCGAGCGGTTCTTTGCTGAGCAGAAGCCGGACGCCGTTGTCCTTGTCGACTTTCCCGGCTTCAACTGGTGGATCGCGAGAAAGGCAAAGGCGGCCGGCATCCCCGTCTTCTACTACCTGCCACCGCAGCTCTGGGCCTGGGCGTCGTGGCGGGTCAATCGCGTTCGGAAATATGTCGATCACGTCATCAGCGCGCTGCCGTTTGAGCGGGACTGGTATCAGCAGCAGGGGATTGCGGTCGACTATGTGGGGCATCCGTTTTTTGATGAGATCAGCGATCACCCGCTCGATGAAAAACTCATCGAGAGCTGGCGAACGGGCAGACGGCGAATCGTGGCGCTGCTGCCGGGCTCACGGAATCAGGAAGTCGCGCGCAACTGGCCGATCATTCTGGAAGCGGCCCGGCGGCTGCACGCCGACCATCCGGATGTGACGTTTCTCGCCGCGTGCTTCCGCGATCAGCACCGTCGTGCGTGTCTGACGGAGTTCCTCGTGAAATGTCCAACGCTGCCGGTTCAATTCTTCGTCGGCAAAACGTCCGAGATCATCGAAGTTGCCGACTGTGCGATGATGGTGTCTGGTTCGGTCAGTCTGGAATTACTCGCACGCGGGACGCCAGCCGCAGTCGTCTACAGCCTCTCACGAGGCATGAACGTCTTGCGGCATCTGCTGCTGCGCTGCCGTTATATCTCACTGCCGAATCTGATCGCCGACCGCGAAATCATGCCTGAGTTCATCTCGGTCGGCAGTCCCGAGCCCGCCATTCGTGGCCTGCATACATCCGTCTGCCGTTGGCTCGATTCTCCGGATGCCCTGCAGCAAGTCCGAGACGAACTCGCTGAAACCGGCATCGGCGTTCAGGAAACCGGAGCGACCGTCCGCACGGCGGAAACCATCCTGCGGTACCTGGGAGCGTCGTCGCCGGACATTGTCGAAACAGAAACGCGTCGCGCGGCCTGAGCGGTTCGCTTCGACTCGCGATGGAATTTCGACAGAAGGCAACGAAGAATGGCGCAGACGCGGAGGCTCTGAGTCAGCAGTGCCTTCGTTATCTCTGTTGCCTTCTGTTCAGAATCAGGTAGACCGAAGACAGCCGCTAACGGCCAGCCTGGCAATCACAATCGCGTTTGCAGTCGCCGCGTTCGCCAGAACGCGGGCTTGAGGTCATCTTGACCCGCGTTCTGGCGAACGGGGCTACGACAGTAAATTCCAGGCTGGTCCTGACTGGTCAGCGCCACTTTGGCGAAATCTGCGAGGATACAAGCACGAAGCGCAAGCGAGTGTGTTTGACGTCAGTGACTCACTCGCTTGCGCTTCGTGCTTGTACGGCAACCGAAAGTGGCGCTGTCCAACTAACAGCTACTCGCGCCTAGAAACCACGGCATCAGATCGCAGCCCTGTTCGAAGACGAGCGATGAGCCAGCGGCGGTGATGTCGTCGTAGGTTGTTGCCGCATCGGGAGCGATGCCGGCTCCGCAGGCGCCGACCGGGACATATCCATGGCTGTGCGTCTTCGTGCGGAGAAACGTCGGGTGATCGGGCGAGAGCAGCAGCCGGTACGCACCCTGCTTTTTCAGCCAGTCATGCAGCGGGCCGACGATGTCTGCATCGATCCGTTCGAGGGCTTTGACTTTTTCCTCGACGTCACCTTCGTGCGACGCTTCGTCGGAGGCTTCAACGTGAACGACCACGAAGTCGTACCCGCCCGCCAGCGTCTCAATGGCGGCCCGGCCTTTGGCCGCGTAGTCGGTATCGAGATAACCCGTTGCACCTTCGACTTCAACGACGTCCCAGCCAAGCAGTCGGCCGATCCCGCGGAGCAGGTCGACGGCAGTGATGACTGCCGAGCGGACTCCAAACCGTTCCGCAAAGTTGGTCAGAGCCGGTCGACATCCCTGACCCCAGAGCCAGGTTTGCGTCGCGGCGTCAGCTCCGCGAGCGAGGTTTGCGGCGTCGGCGGCGAACAGCGGGATGCTGCGCTGCATCAGTTCGCGCAGTTCGTCCGAGCCTGGCCCACCGGGCAGATACGGTTCGACGGCCTGGTCGGTAATGTCGTGTGGCGGCGTCGACGTCGTCTCGCTTGAGAACGGAGCCTCGCCATTGCGGGACCGGTAAATCAGCAGATTCCGGTAACTGACACCCGCGTAAAACTTCCAGTGCTCGCTGCCGCACTGATCCTTCTGCAGCAGTTGAATGAGCCCCGCTCCAACATCGTTCGGAATCTGCCCGGCGGTAAAGCTCTTCATCACGCCGTCGCGAATCGTCACGAGGTTACAGCGGACAGCCCAGTCATTCGCGCCCAGTTCGATGCCTTGTGCGGCGGCTTCCAGCGGTGCCCGGCCGGTGTGGAATTTCAGTGGGTCGTAGCCAAACAGACTCATCGTGCCGACGTCGCTGCCGGACGGCATTGAATCCGGAACGTGATTGGCGCGTCCGACGGCGCCGGCGGCGACAACGGCGTCCATATTCGGCGTCCTTGCGGCCTGAAACGGAGTCAGTCCGCCAAGTTCCGGCTGAGGTTCGTCGGCCGCTCCGTCGGGGATGACGAGTGCGTATTTCATTTGAGTCTTGATCCGGCTGTCGGACTGTTAACAGTGGATGAGTTGTCGCGACTGGTTGAGAACGTTGTCCTGCTCAATCGGAACCGGAATACCGGGGAAGGAGGCTGGTCTGGTTCTGTCAGTGCCGGCGGAATATCGCTCAAGCAGCGGATCCCTCACAAGCGTGTCATTTCTGACAGGTATCCATCAGCCGCAACCAATGATTGAAGGCCAGAACGTCGAGCCATAACATTCCCCGCGACCGCTCGTTCTGCTGATCGAGTTGCTCGGACTCAGAACGGCGACGGTGGCAACCGAGACCTGCCCGCCACGAACCGACTCGGACTGTCACTGTTTGATTCACGTCGTCATTGATCGGCGCGTGTGATTTCCCTGACTGCGGGCCGGACACCATGCCAGCTTCTACGGACGTACGGATAAAGGACGCCCTCTGTACCTTCGAGCCTGTTGCGTTTCGAGCACCGCTGAAGTTCGGCGGACGCATCGTCGACAGGACATTCCTGATCAACGTCGAAGTCACGGTCGAAACGCACTCCGGGGCTCACGCCACGGGCCTGGGCAGTATGCCCGTCGGAAATATCTGGGCGTGGCCGACAGCGAAGCTGACCGGTGACCAGACCGAAGCGGCGATGAAGGAATTCGCCGAGCGGATCACTGAACTGGCGACAGAGGTTCCGCACTACGCGCATCCGCTCGAACTGATGTTCGACCTGGCGGCTGAGTATGACCATCTGGGGAAGACGATCTGCTCGGGGCATCGGTTCGACGAAGTGTTCCCGAAGCTGGCAGCACTCGTCGCCGCCAGCCCGCTCGACGCCGCCGTGCATGATGCTTACGGCCGGGTCCACAACATCAACTCGTACGACGCGCTCTCCTCCGAGTTCATGAACGACGACCTGTCCGACTATCTCGATGAGCAGTTTGCCGGTGAGTATCTCGATCAGTACACGCTGCGGCAGCCGAAAGAACGGATGCCTCTGTACCACCTGATTGGAGCACTCGATCCGCTGACCGAAGCCGACGTCAAGGACCGGCCCAATGACAAGCTGCCGGTGACGCTCGGCGAGTGGATCAAAGCTGACGGTCTGACGCATCTGAAAATCAAGCTGGCTGGTGACGATTTCGACTGGGACGTCGCCCGTGTCGTCGCTATCGAACAGGTGGCCGCGGAAGCGCAGGCCGCGCGCGGCTGCAGCAACTGGTGGTATTCGCTGGACTTCAACGAAAAGTGCCAGAACGCTGAGTACGTCGTCGAGTTTCTGAAAAAGGTGCAGGCGCAGTCGCCGACCGCGTATGACCGCGTCCAGTACATCGAGCAGCCGACCAACCGCGATCTGAAGGCGCATCCTGAAATCAGGCTGCATGAAGCTGCAAAACTGAAGCCGGTCGTCGTCGATGAAGCGCTGATCGACTATGAGGCCCTGCTGCTGGCTCGCGATCAGGGTTACACCGGAGTCGCGCTGAAGGCGTGCAAAGGCCAGTCGGAATCGCTGTGCCTGGCCGCGGCGGCGCAGAAGTTCGGCATGTTTCTGTGCGTCCAGGATCTGACCTGTCCCGGCTTCTCATTCCTGCATTCAGCGAGTCTGGCGGCCCGTATCCCAACCGTCGCCGCGATCGAAGGCAATGGCCGGCAGTACTGTCCCGGCCCGAACAAGAAGTGGGCACACCGCCTGCCGTCGATGTTCGAGATTACCGACGGAACTGTCGGCACCGGCGTGCTGGACGACATCGGCCTCGGGTTCTGATGATCGGGCACCTGCAACGGTCAGACAAAGACGTCCCCGCGCGCTGTCTGGTTATCGATCTCGAAGCGACCTGCTCGGACGACGGAGCCGTCCCCCGCGATGAGATGGAGATTATCGAAATCGGCGCGGTCATCGCCGACAGACCGAACTGGGCGCCACTCGCCGAGTTTCAGACCTTTGTCAGACCTGTCCGACATCCTGAGTTGACTCCGTTCTGCCGTGAGCTGACCGGTATTGAACAGTGCGACGTTGACGCCGCTCTGCAGTTTCCAGCCGCTCTGGCGTCACTCACCGACTGGCTGGCCGAGTGGCCGGATGCCGTATTCTGCTCATGGGGTGGCTATGACCTCCGTCAGTTCCGACGCGACTGCCAGCTTCACAACGTCACCTGCTCCTTCGCAGAGCCGCACATTAATCTCAAGGAAGAGTACGCCGCGCGGTTTCAACTGAAACGCGGCCGTGGCCTGCAATGGGTGCTCGATGACCGCGGTATCCCGTTCGACGGCCGCCCTCACCGAGGCATCGACGACGCCCGCAACATCGTCCGCCTGCTGCCACTGATTTTCGCGATCGAGTGAGGTTGGTTTCAGATCGAGGCTGACGTCGTTGCATCTTCCGGAATCCATACGGTTCACAGCGCATCACGCAATTTTCGGAGCGGGCACGCACGGCGGCGTCACGGAATGCCGGCTGGCCGGACCACTGCCCCGGCCTTCCTCGCTGAAATTCGCTACGCTAAAACTCTGAGGATGTGTCGACTCCGAGGATCGCGTCGACGAATGCCGCTGACGGTTCTTCGGCGTATTCGTTGTCGCTCCCTCCACCCGCGGCGGATACCGCGAAGTCTCCCTGACAGAGAACAGTCAGACGCGGCAACCGAACTTAGTTGGACAGCGCCACTTTGGCGAAATGTGCTTGTACGGCAACCGAAAGTGGCGCAGTCCAATTAGACGCTCCCTGAAAAACCGGACCTGGACACAATGATCGCCCGCAGCATGACTGCCGAACAGTTTGCTGAACAGAAGTTTGAACTCGCGGATGGTGGCCGCTGGGCAGAGCTGATCGCGGGCGAACCGGTCATCCTCGAACCGCCGACATCCGAGCATGGTACCGTGGTCATGAACCTCTCGCGGGCGCTGGCTGAGTCCATCGAACAGACTCGCGTCGGTTACGCGTGTTTCGAACTGGGCCTCATCGTGCAGCGCGATCCGGATACGGTTCTTGCGCCGGCGATCAGTTACTTCCTGACGGGCGACCGCTGGGCCGAGATGGACAACGTCGTCACGGAGTCGTGCCCGTCGCTGGTCGTCGAAGTCGCCTCGACGCCCGACCGGCGACGCAGCATTGCCAATCGTGTCGCCGCCTTCCGAGCCCACGGTGTTGCGCTGATCTGGGTGGTCGATCCGCACCAGCAGCAAATCTCCGTGTATTCGGGCACCGATCCGGTTGACGTGCTGAAAACCGACCATTTGCTGACCGCCGGTGGGAAGTGGGTGACGGACAATGGCTCACCCATCCTCTTCGGCTTCAGCCTGCCGCTGACGGACGTCTTCGCCGAACCAGACTGGTGGACGGGAAGGTGAGATCGCTCAAACAATCAGCCGTACGGCATAAGCCGTTCGGTCAGTCAGCGGTTCCGCGTGGCCACCGGGCACCTCGCGCAACTCCGCTACGTTGATGCGGCATCACCAACTGGCAACTTCAGACAGACTCATCAGCAAACGCCGATCCCGTTTCTGGTGAAACCCGCTGCTGCCACCGAGCATTTTCGGATTCGTCGTGTCGTCCAGTGTGGCAACGCTCTACAAATCTCTGCGACCGACTATCGCCTTGATTCTGAATCCGTCATGACTGAACGTCACCGATCTCTCCTCTGGAACCTGCTGTTCTGCCTGCTGGCTCTTGTGCTCGGCGGAGCAACATTTGCGGGGCTGGCCAGCCTGAAGCAGCAGCCCGAAACGCGCGACGTCCCCGAGAAAACTTTTAATGTCGAGGTCTTCCGTGTCGAGGCGTCCAACCTGCGTGAGATCGTCATTGGTTTCGGAACTGTCGTCGCTGAGCACGAAGTCGAAGTGTCAGCTCAGGTTGCCGGTGAAGTGACGAGTGTCAGTCCGCGGCTGGACGTCGGCGAGTCTGTCAGCGGCCCGGCGTTCGAGCAGCAGTCCGACACGCTGCCTCAGTCGCGTCAGGTGCCGGGCGATCTGCTGCTGACCATCGACCCGCAGGTCTACCACGAACGCCTGTCACAGGCGGACGCGACCCTTGAAGAAACGCGAGCGGAACTCCGAACGCTGGCGCAGGAAGAGGCGAACGCAAAGCGGCTGCGTGAAAAGGCGCAGCGCGACTTCGAGACCTCGAAGCTCGAACACGAACGACTGGAAAAACTGTTTCGCGACGGGACCATCACCGAAAACCAGCTATCGCTGTCGGAACTCGAACTGCGGCGTTACGAGCGGGCGCTGATTGAAACGCAGAATGTGCAGGAGCTGTTTCCACTCCGGAACGATCAGCTTCGCAAGCGGCTGTTGCGGCTGGAAACTGACCGCAAGCTGGCTCAGATCGATGTCAGTCGGACCGAAGTGCGACCCCCGTTTTCCGGCACGCTCAGTCAGGTCATGGTCGAAAAAGGTCAGTACGTTCAGCCGGGCTCGCTGCTGTTTCGCCTGACGCAGACGGACCGCGTCGAAATCGCCGTGCCACTGCACCCGCTCGATTTCGCGAAGATCGCTGAGCTGGTCCTTGCTGGCGAGCAGCCTCGCGTGACGTTGTCCGAAAACGAAATCAGCGGCGATCGCTGGCTGGGACGGGTCGTCCGGATTGCTCCCGAAGCCGACTCCGGCACGCGAACGATCGACGTGTTTGTCGAGGTCGACAACTCGGGGAATCCGACGCCGCTGCTGCCCGGGATGTTCGTGCAGGCGCGCATTGAAGGCCCGCTGCTCGACAACGTGACCGTGATCCCGCGCGAGGCAATTCTCGGCAGCAGCAACAAGTCGAGAATCTTTGTTGCGAAAGATGGCCAGGCGACGCCGGTCGAGATCAAAGTTCCGCGCCGTCTGGAGGGCATGGCCTTCGTGACTGACGGTCTGCAACCGGGCGAACAGATCATCCTGACCAATCTCGACGTCCTGCGGGAAGGCTCGAAAGTTGAAGTGCAGACCGCGCGAAGCCTCAAAGAAGAACTCGCCGACGAACAGACACTGCGACTGGTCGAGCCACACGCGCCAGCCTCGCCATAGGCCGAAACACTCGCCATAGGCCGAAACCAGCGCAGCGCCGTTCCGGCAATCCTCTCCTGCAAGACGAACTCTGACGACGGGCGTTTGGGACGCGACAGCTCAGTACTCGATCCCGGCCATTGCCAGACCGGCGTGGATCTTCAGGTCGACCATCCAGCCGCTGTCGATTTGCTCGGCAAGCCAGGTGCGCAGCTGGCTGAGTTCGATTTCGTGGACGACGATCGATTCGGAACCGGCGCCGCCGCCGTCGGACACACGTTCGAGCCCCGTTGCCTCGTACATGCAGATGGTCTCGCTGGTCAGGCCGGCCGAGGTCGGGCTCTCACCCAGAAACCTCACGTGCGTCGCCCGGTAGCCGGTTTCCTCTTCAAGTTCCCGCTGCACCGCGTTTTCGAGTGGCTCGTCGGCGGCATCCGCAAGGTCGCCGGCCAGACCCGCCGGGAGTTCGATCACGCGCCGCTCGACCGGCGGTCGGAACTGCTCGACCAGCAGCAGGTGGCGATCGTTCGTGACGGCGACGATCCCGACGACACCCGACACGCCAACCCGTTCGACGAACTCCCAGCCGTCCTGTGAAACCATTTTCAGAAAGCGGCCTGCGTATCGAACTTCGTCGGTCATTGCTGCGTCCCTGAGTCTGAAAATCCCGCCTGGCGGGCTGATTGCAACGGCGGCGGTCATGCTGGAAGATGCCGCCCCTTTCGAGGTGGACCTGCCGTCTCGTTCACTTGGATCGCGAACTTGTTTAACGCCCAGCCGCAGGCGCCCGCAACCAGACGAATCGTCTACTGTCGGGTCGCCGGCGTCTGTGACTGATCGTTAAACGATTCTCCTCAACATAGAAAAACGAATCATGGCCTCAATGCAGGAACGGCTGGAAGCCGCCCGTCTGGAAAAGCTGCAGAAGATTGAAGAACTCGGTCACGACCCGTGGGGACAGCGGTTTGATGACCACATCGCGATCCGCGACGCCCGCGAGAAGTGCCCGGAAGAATCCGGCGTCGAAGGCGAAACCGTTCGAGTCGCTGGCCGAGTCATGGTCCGGCGCAAGGCTGGGAAACTGCGCTTCTTCGAGATCCAGGACTGGAGCGGCAGAATTCAGTTGCTGTTCAGCCGTGGCGACCTGCCGGAAGAACAGTGGGAATTGATGGGGGCTATCGACGACGCTGACCTGATCGGCATCGACGGCCATATGAAGCGGACAAATACCGGCGAAGTATCGATCTTCGTGACGAAGCTGACTGTGCTGTGCAAGTCGCTGGCTCTGCCACCGGAGAAATTCCACGGTGCCAAAAACGTCGAGATGCTGCTGCGGCATCGGTACATCGACCTGATCTATAACGAGGGTGTGCTCGACCGCATGTTGCAGCGGACGAAGATCATCTCGTCGATCCGCCAGACACTCAGCGGACACGGCTTCGTCGAAGCGGAAACGCCAGTGCTGCACGCGATCGCCGGTGGTGCAGCGGCTCGGCCGTTCATCACGCATCACAACGCGCTGGACATCCCGCTGTATCTGCGGATCGCTCTGGAGCTGCACCTCAAGCGGCTGATGGTCGGCGGCGTCGAACGTGTTTACGAAATCGGCCGCGTGTTCCGGAACGAAGGCATCGACGCCACTCACAACCCGGAATTCACGATGATCGAGCTGTACCAGGCGTACGGCAACTACGAGACAATGATGGACCTGACCGAGGAGATCTTCGCCAACGCGGTGAAGTCGGTCAGCGATTCAATGGTGCTGCAGTGGGGCGACAAGGAGATCGACTTCACGACTCCGTGGAAACGCTGCAAATACGCCGACCTGTTCCGCGAGCACGCCGGCTGCGACATGACCGATCGCGCCGCCGTGCTCGAAGTTGCGAAGAAGCTGCACATCGAAACGGAAGGCGTTCACCCGGACGTGCTCGTCAACGAAGTCTTCGAGGCAACCGTCGAAGACGCCCTCGTCGGCCCGGTCTTCGTGATCGACTACCCGGCGTCGATGTGCCCGCTGACCAAGCGGAAGCAGTCCGACCCAAGCATTGCCGAACGGTTCGAGCTTTTTATTCACGGCATGGAACTGGCCAATGCCTACACCGAGCTGAACGACCCGCGCCTGCAGGAAGCCACCTTCAGCCAGCAGCTTGAAGGACTGCCGGAAGAAGACTCGATGGCGAAGATGGACCACGAGTTCATTCAGGCGCTGAAAGTCGGGATGCCCCCGGCAGGCGGCCTGGGCATCGGCATCGACCGCCTGATCATGCTCCTGACCAACAGCCGCAGCATCCGCGACGTCATCTACTTCCCGCTGCTGCGTCCCGAGAGTGCGACTGCTGCTGAGACAGAAGAGTAAAGAAATCGTGGGCAGTCTGCAGGAAACAATGGGCGCCACTGCAGGCTCGTCCGCCAGTGTTTAAACGTCGCGTGAGCACACCGTGCCGCGCAAGCCAGCAGTGCCACCCAGCCGAGTTGCCGGACTGAATTGTCTTGCGCTCGGGCCACATGTGGATGTCGCCTGTCAAAGCGAATTGAGTTGTCAATGCAACCAGGACGTTGAGAAAGACACAGTGGGAATCTGCGATCTGTATCGTCTGGTTCCAGAAGGTGGAATGACCAGCGGTCTTTATCTGCCGTGTTATCGGGCCGGCTTGTCGATCAGACTGAGAACTCGCCGCTGCTGTGCGATTTCGATTCGGCTCTGACAAACTTCTTACAAATCTCTGACAGGCTGCTGACCACTCAAGTGGCGATACCAGTTTCAATGTGGCCGTTGTGACGGGGTTACTGGTGTCCTCTCGAAACGGAGACTGGCCATGAAAGCGGTAGTCTGGAATCTGATGCTGGCGGCGGTGGTGGCGTTGACGGGGGCTGGTGAGGCGGCGGCGAAGGGGCCTCGGCTGGGGCTGGATGTTTCGCCGGCGAACGGTGTGCTCAAAGCGGGAAAGAAGCAGACGACGTTTGTGCGTGTTGGGCTCGACGGCTTCAAGCTCGAACGTAAGCAGGAACGGTCACCGGTTAATCTGGCAATCGTGCTCGACAAGTCCGGCTCGATGCAGGGCCACAAGATCGAGCAGGCGCGGAAGGCGGCCATCGACGCGATCGGGCTGCTGGGGCCGAACGATATCGTTTCGGTCGTGACGTACGACTCGACGGTCAGCGTGCTGGTCCCGGCAACAAAGCTGACGGAACCGGCAAGCGTGATTGCAAAGATTCAGTCGATCAGACCGGGCGGAAATACAGCTCTGTTTGCTGGCGTCTCGAAAGGCGCGGCCGAGGTTCGCAAGTTTCTCGATCGCGAGCACGTCAACCGGGTCATTCTGCTGTCGGATGGTCTGGCGAACGAAGGGCCGTCGTCGCCTGGTGAGCTGGCGGCGTTGGGAGCGTCGCTGCTCAAGGAAAATATCAGTGTCACGACGCTCGGTCTGGGGCTCGGATACAACGAGGACCTGATGACACAGCTCGCTCTGCAGAGCGGTGGCAATCACCACTTTGTCGAGGACGCCACTCAACTGGTCGCCGTCTTCCGCAGCGAATTCGATGACGTGCTGTCTGTCGTCGCGCAGGAAGTCGACGTGAAGATCACGATCCCGGAAGGCATTCGGCCCGTCCGCGTGCTGGGCAACGAGGCCGACATCAACGGCCAGAAGATCGTGACGCGGATTGCTCAGATTTACAGCGAGCAGGATCGCTACCTCGTCCTGGAACTGGAGATTCCGGAATCGCTCGCAAACAACAACATCGATACCTCTAAATTGCTTTACATGCAGCCTCGCCTGGAAGCGAATGACGCGGCCCGCCACGGGCAGCGACAACTGGTAACCGTCGAGGTCTCGTACACGAACCTGAAGACGAAGGCGACCGACCATCTGCAGGCGACAGCGTCAGTGAGTTTCAGTGATGACGACGAGGCTGTTGCGCAGAGCGTCAACCGCGACGTCATGACGGACGTGGTGTCGCTGATCTCCAGCGAACAAAACAAACTGGCGACCAGTTACCTCGATGCAGGTAACTTCGCCGCCTGCCGAGCAACGCTGCAGAAGAATGCGGACTTTCTGGCGACGAATGCGGATGCTTACAAATGCCCCGACCTGAAACTGCTGGAAGTTCAGAATCTGGAACAGTTGAAGCGGCTGGAGGGCGTGAACAGCCTGAGTGCTCCGGCCGCCAACGCCGCCCGGAAAGGGATGCGGTTCTACCAGAACTCGGTCGACCTGCAGCAGAAAGCGGTACCTGCACCGAGTCTGCAGCCAGCGGCGAAAACTCCGTCTGAGAGTGGGGCAGCTCAGTCAGGATCTGCTTCTGTGAAACGTTGAGTGCTGGCCCGTCAGCCGGTCGAGCGCTCACGTGGTGAAACGCTCGACCGGCCGTCGCGATTCAGTCCCGTCTTCTGAGCTCGTTTCTTGAACTCGTCTCACTGCCACACAGGAGTCCGTCATGTTGAGAGTTCCGGTTATTGCGATGGCGTCGATTGCGGCACTCGTTCCGCTGGCTGCAGGATCCGCCGAACAGCCCAAAACACTTATGACGCGCATCATCGAATGGCGTTACCCCGATGCTCAGATCAGCGGGGCGACGATGAGTGATGTGGCGACAGTTGACGACCAGGGCGTCAGGACGGAGCCGTCGATTCAATGCAAGGCGCTTCTGACAACGGCTGACCCGATCGACAAGGTGTTCGACTACTACCACTCGAAGCTGACAAAGAAGGCAGCCGCGACAACGCCGGACAAATCTGTGGCTCCGTTGCCAGGCAGCCCGGGTCGCGCGGTGACCTTCCACAGTGATACGGAGGGGCGACCGGTCAGGATTCACGTCATCTCGATCATCTCAGAGCGAATGTCAACAACTCTGGTTTTGAGTCGAGCGACTGGAGAATCGAAGACACACATCGCGTGGTCGCAGTACGAGAGATTCAATGTCGCTCCCGAAAAGAGTGAGCTGACCGTCGAATGACGTATCTGCGGTGACGGGGATTCGGAACACGACGAGCAACGGTCAGAGCCAGCAGCTCTCGCAGGAGCAACGAATGGGCCTGTCGGTGAGCGCTCGCGCGATGCTCGACGGTTGCCGACGGTGCCTTTTCTGTTCGAAGCCTGCTCGTCTGGAACGCGTCCGGTGGGACCGTCATAGTCTGTGGCTATGAGACTTCGCCCGCTCGTCCTGCTGCTGGTGATTGCAGTGCTGCCCGTCGTGCTGATGACGTGGGCGGCTCAGCGACTGGCGGCGCGCGAATCCGAAGCGTTGCGTCAGCGGTTGCGGCAGTTAATGGAGAGCCGACTGCTCGATGCAAATGCCGGCATCGCCGCTCACTTCGACCGGCTGGCAACCGACCTGCGCCGCGTCACGGCCATTGATCATTACGACGTCGATTCGCTGCGGGAGACTGGTCGAAGCGAACCGAGGCTATTGCAGTTGTTCGTGCTCAGCCCGACTGGCGAGCTGCGGTACCCGCATCCGGCGGAAGCGCTGAACGCGACCGAACGAAGTTTTCTGCTGCGAACCTCGACGATGTTTACCGGGCGTGATCTTGAAAGTGCAGTGGCTCTCGCCACAGAACACGGCGAGAGCGGCAGCGGAAAGCGGGAAGCCGAAGCCGTCGCCCCCGGTCAGCAGGAAGCTCCGTCCGGACTGCCGGCGGTTGCGGCGCAGTCGGGAGTCAATTCCGGCCAGACAGACGCATCATCCGGCTGGTTTGTCTGGTACTGGGAGCGCGGGCTGAATCTGATTTTCTGGCAGCGGCGACCGTCAGGACACGTTGTCGGAGCGGCGCTCGAACGGGCTCGCTGGATGTCCGATCTGCTGGCTGAGTTGCCGGAAACGCGGGCTGATTCCGACAGCAAAAGCCCGGACCTGTCGACTCAGATCCGGCTGGTGAACTCGGCCTCGGCGTCGATGTATCAGTGGGGCAGTTTCGAGACGGGGGCATCGGCCGAACCACTCTGTGAAGTCGCTGTCGCGGCGCCACTGGCTTCGTGGCGGCTCCAGTGCTTCGTGCCGGACGAGCAGTTCGCCGTCGGTGCCGGGCGGAGCGCATACGTCGGCCTGGCAGGGGGGTTGCTGGCTGTTGCGGTCGCTGTCGCCGCGTGCGCCGTATTGCTGTGGAAGGATTATTCACGCGACATGCGGCAGGCGACGCAGCAGGTCAGCTTCGTCAATCAGGTGTCGCACGAGTTGAAGACACCGTTAACGAACATCCGCATGTACGCCGAACTGCTCGAACGCGATCTCGACACGCTGGACGCCGAAACGGCTCTGCGGTCGCGCCAGCGACTCGAGGTGATCCTCGGCGAGGGACAGCGGCTGAGTCGGCTGATCGGCAACGTGCTGACGTTCGCGCGGCAGCAGCGCCGCACGCTTGAGCCGCGACCGGTAGAGGTCGTCGTCGATGATGTTCTGAACCGAACACTCGAACGCTTTCGGCCGTCGCTGGAAGAACTGCAGATCGAAGTCTCAACTGAGTTGTCCGCCGCCGCGCCGGTGCGCATCGACGCGGACTTTCTGGAGCAGATCGTCGGCAACCTGATCAGCAACGTCGAGAAGTACGCGGCGAACGGGAAATCACTGCGGATCAGCAGCCGCCTCGACGACGGTCGCATCATCGCCGACGTGGCCGATACCGGGCCGGGGATCCCGAAGGCCGACCGCGACCGTGTGTTCGCACCGTTCGTACGCGGCTCGAACGATATTCGCGCCGCGGCGGGAACGGGCATCGGGCTGTCGATTGCGCGGGAACTGGCGCGGCTGCACGGCGGCGATGTGACGCTGCTGGATTCTGTGACCGGCTGCGTATTTCGCGTCGTCCTGCGAAGCGGAGGCTGACGGGCAGCGATGAAGATCCTGATTGCTGAAGACGATCGACTGACGCGCGAGGGCCTCGTCGAAGTGCTGCGCGACGAGGGCTACGACGTTGTTTCCGCACCCGACGGAGGCGCGGCCGTGCGCGAGTTTCGATCGAGTCGGCCGGATTTCGTCTGCCTTGACATCATGATGCCCGACCAGAGCGGTTACGAAGCCTGCCGCCAGATCCGCGCCGAGGTTCCGGACATTCCGATCATCTTTATCAGTGCGAAGTCAGAAGAGATCGATCGGTTGGTCGGATTCGAACTGGGAGCCGACGACTTTATCGCGAAGCCGTTCGGCGTCCGCGAAGTCGTCGCCCGCGTGCGTGCGGTCGCTCGCCGCTGTTACAGCCGCAAGGCTCCGCTGGCGTGCGAGTTTCAGATGGACGATCTGCACATCATCCCGGCCGAACTGCGCGCCCGCCGCGGGGAAACGATTATCGAACTCAGCCCCCGCGACATCACCATCCTGCAACTGCTGCACGCGAATTCCGGTCGGGCACTCGACCGCAACACGATCTTCAATCACGCCTGGGGCGAGGATTATTTCCCGAACAGTCGAACGCTCGACCAGCACATCTCGCAGTTGAGAAAACGCATCGAACTCGACCCGCGGCGTCCACGCATCATCCAGACGGTGCATGGAGTCGGGTATCGGTTTGACGCGGAGTGAACAACGCTCCTGACTCAAAGTCGTAAGTAGGTTTTCCAAAACGTGCTCAGACGCCGAGTACCACTGCTGGCGTGCCATCAGTGCTCGCTGATCAAGAGCCCCAGCACTGCCGGACAAGCCGGCAGTGGCACCGTGGCGCATCGACTACAGCAGGAATACGGCCACGGCAACAGCAGCCAACGCGAGGAGAATGACGCCGAGCAGGATGGGCAGGTAGATGCGTGGCGGGATGTTGGACGGATCGTCGTCGTCAGTGATGGAAAGCCCGCTGCAATCGACGATCCATTCAGGAAGGTGACCGAAACAGGTGTAAACCAGGCCGAGCACGACACCAATGCCAATCAGGATTTGCGTCCGCAGATTCCCGACACCCGCCACAATTGACCAGGCGAGCAGCGCCGCCAGCAAGACGGCCAGAATTCCGGCTGCAAGTCGTTTGCCTGTCATTTGAGCGCGTCGTTTGGTTCCACAACTTGAGACATGGGCAGCACGAAAGCGTGGTCCCAAGGTCACCATGCTTTGAACTCCAAGTTCAGTTCATCCTCAATATGTCGCAGCGAACCTGGTGGCCGTTCGAGTAACTGCGTCACTTCATTCAGCGACAGTTTTCTGCCAGAGCTACCTCGCCGTTCCGGATGTGGAACCTCGGTCCAGTAGGTGCCGTCGTCCTCTACGATGAACTGAAGGGTCACGCCTTCCGAGTCGACAACGCCAAGGAAATCATCCTTGTCGCGAAGGTGTTCGTTAAATGCCGTTCGGATCTCAGAGGGGCTCATCCTGATCGGTGATTGAGACTCAACTGTCTGGCCTGTCGAATAACAGGTGTAGAACACAGAGAACGGCAAAGGGGGACCAGCACTTGCGTTCGATGTTGCAGATGGACGAGCGTCGCTTTCGATCTCATCTCGGTTGTCCGCACTATCGCCAAAACAACCCGTGACAATGAGCAGCAAGAATACTTTCCAGATGCGCAATACCTTAAACACTTAATCGCCCAACAAGATTCTTCGCGACGGCCCTGTCGTTCATGCAGAGCCTGAGCTGGTTTATCTCTCTCGGGCAGGTGAAGCAAGTACACGGAAAGCCTGACGGATCTTCGCAGGATATCGGCTGGCGCGGAGCCCCTCGTGGCTGTGGCGATTGAATCAGGTGGCGGGATATCGATGTGGCTGCGGGCTCCTCGTCGCTGCTTGACTTCTGATTCGCGGCTGTTATTTTTCCGCGTTGCTGAGAACCCGGATGGGGCGTGCGTTGCGCGGTCGGTTCGGGTCCCACATTCACGCGGCGTTGGACTCCGTGGCAGGTGGCTGCCATGGAAGAGACGCAGGTTTCAGGTGCTCAGGTCTGGTGACAGCCGGTCAGAGCCCTTGGAAGGTTGCCTTCATGTGAGCAGTTGACGGCACACATCCTCCTCATTCGTGAGGGCTGAAGGAGCGGTAATCCTGTGTTACCGCGTGAGTCGGCAGTTCCCGGTCGGGGTGTCGGCGTGAAAGTGGGATCAGTCCCACTTTTTTTATTGCCTGTACGGAAGCACGAAGCGAGGCCCGCCGGCTGCGGCTGGGGTTCGCCATTACGGATTCCCGGAGTCATCTTCTGCAGGAGCAAAGGGCTGCTGCGGTTGACCGTCGGATCAACCGGTCACAGCACGCGTCTGGAAGGACGGTAATGAACGGTTCTGAAGTACTACGAGTCGTCGACGCGATTCATCGCGACAAGAATATCGACAAGGAAATCGTGTTCGAGGGTATCGAACAGGCGATCCTTTCGGCGGCGCGCAAGCACTACGGCGAGGATTACGAACTGGAAGTCAAAGTCGATCGCACTCATGGCGAACCGACGATTACGTGCAACGGCAGTGAACTTCCGCCCGACGATCTGGGCGACATCCTGGGCCGCGTGTCCGCTCAGACCGCCAAGCAGGTGATGATCCAGAAGATTCGCGAAGCCGAACGCGATTCTCTGTACGACGAATTCGACGCGCTGAAAGGGGAACTGGTCAGCGGTCCGATCGTCCGATTTGAAGGCGGCGCCGCGATCGTCAGCCTTGGCAAGGTCGAAGCCGTCCTGCCGCGCAGCGAGCAGATTCCCGGCGAGCAGCACCGCACGAACGAACGCGTCCGCGCCGTCGTGCTGGAGGTCCGCAAGGCCGGCAGCCGCGTCAAAGTCATTCTCTCACGCAGCCATCCGGAACTGGTGCTGCGGCTGTTCGAGACAGAAATTCCGGAAGTCGCCGAACGCGTCATCGAGATTCGATCGCTGGCCCGCGAAGCCGGTTACCGTTCGAAGGTCGCCGTTTCGTGTATTGATACGAAGATCGATCCCGTCGGCGCCTGCGTCGGTGTTCGCGGGTCGCGGATTCGGAACATCGTTGACGAACTGTCGGGCGAGCGGATCGACATTGTCCGCTGGAACGATTCGCTGCAGGTGCTTGTGCCAAACGCGATGCAACCGGCCGAAGTCGAGGATGTCATCCTCTGCCCGATGCTCGGCCGCGTGATCGTGCTCGTGCGTGACGATCAGCTTTCGCTGGCGATCGGCAAACGCGGCCAGAACGTGCGGCTGGCGTCGAAGCTCGTCGGATGGGACATCGAAGTGATGACTCAGGCGGAACTGGACGAGCAGCTTGAAAAGTCGGTGATGGCGTTTTCCGCGGTCCCTGGTATTGAAGACGAACTTGCCGAAGCACTCGTTTCTCAGGGTTTCTTCAGCTTCTACGATCTGTCAGTTATCGAGCCGGATGAACTGGCCGAACTCGGTGGCCTGACGCAGGAGCAGTGTGACGAGATCGTCGACTTTGCCGATAAAGAGTCGGAACGTCTGGAAGCGCTGGAATCTGAACGGAAGGCTGAAGAGGCTCGGCTGCGGGCGATTGAACGCGAGCAGCAGGAAATCGTCGAAGTGAATGCGGGATCGCGTGCCGGTCTCGAAACGGCAGTCGAAGAGTCTGCCAGTGCAGACATCGCGGAGGATGCCGCCGCAGACGAAACGGAAGCAGACTCGGCTGAAGCCGTTGACGAAGCTGGTGGTGAAGAGGCTGCTGCGGACGCTGGCGAGGAGGCCGGCAACAAAGCGACTGGCGAGACGGACGATGAACGATCCGTCGACGCTGTCGAAGAATCGGGTGAGGTTGCTGCGGCCGAATCAGCGTCGACCGAATCGGAGTCCTGACGCTGGACGCCTGGATTTTCTTAACGGAAATACTGTCAGATACCTGCCCGTCTGCGGTGCATTGTCGCATCGGAACCGAGGCAGAACGGTCGGAAAATTCAGCGGGCCGCACTCCCGGGTAACCAGAGAGTGATTGGAGATCGATGGCGGATACAGCCACAAAAGTGAGAATCTTTTCGCTCGCGAAAGAGCTGGGGATGGACAGTAAGGTGCTCATCGAGCACTGCCGCGAAGCCGGCCTGACCGTCAAGGGATCGGCGCTGGCCTCCATTTCCCCGGAAGAAAAGCAGCTTGTCCTGGATCATATTGCCGGCGCCGGTGGTGGCGGATCCAATGAGCCTGAGGTTGACCTCGCCCCAACGCGCGAACACGTTCCTGAACTGACATCGCGGATGCGCGAGTTGCGGACGATGGCTCCGAAGGAGCGTCCGCGCCCTGTCGAACAGGCACCCGAACCCGTTATTGAGACGCCAGTGGCCGACGTTGAGGTTGAGGTTTCGGAAACGGAGAGTGCCGAAGCAGTCGTTGCCACCGAAGGAGCTGAGGAGACAGCGGACGCTCCAGCCGCCGAACCTGCACCTGAGGAAGCCGTTCAGCCAGCAGCAGATGCAAAAGATGAACTGGCCGCCGTCACGCGGGACGACTACCAGCCGAAGCATGGTGGGGGTGTCGCTCGAGATATGCGTCCGGTTGGCACACCAACGCACTCGGACCTGCCGGTTCGTCGGGAGAAGGTGAAATCCCGGCCGTCGTTGCCCGGACTGGCGGCCATCCCGCAGTTCAAGCCTCAGGAATCCCGGAAGAAGGCTGAGAACGAACCCAAGGCTCAGAAGCCCGAAATTCGCCTCGCTCCGGATGAGTATGACGCGCAGAGTCCGCTGGCCGAACGGTTGAAACAGGCGGCCGAAGAGAAGAGTCGTCGCAGCAGCAAGCCCGGACCTGCCGGACGGAAAGACGCCGCTCTTCTTGACGAAGAAGAAAAGAAAAGCCGTGGCATGGGGTCGCTGGATTCGACCCGCAGTGAACGCCGGCAGCGTCGACAGCGAACTGTTTCTCGTGAAGAAGAAGAGTCACGGACGCGGCGCTCGACAGGAATGCGGCGGAAAAAGCGTTCTGGACCTGTTGACCTGAAAACTTCGGCGGTCGTCGAGTTTCCGCTGACTGTCAGGAGCCTGTCAGAAGCGATCGGCCGACCTGCCAAGCAGATCATCAGCATCCTGTGGAAGCGTGGCGAGATGGTCACGATCAACCAGATGCTTGATGAGGAAGCAGCCTGGGAAATTGCCGCGGAACTTGGCGTCGAGCTGGAAGTCAAACGCCAGCAGTCGGGTGAAGAGTTTCTGGACGAAATCATTGAACGCGAGGAACCGGAAGAACTCCTGCAGCCCCGGCCGCCAGTTGTCACAATTCTCGGACACGTTGACCACGGTAAGACGTCGCTGCTTGACAAGATTCGCGAAACAAATGTCGTAGCGGGCGAAGCCGGCGGAATTACGCAGCACATCCGTTCGTACCAGGTCGACTATAACGGTCAGCAGATTACGTTCGTCGATACGCCTGGCCATGCCGCGTTCGGCGAAATGCGAGCCCGTGGTGCCAACGTCACGGACATCATCGTGCTGGTTGTCGCAGCCAACGACAGCGTGATGCCGCAGACGGTTGAGTGCATCAGTCACGCGAAGGCTTCCGGGGCTCCCGTGATTGTCGCCCTCAACAAGTGCGACCTTCCGGATATTAACGAGCAGAAGGTGTTGACCGACCTGTCCGTCAACGGCGTGCAGCCTCAGGAATGGGGTGGTGATGTCGAAGTCGTCCGAACATCGGCAATCACCGGACAGGGTATCGACGAACTGCTCGAAACGATCCTGCTGACAGCAGAAATCGGCGAGCTGAAAGCCAACCCGGAGTGCAACGGCGTCGGCGTCTGCCTCGAAGCATTTCAGGACGAAGGTCTGGGACCGATCGCCTGGGTCATCGTGCAGAAGGGAACTCTGCGGGTTGGCGATCAGATGCTGGTCGGACAGGCCTGCGGACGCATCCGCAATATTTACAACGACCGCGGTGAATCGATTACTGAAGCTCCGCCGTCGATGCCGGTTAAAGTGACGGGCCTCGACGTTGTGCCGGGTGCCGGCGATCACTTCTTCGTGCTGGACGATATCGAAAAGGCACGTGAGATCGCGGCCGAGCGGAAGTTTGCAGGTCGAACCGAACTGCTCGCCGGCCGCAATCGGCCACGCACGCTCGATGACATTCTCAATGCCGCACGCGACGGCGCCGTGCAGGATCTCAACGTGATCCTGAAAGCGGACACGCCGGGCTCGATCGAGGCGCTCAAGAGTGAAATCGGCAAGCTCGATCATCCGGAAGTCCGCGTGCAGGTTCTGCACGAGGCTGTCGGCGGCGTCAACGAGAGCGACATTTATCTGGCCAGCGCGTCGGACGCGATCATCATCGCGTTTCACGTCATCGCGGAAGACCGGGCTCTCTCGCTGGCCGATCAGGAAGGCGTCGAAATCCGTCGATACGACATCATCTACGAAGTCACAGACCATATCCGCAACACCCTGGAAGGCCTGCTGATTCCGGAAAAGGTTCAGGTAGCCACCGGTCGGGCCATTGTCCTGCAGACGTTCTCGGTCAGCCGGACCGGAACGATTGCCGGATGTCGTATCCTGAACGGGACGATCGAACGGAATCATCGCGTTCACGTCATCCGCGACCAGAAGGTGCTCAACGACTACCCGATCGCGTCACTGCGGCGCGTCAAGGACGACGTCAAGGAAGTTCGCGAGGGTATGGAATGCGGTATCCGTCTGGACGGTTTTAACGATGTGAAGGAAGGCGACCTGCTGGAAGCTTTCCGCATCGACGAAGTGAAGCGGACGCTGAACGACTGAGTTCGCTGAACTGCCTGAGACGATTTCCCGTCTCTGGCAGCATGTTTGTGGCCTGATGCGGCGATTGCTGCGCTGGTCGTCTGTTGTTTTTCCGATCTGGTCTGCTCATGTCGTCTCGACGCGTTGCCCGTCTGGCTGAAGCGATCCGCGAAACCGTTTCGACCGCCGTGCTGTTCAATCTGCGTGATCCTCGAATCAAAAACGTGACCGTCCTGCGCGCGGAAGTCACCCCTGACCTGCGCAGTGCAAAAGTCTATGTTTCCGTGATGGGCAGCGAGCGTGACAAAGCACTTTCGCTGCAGGGTCTGGATTCGTCGCGCGGGTTCCTGCAGTCAAAGATCGCTGACCGGATTCAGACTCGTTACACGCCGGTGCTGAAATTCGTGCTCGACGAAAAGGCGACGGATCAGGTGACCGAGGCCGCGCGCATCCTTGATGAACTGGCCGAAGAGCGGCGTCAACGAGGCGAACCGGCAGAGCCGGGGCTCTCGCCCGATGACGATTCGTCCCCGGACGCAGACTTTGCGGACGATGATGACGAACCGGCAGAGCCC
>WGMU01000108.1 GCA_016124895.1 bacterium
CGCTCGGTCCGGACCTGATCAATCAGATCCGTCCCCCCCGCCAGCACGCGCGCCGCCCCGTTCGTTCTCCCCAGAATATCGAGAGCCCCCGCCAGCGACCCCGGCGCCTCGTACTCAAAATCACGCATGATGACCTCTCTCGGTAACCCGCTTCTCAGCAAAGCTCATTTCAAGCAGCGTCAAAACAGTAACGCTCCGCGTTTGCCGGGCAAGCGACCAGCCATGAGCGGCAGTCATGACAGCAAAGCACGGCTGGCAACGCGTTGCCTTGCTCGGAACTCGGTCGAACCTGGATGACCAGCAGGCAACCGACACACTTTCTGCAGCATCAGATGTTCGTGCATTGCGTCCAGAGCCGCCGAAACTGGAGCGGCCAATCGGGCCAGAATCGCAAACAGCTCAGCGCGACCTGATTGCTCTGGAATTGTCCGGCCGAGTGTTTACGTTTGCGCCGTCGGGCGTCTTTCGCAAACCTGCGCGACCGGCCCAAAGCGTGCCGGGTGCTGCGATCGTCGATCACCTGCCAGACCGGTAATTCGTGGCAGATCGCGAAACAGCTCACGATCAGCAGGACCTTGCGCCGTGGGCAGGCCAGCGGCCGAAGTGCGAATCTCCGCCTCGATTTACTCTCTCAAATTGACCTGCTTTGCCGAACGGGCCTAACATATCTGTCTCCGCTGATTCGAGACGTCTCCCGTCTCGCCCCGCCTTGCAACGAGGCACCCGCCCAAACGAGCCCTCTGCCTGTGAGGGGTCTCCCGCCCGGTTCCTTCCGCAACGAGTCGCAGCATGAGTCGATTCGCCCGCCTGTCCGCCGCCTGCGCTGTTGCGTCTGCAGCGGCCGTCTTCACTCCAGCCACCAGGTCAGCATTCGCGGACCCGGTACCGGCTGCGGCCGAAACACCAGCGGCGAACGCTCCCGCCACTGCGCCAACGGCGAACACTCCCGCAACTGCGCCGTTGCACGAACGCATTGACCAGCTCGTCGAGAAGTTCGCCGTCGGGCCGCGTTCGGAGATCGCTGACGATCTGACGTTTCTGCGCCGTGTCTCGCTCGACCTGATCGGCCGCGTGCCGTCATCGGCCGAGGCGCGGGCATTTCTGGCCGACAACTCGCCGAACAAGCGACAGGCCGTCGTCGACCGGCTGCTCGCCACTCCTGACTTTCCGCGCAATCTGGCTGGCGTCTTCGACGTGATGCTGATGGAGCGACGCGGAAACAAACACGTCAAGACGGACGAACTGCGAGCCTGGCTGCAGAAGTCGTTCGAGTCCGACCGGTCGTACCTCGACATCGTGACGAGTCTGCTGGCGGCGGATGGATCGCCGGATGACAACCGCGCGGCCGCCGCATTTTATCTTGAGCGGGATGTCGAACCGAACCTGCTGACGCGAGAAGTCGGCCGCATGTTTTTCGGTGTCGATCTGCAGTGCGCTCAGTGCCACAACCATCCGCTGATCGATGATTACCTGCAGACCGACTATTACGGACTGTTTGCCTTCGTGAACCGGATGTCGGTATTTCAACCCGACACAAAGAAGCCGGCTCTGATCACTGAAGCTGCGACCGGCGACACGAACTTCAAGTCAGTGTTTACCGAACGCGAAGCCGTCACCGGGCCGCGGCTGCCAGGCGGAGCGGAATTCACCGAACCGGTCTTCGCAACCGGCGACGAGTACGCCACGCGGCCAGACAAGGATGTCCGTGGCATTCCGAAGTACAGCCGCCGCCAGAAGCTGGCCGAACTCGTCGGTGCCGGTGGGAACGACTACTTCGATCGGAATATCGCCAACCGGTTGTGGGCTGTGATGCTCGGCCGCGGACTCGTTCACCCCGTCGATCAGCACCACTCGGACAACCCCGCGACGAATCCTGAACTGCTCGACCTGCTGGCTCGCGAGTTTGCTGATAATGGTTACAAGGTCCGGCCGCTGCTGCGAGAGATCGCTCTAACGCAGGTATATCAGCGGTCGTATCGGCTGCCCGCCGACCTCGCTCCGTCGGCGGAAGTTGCCAAAACTGCTCTGCCGGATCTCAAAGTGAAGCTCGTGGCCGAAGAGCAGGCGACGGACGTCGCAATCGAGAAGTCGGACGCGGCGCTGGCGAAGCTCGACGAGGCACTCGCCGCAGCAAAGCCGGTTCGCGAGGCATTTAATAAGGTCAACGCGGCGGCGGTCGAAGCGGCGAAGAAACGCGACGCCGCAGTCAAAACACTGACCGACAAGCAGAACGCCCTGAATGCAAAGCTGCCGACGGTAACCACTGTTGAAGCAGCCCTGCTGCAGGCGTCCGCCGCGGCGAAGCTGATCTCCGACGACACGGAACTGGCCGCGGCTGCCGCGACGCTGCAGAAAAAGTTCGACGCGCTCGCCGCGGAGCGAAAAAAGCTCGAAGACGAAATCACGGCCGCAAAGAAACCAGTCGACGACACTCAAGCGGCCCTGGTCGTTGCTCAGGAGGCAACGAAGCCCGAGCGTGAGAAACTCGAGCCCGCTGAAGAGACCATTCGTCAGGCGCGCGCAGCGTACGTCACCGCCACTGAAGAAGTTCATACTCACCGTCGCAACAAGACTTACATGCGACGGCGGATTGAGTTCCTCCAAACACTGGTCGCTCTGGCAGAAGCCGAGCAGCGATTGAAAACCGTTCGTCCCGCACTGCCGGTGGCCGTTGCCGAGGCCACGAAAGCACAGGAGACGCTGGCGATTGCTCAGAAGGCGATGGCTGAAGCCGAAGCCGCGTTCAATCAGGCAAGCCAGACGTTGCAGAACACGACAGCTCAGTTGACTCAGGCGCAGACCAGCGCAACGCAGATGGCCAGCGCCACGCAACTCGTTAAGGTCTCGCGTGAGAACGCTCAGGCTGCGGCGGCAAAGCTGTCGTCCGATCAGGAACTGGCGGCGGCATTGAAAACGCTGACGGCGCGCGAAGCAACGTTCGCCTCGACGTCACAGCAACTGACCGAATCGGTCGCGGCTCTCACGAAGCAGCGTGACGCCGCACAGACAGCCGTCGAGACGGCGACCGGTCAACGCCAGACGGCGACGCAGAATCTGCAGACAGCCGATGCTGCAGCAAAAACAGCCATCGTCAAACGCGACAGCCTGCAGCAGGAGTTGACAAAACTGGAGGTCTCAACCAGCGAGAACAGCGAAGCGATCATCCAGCAGGCGTCGTCGCATTTCAACATCGCCGTGCTGGAAGCGCTGACTGCGGAACAGCTCGGCTGGAGCCTGCTCGAAGCCACCGGGCAGCTCCATCGCCAGGTCGCCGCCGAACGAGCGAAGCTCGATAAGGAAAAGCCACTGAGCGAAGCCGAGCAGAAGGATCCCGCGAAGGTCGCTCAGCGCGAGCAGGATGCGTACACGGCTGCCGTTACAGCACTCGACAAGACCGTCGCCGGCGTCGCGAATCTGTATGCCGCTCAGACCGGCCAGCCGCAGGATGCGTTCTTCGCGACAGTCGATCAGGCGCTTTATCTGGCCAACGGTTCGACGCTGACGTCCTGGCTGAACCCGTCCGGCGACAATCTGACTGCTCGGCTGCAGAAGCTTGAAGACGCCCGTGCTCTGGCCGACGAACTTTATTTGTCGATACTGACAAGGCAGCCGACCGCTGAGGAAACAGCGTCGGTTCAGCAGTACCTGCAGCAGCGTGCAGACGACCGGCCGGCTGCGGTCCGGGAACTCGCCTGGGCGCTGCTGACCTCCGTCGAATTCCGGTTCCATCACTGATGCTCGGTCTGAGGACCGACCAGATTTCCGCTTTGAAAAGGACAGGCTCGATGAAAGCTCATTACGCATGTGGGTCGAACTCGCACCTGATGGCGCGTCGTCAGTTCCTCGGGACGATGGCCGGAGGCTTTGTAGTTGGCGGCCTGGGAGCACTGACAAATCCCGCGTTGGCCGGCCAGATTCAGAAGAACCAGATGCGGGTCCTGGTCGTGTACATGGCTGGCGGATTAAGTCAGCTTGAAAGCTGGGATCCAAAACCGAAAACCGATACCGGCGGGCCGTTCCGAGCGATCCCGACCTCTGTGCCGGGTATTCATATCAGTGAACTGCTGCCGAAGACTGCAACTCACATGGACAAGCTGGCGATCGTGCGCAGTATCAATACGAAGAACAACGATCACGGCAAGGGCAGCTATCAGATGCAGTACGGCCGGAGCCAGATGCCGGGCACCGAGTATCCGCATCTGGGTGCTGTCTGTGCAAAGACGCTTGAACGCGACGACAACCCGCTGCCGGGCCACATTCGCGTGCCTGGTGGATCGCGCGGCAGCGACGCCGCGTATCTCGGTCCGCAGTACGCCAGCGTCGGCATGAACGGCAAGCCGCCGGCGAACTCGGAACGTGCCGGCTCGCTGACCGAAGCGGCCGACAAGCTGCGGAACGACTTTCGACGTCAGGCCAACGAACGCTTCTCGCTGCAGCGTCGCACGGCGTCGACAGACCTTTACACGCAGAGCTACGAGCAGGCACTGCAGCTCATGGAACGTCGCGAGGTCTTCGACGTCACGAAGGAACCGGAAGCCGACAAAGATCGATACGGCCGCTTCGATCTCGGCCAGCATTGTCTGATGGCGCGGCGGTTACTCGAAAACGGTATCCCGTTCGTGCAGGTCCAGCACTCGAATTACGACACGCACAACGAGAACTTCAACTTCCATTTCGAGCAGCTTGGCGAGTTCGACCAGGCATTCTCGACACTCATCGGCGACCTGCACGATCGAGGGATGCTGGAGACGACTCTGGTCGTCGTCATGTCGGAGTTCGGCCGGACGCCGCGGATCAACCAGTACTACGGCCGCGATCACTGGGGCACCGCCTGGTCAGTGTGCCTCGGCGGCGCGAAAATTCAGCCGGGAGCGGTCATCGGCAAGACGAACGAAAACGGAACGAAGGTCATCGACCGCGAAGTTGAACACGGCGACCTGTTCCACACATATCTGTGCGCGGTCGGACTGGATTCCGGGGGCGCGTTCGACATCGGCGGCCGTCAGCAGCCGATGGCTGATCCGTCGCACGCTCCAATTACCGAACTGCTGACATAAGGAGTCTCTGTTCGGGGGACGAAGAAGTGCCCGGTCTCGGCAACGGGGCCGGGTTTTTCGCTTTCTGATGCATCTCGTTTAACGCCCAGTCAAAAGCGCCGGCTACGAGCGACCGTGACGCTGGGTTGCCGGCGCTTTCGGCTGGGCATTAACCGATTTCAAGTGAGTAATGCCGATGGCACTCGATGTTATGAAAACTCACGTTCTGCACGAGTGGAAGCATGGGAAGCCCTTGATCGCGTGCCGCTTTGAGCCGCAGGGACGGTTCCTCTTCAGCAGCTCCGAGGACTACACGCTGCAGCGCTGGAATGCAGAAACTGGTGAGAAGATCGCCTGGGAAGCGCATGATAGTTGGGTCCGTGACTTCGCCTTTATGCCGGATGGCGAAACAGTCATCTCGGCTGGCTGTGACGACCGCATCATTTTCTGGCCGACGACCGCGGAGAAACTGGAACCGAAGCTCGAAATCGTCGCCCATAAAGGCTGGGTCCGTTCGGTCGATGTGAACAGCGATGGTTCGCTGATCGCGACTGGCGGCAACGATCGAGCCGTCAAGCTGTGGTCGCCCGACGGAAAGCTCGTTCGCGAATTCGTCGGGCACGAACGCGACGTTTACTCGGTGCGCTTTCATCCGGGCGGCCAGTTTCTGCTGTCGGGCGATCTCGACGGCAAGGTCCACCAGTGGGAGGTCAACAGCGGCAAACTGGTGCGCACGTTCGAGGCCAAGGATCTGCATTCGTACAACGGCGGCCAGCAGGTCCATTACGGCGGCATCCGCGACATTCGACTGAGTCCGGATAAGAAGCTGCTGGCGATGACCGGCCTGCACAAGGCGACCAATCCCCTCGGCGCGGTCAACGAACCACTTAACTATCTGTTCGACTGGGAATCGGGCAGTGAGTCGAAGAAGCAGCCGGCAGAAGGCGTCGGTGGCATCGGATGGCGCATTGAGTTTCTGTCGGACGGGTCCGAGATCGTTGCCTCCGGAGGCAACGGCGGCGGCTTTCTGCTGTTCTTCAAACCGGCCGAAGAGAAGCCGTATCACAAGCTCAAACTGCCGAACACGGCCCGAGACATGTCCGTTCATCCGGACGGTCTGCGCGTCGCGACAGCGCACCACGACGGGCAGATCCGCATCTCGAAGATGACCGAAAAGGCAGCGTGATGAGCTGGGCTTTCGACAGACTGCAGGTTTGCGAACGACAATGGCTGATCGCTGCTGCGCTGAGTCTGCCCGGACTCTTACCGAGCGACCCGACGTTCGCTGAAGAACCGGCACGCCCTGTCGCGCCGCCACTGCCGGAAGCCGCGCAGCCTGAAGGACAAGCCCTCAGTTCCTGGCTGCAGAACGAGACGCCGCTGCATCAGGAAATCGACGAACTGATCGACGCGTCGCTCGCAGCAGCTCAAGTCCCTGTGGCTGGCCCGTCGTCTGATGCGGAATTCGTTCGCCGCGTTTATCTCGACCTGATCGGCCGTGTGCCGGGCGTCGAGGAAACGCGTGAGTTTCTCGCGGAAGCAGCAACGAACGACGACGCTCGAACACCGTTGGTCGATCGGCTGCTCTCCAGTCCCGAGCATGTGCGGCGGATGCAGTACGTGCTTGACGAAATGGTCATGGAGCGGCGCAGCGGCTCGAACGTCCCCGACGCCGACTGGCAGGCATGGCTGAGGCAGGCCATCACCGATGGCCGATCGTGGTCCTGGATTGCCAGTCAGATCCTGTCGGCCGACGGTGCTGACGATGCGAATCGCGCACCGGCGAAGTTCTATCTCGACCGGGACTTTGCGTCGGAGGTCGTGACACGTGATGTCGGCCGCGTCTTTCTCGGTGTCGATCTCGAATGCGCCCAGTGCCACAACCATCCGAACATTGATGCGTACCTGCAGCGGCACTACTACGGCATCAACGCGTTTCTCAGTCGCAGCTACGTGTTCGCGGATCCGAAGTCGAAGCGGAAGATGCTCGGCGAAAAGGCGGACGGCGAGGTGAAGTTCACGTCGGTGTTTACCTCGGAGGAAGGCAGCACGGATCCGCGTTTGCTTGATCTGCCGCCCATCGCCGACCCGGAAGGCATGACCGGCTCGTACGTTGCAAAGCCGGACAAAACAACGCGCGGCGTGCCGAAGTACAGTCGCCGCGAACAGCTTGCCGAACAGATGACCGTGCCTGAGAATCTCGACTTCCGCCGCAACATGGCCAACCGCGTCTGGGCGCTGATGATCGGCCGCGGCCTGGTCGAACCGCTCGACGTCCGGCATGTCGACAACCCGGCGGCCCATCCGCAATTGCTCAATCTGCTGGCCGAACGGCTGCTGCATCACGGCGATGACCTGCGCTGGCTGATGCGCGAGATCGCATTGTCGAATGTGTATCAGCGCAGAAGTTCGTCTGTCGAGGTTGAGCCGGCTGAATCACCAGCGAAAACGAATGCTGAGACGCAGGTCGTGCAGGCGCCGCTGGATGACTCGTCGTCAGAAGAATCTGAGACGCCGACAGACAAAGCAGCAACACAGGCTGAAGACGCCTCGACGGTCGCTGACGAGTTTCGCGCCGCACGGATCAAGCCGCTCAGTCCCGAACAGCTCGCCTGGTCCGTGATGCAGGTGCTCGGTGTGACCGATCGAACTCTCGCTGCAAAACAGGCCGAACTGGCGAAGAAGGACGGCGATGCCGAGTCGCTCAAGAGTGACGATCCCTTCTGGCAGGAGCAGGTGCTGCGTGAAGCACTCAAGTCGAACGTTGATCAGTTCGCTGCGCAGTTTGCCGGTCAGGGTGGGCAGAAGACCGGCTTCGACGCGTCCGCCAATCAGGCACTGTTTCTGATCAACGGGCCGCTCATGCAGGCCTGGCTGGAACCGTCAAGCGGTTCGCTGACCGAACGAATGCTGAAGATCGACAATAACGAACAACTCACCAACGAACTGTTTCTCAACGTGCTCGGACGTCAGCCGGACGCGAACGAAACGGCAGAGTTTGAATCCATGCTCGACGGGGCAGATGATCGAACGCAGGCCGTCAAGGATCTGACGTGGGCGCTTCTCGCGTCGGCCGAGTTTCGATTTAATCACTGATTCTTCGACAAACCGTCAGACACTGTGAATCGCTGCAAACACCGCGGAACGGAGAGAACCATGCCACGCAATACCGGCTGCAACGTGTTTGATCATGCGGTGTCGCGCAGAGGTTTTCTGGGAGCTGCTTCCGCGGCAGCGACCGTCGGCGGGCTGCTGACTCCGGTTCAGGCCGAGGCCGTTCAAAGCGGGCACAAGCGAGTTCTGCAGCTCTATCTGCAGGGAGGCGTCAGCCAGTTTGAGAGCTGGGATCCAAAGCCGGGAACAAAGTACGGTGGCCCGTTCCGAGCGATCTCGACATCGGTGCCAGGCATTCAGATCTGTGAGTTGCTGCCGCACACGGCGCAACGGATGCACCGGTTCTCGATCGTCCGCAGCATCAATCTCAAGACGAATGACCACGGCCAGGGACGACTGTTCATGGAGAAGGGCCGGCGGGCCGGCGAGTTCCCCTACATCGGCGCCGTCGCTGCGAAGTACCTCAGTCCGCAGCGCCCGACGCTGCCCGGCTATCTGCACATCACGACACGCGGTCTGAACGACAATACGAACGCGTTTCTGGAAGCTCCGTACGCGCAGATGAAGCTGGAAGGGGTGCAGGCGCCGGCGAATCTCGCTCACCCCGACAAGGTGGCTGACGATGCCGCCCGGCGCCGCGAGGAAATCCGCAGCCGTCTCAGTGAACGATTTGCCGGGCGCAGCGGACAGAAGTCCTTTGTCGAATCGTTCGAGTCGTCGTTCGAAATGGCCGACCGGCTGATGTCGCAGAAGTCGCTGTTCGAGTCCGAACCCTCGGCCAAAGACGTCGAGCGTTACGGTTCGCACCCGTTCGGCCTGCGCTGCATCCTTGCCCGCAAGCTGCTGGAAAACGGAGCGACCTGTGTCAAGGTCACACATCACGGCTACGACACGCACGCCGAGAACTTCAACTTCCACCTCGAGCAGCTCGGCGAGTACGACAAAACTGCCTGCATGTTGCTCGACGATCTGCACGATTCGGGGATGCTCGACAGCACACTGGTGATGATTTACTCCGAGTTCGGCCGCACGCCGAAGATCAACCAGCGCTACGGCCGCGATCACTGGGGATCGTCTGTGTCTGTTGCCGCGGGCGGCTGCGGCATCAAACCGGGCGTCGTTGTCGGAGCGACTAATCCAGACGGGACTGCCGTTGCCGACCGCGAAGTCGACGCTGGCCACCTGTTCCACACCTGGTTCCAGGCACTTGGAATCGACTCGACCGCCGACCACGCGATCCCCGGCAAAACAATCCCGATCGGCGATCCGACCAAGGCACCGATCGAAGAGATTCTGGCCTGACCGGCGGAATCACGTTTTGCCAACCGTTCCTTGAGTTCGAAATGTCACGTCCGCGTCGTCAGTGGGACGTCATAGGTGCGGTTTTCTTCGCCGGTGTCGCTGGCGGCGGAGGTCAGGGCGAGCTGATAGAGCTTCTGGCCGCAGTCGGTCGGGTAGTGTGTGTCGATGCAGGCCTGGCAGAGAGACGTGCCGGGCAGGTCGACGCAGCGGGCGATGGCGGATTTCGGAAGATATCGCAGCGAATCGGCGCCCAGCGTACGAGCCATGCGGTCTTCGATTTCGGATGTCAGTTCCCCGTTCGTCAGAAACTTCGTCGCAAACAGCTCGTTCACCGTCGACATATCTATGCCGTAAAAGCACGGTGCAATGATCGGCGGGCAGGCGACGCGCACGTGGACCTCGGCGACGTGACCACGTTCGCGGAGTTGCGAAATCAGCGCTTTCATCGTTGTTGAGCGGACGATCGTGTCCTCAACAATCAGGACGCGTTTGCCTTCAAGCACTTCCCGCAGCGGCGTGTATTTCGCTTTGGCTTTCTCGGCGCGGCCGCGACCTTCGATAAATGTCCGGCCGATATAGCGGTTGCGGATCAGCCCTTCGATGCTGGGAATGCCCAGTTCGTAGGCCATGCTGTCAGCGGCGGCTTTGGCCGTGTCGGGGACGGGAACCACGATGGCGTCGTCACCCAGTGGAATGCCGCGCTGGCGTTCCTGTTCCGCGAGTTCTTCACCCAGCCGCTTGCGCGTCAGATAAACGCTGCGGTCGTCGAGCGTGCTGGCGACGTTCGCAAAGTAAATCCACTCGAAGAAGCAGTGCGCCTTGCGGGGGCTCTCGGCGAATTTCTCAACCCGCAGTTCGCCTTTCTCAATGATGACCGCGCAGCCGGGCTCCAGACTCTTGATGCATTCATCGCTGAAACCCATATTCGCCAGCGCGACGCTTTCACTGGCTGCGGCAAACATGTTGTCTTCGACAGCGTAGCACAGGGGCTTGATACCCAGTGGATCACGGGCGACGAACATATCGCCCAGAGCGTTCAGAAAGACGATGTTCCAGGCTCCGTCGAGCCGTTTCGCCAGGCGTTCGAGCACGCAGATCAGGTTGCTCTGGCCGTTGTTGTCTTCGATTTCGGCACGAATTTCCTGCGACAGAATGTGCATCAGGATTTCGGTGTCGGTTTCGCGAGCAAGATGAAAATAGTCGCCGTCGAGGATCTCGGCCCGCAGGTCGAGATAGTTGGCGAGCTGGCCATTGAAGCCGAAGCTGAACCATTTGGGTTTTTCAATGTGATGCCGCTCGAACGGCTGAGCGTAACTGCGGTCGTCCTTGCCACAGGTGGCGTACCGGACGTGCCCGATGGCGGCTGGTCCCGAGTACTCCTGCATCAGCGATTCGTATTCGTCGTGATGCGCCATGTGAAAGACTTCGTTGACCGAGCCGACTTCCTTGTGCGTATCGATCAGTTGACGCCGGTTCGGGTCGAACGTCGTCATTCCGGCAGAAAGCTGGCCGCGGTTCTGGATGTCCAGCAGCAGTCGCGGAATCAGCCGCGACGCTTCCTGGCCACCCTGCGGCGGTGCGAAATCGCTCGGGGCTCCATCGCCCAGATAGTAAACCGCCGCGATTCCGCATTCATGATGCAGCTCAGCCATGAGATTTCCGGTTCGAGAGAAGTGAATCCGGGATCGAATCCGGCGCCTGTCGCCGAGTTCAGACACATCTGAGAGCGGCTGGTCAGCCGCCGAAGCTTGTCGCCAGGCTGGCTCGGATCGCAGGCGCCAAAGAGGCGATGTGTGGAAATCGAGCGATCGACCAGCGGAGGCGCGATCATATCGCTGCTCGCCGCGACTACCAACTGACCACTTCACTCGTTCTTCACCGAAGTTGAAGTGGCTCACTGGCAGCTCGACCCGGCAATCCTGGGAAAGTCTACGGGTTGTACGGTTCATTCGGGCCAGTCGGGAGGCTGATTCGAT
Organism: bacterium; assembly: GCA_016124895.1. Taxonomy (GTDB): domain Bacteria; phylum Planctomycetota; class Planctomycetia; order Planctomycetales; family Planctomycetaceae; genus JAPOLP01. Next base: position 11,429 of record WGMU01000108.1, read on the forward strand.
CATCGGACCTTCTCAGTTGTGCCGATTGTGCCGAGCAGAGCTGTGCCGTTGCCGGAGTCTGTACGCACGGCTCCACCACCGGAGATTGATTGCGACAATTCTGAGTACGGAGCCAGGGATGGACACAGTCACCGCGCAACAGCCTCAACGCCCACTGCTGCACAGCGGCGGTCATCGGTCCGGGCTGCTGGATCGAGCGCTGACGTCGCCAGTTCTGTGGGGCGGTCTGGCGACGATCGTCTTCTACTGGATCGTGCGACAGCTTCCCGGTTTCGCGACATGGGGTCAGACGCTGTTCTGCGGTCACCCCGTGGCTTACGCAACGACCACACTGTTCTGGGTCGGCATTGCAGCGCTGACGGTTCGGTTGCTCGCCGTTCCGCGCGAACGCCGGGCCATCGATTCTCTGCCGCAACTCGATCGAGCCACTCACGGAGCAGTCGCAGCGGCCGAGTCGCTGCAGGCAGCGGTCGACGGTGCGGCCAGCGGACTGCGAGATTCGAAAGCCGGTGAGCGGTTGTCAGGAGCGGCGGACTTCGTCATCGGTCGCCGTTCTGCGGACGGCCTCAACGCTCACCTGCAATACCTTGCCGAATTCGCCGGCGAGCAACTGCATCACAGCTACGGTCTTGTGCGAACAGTCACGTGGGCGGTCCCGATCCTCGGCTTTCTCGGAACGGTCATCGGCATCACTCAGGCGATTCAGAATCTCGATCCGGCACAACTGCAGTCGTCGTTCGGCATGGTGGCCGAAGGGCTTGGAGTCGCGTTCGGCACAACGGCCCTGTCGCTCGGCCTGTCGCTGCTGCTGGTCTTCGGGACTTATCTCGTCGAGAAATCCGAACGAGCGATTCTGGCCGACGTCGAACTGCGGACGCTCGAACTGACGACGCGGCTGTTTCCCGTCGAGCAGGCCGAACCGCAGCCGATCGTACAGGCGGAAACGGAAGCTGCTCAGCAGATTCTCGAGCAGACTGAAGCACTGATCGCCCAGCACGTTGCCCTGTGGAACAACTCACTGTCTGCGATGCAGGATCGCTGGGCGGCGACGCTGACACGGCAGCAGAGCGAACTCGACTCGGTACTGCGCACGGCGTTTGACGAGTCGGTCTCCGGCCAGATCGAACTGATCAGCCAGCAGCGTACGGCGCAACAGATTCTTCAGCGTTCGATCGAGCAGCTCACCGAATCGCAGAATGGACTGCTGAAGTCGCAGCGCGATCTGGTTGCGTCACAACTGCAGATCGCCGACCGGCTCGACGCCGAACAATCAAACGACGCTCTCGAAGAAACGCTGCACACATTGAGCGCCGCCGTGCATCTGCTGACGGCGCGTGTCACTCCGAAGGCCGCGTGAGGGCGCAGGGCCGGTTCCCACCGGCCAATTGCGAATTGAATTGCTGGTGACAGGAGCACCAGTCTCGATCGGCCGGTCGGAACCGGCCCTACTGAAGACGACGCAACATGGCACGGACACAAAGGAACGCGAATCCAGTAACGCTGTTCCCGTTCCTCGCCGTACTGATGTGTACGATCGGGGCGCTGGTGCTGCTGCTCGTCGTGATCTCTGCGCAGATTCGCGGCTCGGCAGTGCAGCAGTTTGTCGCGAGCCAGCAGAAGAATGCACCGCTGGAGGTCACAACGCCGCAGCCAATTGCCGTAGGGCAGCCTTCCGCTCCGGAAAGGGTTGCTGTCGAGTCGGTCATCGTTGTTGCCGAACCGGCCCCCGCTGAGCTGCCCGAATCGCCGGCTGCCCGCATTCCGCCACCGGTTCCGGCAAGTGTTGAACAGCTCGCCCGGATTGACGACCTCAAATCCCGTGCGGCGACTTTACAGGCAGATTATCAGCGTGCTGTTGAGGAATTCGACGGGCTGACACAGAAACGCGACGCACTCGACCGTCAGTTGAGAATGATCGCTGCCGAGGAAGCCGGACTGAAAGCGACGCTGCAGCAGGCTGCGGCAGTCTCAACGGCAACCGGACGTCAGGTCGCGGAACTCAACCTCGAAAACCGGCAGATTATTGAACTGCTTGACCAGTCAGACGAACTGATCAAGACGGAACGGAAACGCGTCGCGACGCCGCGACATTCTCTGATCCCCTACGATGGCCAGACGGGAACGATTCGCAAACCGATCGTGATCGAGTGCGCTGACGGGACGATTCGCTTCCAGGCGGAAGATGTCAAGCTCGACGTCAAACGACTGGAAGAATATCCGCCTGGAGTCAACCCGCTCGTCGCTGGCATACAAACGCTGCTGGCCTACTGGACTGAACGGGCTCGCGCCGAAGGAAAGAGCGGAGTGGCTGCACGGCCCTACGCGTTGCTGATTGTGCGGCCGTCGGGCGCGGACCAGTTCCGCCTGGCAAGAATGCTGCTGCTACCGCTGGTCGGCGAATACGGCTACGAGTTCGTCGAGGAGTCATTCGCCTACGAAGTGCCGGCGACAACTGACGAAGCTGCGCAGAAATGTCGTGAGGCTGTCGCGGCTGCCTTTCAGATGCGACCACGCGGGCCGGGTGTCGGCCCGGCTGATTTCCCGGCGGGTTCCGGCAGCAGCGGACCGGGCGACCGCCCCGGTGGCGTTGTCCTGCCGCGCGGTCCGATTGACGTCGAACGATTGACTCAGCAGCCGGCTGCATCACGGGGATTCTTCAGCAGCGGAAACTTCCGACGTCGACTGACTGGAGAACCGTCCGGCCATTCGGCCCTCGGCTTTGTGGACGGAAATCGCCAGGCCGGCGCTGGAGACCAGTTCGGTCGAGGTTCCGACCAGGCCACCGAGACAGGCCAGCCGGGCGCTGGAGTTTCGCCACGATCTACAACCACCGGTGGGAACATCAGCAATGGTGAATCCCGCGATGTTGACCAGAGAACGCCGGTGTCTCGTGTCGCTGCGGCCGGAGAGCGTTCGGGTGAGCCCTCAAACAGCAATTCGGAAACAGCGAACTCCGAAAGCGATCACCGCAGCGCCGCCACGCCCGGTGACCGCAGTGCCCGCGCAGCGAGCGGCCGTCTCGATGCTGCGGCTGCAGGCAGTGGAGGTTCGGCTTCAAGCAGCGGAGGCTCGGCTGTCTCTCAGCAGCGCAGCCCAGGGCAAAACAGAGGACAGTCGACGCTGGCCCCGGCACCGCGCGACGACACGCCAAACACACAACTTGCGACGCAGTCAGCAGTGGCCGATTTTCTGGCCGCTGCGAAAGCGATTCGTGAACGACAGATGGCGGCTTCAGCAACAAGTGCCGGCTCGTCAGGAACCGGAACATCGAACGGCGAAGCATCAGTTGGAAACGCCGCGCCGACAGGTGGCTCTGTGTCGTCCGGTCCGTCAAGCGGCAACGCGACTACCGATGGTTCTGAAGCTGTGCCTGACGGCTCGACGTCTGAAGAAACAGGAAACGCAGGTCAGACAGCCGACGGATCGACAAAAGCCCGAACGACGTCTGACGGAACGCCCGTAAGCGGATCAGCAAACAGCCCCTCGAGCGGCGAAGTCGCAGCTTCGGGACCGAGCAGTCCGTCAATTTCGCGCAGCCTCAAACATGACGAACGAAACATTGCTGCCGGGAAGCGATGGGGACAATCGAATCCGAATGCGTCGCTGGGACTCGAACGACCGGTCACGTTTGTCATCGGGAAGTCGCGCGTACTCATCGTTGACGCTTATCAGATTACGCTGAGGAAGGAATGGAGTGAACTTCAGGCAGTCAACCTCTGCCTCAAGGGGCTCGACATGACGGCGAACGACTGGGGCAAGCCAGGTGACCGATTCTACTGGGTGCCGGTGGTGACGCTGCGAGTTGAGAATGGTGGCGAGTCGCTCGGGCGACTGCTCGAAGCATCGCTCGAGCGACTCGGCGTGATGGTCGAACACGAGCCAGCGCTGCTCGAATCCGGACGGGGGGATTGAGCATGGCTGGTCGCGGTCGCGGAGGCAGCGGCGATCCGGATTTCGGTTCGGACTCGTTTCTTGACATCGTCGCCAACCTCGTCGGGATTCTGATCATCCTGATTGTGCTTGCCGGTCTGCGCGCCAGTCAGGCTCCACTGCAGCCCGACGAGCTGCCGGGCATGGCCGAGATGGAAGCAGCCGTGCCGGATGTTTCGCCGATCGAGCCGGAACCGACGGCTGAGTCTGTCGTCGCCGTACCTCACATCGCTGTCAGCGTTCCGAGCGAACCCGTCGAACCGGCCGTCACCGAAGTTCCGCTTTCCGAGCCGCCTCCGTTTCCAGGAGTCACTGCTGCCGAAGCAGCCGAGCAGTTGGCGGCGCTGCAGCGGAGCGTTCAACAGGCGGAAGCTCAACTCGCGAAAGTCGACGTTGAATCGGCATGGAAAGAAACGAGAGCGTTGCAGCAGCGACTTGCTGAGCAGTCGGGTCGATTGAGAAGTCTGCAGGCTGACGCAGCCAGGAAGTCGTTCCTTGCCGAGCAGGATGCCCGACTCGCGCGGGAAGCTGTGACTGAATCCGTACGACTACGCCGCAGGCTCGACGACGTCAATCTGCAGTTGCAGCAACTCAGCCGGCTCGACGCACCGACTGACCCGATCGAAATCCGGATCAACCCGATCGGCCGCCGCTCAACCGGCGACGAGTTGTTCTTCGTCATCGAGAACAAGCAGATCCTGCGCATCCCGGTCAAGGAACTGTTCGAGCTGGCGGCTGGCCGCGAACGCAGCAACACGTCACTGATCCTGCGGGCCGAGACGCAACGCGGCGTTGTCGGCCCGGTCGAAGGAGTGACCTTTGACTACGAAATCGGGATGCAGGTCCAGCCGGTCAGTTCGTCGTCAGGCAGCATCAGTTATACGAACAGTCTGGTGATGCACGGGATCATGCACCCGAGCCCGGTTGCTCCGCGGGAAGCTGTCGACGTTGCGCTCGCAGAAGGCGGCCTCCTCAGCCGCGCACTGCTGCAGGCGGACCGCGGTTCGGTCATTCGTCTGAGTGTCGCGACCGACAGCTTTGCAGACGCACGCCGCGTCGCCGCCTGCTGCCGCGATCTGGGATTCCTGGTCTCGATGAACACGATGGAGCCCGGCGAAGAAATTCGCGTTCGCTTCGGAGCGGGTTCGGACGCGGTGGCTCAGTAACCGGCCGCGCATGACGTGACTGGCGTCGCGAAAGTCGTGCAGACCAAGGCTTTCAATACTGACCTGGCCATTGGGGCTCTTCGCGGAAGCGTGTGGGTACTGGGGTCATCCGGTGAGTCGGTGTCTGGTGTGGTGGAGGGTGAGGATTCTGAGGTGGAAGTGTTCTTTGTTGCGGTAGCCGTACGCCCGGTGTTGAAGCAGCTTGATTTTGTTGTTGGTGCCTTCCAGCGGGCCGATGGAGATCGGGTGGTCGTACCAGGCGAGCAGGCCGGCCCGGTGAGTTCTCAGCGTCTCCACCATCGTGTGCAGGACGCGGATGCCCGACGCTTTGGCCTGGCGGCACCACTCGTCGAGACAGCGTTCGGCAGCCTTGCAGTCTGACTGATCCCAGAACAGCGCAGCTTCTCCTTGAGATAGTACGCCGTCGCCAGTGGCTCATTGAGCTTGAGCGCCGCATCGAGCTTTTCACGGTCGGACGGCTGGCCGGGTTTGCGTCGGGCAATCCGCTGCGGTGAGTCCAGCGTGTCCTCACCCATCAGCAGCAGCCACCGCGTGCCCTTGAGCATCTGCTTGTGCAGAGCATCCGTCGCTTCGCGGAACACCGCCACTTCTCCCGAGGCCACGCCACGAGAATCAACAACTCGTCAGCATCTTCCTCAACATCGAGCACCTCATACCCACCCAGCCCCAACGCCTGATACACTGCTCCCGCGGACATGCCGGTGACTCCCAGGTGGTCGCTTTCCTGTCAGAAAACACCACCAAAGAAAACCCCGCAAGCCCGCATTCTTCAACCATCCAGGACCCACACAATTCCGCGAAGAGCCCGGTTTCGGGCCATAGCGTTTGGTCGGAGAGTCGTCGACGCCAGCCGCACATGAGCACCGACGTGCGTCTGAGGAATCCAGCGGATCGCAATCAGCAGGGGCTCCGTGGCGACCTCACCGGTCTTGCGTCCCAGTGAACCGAGAAAGTAATCATGATCCTGCCAGTCGTCGGTGACACCCGCCGCGGCGAACCACCGCGACGCCGTTCGGCGTCCCTGAGCCAGCAGGACTCCAATCACCATCGGCAACCAGTACCTGCGGGAGCGGCGATCCAGCGGGCCGGCCAGTTGAGACGTCCATTCCTGAAACCGTTTCGGCAGCATCCATGCAGCCAGCGGGGCTCTCCGGGAGATGTGTGGCCTGAACAACCACGTCGTACCGCGGGAGCCCCCTTGACTGCCAGATCACATCGTCCCTGAGTCACACCTACCGCCCCTCCCCCGAGGCAGACTCAGTAGAAACACTTGTCAGAAAGTGCAGACTACAGACAAACAACGCGTCAATTTCAGCTCTCATTAAAAGTGCTGGCCCTCAAAGTGATCGACTTATGTCTAAATTAACGCGGCGACATGTAGTCACCCAGCAGTTGCAGACAAAATGGAATCGCTGGCCTGTTTGGATCACCGTCATTGTTTCGGTTGTCGTCAGTGCTGGCTGGCTGTGGCTGAACCTGATTGAGCCGCAACAACTCTATTACCAAGCAATGAGCTTGTTGGACGAGAACCCTCGCCGGGCTGCAGAGTTGCTGGAAGCTGCCGTCCGTCAATCCGGAGGCGAGTTTCCTGAGGCACAGTTGCAGTGGTCGCGCGCCTTTCTGCGTCTGGGTCAGCCGCAGCAAGCCCTTGGCTGTTTCAGTGTGATTTCCGATCCATCTACACTGTCGGACGATGGTCTCATAACGCTTGCCGACGAGGCGCGGGACACGGGAGAATTCCTGCTGGCGACGTTCGCGTTGCAGGCTGTGCCCGAAAGGAGCGGACGCTTCGTCGAGGCTTCCCATCAGCTTATAGAACTCAAATCCGAACAAGGACGATTCACGGAAGTCCTGTCTCTCGGAAACAAGTTGATCGATCGTCAGGCGGACCTCCCGATCATTGCGTTTCTTATGGCCGGCGCTCATGAGCAATCGGCCGATCTCACGGCGGCAGCAGCGGCCTATGAAACTTATCTCAGAGAATCGGAAGGCGAGCCGTCTGAACGAGTCGCATTCGCTTTGGGCCGATTGATGAAAGTAGCGCTTCAACTGGGACAGTTGGACGTGGCGAGACGCTGTCTTGACAATCTTCAGAAATCCAGTTCTTTGACCGTGGACGGGCGGCTGAGCCAGGCAGAATTACTGCGGGCCGAGGGGAATATTGACGCAGCCTGGGCGATTGTCGACACCGTTCTGAAGGACGATCCATCGAACTTGTCCGCGGTGACACTGCGTGCCACGTTGGCCTTCGATCGCCAGGAGGACGCTCTCGCAGAACAGGATCTGCGACGCATTTTGCAGTTTCAGCCCTGGAACAAACTGGCGCATTACAAACTGGCACAGGTCCTCCAACGGACCGGTCGCAGTAGCGAGGCGGACACACATTTCCGCGAAAACCGCCGACTGACGGAACTCGCATTGCGTGTGCTGACTCTGCAGAAGGAAGCGTCCACGGATACTTCTCAAGAGATCGCTCGTCTGCAGGAACTGGCAAAACTGTACCGCGAACTCGGCCAGACCCGTATGGCAGGGCAGTTGCAACAGCAAGTAATGCAACAGCGGCCCTGACGAGCGAAGACCGAACCTCAGCACAATCCTCGAACGAACGTCAGTCTTTCATATCGATATCGAACGTGTTGGAGCCCGGTTGGACATCGTAGATCAGGTTGGACTCTTCCGGACTCCGATACTTCGTCGGGACTTCCTTGACGGTCGCTGGATCAGGAAGCTTGCCTTCCTGTCCGAGTTTCATGATCTCATCCTGATCAAGGTTGGCGGCGGGGTTAGGTGGAGTCACACACACACGGTAGACGCCGACAACGATCTTCAATCCGTCGCGCATCCGCAACAGGTACTCTCCATTCGCACCAACGGCGCCGATTCCCATCAACCCGTCGTCATCGCGCATAAAGACGACTGCACAACCTTCCGGAACTGGTTCGCCATTGTAGGTCACTTTTCCCCGCACTGTCCCGGTAGCACCAGGCGGAAGACTGCTGCCGCCGCATCCAGGGAGAACTGCGAGGAACGCGATCAGCATCAGGAACGAAATCGACTTGCCGGGATACATCATGAATATGGTTCAACCGTCGATAGAGGTAACAATGAAGAAACGTTCTGCTCCCTGTTGCCAGGCAGCAGAACGATGATGAACTCTCATCAGGAGGTGGGGACACTCGACAGAGGAACTTAGAACTCGCCAACATCTCCACCGTCATTCCGCGTGGCGACACGCTTTAGCGACGACAGGTCGATGTTTTCATTAATAAAACGAACAGTTCCGTCGCACAACAGGGCATGCACGCCGCCGGAATGTGGCGAGAAGACGCCATTGTTGACTCCATCATTGTTACAGACTCCGGGTAAACCACCTGCACCTGAGATCCCAACACCGTTCTGCTGAACAGCATTCGGGGGATACCGGATGGTTGTCAGGTTGAAATGCCGCTCACTGTAGGTCAGCGAATTTGAAGCAGTGCCCATCATCCAGCCGTGATTGTTGGTAATCAGGACCGGCTGACCGTTGGTGTTCACCCCGAAATCCGACTGCTCGCTGACGATCATGGTATTGCTCGTGCCGTCGGTGATGTCCCTCAGGTTGAGACAAGTGCCGACCAGCAGCACTCCACCGCGGGCATGGATGCCTTGAGGCGTGCAAGTGCAGCAATTGCTGCTGTTGAACTGTGGGCTTATCGTCGAATTGAAGAACCCGTTGGGGGTTCCCACGGCATCATCGACGGCACCGGAAATGCCAACGTAATTCGCGATCTGCGTCTGAATGCCGCCTCCGGTGTCCTTTGTGTCGGGAAGAGGACTCGACGGACATTTCAGGAAGGGAAGCACCATACCGCGGACGATTGGTCCATTGATAGCCTGGCCCGTCGACGTCGCACCACCGCCTGTGTAGCCCGTCGAGAGACCGTTCGTCACCAACTGATTGAACAGTGGCTCCTGGTCTAAATAGGGAAGCAGGCCGATCCAGAATGAATGGCCCCAGCCACCTTGTTTCGACACAGTGTTGCCCAGCGGCAGCACTGTGAATGTATCGTGGTAGTTGTGCAGAGCCAGTCCAATCTGCTTGAAGTTATTCTTGCACTGCGACCGTCGCGCTGCCTCGCGGGCGGATTGAACAGCCGGCAGCAGCAAAGCGACTAAGATGGCGATAATCGCAATCACGACAAGCAACTCAATGAGCGTAAACGCCTTCCTTGACGAACGTGGCCTGGACATGATTGAGATTCTCCGAAAACATGGAAATGAGAAGAAGTAACGTGCAGCGGAGCCAGAATCGACTCACTGCGCGCGAGTATCAGAAATCGAGGCAGGCCTGCGTGTCGAAACGACACACCGTTCCCACAGAGAACTACCGAATCACAACAGCCAGGACGGACTGGAAAAACTCACCAGCACCAAATGACGTCTGCCAGCGTCTCAATCCGTTTACTGAGACACAAAATCATACAAAGAGCACTGGTGTTCCTGTCTCTGCGTGGCAGCGATAGCAGAGAACGGAGAGATCGCGCGGCGCGGTCTCCATCCAATCCGACCAGACAACGTGCGAGCAGTTTGCGGAGAGAATGGAGAACCAGGCGAGCCGACTCGGCTGAGGGTACGGAAATCCTGATTGTTCTGTCCACAACGCCGCAGCGCAATTCCAGAAAGATTCCTTTCTCGGTTACCCGTTTGTCTGATCGTCGTCGCCTCGTCAAGACGTTATCCAATTCGACCTGCTGCCCCGCCTTCAGTTTCCGCACCGGTTTCTCCGCAGGGCAATCGCATGAAGTTCAGACAGATGTGAGCACTTTGAGAAGGTAATTGGGATTACGGGCGACTCGTTTGCGTTTGGCTCGGACGCTGCGTTTTGTGCTGCGTTCCTGATTCAGGAAGTTGAGTGCCAGCTTGCGGAACTGGGGCTGCTCAGCGATGCTCGAATTCGGCGTACTTTCTGAGGCATTTTTCAGCCCCGTCGGCACCGACTCACTGGGTGACACAAGTGATCACACCTTTCCGCGAAGAGCCGATAACATCTCTCTTCGGCTATCAATCGCTCAGACACTGTTGAAGTTTGGCCGCGAAGACGAAGGCGTCGAATGGCTTAAGTCAATCCTCGATAACGACCCGAGTCGCCGGTCCGCATTGCTCGCCCTGTGTGAGTTCTACGAGCGCGCCGAGCGAACGGACAAAGCGGCCTCTTTCGGAAACACCTGAACTCAGTGGATGCGGCTGCAGGTGCGGAGCAGATGGACAAAGCCACGATTTCTCTCAAGCAACGAATTGCCGCGACCTCAGAGATCCAGCAGAAATTCCGTCAGCCGCTCGACGCCGTGCTCAGTGACCAGGTAGTTCTGTTCAAGGCGAATTCCCGCTTTCAGTTCTGGAGCATAAAGCCCGGGCTCGGCGGTGAATGTGTCGCCGACTTCAAACACGTCGTCCCAGTTTGTGTTCGGATTCAGATGCGGAGCCTCGTGCGGGAACAGGCCAAAACCGTGGCCCAGGTGGTGGAAGAATACTCCGAGGGCGAACTCGTCGAGCATCGCCTGTGCGTCGGCAAACAGGCGGCGGCATGAGACTCCCGGCCGAACGGTCGACTCGACCATGTCGAGCACGGCGACGATCGCGTCCCAGGCCGTGAGTTGTTCATCCGTTGGCTGTCGATCGACGGCGATTGTTCGGCAATTGTCCGCGTAGTAGCCGCGGTACGCTGGGCCGAGATCGAGGATGAACAGTTCGCCGGTCTGAGCGGCCCGGTCACGTGGCGGGCCACCGGGGGAGTTGCACTGAAAGTCATTGCCGAGTGCGGTCAGTGGCTCACCTGCGGCTTCGACCGCCGCTGCGTGCAGTGCATTGAAAACCTGCAGTTCGGTGATGCCCGGTTCGATGATCTGTCGAGCCCGTGCGTACATCGCCGCGGTGCAATCGATCGCCCGGCGAATCATTGTCAGCTCGTCAGGATCCTTGCGCCGCCGCAGTCGCCACAGATCGGCATCGATATCAGCCGGATCGCCGGTTTCGTCGTCAAGCAACAGTCGCACGTACGGACTGCCGTGGGAATGTTCGACTCCGGTTCTCAACCTGGGGGACTTTGAGACTGCTGCGGCGAGAGCCTGCAGCGCCGCTTCCATCTGATCCTGCCGCAGCGTGCAATGCCATTGGGCTTCGAAGGTCACAACTCGATCGGCGGCGACGTTCTCCGGCTCAGCATTCGGAGCTGCGAGCACGCAGCTTCCGTCGGCTTCAAGACAGACTGCCGCCCGCATCAGGCGGTGAGATCGGAATCCGGTCGCGTACTGGATATTTTCGTGCGACGTCAGAATCGCCCGTTCGAGACCACGGCGCGCGAGCAGTTCACAGATACGCTGCTGCCGCTGCCGACACCAGTGCGGATCGAGATTCAGTGGTCCAGCAATCGTGCCTGTATACGACATTCGGGCGAAACCCTTTCAGTGGTCAGACAATTCCATCATCAGGTCGACAACGGCACCGTTTCGGCGTCCAGAAATCGCGTGAGGCATCATCGTGCAGAATTCTGAGGGTTCAACTCGACGCGTCCTGGTTATCGGCGGAGGTTCGATCGGCGAGCGGCACGTGCGCTGTTTTCAGCAAACCGGCCGCGCTGACGTCTGCCTGTGCGAAATCAATGACTGTCTCCGCGACCGTATTGCGCGCGAGTACAGGCTGCCGGCCGCGTATCACTCGCTGGACGATGCACTCGCTGACTCGTTCGACGGCGCGGTCGTCTGCACTCCGGCGCATCTTCATATCCCGATGGCGAGGCAACTTGCCGAACGCGGCATCAGCGTGCTGATCGAAAAGCCGCTGAGCACGTCGCTCGACGGAATCAACGACCTGATCGAGCTTGTCGAATCGCAGCAGATCGCCGCTTCAGTCGCGTATGTTCTTCGTCAGCACCCTGCTCTGCAGGCAATGAAACAGGCGATCGACGCGGGACGCTTTGGTCGGTCGCTGCAACTGGTTCACGTCGGCGGGCAGCACTTCCCGTTTTACCGCCCAGCGTATCGCGAAACTTATTATGTGCGGCGTGAAACCGGAGGCGGAGCGATTCAGGACGCTCTGACGCACATGCTCAACGCGGCCGAGTGGCTTGCCGGGCCAATCACGAAACTCGTCGCCGATGCCGAACACTGCCTGCTCGACGGCAGCAGTGTCGAGGACACGGCCAATCTGTTGACGCGGCATGGCGACGTGCTCGGCTCGTTCTCGCTGAATCAGCATCAGGCTCCAAACGATACCACGCTGACAATCATCTGCGAGCGTGGCACGGCCCGCTTCGAGGTTCATCGCAACCGCTGGCTGTCCTGCTGCGAACCGGGCACGGACTGGAACGTCGAAGGGGAGTTCACCCTCGAACGCGACGACCTGTTTATCCGGCAGGCGAACGCCTTTCTGAATCAGCTCGATGGGACAGCTCCCGCCGCCTGCACGCTCGCTGAGGCTGCTCAAACACTGCGAGTCAATCTCGCCGCTCTTGAGTCAGCCGACTCTGGAATCTGGATGCAACCATGACGACTTCGCACGAACCGACGGTCTTCGAACTTTTTGACCTGACCGGCCGCGTTGCCCTGATCACTGGTGGCACCGGCTATCTCGGAACGTCGCTCGCCCGCACGCTGGCCGAAGCTGGAGCGACCGTGGTCATCGCGAGCCGTGACGCTGATCGGGCACAGCTCGCCGCCACTCAACTTCCCTCACCAGGCGGTGCGTCTCACATCGGCGTCGCTCTGAATCAGCTCGATGAAAATTCGCTGAACGCGGGTTTCGACGACGCCGTCAAACAGGCCGGGCAGGTCGACATCCTGATCAACAACGGACAACAGGGGCACGCGCTCGACCTGACGAACGTGACCGCGGAAGCGTTCAATCAGGACCTGCAGAACGCCACCGGTTACTTCCTGCTCGCGCGGCGACTGCGGGACCACGTTGTCTCACGCGGCACCGCAGGCAGTATCGTCATGATCGGGTCGATGTACGGAGTCGTCGGCTCGTATCCCGACGCTTACGACGGCGTCTGCGTCGCCAGCCCGGTTCAGTACCACACGCTGAAGGGCGGGATCGTCCACATGACGCGGCATCTGGCCGTGTACTGGGCACGCGACAATGTCCGCGTCAACTGCCTGAGTCCCGGCCCGTTTCCCAGCGACAAAGCACCGGCGGAAATGGTCGAACGACTGCATACGAAAAGTCCGATGGGCCGCATGGGCCAGCCGCACGAACTCAAAGGTGCCCTGCTGCTGCTTGCCAGCGACGCCGGAAGCTACATCACCGGCCAGAACCTGCTCGTCGACGGCGGCTGGACGGCGTGGTGAGCCAGGTTGCCTTCGCCAGGCAGCGGTAGTGCAGTTTCTCCGAAACTGCAGCGAGGACAGCACGACGTTGCGAGAGACGAATGCGCTGCCGATACTGTTCGATGAATCCAGAAAACTCTGAATCAGGGACAACTCGCTGGACGAGCGACCTCTTTCACTCCAGGTCGCTTTTGCGTCGCGAGCTATTCTCGACTCGCGTGCTCTCTCTGCGCATCCGCAGGTTTTGGAAAAACCTGCCTACGGTTGGGGCATGGCCTACGACGCCAGTTGCGCTTCCTGAGGCGGCACGAAGCGCAGCCACTCACGAATATCGTTGGCGTATTCGCTGGCCAGATCGCCGAGGACGAGTCTCCGTTGCGCGGAAGCCGCGCCGCCTTCCGCCAGATCGGCATCGGCCGGCGACGGGAAACGTTCAGCGGGATCCGGATGAATCATGCGTCGAATGAGTTCGACCAGCTCCGTATCCCGAGCCACGTCGCGCGGCAGCCAGGTTTCCAGACGCTGATGCAGGGTCTGCTTTTCCTTGAACAGGTCTTCTCGGGACTGCGCCGATCGGAACGGAACCCGGCCAGCGAGCAGTTCCAGAAACACGTAACCAATTGACGCAACGTCCGAGTTCATCTCAAACCGGCCGGTTTCGAGCACTTCCGGCGCGACATACCTCGGCGTCCAGGCGGGCATTTCACGCTGCTCGTTAACGTCAAACGCCGAGCCGAAGTCGATCATCTTGGCATTGCCGGTCCGCTTGAGCATGACATTCGAGGGTTTGATATCGCCATGCACGATCTTCCGCCGATGCAACTGCGCCAGTCCCGCCAGACATTCGCGAAGCACGGCCAGAGCGACTCCCGGCTTGAATCTCACCTGCTGCGGACCAGCCGTCGCGACCACGTCGTTGATCTTGTCCCAGCGGTCCTTACCCGCGCCCCCGGCAACCTGGCTGAGCACCTGCGGCTGCGTCAGATGCTTCAGGTCGAAGCCGTCAATCCACTCCATAACCATGATCTGGACGCCGCCACTTTCGACGAAGTTATGCACATCCAGGAGGTTGTCCTGCTGAATTTCGGCGATGCGGATGGCAACACGCGCGGTGTGCGTCATTTCAGCCAGATAGAGATCCGTCGTTGCGTACGGACGCGGCGAGAAAAACTTCAAGGCTACCCGCAGCGAGACGCCCAGCGACCCGAGCCGATCGGCAAGCCAGACGTCGCCCTGCGAACCGACGCCGATGCGTTCGAGCATCCGGTACTGCACGGACCAGCTCACAGCCTCCGCAGACTGGAGCGCCTGATACTGCCGGAAGATTGGACTCTTCTTCCGCTCCGCCAGCGTCGGCAGGAAGTCCAGTGTCGAATGAGTAACGGATCCGTCCATGCTTAACTTTCAATCGGTGACTGGTTCTGCCTGAACCGTCGCAGTGCCGCGCAGACTTCGGAGCCAGGCGACCACGTCTGCAAGCTGCTCTTCGGTTAACGCCTGCTCAAGGCCTTGAGGCATGATAGACACCGTGCTCGGCGTGAGCACATCGATCTCCGAGCGACGGATCGCGATGGGTTCACCTGTCGCCTGCTGCACGAAGACCGCATCGTCAGTCTCGCGCACGATGAGACCTGCGTACGTTTTGCCGTCGTCAGTTGCCACGGCGAAGGATTCATACTGCCGCACGATGCTGGCCGACGGGAAGACGATCGATTCCAGCAGGTCGCGGCTGGTCCGGTTGGCTCCGATCGTCGTCAGATCCGGGCCGATGCGACCGCCTTTTTCGCCGATCCGGTGACAGGTGCTGCACTTCGCCTTCTCGCTGAAAAAGACGTCCCGGCCGCGCTCCGCGACTCCGGATTTCAACACTGGCAACAGCGCATCAAGCTTTGCGACTTTCTGATCGTCGGCCTGCTTCATCCGGTCGAGCAGAGCGTTCGCACGTGGCAGCAGTTCCGGCGGGTAACGCTTCACAATGTCCGAAACTTCGTTCGTCGGCAGGCTCAGCAGACTGCGGGCGTTTTCCAGTGACGTGAGAAACGCCGTCGCGACCGGCAGACTGTTATTGCGTCCGAACGGCCGAATCAGATCGAGCAGTTCAACCGGCCCGGCAAAGACGAGACCGGGAGCAAGCCGCTGCAACTGCTCGGCCGTCAGTGACGATGCACCGAGCATCTGCGCCGCGCGAGTCGACTCAGCCGGCGCGGCGTCTTCACCAGTCAGACTCAGCAACAGATCGAATGCCGCCGCGTTGAGCCCTGACCCGCCAGACAGAACACTCAACGCTCCGACACGTACCAGCGTCGGTCGCGAGTTATCGTCAATGATTGTCTGCAGTTCTCCGTCGAGCGATTTCGTCCGAGCCGTCCGCAGCACAGCCAGCGCGAGTTCAATATCAGCGTCGTTACGCGACGCCAGCAACGGCTTCAGGGCTGGCAACCAGGACGCGTGACACTCAACCGGCGCACCATCCGCAATCGCCTTCAACAGCCGGCTTTTCAGCGAATTCGACGCAGTGTCCGAGTTCAGACACCTTCCGATTGCAAGGGCAACGGCGTCAACCCCGGCCGACGACGAAACGACTTCCTCAATCATCGCCGCCTGTGACTGAGCAGTCGTCGGAGTGGCAAGCCACTTACTGAACACGTCACCCAGTGTTGCAGACCATTCCGGATGCGAACGAAAAATGTTCAACGCCGCCAACTGCAGCGCCCGGTCGCCGCTTCGTAACTGCTCGGCAACGGGATCAACCGTCAGTCGGCCGGCAGGCGTCTGATCGAGCGCAATCAGCGCTCCCTTGCGGATCGCTGGCGACTCTGACGACAGACCGCGAGCTGTCTCGTCAGCAGCGTTCAGTTCAATCAGTGCGAAGATCAGCGCGTGCTCCTCGTCGCGGTCCGCGCAGCGTGCGAGTCCAGCCAGCAGTGCAGGAACGGCCTTCGCGTCTCCAGCCCGCCCAAGCGCTTTCGCGGCTTCGCGCCGCACGAAGGCATCGTCTGTCTCGAGCAGTTCCACCAGCCGCGGCAATGCTTCCGCATCGGGATAAGTCGCGAGACTGCGGGCCGCGACGTGCCGCACGCGAACGTCGCGGTCATTCAGAGCGCGGCATATGACGTCGCTCGCCGCTTTGTTTCCGGTTCCGGCGATCCGCGTCAGGACCCAGATCGCGTTGATCCGGTTCCGGATGTCTCCGCGTTCAACCGTCCGCTGCAGCAGCGGAATGATCGACTCAGCCCGCCGCGAGCATTCAAACATCGCCCGCTCACTGACTTTGAACCGCGTGTCGTTGAGCAGGGCAGCCACCTCGGCGTCGGTCAGTTTCGACCAGTCAATCCGCAGTCCCCACGGATCGACGAGCGGCGTCATCCCTTTACGCCGTACCCGATAGATCGCGCCCATGATGTCCGGTTTGGCGATCTGCGATGTTGGACAACCGCGATAGAACCAGCCGCCCGTGTCGACGATCAACAGGCTGCCGTCGGCATCTTCGAGCACGTCGGTCGGATGAAAATCGCGACTGACCGCGGAAAGAAACTCGCGCTGCGTGACGCTGAATGTCGATCCGGTCCGCTCGGTCTCCAGCCGCACGATGCGCCCGCCGTTGAAGAACGTCGCGAAGATGCTGTCACGGAAGCGGTGATCGAACACGCCGCTGCGGTAACGCATCATTCCGGAAACCGCGACGTGACCGAACCTGTGAATTGGTTCGAGCAGGTCGCCCGTCCGCGGCCGTTCGCGCAGCACGCGGTCATAGTGCGGGTACACGCCGCCGTGCTGCCAGTGAACCAGGCAGTCGATCCGCGGCCGGCTGTACATGATGTTGACCGTGCCGAGCATCTCGCCTTCGTCGGTAAAGTCGACCTCGACCGGATTGTCCGGTCCGCCGCCCGAATGAATGCGAACGTCGCTGCCGTCGGGTTTGCACGAGAAGATGTATGACCCCGCGAGCTTGCTCGTCACCTTGCCGTTCTGGTCGCGGAACTCGTGCCCGTGCCGCCCGTCACACCAGTAGATCCGCCCGTCCGGCCCATTGAAACAGCCATGCACACTCGCCGCGTTGCCGGTGTAACCGAACTGGCTGACGAGTACCTCCCGCTTGTCGGCCACGCCGTCGTCGTCCGTGTCTTCCAGTCGCCAGATGTTCGGAGGCGACGCGACGTACAATGCTCCGTCGTGCCAGGCTCCCCCCATCGGAAACGTCATTCGATCGGCGAAGACCGTCGATTTGTCGAAGCGTCCGTCGCGATCCGTGTCTTCGAGCAGCCGCACCGAGTTCGGCAACTGCTCTTCGAGTTCCGCCGCGGACAGATTGACGCCGGCGTTCTCGGAGACGAACAGCCGGCCGCGATCATCGAAGCACGCCATCGTCGGATGCGCCACCAGCGGCGGCCCGGCCGCGAGTTCGACCACATAGCCGTCCGGCACTTTCAGCTCGGCCCGAGTGAATCCCTCCGTCAGCGGCGGCGGGGCGACGGGATCAAGCTGCGCGAGTTCCTCATCGACTCCGACAAAAATCCGCGCCTGCGATTGGCCACCGCGCCACAGGTCGTACTTCGGCTGAGCGAACTCGTCGTAAAAGTCGTCGAGCTTCTGCTTGAGTTCCCGCCGCTGCGCCGCGTGCTGCGGATCGTCGACCAGGTTGTTGAACTCGTCGGGATCAGCCTTCAGGTCATACAGCTCGTGTGGCCCGTTCGGGTGCCGATGCACGTATTTCCAATCGAGTGTCCGCACGCAACGCAGCCCCTCGAACTCATAAAAGACGGCGTCGTGACCGTCCCGTTTGCCAGCGTCAGTCAACAACTGGCCTGAGAAATCCCGGCCAGGCGACTTCGGGACATGAGGCATCTTCTCACCGAGTCCCGCCTGCGCGAGCACCGTCGGCATGACGTCGTAGTTCGCCACGAGTGCTTCCGATCGACGGCCGGCTGCGATCTTGCCCGGCCAGCGCAGAATCAGCGGGATGCGCATCATGCCGTCGCGAGCCGTCACCGGACGCGTGTGATCGCCCATGCCGAAGAACCCTCCGTGCCCGCCGACCCAGCCCTGATCGGCGACGAAAACGACGAGCGTGTTCTCATCCAGCCCGAGCCGGTCGAGCGTCTGCATGACACGGCCGACGCCGTCGTCAACTCCGCTGACCTCAGTCGCGACGCGCCGGATCGATGTCGGATTGCTGGCGTAATCGCGATTGCTGAACTGCCAGGGATGTGTCTTCTCGCGCGGAAACGAGAGCAGCTCTTTGTCCGCGTAATACGCCGCGTGCCGGTTCCGTCCCTCTTCGAGCAGCAGTCGCCCAAGCGAGTACGGCCCGTTGTAAGACAACATCAGGAAGAACGGCTTTTTCACCGAGTCCGCCTGGGCTGCGTCCGTCAGCTCCGATTTCGCAGACTGTTCGAGAAACCGCACGGCGTGATCGGTCCAGAAGTCCGTCAGGTATTGCGGCTCTCTGCGGACCTGGCCGTTTTCAATGATGTCGGCCTCGTAAAACGTGCTCGTCCCGCCGTGCGGCATCGTAATCCAGTAATCATCGAAGCCTTCCTGCGGATGCAGGTTGTCTCCGAGATGCCACTTGCCGACGAGTCCGCACGAGTACCCGGCGGCTTTAAAGATCTCCGGCAGCGACGTGAACTCATCGAGCGTGCAGCGCGCGTCCGGTCCGATCTGCAGCCGGCCGCCAACAAGAAAGCAGTGAACGCCGTGCTGTGACGGCACCAGCCCGGTCAGCAGCGTCGCCCGCGTGGGCGAGCAGACCGGATTCGACGCAAACGCGTTCTCGAACAGTGTGCCCTCGCTGGCGAGCCGGTCGATGTTCGGCGTCCGGATTTCCTGATTGCCGTAACAGCCGAGCGTCCAGGCTCCGTGATTGTCGGTGACGATGAGCACAACGTTGGGACGCGAATCCGCTGCCTGACTCACCGCCGCCAGAGCAACCGTTACGAAGACGGCCAGCCACCCCCGCAGCGTTCTCTGAGCCGGCCGCAAACCTTCTCGCCACTGAACCAGATGCTTGCTGTGATCTGACATCGCGATACCCACCTGCTGGAACATCGAAGCCGCCACCGCAGACCCCAACTTGAGGATCGTCAGAGCCCGGAAGCATGTCGACTGTCCGCGACCGGGTCTACGCGCCGCCGCCTTCGCCCGCCATAGCGGAATGTGCCATTGCCGGTCCGAGAGCGGAATGTTCCCGTCCCAGCCGCAGCCCGGCTTCTGCGAAGCGGCAACCGTAGTCAGGTTTCTCCGAAACCTGGTCAAGCGCAGAGCCGGCGTTCTCTCCCGCCAGCAACGTCGCCACGCACGCGCGACACTGTCTCTGACGAACTGCGAGTTTCGGAGAAACTCGACTAGAGTTGCTTCGTCCC
>WGMU01000001.1 GCA_016124895.1 bacterium
CGATCCGTACAGGCGAAACCCGATCGTCTCATGCCGTTGAAGGCATCGCATTGCTGGTACCGCGAATTCTCAGATCAACGCGAACGCCAAGCTACATCTTCATGTGGCAACAGTGAAAGATTCCAACATGAAACCGCCGCGGCTTCACTGGGCTGTACCTTTTCTGCTGTTACTGGTGCCAGCCATTCTGGCCGCGTGGCTGAATACCGAAGCTCTGATCCCGTTCCTGTTCTCACCGACTCCAAACGCGGATGCGTTCGATGCGATGAACGTGCTCTTTTCTGGGATGGCTTTCGCTGGTGTCATCGCTGCGCTGCTGCTTCAGCAGTCTCAAATCAATCAACAGGATCAACACTTTGAGGCCGAAGTGAAGCGACTGGAAAAGGAAGCGAAGGCTGCCCAAGAGCATCAACAAGAGCAGATATCGTTTGTCGTACTGACCTGCTACCTCGAAGCTGTCGGACATACCTTGAGCGTGGCATCCGACTCGGAACCAACGTCGGCGCAACGGGAATCACTTGCTCGGATCGAGAAGGTTCTTGGCGTACTTCACCCGCAAGCGCAGGCCATTGCATCCACCCTTGCAGCAATTCCAGGTCGCGGTTTTTTTCTGGCGGAGCGTCTTCGCGAGCTGGTCGAGCCGTTAAGGCTGGTTGTCTATCCGCCCGGCGAATCTGGGGTTGAGGAGAATCTCGAAATCATCGTCGGGAACGTGACGCCAGCAATGAATAAACTATCGAAAGTGCTCGATAGCGAACCGGACATCGACTCCGAAGTCAGGGCCAAGCTGAACGAGCTAAAGACCGCGTTTGCGAGGTGTGACCAAGAACGAGTTAACGGCATCAATCGACGAGGCAAGCGAGGAACCAAGGGAGATGACGAATTCGACAGGTACTTGACTGACGCTCGGTGCATAGTGACTTTGGCCGATCAAATACGAGATCAGTTGATGAAACTAGATTCAAGCGGGGCTGAGTCCCAAGCACGACAGCAACAGGGATCCGCGTGACGTGCGTGCAAGTAATAGTCTCATCTGGATGCGGGTTGAACGCGTGACTGGTGGGGATGGCGACGGGTGAGCTTGCTGGGCTAAGTTGTGGCATCGCTCGCGCTGGTTGTCGGGCGAGTCGTATTGAGAACACGCGGGACGGCTGTGGAGAGTCGACGCTCTGCAGCCAAGTGGACCGGGTGAGCGGTTGTGGCTGTCTTCCCTTGCCCACAACTCCACCCGGACCGGCCCGTGTTGCAGGGGAAGAGACGTGATGGTTCCGGACGGGATCCGCGACAGCGTGAAGGAACGCACCGATGAAGATCGATTCAAGGGAGAAGTCGAAAACGCGGTTCGACAACTTGAGTTAATCGGTCTCTATGAAACCTTCCCTGACGACTGGGAGCCTTCCAAAAAAGATCTCTTCCGATCTATGAGGCGAGTCTGTCGGCACCGCAAGACGGACACTCTTCGTGACTCCCTCCTTCAATCTCAAGTTGGCTGCTGCACAAGCATCGTAGAACTGATCGACGGCATTGAGTTGCTTGGCGAAGCACTTGCATTCCTTGTCGAAGAGCACTCCACCCCTGAAGAGATGCTGATTATCGGCAACGACCGTTTGCGTCCGTGGGAGCTTTTGGCTGTGTTCACCGCGTTCACAACAGTTCCACTTAGTCGATCCATCGACGCTCTCGAAGCAGTCTCACGCGAGATTCCTTTGGCTGGCTTCTTACTTTCACTCTGCTATCTAATCGAAGATGAATTCAAGCGAACTGGCGTTGCACGATTCGCAGACAACGTAGCTGCAACGTTCCACATTCGTGGTTTCGATCCGTTGTTGAGGCTTATCCGCAAGGCATTCTCCGATGGTACAACAACGGATCGGCTATTGGCGGTCCGAACGTGGAGTGACGCTGACGAGCAGGCTGAAGTGCTTCGCATGGTTGCGATCTGGCTTCTTTCGATGGACGACTCAGTCAAGGCCATCGCGGGATATCTGTACGAAGAACTGGTCGAGCTGTTTCAGATTGAAGTCCCCGACGAATCAAGCACGCCTGTCGTCGCAGATGTGGCTGATGTACTGGACGCGAGAGTTTTGGCCTACCTCATGAATCATGACGCCAATTCAAAACGGCACGGCCTTCGTATTCGAGTTCTCAATGAGGCAACAGGGTCGAATGAGTCGGTAGCAGGGGCATTCAAAACCAGAATGATGAAGCTCAAGAAGAGCGGATTAGTTGATTCAGAAACCGATCGTGCAAGAGCGAACCGGTGGTGGATCACCGATTTCGGAGTTCGATCAATCGAAGCCTATCTCGCAGGTAACGAGGAACGGTGAGTATTGGTTTCCTGAAGATTAGGGCTGATTGAACCAATTCTGCCGATAGCTTCCCGCGTCAGTTCACGGCTGAACGTGACTCTGAATGACGGGAGGTGGAATCGTGATGACATCGACGCGGATGCCCGGCGGTGGGCTGGTGGATGTTCGGGAGGTGGCTCGGCTGGCGAGCTGTTCGACTCGGCATGTGTTTCGGCTGGTTGAGCGGGGGCTGATTCCTGCTCCGGTCAAAGTTGGGCGACTGACCAGATTCAAACGCGACGAAATCGAGCGGTGGATCGATGGCGGCTGCCGGCCCGTGCGCGCGGGAGGGCGAGCATGATCAGTCCTGCTGTCGACATTGCGGACGTGGTGGCCGGGGGCTCGCTGCTGGTTGATGCCCGCGAGCTGGCTCGGTTGCTGGCGGTTTCTCCGGCGACGCTCTTCCGGATGAAAGCTGCGGGGAAGATCGGGCCGCGCGAGCTGGCTCTGTCGCGGGGCTGTATTCGCTGGCGGAGAGATTCCGTCGAGCGGTGGCTCGCGGCTTCGGAACGCGAAGGCCGGTTGCTCGACCGGAAGACCTGGCAGGCATTCGACGAAAACACAAACGGCAGGCCCTCGCGCTGAATCCGCGAGAGACCTGCCGTTTGCCGTTTCGGAGTTTGCCGCGTCCGTGCTGCTGAGCGTGCGTTGGAACCGGGGACCAAACCAGACCCGACGCCGCTGAGTCCCGAAGTCCTTTTCGAGAACTGCATGATGCAACGAGAAGATACCACAACCGCGCCGCGGGTTCCTGCTGAACAGTCAGATCCCGCTGAGTCGCTCAACAAACTGACGGCGGCGGTGACGAACTGCGCCGCGTTGCCCAAAGCGGCTCGGCTGTCGATGCTCGCGCTGATCGAAACGTGCCGCACTGCAGAAGAACGACTCGACCAGTACCGCGAGCGAGAGTTTCGCGTGCGACGCTGGGACGAACTGTTCGAGGTTGCTCAGACGCGGAAGATCAAAGGCGTGCTGAAGTGGGTGGCGGTTGTCGTCAAACACGACGGCAAAGGTTTTCACCGGCTGATCGAAGGCCCCAACGGAGCGGCTCGGTTTGGCGTCTGGATTCTGATCGTCCAGGTTGCGGCGAAGTGTGCGACACGCGGCGTTCTCGCGGACGAAGACGGTCCGCTGTCGATCGAAGACCTGTCACTGAAGACCGGCTGCCCGATCGTCAGCTTTCTCGACGCCTTGCCGACGCTGCTGTCGATCGGCTGGCTGGAGATGGTCGACGCTGACGAGTGGACCGACGACGCGAGCGGCTTCTCGCTGTCTGCTGCCGAGATGGCGAAGCTCGACGCGGACACGGCGCAGCTTCTTGCGGAAGTGGAGGCCGACGGAATTCTGTCACCGGAGTTCATGGCGCAGGTCGAGCAAGACCTGCGCGAGCTGGAAGTCGACCGGCCTGATCTGGATATCGAAGAAACGGAAACAAACCCGGAAGCGACCGGCCAGGCTAACCACTCGGCCGGAAGTTCCGGGACATCCCGGAAAGTTACGCCCGTAACACCGGACGCTGACGACACTCGACCGGCGGAACCGGATTTGATCGTGCCGGCAGAACTGGCTCGGCTGATTGACGCCTGGAACTCGCTGCCGCCGAACATCGCGCCGACGGTTCAGCCTCGCGAGCACGCGACGCTGTGTGCTGCCTGGCGACGTATCGAAGACGACTCGACGGCAGACCGCGTCCGCGAGCTGCTGCACGATCCCGATGCACTGATCGACGACGTGCGCGAGTCAGCGTTTCTGCACGGGCAACCGTGGTTCCGTCTGGACTGGCTTCTGAAGCGCCCGCGAGACGGCCCGCTGTGGAATGTCGAGAAGCTCGCCGACGGCCGCTACCACGATGGCCGGACAGGTGATGCCGACTCGACGCTGTCTGCGCTGGCGTCGCTGTAACGAGCGGGCGGCGAGTGCGTTCGCTCTGGCGATTGTGATCGGCTGCGGAACTAACAAGCCGCGGCTGTGGTTTCTGTTTCCTGTTTCGGAGTTTGTGAACATGACGAAGACTGAGTTTCGACCGTTGATGGCGGCACTGGCGAAGGGCTGCCGGATTGAGTTCGACCGCGAGCAATGTCTCGTGTGGCTCGACGCTTTGTGTGACCTGCCGGCGGCGGCTGTTGAGCTGGCCGTGCGTCGCTTTCTGTGTGAAGTCGGCAAGTGGCCGGACATCGCCACGATTCGACGCTTCGCTGATGAAGCCTTGCACGGAGCGGCGCTGCCGTGGGAACTGGCGGTGGCGCGAGTTCTGGAAGCGGTCCGGCGGCATGGTGTGTACGACGCGCAGGCCGGGCTCGGGATGCTCGACGACCGAACGCGGCTGGCCGTGAAGGCGCTGGGAGGCTGGCGGCGAGTGTGTGACTGGCCGGCGGACCGACCGGAGACGCTGACCGCTCAGTTTCGAGACGCCTATCGATCGATTGCGGAACGCGACGTGTCGCGCCGCAGCCTGCCGTCAGACGTGCGTCCCGCTCTGCCGGGTGAGCCGTCCGACGCTCTCGCAACGTGGCATTCCCGCAAGGCCGAACGCCTGCCGTCGCTGCTGTCCGATTCCCTGTCCCGCGTCTTTCCGTCTGGAGGCCGAACCGATGAGACAACTCGACCTGTTTTCGTCAGCGGGATCGAAGCCCGCTCGACGTGCGAGCCGGCCCTCGTCAGTGCGGCTGCCGAGTAACCGTCACGCGACCAGTCAGGACGCTGCGGAATCGGTCCGGCCAATCGTCTCGACACTGGTCCGGCGCGTGTTTGACTTCGTGCAGTCGTGCGGGCTCGACGGCGCGACCGATGCCGAGATGCAGTCAGCACTCGACCTGCCCGGCAACACTCAACGCCCGCGACGGCGCTGGCTGGAACAAAACGGCTACGTGAGGGACTCAGGAGAAACTCGACCAACGCCCTCCGGTCGAGGAGCGGCGGTCTGGATGGCGACCGGGAAGACACTGCCGGCAGAACCGCGGCAGAACTGACGAAGCATGAGCCCTGACCACGCGCGTGGTCGGAGTACCTGAGAGCCGAAGTCGATTTCAAAAAACTTGGCGATCGACCGTGATTCTCGGATCGGCTTTCGTTTTTGCCACGAAACTTGTCGCGTCTTAAAGCCGGACACCGGTCCGTCTGAGAAGCGAATCTCCTGTTTTAACAAGGAGTGCAAAATGCACCCGAAAACGTTTGCTGCGGTGAAAAACCGCAGCGTGACGCCAGAAGTCGCAATCGGCGAGCTTCTGGAATCCGTCAGCTGCTGGTGGGGCGACGTTGAGCCCGTGCTCAAACGCGACGCAAATGCAGCTTTGGCGTGTCTTGAGCAGTTCAACCGTGAGGTCGCGCTGCTGTGGAAGTCATTTGAAGAGGCGATCAGCGTCATTATGGCGGCGGTCGTTGACTTCCTACGTCTGATCGCAGCAGCCGCTCAGTTTTTCGCACTTCTCTCGTTCATCTGCGAGGTCGCGAAACTGACGCCTGTGAATGGACCGGAAGCAGTGGTCTCCCGGTAAGCAGGAGCTGGTCAAAGTCGACCGGCCCTGAAGCAGACCGACCGGCAAGAGCGACGCGCTGCAACGCGAAGCTCTGCCGGTCGGAAATCACGTCGAGCCTGCCTGTCACGCCTGGAAGCAATCGCAGGCGGGCTCTCAGCAGAAAGGATGCTATCTGATGCTGGTTCTTACTCGGAAGAAAGGTCAGGCCCTGCGCATCGGCGGGGCTGTCGTCAGGATCCTCGTAACACGCGGCGGGTTCGTCCGCCTGGGCATCGACGCTCCGGCGGACGTGCCGATTGTCTGCGAGGAAGTCGATCAGTCTGGAACTGCCGATGGTTCCACCGGGCAGCAGGTCGAGCTGCGTTGCGGGCTGTCTGCTCGACTTGCGCAGGCAGGCAAGGCCGACGCCGACGCTGCGGACCGATTCCGGCCCGTGCGTCGACTTCAACGAAGAAATCCCGACGCTGGAGCGGATGCTCGGTTGAAGCCGGGATCCTGCTGCTGACTTCTCTGACCGCGGCGGTAGACTCCGCCGAAACAACCTTTGCTGCGTCGCGGTGTCCGGGGGACTCGAAACCTCCGGCCCGCGGCGTGGCGTTTTCGAGAAGGGTTGGCCCGATGGCTCATCTGTACCGGAACACGGTCCACCGTTACGTGGACGCGGACGGCAAACGCTGCCGCAAGGATTCGCCCGGCGCTCGCAAGACCGTCGAGAAGTCGAAGGCCTGGTATGGCCGCTACCGCGACGCCGACGGCATCGAACACCGCGTCAAGCTGGCGACGGACAAGACGATCGCTCGGCAGATGCTCCACGAACTGGAGCGGAAGTCACTGCAGCAATCGGCAGGGCTGGTCGATCCGTTTGAGGCCTGGCACATTGCCCCACTGACGGAACACGTCGACGACTTCATCGGTACGCTGCGTGATGCTGGCCGGAAGCCGGACTACTGCCAGTTGATCGAAACTCGCGTGCGACGGATCGTCGACGGCTGCAAGTTCCGGTTTATCCCGGACATTTCCGCGAGCCGTGTTCAGCGGGAACTCGGCAAACTGAAACGCGACGGGCTCGGTCAGAAGACCGTCAACCACTACCTGACCGCCGTTAAACAGTTTGCCGGATGGCTGGTCGCTGACCGACGCACGGGCGACAACCGGCTGGCTCATCTGAAGGCCGGCAACGAGAAAAAAGACATCCGCCGCGTCCGTCGCGAGCTGACGACTGAGGAAATCCGGCATCTGCTGGAGACGGCTCGACGCGAACGCCCGATTCGTCACCTGACGGGCTGGGAGCGGTTCACTCTGTACTCTGTCGCGATCGGGACCGGCTTCCGCGCGAGCGAACTGGCAAGCCTGACGCCTGCGCACTTCGATCTGAACGGCGCGGACATCGGCGTTCCAACCGTGCGGATTGATGCCGCTGACGAGAAGGCTGGACGCGGTGACCTGATTCCGCTGCCGGCAGAACTGGTCCTGATGCTGCAACCGTGGTTTGCCGAGTTCACGAAGACGGATCGGCTGTGGCCCGGCGAATGGGCGGCGAAGCACGAAGGCAGCAAGCTGATCGAATACGACTTGCGCAAGGCGCGGGCAGCGTGGATTGAGGCTGCCGACTCGGATGATGAACGCGAGACGCGGGAGCGGTCGGACTTTCTGCGGTACTCGACGGAAGACGGAACCGCCGATTTCCACGCACTGCGGCACACGTACCTGTCGCGGCTGGGACGCTCGGGCGCATCGGCAAAGGCGATGCAGAAGCTGGCCCGACATACGACCGTCGAACTGACCATCGGCCGCTACACGCACGCGAACCTCTACGACCTGGCGGCAGCCGTTGAAGGATTGCCTCCGCTGCTGAGCGCTCCGGAGTCAGACAGGCCGGAAGCGGATTCCGCAGCGCTGCGGGCAACCGGCACGACTGGCGCCGCTGAGTGGCCAGCCGTTCGACCTGACGCCGTGGTATCGTCCGATCAGAACTCACACGTTCACTCAGTGCCGATCACTGAACACCGTGAGACCCCGGCCGATGTGGTTGGGCGCATGGTTGGACAAAAGGTTGGACAACCGGCTGATTTCGACCGACCACGGCTGAGAGTGATTGAAGCGCCGGACGCTGACGAGCCGACTTCAGACAGTGTCGACAGCGCAAGACAAAACCCGTTGCCGGGCAACGGGTTTGAGTCTGTCAGCGAGTCATTGAGAGTCGCTGAGAATGGAAAGCGGGAGTGGATGGGAATCGAACTAGTGCGAATTCACCGGGGAAATCAGCACTTTTTGAAACATGCGGTGCAGAATGCGGTGCAGTCGCTGCGCCGATCAGTGTTGACAACGCCGATCTGGACTGGCTGACGGCCGTCTGGCCGACGCTGCCCGGTGACGTTCGCGAGTCGATTCTGGCATTGGCTCACGCTGCTGGAGACTGTTTCTCAAGTTGAGCCGAACGTGGATTGACCGCCTCACTGGCCTGTTACGAAACGTCGGGGCTTTTCGACAATCCCTGACACATCGTCACGGCTGCGAGGCCGCGGCCTTTTGCGGTCGTCCTGACGATCACTGCTTGCCGATAGTGCAAAGTGCAATACACTGGTCCGGCACAGTTTCACTTGGAAAGCAAGGCATACCATGTCCAGCCAGGCTCCTGACAAGCCAGACAATTTGACCAGTCTGATGGTCCGTCTCGACGCGAACAGCAAGTCTGCTCTGACGGAAGCGGCAAAGCTCCGCGGGATCAGTCTGAGCGCGTACGTGCGGACGGTGACCGTCGCTCAGGCAAAGCGAGAAGTCGCGGAAGCTCAGCAGAACACGATCGCTCTGACGCCTGACGAGCAACTCGAATTCTGGAACGCGCTCAACGAACCGCCAAAGCTGACGCAGGCGCAACGGGAACTCAGCGCAGTTATGCGAGGCGAGGTCTGAATGTCGGCAGCAGAAGTCCTGGCCGTCCGCTTCCCTGACGGATTCCGGCTGGAGCGACTGGAGCGGGAACATCCGCGGAAGAATTTCCACTGCGGCGAGCCCGAAGTCGACGACTGGCTGAGGTCGAAGGCTCTGCAGCATCAGAACAAGCGGCTGAGTGTCTCGAAAGTCCTGCTCGACGACGTTGGAGCGATTGCCGGTTTCTACACGCTGGCGACCGGGCAGGTGGATTTCAGCGATCTTCCGCCCGAAGAAACCAAACGGTTGCCGCGTCGGGCGCTGCCTGTTGCGGTTCTCGCGTGGCTGGGTGTCAGTCTCGACCATCAGGGTTCGGGACTCGGACGCCGTCTGCTGGCGCAGGCGCTCCGCGACTGCTGGGAAGCCGGCCAGACATTCGCGTTCGTGGCCGTCATTCTTGACGCACTGAACGACGACGCCAAAGCCTTCTACCAACGCTGGGATTTCGCGGAACTCCCCGGCCACCCCTATCGGCTGTTTCTCAGCTTCGCACGGCTCGACGAGATGCAGACAGGAAGTTGAGCGGCGGGATCTGCAGTATCGCTTATTTCGACTATCTGTTGTGCCGGTACGATGACGGCGTGCGGTCGTCATGCAGGTTCCGCGACGGTCGCAAATCTGAGGACGTAAGCAATGACGGCAACAACCGGACCAGCGATGCCGACCGAGAACGAAGTCCGGCTGGCGGGAAGTTCCGCGGACCGGCTGGCCGCAGCGGTCAGCCAGGGGCGGAAGCGGGTCAAGCTGCGCGTTGGTGACAGTGACGAAGTTATCACGGTCCCGGCTGTTGCCGTCGAACTGCTGACGGACATTCTGAAAGAGATGGCGGCGGGCAATGCCGTAACGCTGCTGCCGGTTCGTGCGGAGCTGACGACTCAGGAAGCGGCCGATCTTCTGAACGTGTCGCGTCCATACCTGGTGCGATTGCTGGAGGACGGAAAGATTCCGTTTCAGAAGGCGGGCACGCATCGGCGGATTCTGGTGTCCGATCTGATGGCTTACCGTCAGACGCTGGACGCCGAACGGAGGGCGGCTTTGCAGGAGCTGACTGAGGAAGCTCAGGAGCTGGGGCTGGGCTACTGACGTGAAGCGTCGTTGCCACTTGCCGGCCCCGCTGGATGCCTGCGTTCTGTTTCCGGTGCTCGCGCTGCCGGAGACCGTTTCTCTGGGAGAGTCAAACGCAGTTTGACCACTTGGCTCGCCTGTTACAGAATGTCGGGACTTGTGGATATCTTCCGACGCAACGTAACACGGTACGGTGATGGCCGATCACACTTCGCGAGTGCTGGAACTGGTCCGGGAAGCTGGCATTCTCCGGCCGCGCGATCTGGATGCTTACCAGATTCCGCGCGAGTACCTGATTCGTCTGCGCGATCGCGGACTGCTGGAGCGGACTGGTCGGGGACTCTACGTGCTGGCTGAAGCCGAGCCGACTGAAAACCAGACGCTCGCGGAAGCCTGTAAGCGAGTGCCGAATGGAATCGTCTGCCTGCTTTCGGCGCTGCAGTTCCACGGGCTGACGACTCAGGCACCGTTTGAAGTCTGGATGGCCATTGGTGAGAAGGACCGGCGTCCGTCGGTGGACTATCCGCCGCTGCGGGTTGTTCGGTTCTCGGGTGACGCTCTGACCTTTGGGATTCAGGAAACGACGATTCAGAATGTGCCGGCCCGTGTGTACTCGCCTGCGAAGACGGTTGCGGACTGTTTCAAGTATCGGAACAAGATCGGCCTGGACGTGGCGATCGAAGCGCTGCGGGACACCTGGCGGCAGAAGCGGGCGACGATGGATGAACTGCTGGAGGCGGCAAAGGTCTGCCGAATGGCGAGAATCATGCGATCGTACCTGGAATCCATCGCGTGACTGAAGCGACTTGCCGAGCTTCAATCGCTGTCGTCGGCTGCGTCGAGGACTTCGTCGTTTGATGGATCGTCCTTGCGGTTGAAAGCGTCCGCGAGATAGACGCGAAGTTCGTCACAGTACGCGATGACCACCAGTCGCAGTCCGCCGCTCTTGCCGCTGCCTGGCAGGCCCCAGCGGACTTTCAGAATCTTGCCGCCCTTTGGCGTCGCACCGACGGGACTGATCGACTTGCCCTGCCGCGAGTCGCAGCCGTTCTCTGCCGAAAAGTAGGCGCAGAGAAACTCTTTGAGTGAGCGTTTCTGACGTTCGTACTGCTCTGCCGAAAGCTGCTCGCGCACTGCCTGCAGGACATCAGACTTCGCGTTCGCGTGCCACTTCCCGTCTTCCGGCGAGTAGCGCATTACCAGTCGACTCCGTCCGCCGCGTCAGCAGCAGCGAGAACAGCAGCGTCGAGATTGTGCGGCTCGTGGAGCCACGGATCGTCTTCCATAATCTGCTGCATCGCGATCAGCAGATCGATCGGCTGAGCGGGATTGCCGGCCCGCAGACCATTCGCGTAGGCGAGCTGCCAGCCGGGGTTGTCGTGCGAGAAGTCTGACGCCTTGCTGGAGCTGAGATTGGCGAAGTGAGCTCCGACCTGTTCCACAAGCTCATGACGCGGCTTGTCGAGGAAGTCTGGCCGCGGCAGAGTCTTCTGAAGTTCCAGCGGCTTCGACCCGTCCCATTCGTCGAGTTGCTTCGCCAGGCCGTTTGCTTCCAGTGGCTTGAAGACCCGCTGTGGATACTTCGCAACGACGGGGCCGAAATCGAGAGCCACGAAAGTGTTCCGCGTGAGTGTCTCGCCAAAGTCGCGGAGGCAGGCCAGGTCGAGATAGAAGAGCGCCTTGTTGAGTGTGACCGCGTTCATCCGCCTGTCCGGCGCAGCGTCCAGCAGAGCGACCGCCGCTTCGACAACGCGTTGCTGCTTTTCGTTTTTGAACATGGTCCACCTCCCGGATCCTGCTTTTCCGATCGGCTGAATCCTACTTCCGCCTTGTGCAGAAATCACGAGAAACCTGCCCGTGCGGGTTCTACGGTGAACCTCTGGCCGGAACCATCACTGCCACGTTCGAGCGGCGACAGACGGAGAGCCCTGCTGCCCATGCTGTCGGCGCTGACCGCAGAAACTCGATTCGCCAGAAGCTGGCCCTTGGCTCGAATGATCGGGCAGTGAGCCGATCCGGGCATGCTGACGACCGTCTGGGCGACTCTTTCGGCTGACGTTCGCGAGTCGATTCTGGCGTCGGCTCGGGATGCTGTAGGTGGCTGCTGACGAGCGTGTCGACACGTCGGTCGGGCTGCTGGCCAATCGAAGGGGGGGGAGGCCCCAGGCGGGGGCGGGGATGCAGTACGTGTAGGTTCCCGTGCGACTATATTTCGTCGGACTCTCAATAGCATGTATAGTGGTTCGGATATCTGACTTTCGCGAAGTCTTCTACCTGAGTTGTCGGGTTCCGAAATGGACGGGCCAAACTTTGAGGCAAAGCCGCTCGCCTGTGTGACTGCGGAGCCGAAGGCGAAGCTGATCGATTTCCTTCAGGAGTTCTCTGCGTCAGGCGACGACGTGTTACAGGGACGACTGTCGGGATACCGGTCTTTCAATACGCTCTATCTGACGGTGCAGAATCAGATTGGCGTGAGCGTTCAGATCCCGGCGAATGGTTACGGCGAAGGCGTGGAGTTCGTCATTCCGCGAGAGTGCGTGGCTGCTGTGAAGTTCGCGACCAAACACAAACGCCAGTCGACCGTGACCGTCTATGAGGATCACGTCATTCTGGAGTGGATCAATCGGCGGATGCTTTCCGCGGCCGACTCTCGGTTTCTGGCCTGGGCAGATGAGGTGGTCGCCGGAGATGTTTACGGCATGACCATCACCTCGCACGTCGCAGAGGAAGAGCGACTGCAAGCACTCGACGCATCGTTGCGAGAACGTGTCCGCCAGCGTGGCGCGTGGTTACGTCAGTTCATCACGACGCGGGTTATGCCAGAGACACCATGCCCATACTGCGACTCACCGATTGGGGACGATTGGCAGGCTGACCATATCGAGCCGGTCAGCAACGGCGGCCTGTCGATGCTCAGCAACATGGTTGCGGTCTGCTACGCCTGCAATCAGGGGAAGGGAAGTCGGTCTCTCGCTCAGTTCATCGTTGCCAGAGGGTTCGACTTCGACGTTGTCATCGATCGGTTGCGTCAACTCAACAAGCGGGTCGACGACATCGATCCAGATCCGCAGCGAACGCTGTTCTGAGAATGCTTTTGCGACATGGCGAAGTGTGCGGCGAGAATGGACGGACTTCTGCACGAAAGTATCCGCGTGAGCCACTCTGCCGAAAGACGCGTCGACTACCTGCGATTCAGCACAAAGGCGACAATGTAGAGGGCGATTGCAAGAAACGTTCCGGCAGCGAGTATGCCGAACTTCAGGTAGTCACGGGCGTCACCCTCAACGGACTCTGGCAGCCAATCGGGAATCGAAAAAGTGACTGACAATACTGCCGCACCTGCCCAGCAAGCCCACTCAGACGCTGTAGGCAACTTGGTTCGCTTTAGTCCCTGACGCGCGAGCGTGCGTTTCGCCTCGTCAACATGACGTTTTTCGACCTTACTTGAACCTTCTTGGTGGGCAAGTCCTCGGGCGACCGAGATTAAGGAATCTCGATACGTCTCTGCATCTGCACCAACAGTATCCTGAGCAGGTTGATCCAGTTGTAGGCGGCCCGGTTTGTTCGCCATCGCTACAACTTCTGGTCAAAACATTCCGTCATCTGGCTTAGCTCCTCTAGCTTGGCAGAGGAGGGGAGCTGGCGGTTTGCAAGCAGCGACCGCAAAGCTTCAACGACCGCACACCCGGCCTTAACGACGTCATCACGGGTGATCAAAACGGTCGTCGGATCGTCGGGAGCAAAAGACCGACGACCCTCAGCGATCTGGCGAGCGTGTTCGTGGACGATGTCATCCACACCGTCGTAGAAGCAGCAAATCAGATCGAAGGCGTCTCCGTCAATGACGCTGTCTGTTTTACCTGGTGTACTGGCTGTGGCCATGTTTTGTTCTCGTCTGATGGCGGGCAGGTAAATACGCCATCGGGGAGCCGAACGCTTGCGTCCCTGCAGCGAAGCTCTGGAATCCTACGCCAAAAATCCGATTCATGGCGAGATGCGTCAGCAAGACAACGACGCGATCGGTGGAGACTCACCTAAACGATGAGTAAAAGCACGTTACTCAGGGAACAATGCGCTTTCAAACGACAACGAGCCCTGTGAATTGCCTATTTTACCAGGCGATAACGCTGGTTTGCGCTCGTTCTTCGGATTGGCCAGTCAACAACCCGATCCTTCGTCAGATTCGTCAGCGCCGTTGATTCCGTCTGCAATGTCGCAAGCTGCATCGACATTGAGATTGGCCGCATCTTCGATTTCTCGATACGTCACATTGAGAACTTCGGCAGTGGATGCGGAACAGTCAGCGGCGGCGACGAGAACGCTGATGTAGTCGTTCAGGAGCCGGAGTTGCTGGCGGTGGTTGCTGCGCCGTCTTGACTCCGCCAGAAGCCCGTGGAACGTCTCGCCGATCGCGCCAGAACGGCCACCGAAAGCCTGAGCGAGTTCGTCGACGACGCGCAGCCGTGCGGACTGCGTGCGTGCGTCCTGCAGTCGCTGGAGATGCTCAGTCAGGACGGTTTGACGATGCCGGGACGATCTAGCCGCGCGGTAACGGCGCATGGCTGACGCGTGACAGATCTTGCACTGGCGGGCGCGGCGGTCGGTGTGTCGGTCGCGCCGGCGGAACCAGTCCAGCGGGCGAAGTTCGCCACATTGCGAGCAGCGTTGCGGGGACAGTTCGGAGGTACTTTGGCAACTAAGTGAGTCGGGCACCGGAAACCTCACTGACTGAAGTATTTGGAGTGACGTACGTTACAGGCACTGGCGCTACGGGGAGTGTACCACGCCGGTCAACTGACGGTACACTCGTTTTCGCGGGTTGCGGCTGGGGCGACGGTCTCACCGCTGAGATGGCCCGGCTGCTGGTGGAAAGCCTTTCGTCCGCCCGTGGCCGGGCTGGCCCGCGACACGAAAGGCACCGGGCAATGACGGAACGGAGTGGTGAGGGGCGAGCCCCGGCAAAGCCGTTGAGCATGGCCGAAAGGCTGATGCGTGCGGTGAATTCGTATCAACCGGGAAAGCCGAAAAGCGAGATTGTTGACGAGTACATCGAGCGACTGAACGCGGCGTCACGAGAAGAACTTCTGCAGGAATTGCGGAACGCCATTGCCGCTGATTCAGCGACTTCCGACGGATTCTCGTGCGTCTGGCTGCGGGCGTTGATGGTCAGGGATCAGCTCGACGGGAGTTCTGTCTGGAACGACGCGTTGATTCCAGACCTGCGGGACGAGTGCCGTCGCTTCTTCGTCACGGTGTCGTACGGTCTTCGTATTCCGGGGGTAAAAGATTTGATCCGAACGATTCGGGTCGAACGCAATTCGCACCCGGACACGACGGAGAGCACGAAGATCGGAGGCGAGTTCGTTCCGATCAACGAATTGAGCGCCGTAGAGTCCCTATTTCAGTTTACGATGAATCTGCTGGGCTCCGTGAATAGTGCAATAGACGACTCGGAGAAGCTCACGGACCTGCAACGGCTTCTGTCGCACACAAAGTGGGACGACGTGAAGAAGTGCGAGGATGCAGCCAAGCAGGAGATTCTCAGGTTCGAAGTAGCGATGCTTGCGGCAGCCCGGCAACAGAATCGTGCAACTGACGAACACACGGGCGGTGAATTGGCGGACGTGACGACATCGAACGACGATGCGTCCAACGAGACTGACACGGACGACAACGCTGGAGAGACCGCTGAATTGATTCAGGCCGCGACAGAGGAACCGCCTGCGGGCTACCGACAAGCGAAACATGAGAAGGGAAATCCACTCGGCCCGCTGGTTGGCACAAGAGCGCAACTCGGATTCGTCTTCAGCGGGGGCAGGAAGCTCAATCTCGGTCAGTATCGGCGACATTTCAAAAGCCAACTGAAATCCGGAAAGGTGTGGGCGAAAGAAAGGCCGGACGGAAAGATTGACGCCTTCATTCGGTCGACGGGGAGCAATTCGACTGACGACAAGTTGTTGACGACGCACCAAGAGCTGCTCGCCAACTGCATTCAGAGCGGAGCAGCAAGCACGAACGCGCGCAGTCGCGCATTGACAGGCGCAGACGCGCGCGACTTAGACAATGATCGCCCGGAATAGGCCATAACCACCTGAGATAATCGCCGCAGAAACGGTATTCCTGAAGAAGACGCCCGCAAGACGTGGCGTTCGCGGCAACTGCACGGAGCACTGCCGCACCGTGGTTCTTCAGGAGTTCAATCTGATGATTTCGAGCGTGTCGCCCCGTGCTGATCAGGGGCAGAGAAAGCTGGCGGTCAGTTATCGCGAGGCCGCTGCGGCGCTGGGTGTTTGCGAACGCTCCGTTTGGGGGCTCGTTCGCGACGGCAAGCTGAGCGCGATTCGCATTGGACGCAGTGTGCGAGTGCCAGTCGCTGAGCTGGAACGCTTTGTCGCAACGCAGCAGGGCTAATCGATGAGCCGCTGGCTGCTGGAGCTGCAGGCCGACTCGGGCGGCGACGTGCCGCCTGAGATTCGGCTGCGGCGATTACTCAAGTTCGCAGGACGAACGTGCCGGCTGAGGTGTGTTGCCATCCGCCCGGCTGATTCCATTGACGAAAAAAGAGCTGCCCCGCACGACCAGTCACAAGGCAGCTCCAAAGAAATTAGAGGACGGAATGTTATCGACAGTTGAGAATATGGGCGAGGAAGTTTTCTGGGAGATGGAACGACGTCTGGCTGGCTTCTCACCGACGCTCGGCAATGAGTTCTGGCAGAGTTTTCTGTCTGATCTACTGTTGGACGACGAACTGACGGAAGCTGTGCAGTCGCTTCTGTTAGCGAGAACGCGGCACTCTGATTCGGAGGGTCGTGCCTGATGCGAAATCTCATTTCAGAGCTTGCAAAACACACCGAGATTGAAAGGCCTGAACCGGAAGCTGTGGTTACATTGCCTGACGGCGGCCACTCAGGATCAATGTCGGGCGAACGAAGTTGTCGGGCAGTGCTGCAGCGATTTGCGAACGTGCCGGCGGAACTGCTGCGGTGGCTCTGGCCGGGCCGGGTTCCGCTGGGAATGCTGACCGTGCTGTCGGGGAATCCTGGCGGCGGAAAAACATTCGTTGTGGCCGATCTGGTCGCCCGCATCACAACGGGGCGAGAATTTCCGGACGGGCCAAATGGCAACGGCCCCTGCGACGTGCTCTTCATGAACCTCGAAGACCATGTGCGGGTGACACAAAAGCCGCGATTGGTCGCTGCGGGTGCCGATGTCGATCGCGTCGTCAGGGTCGAGTGCCTCGAAGTCACTGCACCGGATGGGGCTGTCAGCAATCTCAGCTTTCACGCTGGCACTGCGGCGGAATCGATTCGTTCAGCGGCGCAGCAACTTGAGAACCTCAGACTCGTCGTGATCGATCCGCTGGCCGCGTTGTTGGCGCAATGTCGATCGAACGATGCCGGAGACGTTCGCGAGGCACTGGCTCCGCTTGTGGCCGTCGCTGAAGAACTCGGGATCGCGATCGTGCTGGTCCATCACAACCGGAAGGGCTCGGGCACACACGCCAGCGAGCGGATGAGCGGCAGTCTGCAGATCGGCGCGACCGTCCGCATGGTCTGGGAATTCTTCCGTGACGATGACGACGACGAACGGCGGCTGTTTCTGCCGGGCAAGAATTCCAACGCCCGTGACTGCGGCGGTCTGGCGTTCCGTGTGGTCGATTCTGATGTGCCACTGAGCGATGCCGGAGACTTTGTCGGACGCGTTGAGTGGGAGTCAGGAACCGTCGCCATGTCCGCTGATGAAGCTGCGGATCGTCAACGCGATGCCGAGGGCGGGGACTCGTTTCCGGTTGAGTGGCTTCGAGACTTCATCGGAACCGCGACCGTCGCCGCGACAGAAGCCAGGGCCGAAGCCAGAAAGCAGGGAATCAGCGAGAAGCAACTCCGCAATGCACGGAAGGCTCTGAAGATCAAGCCGGAGAAGTCGAGCTTTGCAGGCGGCTGGAGCTGGAGCCTACCGACCGACTGAACGCCAACACGCCCAGAAGATGCCCAAGGCGCCCTGACACAAGGGCCGGGCATCTTGGGCGCCTTCGTACTCAAAACCAACAATCACTCTGGCGCACTGAGCCGCAGGCTGATAACTTGGCCCGGCACGGTGTCGCACCGAAAAGAATAAGGAACGCTGACAATGCCCTCACTTATCAAAGAGCCGAACGGGCGAAAGACGATTCAGGTGAACGAGCTGTCGGAACCCTTCAACAGACCGAAGGTCCGGCTTGGGAAGTGTTCGCTCCGAATTGCCGAAAAGGCGAAGGGATTCGTCGAGGAACTCGTGACCTGCAGCCAGAAGGGGTTGCAGCGCAGTCCTGAGCTGAAGCTGTGGCTCGACAGCCTGAGCGATGAACTGCACGACCGTCTGGCGATGCTGGGGTTGCTTGAACAACGGGCGAAGTCGGCGCTGGCGGGATTTCTCAACCGCTATCTCGGTTCTCGTTCTGATGTGAAGCCTGAGACGCTGCGTGCGTGGCGACAGGTTGCCGACCGACTGACGGCGACATTCGGGTCTGACTGCTCGCTTGGCGACGTCTCAGCAGAAATGGCGGCAGAGTGGCGGCAGTCACTGGTGAATGAGGAACTGGCCGACGCGACCGTCCGGAAATACACGGGCTACGCGAAGCATTTCTTCGCGGTCGCCGTTCGCCGGAAGCTGCTGTCAGAGAATCCGTTCGCGGAACTGATTTCTGGTTCGGTTGGTAATGACGAACGCCAGACGGAAGTGACACGGGAAGAAACAAAGCGGCTGATCGACGCGTGCCCCGACGCGGAACTACGGCTGATCGTGGCATTGAGCCGCTACGGTGGTCTGCGTTGCCCCAGCGAGCACCGCCTGCTGCGCTGGTCTGACATCGATTGGGCAAACGACCTGATGACGGTTCGCAGTCCGAAGACTCAGAAGCAGGGCAAGCAGAGCCGGCTGGTGCCGGTCTTCGATGAACTGCGGCCCCACCTGCTCGACGCGGCAGAGTTGAATGACACTGGCTCAGAGTTCGTGCTCAGGAAGTACCGCAGCGAAAACGGAGCGTACCTGCGAAAGCGGCTGGAGAAGATTCGAGAGCGAGCCGGGCTGCGAGCGTGGCCACGAATCACGCACAACCTGCGAGCATCCAGGCAGACAGAACTGGCTCGTGAGAACCCAATGCACATCGTCTGCGCGATTATGGGCAACACGCCGAAAGTCGCTCACCGCCACTACATCCAGGTGTCGCAGGCCGACATTCTGAAGGCTGCCGGCAAGGCGGTGCAGAATGCGGTGCAGTACGCGCCAGAACCGGGCAGATTGGTGCCGCAACCGGCCTCAGCCGAGACAAGGGCAGAACAGGCACAACTCTCGACCGCACAGCCTGTTACTGCACGGTGCGAGAGTCTGCGTCAGAGCGGTCAAAACCGCTCAGCGGGAGTGGATGGGAATCGAACCCACCAAACCCCTTTTCAGGGGTTTCACCGGGTTTGAAGCCCGGGGCGGTCACCAGAGCCGCGTACACTCCCGGTGAGTCGAGCGGTGAGTGTCCAGAGTCCAGAGGCGGAACTCAATCGTGTCGCGGCGAGGTTCCCGAGTGAGGCGGCACGTTTGCCGTCACTGGTCTCTGGATACTCAACTCTTAACCTGGATTAATCATCAACGTAGGAATTCGGCGACGACTATTGGCGACAGTGATTCCCAGGCTGGTCTTTATTCCGTGCAGAGCCCTTACGGGCTGAGCAGGTGCTGGCGGACGAAGGCGGTGGCTCGGGCAGTGACCGCGTCTCCGGCTCCAGCGACTCCGTGGTTTCCGCCGGGGATCACGACCAGCTCCGAGGAGACGCCCAGACTCTGCAGTTTCTCGTGCAGTCGTAGAGCGTGCTCGATTGGCACGATGTCGTCCTTGTCGCCATGAACCTGCAGCATCGGCGGGTCGTCCTTGCTGGCGAACGCGATCGGCGAGACATCCTTCATCAGCTCGGGTGACATTTTGTCGGCGGGCGTGCCCGGTTCGTAACCGATCAACTGACGATAAGCCGGGTGACGATGCTCAATTGTGCTGAGCAGCGACCAGTCCGTCGGACCTGCGAAAGGGACGGCGCACGCGACACGTGAAGACTCGCGTTCAACCGGGTCTGTTGAATCCGGCTTCGCGGCATCGTCATGCAGCGCGACGTACGCCGAAAGATGCCCACCAGCCGACCCGCCGGTGACTCCCAGTCGCTTCGGATCGATATTCCATTTCGCCGCGTTGTGGCGGACAAACTGCACCGCCCGCAGGCAGTCATCCACCTGAGCGGGATGAGTTTTGACGTTCGTAAAACGGTACTCGACGGACACCAGAGAAAGCTGTCCCTCGGCCACAAACCGTTTCAGCCAGCGAGGCACATTGCTCTTCGAACCCGCTCGCCAGCCACCACCGTGAATGAAGATCATCGCCGGCGTTGGTTTGTCCGATTTCGCGAGATAGACGTCGACTCGCTGTGCCGGATCATCGTCGTCATAGGCAATGTCTCGATACGTCGCGTCCTGCGCGAAACTCGACAAGGTGATGATGGGCAGCAGTCCCAGACTCAGCACACACGCGACGAAGATTCTCATCACCGGTTTCCTGTTTGCGGATCGGAAGAGCGGCTCGCGCTTGCGGAAAGCGCCGGCCGACAGTCAGCGAGGCACATCTGAATCCATTTCCGGCAGCAGGGCCAGCGTTCTATCGCGTGCGTTTCAGCTCGAACTTCTTTCCTGCCAGAGCAGCTTTGGCGAACTCGCCCCAGAACGGCGTCGGCGTGTATTTCCAGTCAGAGATCATCACGGGCGACGCTTTCGGGTGCAGGCACCAGCCGGTCCAGTTGAGTCGATACTTCTGGATAAAGCCCAGCATGTCAGGGACCCATGTGTAGGGATCCTCCTGGTCTTCCGCCGGAATGAAATCCATCTTGTGGATGTCGGCGCCTACCTCGCCCAGAAAGATCGGATGCTTCGCCGCAGTCGGCAGGACCTTTTCTTCCCAGCCGGTGTGCCAGTGATAGGTGTGCCAGGAATACATGATCCCGTTGCCGCTGCGGTCATCGAGCGCGTAGCCCTGCACAATCCCGCTCAGGTCGTTGCACCAGAAGACTCCGCCGGCAATCACAATGTTTTTCGCTCCGGTCGAACGCACCGCGTCCACCAGTCCCTGCATACCGATCGACTCGAAGCCCTGATTCGCCTTCTTCTCGGCCTCGGTCAGAAACGCCGATTCGTCAACGCCCTTTTCCGGACCGACGTGTCCGCCGTTCTTCCACACATCCCATGAAATGCCGTGTGGCTCGTTAAACACGTCAAACAGCACAGCAGGATTGTCTTTGTAGACCGTCGCGAAGTCCTTCCAGAAGTCTGCGTGCTCCTGCTTCGGAGCCCGGAAGCGGTGCAGGTCGATGACGATGTACGCTCCGCGGTTGGCTGCCAGCGTGATGACCTGATCGATGATCTCCCGATATTCGCGGCCATCGTCTTTCTGATAATCGCTGTGCCCGTACCAGAATGAATCCTTGATCGGGACGCGCACGCAGTTCGCCTTCCAGTCGTCGATCGCGACCACAACCGACTTGATGACCTGTCGATCCGCCGGCAGGGTTTCGAGCCCGCCGGCATTCACTCCCTGCAGCCAGACCTCTCGCCCCCGACTGTCGTGCAGCCGGTTACCGACAACGTGCAGTTCCAGTGGCCAGCGGGCTTTGTCAGGTTCTTCCGGCGGAACGTAACGCGCCGCCGCTTCTTCCGCGCGTAGCTTTGCGGCAGCGAGCAGCGGTTCCGACGATGTCGGCCGCAGTTCGAAGTCGTCGAGATCCAGGGCGCCGGCGGTCACCTGAAACAGACTCGGCATCAGCACAAGTGTCAGTGCATCATCAGGTACAAGGAACGCGGTTCGCTTTTCGATCCAGCCGTTTGTGTCTTTCTGCGTGTACGGTGGCGATGGCTTGCTGCTCAGCTTCTTTCCATCAATGCCCTGAAACTCCAGCATCAGTCGCGCATCGAACCACGGCGATGCTCCCTTGCGCAGACCGCTGACCCGCTGCTTCCATGTCAGTTCGAGTGCCGACACGCTGTCCGGGAGATCCAGCGTCCGGTACTCCATGATGAGTTTCCCTGGCGCAGTCGACTTAAGCCGCAGGAAGTGATTGCCGCCTTCGAGTTCCCACGAGCCACCTTCTTTGACACGCCCCCAGTCGTCCGGCCAGCCATCGCGATTGGCGTCGGTCTCGAAACCGCCATTCGTAATCAGTGAGCCCGTCTTCGCCAGAATGTCGGCCGACTTTGCTCGACGTTTCTCCGCTGCAGCTTCGTACTTCGCCCAGCGCTCCGCTGCCGCTTCGTCAACGACGCGGCGAATCGGAGCCGGATCGACAGTCCGGATCGCAACGTCATCCAGGTCGAACGTCCCAGCCGTTACCTGAAACGGGCTCGGCATAAACCTGAGCGTCTGTGCGCCATCGGGCACCAGAAACCGTGTCTGCTTCCCGACCCAGCCATCCGTGTCTTTCCGAGTGGCCGGAGCACCAGGCGTTGGGGCGACCTTTTTCCGGTCGGCGTCGAGAAACTCCAGCAGGATGCGTGCATCAAACCACGACTGCCTGCCGACCTTCAGCCCGGAGATACGCTGCTTCCAGGACAACTCGACGGCCTCGACTCCTTCCGGAATCCGCAGCTCCTGATAGAGCATCACCAGCTTGCCGGGCTCAACGCTGCGCAGCCGCAGAAAGTGATTTCCGTCTTCCGCTTCCCAGGACCCGCCGTCGGCGACCTTTCCCCAGCCATCCGGCCAGCGATCTCCATCGCGATCGACTTCGAAACCGCCATTCGGAGCAACCTCGGTTTGAGCAACAGCCGGCCGGGCGATGAGCAGCAGAAAAAGAACGGCTGGCCAGGCAACCCGGCGGCTGAGCGATGTCAGACGAAACATGTCGATTCTCGAATTCGTAATTTTCAATATGAACAGGACGGACTGGCAGTTCGTCTCTGTCTGCTGGCTCAGACTGGCTGCACTTCAACAGAAGGCAACGAAGTTAACGAAGGACGAGGGATTCAGGCTCTTCGTGGCCTTCGTTTGCTTCTGTTCAACACACACACTGGAGCCGTCGCTTTTGACAATGCGTGCCAGGATGGACTGCCAGTCCGTCCTGCTTGCGTGCCGAAACTCTGCGCGAGTTTCGCTACGCCGAGCTGCTGTTCCAGGTCAGCTCGTGTGGCAGCACGTTCTGCTTGAGTGACGTTGCGGCCGCGAGGCCCGCGGCTTCGCCCATCGCGACGGCGTTGCCTGTCACGCGGTAACTCGAATGCGCAACGAAGTCGCCACTGATGCAGCGTCCGGCGAGCAGCAGGCCATCGACGTCAGCGGCGACCAGCGCTGGATACGGAATGTCGTACGGCTTCAGTCCGCCCTTTTTGAAACTCTGATCGATCCCCTTGTCTCCCACTGTTGAAAGCGCGTGAACATCGATCGGGAAGCTCGCGCGACAGACGGCCTGCGGATGGCGCAGCCCTTTGGCCAGGTCGTCCGATGTGATCTGATACCGCCCGCGAATTCGCCGTCCCTCACGCACGCCAATCTGCTCGGCAGTTGCGACGACGGCGATGTTTTTCCACGGGCCGCCGAGCTTTCGCAGCCCGTTGATGATCTCGTGAATCTCGCGCCGCGCCCTGATTGTTGCATCGGTAACCGCTTCGTTGTCGAACGCGGATACGCCGTACTCGTGATTGGTCATGATCGAGTAGATGCCGCTATGCAGATGTCGCAGCGTCGGTCCGCGGTAAGACGGATTGATCCCGGCATCTTCCATCAGCTTCAGCAGACGCGGCTTTGCGGACGGACCGTTTTCGCGGATGAACTCGCCGACGGCGCCCGGATCGACGCCGGTCAGCAGCGCGAGCATCGACATCGGCTGGCAGGAGCAGTCGCTGCCGACTCCCAGATCGAACTGACAGCCTGCCTGCGCTGCGAGATCACCGTCGCCGGTGCAGTCGACAAACCGATCCGCGACCCAGGCCTGCCGGCCAGATTTCGATTCGGTCAGAATCGCCGTCAGCCGGTTCTGCGAGTTCGTGACCGCGCCAACAACTCGCGTGTGGAGCAGGATTTTCACACCCGCCTCGACCAGCAGTTCTTCGAGTATCAGCTTGGCGCCCTCGGGATCGTAAACCGTGCCGCTGGTATCTCGCGCGACGGAACTGCCGCGTTCGGCAAACAGTCGCAGCAGTTCGGCCATGATGCCGCTCTTGTTGCTCGAATCGAGAATCTTCGTCAGCAGCCCGGCTGTCCAGACACCGCCCAGGCATCCGGCGAGTTCGATCAGCCGGACATCAGCACCCGCGCGAGCTGCCGCCAGCGCCGCGGCAATCCCCGCTGGTCCGCCACCGCAAACCAGCACCTGCGAACGCCCGGCGACAGGCACTTCACGCGCCGACTCGGCAATCTGCCGACCATCGGCCGTCACTGAACCGGACGTCCGCAGCACCTCGCCGTGAACAATGTCCGGCATCTCCACGGAGCCGCCCGCGTTGTTTTCGACTGAAGCGGTACTGTCTGAGAAGACAAGACTCGATGATCCCAGCACGGCTCCTGCGGCGGCGGTCCTGAGAAACTCACGACGATGCGGTGTAAAGTCTGATTTGCTCATGCCAGAATCCTACCGCTCAACCGCCCTCAGAAACACTCAATGCGATGCGCCAGAAGGACTCCTCAGAATGCTCAACAGAAAACGCATTTTTCCACTGCGACAGTTCATTTTCATGCTGCTGCTGACCGCGGTGGCGAGCCTCGTTGCCAGGGCCGACGAGCCCCGCGTCCAGAAAGACATTGAGTTTGCCAATGTCGACGGGCAGAGCCTCATGCTCGATCTGTATCAACCTGCCGAAGGCGATTCGCAACTGGTTGTCTGGATTCACGGCGGGGGTTGGCGTGGCGGCAGCAAGGAACGCTGCCCGGTGACGTGGCTGACCGAACACAGCTACTCGGTCGCCAGCATTTCGTACCGGCTGACAGATAAGGCGATTTTTCCAGCTCAGATTCACGACTGCAAAGCTGCCGTCCGCTGGCTGCGAGCCAACGCCGACAAATACGGGTACAGCACAGATCGCATCGCCGTAGCAGGCAGCAGCGCCGGCGGTCATCTCGCCGCGCTGATGGGCACCTCGGGCGACGTGAAGGAACTCGAAGGCACCGTCGGAGGAAACCTCGATCAGTCTTCTCGCGTTGATG
Organism: bacterium; assembly: GCA_016124895.1. Lineage (GTDB taxonomy): Bacteria > Planctomycetota > Planctomycetia > Planctomycetales > Planctomycetaceae > JAPOLP01. Next base: position 25,020 of record WGMU01000001.1, read on the forward strand.
CGGTTGTCGACTTTTACGGCGCGACGGATTTTGTCCTGCGTTCGAAGACACAGCCTCACAGGGCCAACACAGAGGGCTCGGTTGTCTATCTGCTTCTGGGTGGTGGAGCGGACCAGAAGGTCGAACTGGCAAAGCAGGCGTCGGCCGCGTTCCACGTCACTCCGGACGACCCGCCGTTCCTGATCTTTCACGGTGACCAGGACAAGACCGTTCTGCTCGACCAGTCTCAGCGTATCGTCGAGGTCTACAACCAGGCCGGACTGCCGATCACGCTGCACGTCCTGAAAGGCTCTGGCCACGGCGGCGACGAGTTCTATCAGGGAGAGAATCGCGATCGAGTGGTTGCGTTTCTCAATCAGCAACGGAAACGCGATGCGTCGGCGAACGGCAGCGCAAAGGCAGCCTCGCTGCCACGGGCAACTCCGGAATCGCAGGGCATTTCGTCGGCGGCAATTCAGGCGTTTGTTGCAGCCGCGGATGAACAGGTGCAGTCAATGCACAGCTTCATGCTCGTGCGGCACGGGAAGGTTGTTGCGGAAGGCTGGTGGGCTCCGGAAGCGGCGAGCAAGCCGCACATTCTGTGGTCGCTCAGCAAGAGTTTTACGTCGACGGCTGTGGGTCTCGCCGTCGCCGATGGCAAGCTGAACATCGACGACAAGGTGCTGAGTCTCTTTCCGGACGATGCTCCGGCCGAGCCGTCGGAGAATCTCAAAGCGATGCGTGTCCGTGATCTGCTGACCATGTCGACCGGTCACGCTGCCGAACCCTGGTGGAGTGGCGATGATGTCTGGACGCAGCGGTTTCTTGCTGAGCCCGTCGTGCGTAAACCGGGCTCGACATTCCGCTACAACACGCCAGCGACCTACATGCAGTCGGCGATTGTTCAGAAAGTGACCGGTCAGACGGTCGTCGACTACCTGACGCCGCGGCTGTTCGAGCCGCTGGGAATCAGCAAGCCGACCTGGGACATGAGCCCGCAGGGCATTTCGATCGGCGGCTACGGGCTGTACCTCAAGACCGAAGACATTGCGAAGTTCGGGCAGCTTTATCTGCAGAAGGGGCGGTGGAACGGGAAGCAGCTCATTCCGGCCGAGTGGGTTGCTCAGGCGACGAGCAAGCAGGTCGAGAACGATAAAGCTCCGAGCGCCGGCAACCCGGATTGGCGGCAGGGCTACGGTTTTCAGTTCTGGCAGTGCCGGCACGGAGCATATCGAGGCGACGGCAAGGACGGTCAGTTCTGCATTGTTCTGCCGCAGCAGGACGCAGTGATCGCCATCACCGCGAAGACCGGCAATATGCAGAAGCAACTTGACCTGGTCTGGGAACACCTGCTGCCGGCCTTTGAGGACGAGCCGCTCGCCGAAGATGCAGCCGAAGTCGCAAAGCTTCAAAAGACATTGGCGAGACTGAAGCTGCCCGATCCGTTTCTGCAGACTCCCGCATACGTCGGTTCTCCAAAGTCCGAACATTCGCCGACGAACCGGGGGTTTCAGGGCATCCCGAGTATGGCGGTTGCTCCCGGAGGTCGACTGTGGGCCGACTGGTACGCGGGTGTGACTCCGGGCGAAGATCAGAACAACTACGTCGTCGTCTCGACCAGCGGCGACGACGGGAAAACCTGGCGCGAGGTGCTGGTCATTGATCCCGATGGCCCCGGCCCGCTCCGGACGTTCGATCCGGAATTGTGGGTTGCTCCGACGGGAAGATTGTTTGTCTTCTGGGCTCAGTCGCAGGGCCACGATGGCTCGGTCGCCGGAGTGTGGTGCGTCCACACCGACAACCCGGACGACGAACAGCCCATGTGGAGCCAGCCGCGACGACTCACTGACGGCATCATGATGTGTAAACCGGTGGTGCTCAGTTCCGGCGAGTGGGTTCTGCCGGCGTCGACCTGGCGGGCGACGGACAATAGTGCCCGCATGATCGTGTCGACGACGCTCGGCCGAAGCTGGTCACTGCGCGGTGCCTGCAACGTGCCGAAAGACGATCGAGCGTTTGACGAGCACATCATCACCGAACGGAATGACGGCTCGCTGTGGCTGCTGGCGCGGACGAAGTACGGCATCGGCGAGAGTGTCTCGACCGACCACGGCAAAACCTGGCCGGAACTGGCTCTGTCAAACATCGCTCATCCCAGCGCCCGCTTCTTTGTGCGACGTCTGAATTCCGGCAATCTGCTGCTCGTCAAACACGGAGCGATCGACGAACGAACCGGCCGATCGCACTTGACGGCATTCGTGTCGAGCGATGACGGCAAAACGTGGACCGGTGGCCTGCTGCTCGACGAACGCAGCGGCGTCTCGTACCCCGACGGCCAGCAGACCGACGACGGCACGATCCGAATCATCTACGACTTCAGCCGCACCGGTTCGCGACACATCCTGATGGCGACGTTCCGCGAAGAAGACGTCGCCGCAGGCAAGCCTGTCACCGACGCTGTCCGTTTGCGACAACTCGTCAGCGAAGCGTCTGGCGGCCAGGAAAAGAAAACCGAACCCGTCCGTAACAATGCCGACGGCGAAGCTCTGCGGCGGGACAAAAGCGGCTCGTTCAGCACGGCCGACGTCCAGGCTGAGAAATTCAGTAAGGGAGCGAAGCTCTTCACCGACCGCGCCTACGTCATCGAGGACGATCTCCCGTCCCTCGCCGGTGCGAGCTTCCTCCGCATCCCGCTGGACGGCCGCAAGACACTGACCTGCGACCGCGCCGGCACGATCTGGTTCCTCACGCCGGTCCCCGGCCGCAACAAAGACTCCTGCAGCGCCGAGCTGACAAAGCAGGGCTTCAAAAGAGTCCGCGCTCCCGAAGTCCGGCTGTTTAATCCAAACTCAACCGCCAACTTCTGCACGCTTTATCAGAAGGACTGCGAGCCAGGTGAAACGATCGAGGTCGGCAAGTGGGCTGTGCCGTTGTTTCTCCCGTAACTCGCAAGACGCAGGCCGGTCCAGACCAGTCGTTTCGACAGAACTATTTCGTTCGCAGATTGCCGGAAGTGCGTGGCGTTCAGTCGTCTACTGACCATCCGCCGGCTTGCCTTCCGGCCCAGGGCGTTCAGTGTTGGACTTTGGTTCGAGCAGCGCTTCGATAGCGGCTCGCAGGGCGTCACTCGTTCCCGGTGTGGCTCCAATGGCGTGCGCAGCAATGAGGCCCTGTTGATCGATGACGAATGTCTGCGGAATCGTATCGACACCAAACTGGCGGGCGATTGACGCAGTGCGGTCGAGGCCGACGTTTGCCTTCAACCCGTTGCTGATCAGGAACGCGCCGATCAGCTTCTCCTGCTCTTCCTGATTCAACGCGAGGAGCACGACGCCACGGTCAGCGAACTCGTCCGTCACTTTGATGACTTCGGGCATTGCGCGGACGCACGGTCCGCACCAGCTCGCCCAGAAGTCGAGTACCACGATCCTGCCGTGCAGGTCCTTGAGACTCGTTCGCCCACCGTCGAGCAGATCGACAGAGAAGTTGCGGGCGGGCGTGCCGACGAGTGGAGATTCGGTGAGGTTCTGGCTGGGACCGTCGGGGTTGGGAATATCCGGTTCAGGAGCGGGTTGTGGCGTCCAGTTGGCATAAACCTGAGCGTCGTCGATTGGACCAAAGCCGCCGGCCTGCAGTTCGACGATTGATCCGACAGGTACGGCGCAGCGTCCGAGCAGTGGTGAGATGCCGACAAGCCGGCCGTCGACCATTCTTTCCGGCTGCAGCGAGACCATCAGGTTGCCGTTCAGGACAGCACGCACAACTGGACGCGTTGAATCCCAGTCCGGCGATTCCTGCACGCCGGTCGGGTGCAGCCAGACGATTGAGGCGACGCGACTGCGGTCGAATTTGAATGGTTCGAGTTGTGACTCGAAGTGGATCTGGCCGTCACGCAGTTCAAGCAGTCGGCCGCGCAGGATGTCTCCGTTCGGAGCGATCAGGACGTGAGTCGACGGATTGTCGCGACGGAATCGAGGAATCAGTAACGCCCGCTGCCGAACCGCGTCCGAGATCTCTGTGCGGTCGCGCGGGCCTGACGGGCTCCCGCTGGCATCGTCAGCCAGTTCGATCGCCCGGACGAACTGGCTGGGGATCCGCGTCGCTTCGGCAAACGCGGTTTCCAGCAGCAGGAACTCGGGACCGATCGCGTTGACACGGCACGGGATCACGTCGCGCGTCGTTAGAAAGACCATATCGTTGAAACGCTGCCGGTCGTACTTGATGCCTTCTGACTTTTCGCTGCGGACGAATCTGGCCTTTGACGTCGCTGCCAGGTTCGTTGGCTTCAGTGCCCCGACCGGCCGCCACTGAATCGCGGTTTCCGGTGTATCGCCGCCAGCCAGCGTGCCGCGCAGAGAGCCGCCGTCCCAGTACACGCGATCGTTGCCGTCTTCAGGCAGATCCTCGGGCTGCCGGAAAAGGAGTCGCCTCATACCGACGAGTCGTGATTCGATCGGTGCCGCCGCCGTGTTCGGCCGAATGAAAATCCCGCCGTCTTCAATGCGCACCAGATTGCCGGTGATTCGAGTGCCGTCGTAATAAAACGCCTGAGCCAGTTCGTCGCTCGGAACGTCTTTCTCATCGTCGGCCAGAAAGACGCGGTCGACTTCATTCATCGGAACGCTCTGCGTGGTGTTACCGTCCTTCAATGTGAGCGTTTCTGTCGCTGCGTCGAATGCCGTCAATGTGCCGTAAGCCGCGGTTCCTTTTGCGAGATGAATCCGGCTGCCGCGATCCGAAATATCCTGTGGCGGATCGCCGCTCCAGCGACTGACCCGCAGTGCGTTGAGCTGCAGTTGTTCGCCCTTGTTTCGCAAATAGAACCCGGGCTTTGTATCGCGTTTTTTCGAGTCGGAGATCTCACCGAGCTTTTTCCCTGCGACGGAGTAAATGGAAAGCTGTCCGCGTTCGCGGTTCAGGTACAGCCGCAACTGCACGGTTTTCTGACCGGGATTGATCGTCAGAATCGGCTCGAAGTCGTCACCGGCCAGTGCGACCAGTTCGTCATCCCAGGTTTCGATGCGGATTGAATCGTCGGGGCGATTGTCGAACGCAATCAGAAACTTCGGCTTCCCGGTCGACTGGACCGTGACTTCGATCTCGGCCTGATTGGGAATCGGCAGTTCACGGAAGAGTTCTGCCAGCCAGCCGGTCGTGGCCAGCGGACCATCCGGCGTCTGCTGCCACTTCTCGAATGCCTGTCCCTGCTCCAGCGTCGTCCAGTCCTCAGTGCCCAGCGGTCCGACGTAAACGAGGCCGGGATTGTCCATCCGTTCGAGCATCCGCACTCCGTCGCGACGGACGCGGACGGTTCCGTGTCGCTGACTCGTCAGTGTGAGAAACGTCTCATCGATCGCGGTCAGTTTTGCGAACAGAACGTCGCCGTTGCGGAACACAACGCGCAGCGGATCGCGGACCGTCTGATCGGCGGCGGGCGGCAGTCCAAACTCAATCAGCGACAGATACCTGCCATCGATTTCCACCGGATCGACAAACAGTGGCGACTTCCACAACAGCCGATTGTCTTTCGCACTGAGCAGTCGGCCGTGCAGCGAATCGCCGTTTGACCAGCGCAGCGTGTCCGGCGGAGTCGTTGTCGAGGCGATCGGTTTCAACTCAGTGAGTTTCGACTCATCCGCCCCGACCGGTCCGGCATCCTGTGCCAGGCTGATCGGAAGGACGAACGGTAGTCCAAACGCGACCAGCAGCACGGGAGTGCGAAGCGTCGTCAGTTGACTCATAGGAAGCTCTTGTTCCTCGAACTGCCGTGACCAGCGACGGACTCGCTCCGAAAGGGGCGGAAACGACAGAAATGACCTGCAGTAAAATGAAGACGGAAAAATAAGCCGCACTGCGTCGTCATTGTTCTCCTCTCATTCTTCTGAATTCCCACCGATCTCGTGTGTGCGACGACTACCGCTCATAAATCGGCAGGAAACGATAATTCAATGCCAGTGCCAGAAGCGACATCGCGGTGCCGTATGCCTTGCCGTGACTGCTCTCAAAACTGCCATCGGCTCCCTGTTTTGCCTTGAGGACTCGGATCGTCAGTTGATTCCATCGTGACCAGCCATCGAAGTTGCCCTGAAACAGTGCCTGAGCTTTGTAATAGCGGTTGTAGAATTCGTACCCGTTTGTGGTGCTCTGCAGGTTGCGGGACAGGTTGCCGACAGTCGCTTTGAACTGCGGCCAGTCGCGTTTGCGGCCGACTGAATAAACCAGTGCGGCAATGCACGTCATGTTTTCCGAACCACCACCGACTCCACCCGAGTACGCAACAGTGCCTCCGTCGGCCGTGTGAGATTTGAAATAGTTGAGCGCTTTGTCGAGACTGTCATCAGGAACTTCGATGCCGGCATTTCGCGCGGCGAGCAACCCCATTGTGATGGCACCTGCAACTGACGTGTCTGCGTCAGTTGACTCCGGCGAGTACCGCCATGCTCCCCATTGATTGTGTTTCTGCGACGTGACCGCACGACGAACTGCCAGATCGAGCGCTTCGCCGATCGTACGCCGATTTGCGGCTGGCTCGGAACCGTCCCACAGCAACGAGTCATCAACGGCTCCGTAGGCTTCTGCCAGGCCGAGCATCGCAAAGCCGTGATGGTACATACTGTTGCCGAGATACCCGGTCCGTGCGTCCTGTCCCAGAATCATGCTCCGCACGGCGCGGCGGATGTTCGAGCTGTACCGGCCGAAATTCGGATCCTCGCCACTGGCCAGAAACGCCATCAGACACATTCCGGTAATACCGTGCTCGCCGCCCGCGCGACCGGCTCCGCCCCAGCTTCCGTATTCGGTTTGCGTCTGAGCGAGGTACTGCAGCCCACGCTGGTAAACGACCTCGACGTCTGTCGGAACCTTCTCGCCAAACCGCAGCGCCGGACCTTGTGCCGCCACCTGCGTCGCGGGTAAGCCGAGGCCGAACGAGAGAATCAGAAGCGTCAGGCCGATGCTCCGCGGCAGCGGCCGATGCGGACAGCATTTTCGGTTTTGAGCAGACTCAAATGAAGTAAGCCGACGTTGCATTCGACCCTCGAAAAACAATTCAAAAGGAGAACGGGATTCATTGCGTCAGGTCTGAATTGTCCTGGAAACGGATTCGTTCCGAGCAACGACGAAGTCTTGCCACAGAGCCAGCAGGTGCAGCAACAGGCTACGGCGTGACAGCAGGGGCGTCCACTGCGACATTGCCTCGGACGGCGTCCGGTCAATAGTAAGCAGTGTCGAAGTGGCGGAACTCAGCGCGGCTGAGTCGGGCGGGCAAACGAACGGACAGCCGACTCTTCCTCGTGACTGCCGAATTCTTCTGAGTCGAACGTCGAACCGCGATTGCAGTACGGACAGTTCGTCCCGTAGATGATCCGACGGCAGCGGCGGCATTCGTGTGGGCCGACCTGGATTGGACGCTGTTGCACTCGCTTGTAGATCAGATAGGCGAAGCACATCGCGACGGCCGTTGTCAGAGCCCAGCGGAGTTCCCCGAGAATTGATTCAAACGCCGTCGGAATCAGATAGACAAAGACTGAACCGCACATGAAGTAAACAAAGGCCGTCACCCATCGTTCACGGCGGTTTTCGTGCTCACGGGCCTGAGCATTAATGGCTTCACCGAATTCGTCGCGCAACAGGTCAAACTTGATTTCCCCGAGTCGCGCCACCTTGTCTGAATCGATCCGGGACAACAGACGCTGAACGCTGTCGAGCAGGCGGTACGTATCGTCGAATGAGAACGCCCGCTGATGCGCCCAGCGGTTGCGGAAGGCTCTCAACTCGGCGACGAGACTCCGTTCAAACAGGCTCAGGTGCCGACGGAAAACGGCGTTCCACTGATCCCACATGACGCTCAGCAGTGCGTGTGCATCCCATGCGTCGACGTCTTCTGACAGTTCGCTATACGTGCGGTCGTTGCGGAAACTCCCGCGTGCCACCTCCAGCCAATCGTTCCCGAAGACCTCCTGCAGGCAATCTCGGACGTACGGGCGCAATGCACTCGTCAGTGCATCAAGTGCAAGCGTCACACTGTCCTGAAATGGGTCCACGGGGGCCGGGTTCCTGTTCACTGGCTGGTCAAAAGAAGAACCTGCCCGGCCCTGGGCGGTAGCATCGAACGAACCAATGCCGGTTACGGACGACAAACGTAGTACCGGCAGACGTAGAACAGTACGTTTCGCTGGAGCCACTTGCTACCTGTCGTGATTCAGGATGGCACGTGTTCCTGATTCCTGAGTGACGCTTTGCCGCCAATGCACAAATCAAACCTGAGTCCGAATTCGCTGTCTTCGCCGAAGATGAGGATTTGACAGGAGAGAATGCTCTTCCGCTTATGGCGAAATTACGATTTCGTGTCGGCCAATGTGATTACTTGCTGAGTCGAAACCGGCTTTCAAAGTCAGCCTGCCGTTCGTCTGACGGAGGAAAGTTCTGATCACTCGTCAGTAAGTCGATCACGGATTTCGAAAACGTCGACGAGATGCTCTCGATGCCAGTCGACCAGATGCGGAGCGAACTGAAGCCGGTGGCCGCTTCTGATGGTTGCCTGCAGGTCTCGGCTACTGACTGACAGATTGGTTGTTGCGTCGTAGAACAGGATTCATCCTGTGCAGAGTGAGGACTGATTCTCTCCCGCAGCGCGATGATCAATCTGAGTCTCTGTAAACAGTAACATCAATGACGCGCAGCCATCGACGTCTGGAATGTGTCTATCCATCAGAGTGACGTCGTGCCGTGATGCGGACCACCAGCTCACGGAGTTCCCGCGGCTTCCGCTGGCCGCCCTTCGGATTCTTCACCTTCGGCCGGCCGGCCTTCGCCTCGCGGACTCAGCGGTAGAACGTCGCTGGTGACACGATCGTGATCAGTTCCTCAATCGCGCGGCCAAGGGCCTTCCCGGGCTTCAGCAGCCGTTCGCGCTCCTCGGGCTTCGTATGCACCTGCCCGCCCAGCCGCGACCGTAGGCCGATGAACGCAGAATCTGCTCATGGTGGTCGAGTCACCGCCGCTGCAGCTCGTCAATGTGGATGGACTCGAAGGCCACAAACGGGTTTCTCTGAGAGCCTCTCAGAAACGCAACAGCCTCTGAGTCATAAGGTTACGACTCAGAGGCCTTCAATTGAGCGGAGAGGGAGGGATTCGAACCCTCGGTACCTTGCGGTACACTGGTTTTCGAGACCAGCACAATCGGCCACTCTGTCACCTCTCCAAGCATGTTTTTACAGGCTATTGCATTATCCTGCAATCCCGCGAAAAATAGGCAGCACACCCGAAACCAAACCCGTTTCGAGGATCTGTGATGGCTACTCTCCGCAAAAAGCCTGCAAAACCGTACAAGGATTTTCCTCTGTTCCCCCATGCCTGCGGCCAATGGGCGAAGAAAATCAATGGCAGGATGCGTTACTTCGGGGTGTGGGCGGACCCCGAAGCAGCCCTCAAGGAGTATCTCAGGGAACGGGATTTTCTTCAAGCGGGCTTGGAGCCGCCACCGGCCGATGGCGACGTCGTCCTGCTGAAGGATTTGTGCAACGCATTCCTCACCTCGAAGAAGCAGAGGCTCGACAGTGGGGAACTCGGTCGTGGCACGTTTACTGACTACAAAAGGTCCTGCCAGCTCGCGCTCGATACGTTTGGCCGGCTCCGACGGGCCGAATCCATCTCACCGGCTGACTTCGTCAGACTCAGGGGCGTCATCACCGACAAGTACGGTCCTGTTCGTACCGGCAAGGAGATCACTCAGATCCGCATGCTGTTCCGCTGGGGTGAGCAGCAGGAACTCATTGGTCGGCCCCGGTTCGGCGGCGAGTTCGTCAAGCCGTCCAAAGATGTCATGCGGCGACACCGGCAGAGCAGTCTGGCTCGCATGTTTGAGGCAGACGAAATTCGCGCGATGCTCGATGACGCTTCCTGCCAGCTGAAGGCTTGGCTGCTGTTGGGAATCAACTGTGCCTTCATCCAGAAGGACCTGGCTGACCTGCCACGCTCAGCAGTCTCTCTCGAAACAGGCTTCGTTGACTTTCCCCGACAGAAGATCGCCGTGGAACGGCGCATCCCGCTCTGGCCTGAATCGATCGCAGCTCTGCAGGACTCAATAGCAGCCCGGCGCGAACCCGCAAATGAAACCGATGCCGACGCATTCTTTCTGACAGCACAGGGGCATCGAGTCCTGAGCATGCGAGAGAACGGAAACCGCACCGACGCCGTCCACGCAGCGATGGACCTGTTGCAGCAGCGGCTTGGCATCAAGCAGGCACGGCGCAGCTACGGAGCTCTACGCCACACGTTCCGAACGATTGCCGATGAAACCTGTGACTTCCCGGCCATCCTGCGGATCATGGGGTATTCCGATAACACGATCTCGAACACCTATCGGGAACGTATCAGCGACGATCGGCTTCGTACTGTCACCGACCATGTCCGCAACTGGCTGTATCGTGACCGCACGTCCTGATATCGCAGCCATCAACTCTGCACTGAGACAGCTTCGCGGAGCGGCTCGTCTTCGCCGCGACCTTTGACCGGAATCCGAAGGCGCAGAGCAGTTCGCGAAGGGAACTGCCGAAGCCGCACGATTGCGGAACACGAACAGGTGGCCGCTCAAGGCCGGACAGACGGTGGAAGAGTTGATCGACGAAATCGGCGACGCGCTGCAGCGGCGGGAGCGCGTCCGTCTGTCGGCAAGTCGGCATTTTGTGGAACGCTGGCACTGGCTGCCGCCGCTGCCGGATTCCCCACACTGTTTCTGAGCTACGAAATGTCGTGGCGGGAAATGACCGGTCGGTTTCGAGACCAGTAAGGAGCGCTTCGGTCCGACGACATTGAAGCACTCAATCGACTCGCTGAGCTGCCGCTGATTGTCCGGGAAGCGGCAGGCTGGCCATTCATAAGACCGAGTCCGAAGTTCGCTGTCTCGTTCGCCGGGATCGCGTACGGCTGATCGTGGTCGACTACCTCAGTCTGGTTCAGCCACGGGACAAACGCCTGCCCCGGTGGGAACAGGTCAGCGATATCAGCCGCTCCCTGAAGATGCTGGCACTTCAGACTGATTCCGTCGTGATCGCGGCACAGCAACTGAGTCGGGACATCGAAAAGCGAGAGAGCAAACGGCCGCGAATGTCGGACTTCCGGGAAAGTGGTTCGATCGAACAGGACAGCGACATCCTTCTGGCGCTTGAACGTCCTGTGCGAGTCGACGAAGGCGACGTCACAGACGCCGTGCTGCACATCCTGAAGAACCGCAACGGGGACACGGGGGAACTGTCTCTGCGCTTCACTCCGAAGCGAAAGCTGTTCACGGACGAAACGAACTTGTCCTGAATTCGACACGCTGTCGATTGATCCTGAAACACGCCTGGCCGTTTGAACGGCCACCCGGTAACGTCACCAAACCTTTGCCGGCTGCGGGCTCTGTGAGTCCTGAGAACCTCGCATCCCGTGACCGGCGTTCTCAGAAAGGCACACGATGGCAAGCATCGGAAAAGAAGCTGGCGGCACGAAGCGGATTCTGTTTTACGCTCCCGACGGCAAACGCGAGACGATCCGAATCGGGAAGGCGACGCAACGGCAGGCGGAAGCCGTCTGTCTGCGAATCGAGCGGCTGGTCACGGCAAAGATCACGAAGCACGGCACGGACGATGAGACGGCTTGCTGGGTGGCTGAGATCGACGACAAGCTCCACGACAAGCTGGCACGGGCCGGGCTGGTCGAACCAAGAGAGGCAGCATCCCTGACGCTGGGAGACTGGCTCGACACCTACATCGGCGGTCGGAGTGACGTCCGCGAACGCACGACGATCAACTACCGGCAGGCAGCGCGAAACCTGACCGAGTATTTCGGCCGCGACCGACGACTGGACAGCATCACGCCCGGCGACGCCGATCAGTGGCGAGCCTGGATGTTGGAACGCCTGGGAGAGAACACCGTCCGCCGGCACTGCGGTCGGGCGAAGCAGTTCTTCCGGGCGGCAGTCCGTCACAAGCGACTGAAGGAAAACCCGTTCGCCGATATGAAGGGCTGCGTTGTCGCACCGAGCGATCCGTCGCGGCAGTTCTTCCTGAGTGAAGCAGACTCGCTGAAGATTCTCGACGAATGCCCAACGCTCGAATGGAAGCTGATCTTCGCCCTGGCTCGCTGGCAGGCTCTGCGAACGCCGTCTGAGCATCTGCGGTTGCGCTGGTGTGACCTCGACCTCGAAAACCGCACGATGGTCATTCACCAGCCAAAGATGGAAACGCGGGGCAAGCCGACACGGACGATGCGAATCTTTGAACCTGTCCTGAGTCTGCTGACCGAACTGCGGGACATCGTCCAGCCGGGATTCGACTGTCCGCTGTCGGCTCCAGTCCTGGGGGCAGGCAAAGGCGACGCCGTCAACTGGCGTCAGATGTTCCAGAAGATCGTCAAACGCGCTGGAGTGGAACCGTGGCCGAAACTGTTTCAGTCACTGCGAGCGACACGGGAAACGGAGCTGGCCGCTGTGCTGCCGTTGCACGTCGTGGTGCGGCAACACTCCGAACGTCGCGCTCCGGCATTACCTGATGACGACCGACGATCACTTCGCTCAGGCATCATCGCTCGACGTGAGCCCGGTCAGTGCCACCGTTAAACCGGCACGAAATCCGGCACGCCACACGTCGGAATTAGGCTCCACTGGCGGAAGCGCAAAGAAAGAACCCCTCAAGAGTCCAGCGGATTCCGAGGGGTTCCAACTTGTTCCGATTGGAGAATGCCCAGGAGAGGACTCGAACCTCCACGGGGAGTAATACCCCACTAGGACCTGAACCTAGCGCGTCTGCCAATTCCGCCACCTGGGCTTGCGAGCGGTGCGGGAATTTAGACGGTCAATCGGTCGCGAACAAGTCGACCGGTGACGAATTCCCGCAACGGCCACTCAGCGACGGTTGGGGCGGATTTGCGAGGTCGGCTGTCCCTGAAACGGGGTCTGTCAGGGCCGCTTTTTCGGAAGTTCTTCGGTCACACAGCCGAACAACGGACGCGGTCTGCCTCGACGGAACGAGTTGAATCCGGTTCCACGGAGGCCTGACCGTCGTTAAGCCACGAGGAACGATTTCAGGCGGTCGCGGTCCAGTTCGATGCCCAGGCCCGGTCGATCTGGAATCTCAAGAAAACCCTCGGCGTCGATGACGAACGGCTCGGTTGTGAGCTGCTCGATGTAGGCGCACGGCGTCAGGTACTCGACGTACCGCGCGACCGGGATTGCGGCGGCGAGCTGCAGGTCGGCAGCCAGTCCGATCGCCGTGTTCCAGCCATGCGAGACGAACTGGACATTATGGTCACAGGCCAGCCAGGCAATGCGGCGTGACTCGCTGATGCCGCCGTTCTTGGTCGCGTCCGGCTGGACGATGTCGAAGGCCCGCCGCTCGATCCACGGTTGAAAGGACTGCCGCCGTGTGAGCACCTCGCCGCCAGCGATCGGCACCGGCGATTGCTTTGTGAGTTCGATGAAACCGTCGAGATCGTCCGGCGGCAGCGGCTCTTCAAACCAGACGATGTCGTAGTTGGCGAGCATCTTCGCGGTCTCACGAGCCCAGTTGAGTCCATGCGGCCAGAACTGCTCGCTGCCGCCGGCGTCGACCATCAGCTCAATCGTCTCACCGACCGTCTGCCGCGCCGTACGGACCAGCAGTTCGTCGAACTTCCGATCTCGTCGACCGAACGGCCGCCAGCCCAGCTTGATCGATTTGAAACCGCGGCTGACAGTGTCTTCCAGCCGCGTGCGCAGGACGTCGGGCTCGTCGAACAGAATGGAACCGTACGGTCGAATCCGATTGCGGTAGTTACCGCCGAGCAGTCGTGAGACCGGCTGGCCGCACGCCTTGCCCATGATATCCCACAGGGCGATATCGATCCCCGAAATCGCGTGCTCGACCGCCCCGCCGCGTCCCTGCCAGAACGACGACGCCCGCAGCTTCTCGCTGACCCGCTCGGGTTCGACAGCCGACTCACCATTCATCAGCGGCCAGAGTAACTCGGCCGCTCCCTGCACCAGCTTGCCCGACGTGAAGCAACTGCCGACGCCCGAAATACCCTCGTCGGTGTGAACCTCGATGAGCGTATGCAGGTTCTCCTGCGGTTCGTGCCCCTGGGGCCAGCCACCGTCCACCGTGCCGCCCGTCAACGGCAGCACGTCCACGCGAGTGATCTTCATTCGAACTCTCCCTCCAGCTTTTGCTCGATTGATCAGGAACGACAGCGGGAATTCGTACCGTGAGTCGGTGCCTATTGCCAACCATTCAAAGACAGCGGCAGGCTCGCTCGAATTCGGTCCCGGTTCAGTCTGCCTCCGCGGGGGTCGGCCACAAAGTACGAGTCGCTGGCGAGGATCAGCACAGAGCCCTGGCCCGGGCAGCAGATTTGCCACTGGTCTGCTGACTCAGAATCAAGCCACCGGTGTCGCCATTGGTTCCGGCTGATGATGCCGTCTATCAGCAATCTGAATGACGAATCGCTTTCCCCGTTTGCCCTGCATTCCCCGTTAAACGCGTTTTGCAAATGCCTGTTGAGTCACTGCGTCAATGGCTTTAGCGTGCTGGTCCTCAACGTCGTCGGGCAGGTGTTTCGTCCAGGACTCACCACTGCTGATTCCCACAGCCCGCCGTCACATCCCGCGAGTCTCTTCGCAACTGCCTCCCTCAAAACGCATCTCTTCAATCGCCACACCTCGCAACGGAAGGAGCCGCCGCTGTGACTGCCCAGGCACGTCTGCGCGCCAGATCAACTCATCACCCGCAACGCCGCCGGAAATTGAAGCTGTGCCTCGCCGGATGCAGCCTGCTGCTCAGTCTTGTCGTCCTGGAGTTCGGACTGCGTCTGGCCGGCATAGAGTTTCCGTCGCGCACGCGCTGGGATCGTAACCGGGGATTTGCCAACGTCCCCAACTCTGTCTGGAAGCACGACGCGGAAGGCGAGTCTCTCGTCCGTATCAACCGGTTTGGCTTCCGTGACGAGAACTGGCCGGTCGAAGCCGACGACGACACGGTACGCGTCGCCGTACTGGGTGACTCGTTCGTCGCGGCGCACGAAGTCGACGAGGCCGAGCGGTTTACTGAGTTGCTCGAAAAGGAACTCGACGCAGCAACGAAGTCGGCCGAAGTGGACGTGATGAACTTCGGAGTCCGTGGCTATGGAACGGCGCAGGAACTGATGACGTATCGCCACGTTGTCCGGGACTTCGCCCCTGACGTTGTTCTGCTGGCTGTCTTCACGGGAAACGACATCGTCAATAACTGCCGTGCGCTGCAGCGCGCCGCCAAACGTCCGTACTTCAACATCCGGGACGGTCGTCTGGTCCTCGACGAGACGTTCCGCAACAGTGTCAAAGTCCGAGGCCGTCACGTTCTGCAGGCTGCCGCCGCCCACTCGCGGACAGTGCAGCTCGTGCATCGAGTCGGTTGTCTTCTGACGCGCAAGCGGGCGCACCACAGCGGTCAGTTGCATCAGCGTCTGTTCGATGCCGGCCTGAAGAAATCGTGCTGGGTCGAGCACGAACTGTATCTCGATCCGGTGAACTCGGCCTGGCGGCAGGCCTGGACCGTCACGGAGCGACTGATCGCGAAGCTGCGTGACGAGGTCGAGCAGGACGGTGCTGAACTGCGCGTCGTAGTTCTCTCGAATCCGTGCCAGGTTCATCCTGACGAGACGTTCCGCGACGCCCTCTGCAACGCGGCCGGCATCGACGACCTGTTCTATCCCGACCGGCGAATCCGTCGGTTGTGCCACCACGAAGACATCGACGTTCTTGTCCTTGCTCCGGAGATGCAGCGTCACGCCGACCGGTCGAACGTGTGGTATCACGGCTTTGAAAACTGCGAAGTCGGCATCGGCCACTGGAACGAATCCGGCCACGCGATCGCTGCCGACCTGATTTCCAACTGGCTGCTCGACGATGCACGAATCTCACCAGAGCCCGGAGAGGTGCGGCACGCGTCGGCGACGGATTCGGAACTCAACTGACTGCGTACAGGACCCACGAAACAGCGGTTGATCTTCAGTGGGGCGGATTGTCAGTCGGTCTGGCCCGAACTGGCACTGCATCCTGCAGCCTGGCCCGACGCTTTGTTCCTACGAAGCGCTTTCTGGGAACATTGCGGCTCGAACCACTGGTGGCGACGGTCCGTTCGGTCACAGCATCGCTCGACGGCGCACTTCGTCGAAGCTGGATTCTGCGGTGATCGCGCCGTCGCGAAAGACCTCGACCAGTTCGTTGGGCTCATGCGGGCGGCAGTCGCTCTCCTGCACTGTGACAAGTTGGCCGGACCGCTTCACAAGAGCCAGCCGGCCACGCTTGGATTGCTTTCCGGGGTCTGTAACCGGCTGTTTGAAGACGTCTCGCTTGACACTGTCAACGACGACAGAAGCGCATTTGAAGGCGTATTTCGACGTGTCGCGGTTCAGCTTCTGCAGCAGGCCGCCGCCCGAGCCGAACGCGACGTTGTCAGTCGACCATCCTGAGGTTTCCGTGGCCGCGAGGATTTCGCTCAGCATCTCTCGGTCGATTCCGTCGCCCTGAATGACTCGGACTTTCGAGTTCAGCACACGGTAGCCTTTGCTGTTGGTTTCCGTGCCGAACGCCTCGCCCAGCAGTTCGAGGACTCTGACGACGACGTCGGGCGGATGACCTGAGTCCGGGCGAACGACCAGGACTCCGTCGCGAGCGAGCACCTGGTGCTTCAGTTCGCCTCCCCACAGGTTCCGGCAGGCGTGGAAGATGTCGTACGAATCGCTGACGACGGCGACTGGCCCGGTCGGAAACTGCGTCAGCATGTTCCGCATGGCGTCAACTTCGTGGTCGCGGCCCCACGAATTCTGAGTGCTGTGTTCAGCCGCCGGAATGGAATGGCCCGCCATCGGGCAGCCGTAGAAGTCCCGAGCGACGCGAATGCCGGCCAGCGTGTCCGTGCCGCGAAAACTGATGAGATGCGCTGCGCTCCCGACACCCGCCGTTTCAACAGATGACACGCCACGGTAACCAAAATCGTGCAGCTTGAAATCGACGAGTGACGGATCACCGGTCCGTTCCAGAGATTCGAGCAGCGTCCGTTTCATCTCCCGCGACTGAGTGGCTACTGTCGAGCCGTACCACACCTGCACGAGCAGCGTCTCGAGATAGTTGGTCAGCCAGAAGCAGTCCGGATCGGTATTCTCGACCGTCATCAGGACATTGCTCACCGGCGCGACAGTCCCCTCAGGAACAGCCCGGATTACAACCGGCAGCCGCCCGCCGTGCCGCTCGAGAATCAGTTCCCAGCCAGCTCGATGAAACAGCCCTGCATCTCCGAAATGCAGCGCGAACAGATCAGCCGCTTCGTCAATCCGCTCCTGCGTGACGACCGTCCCGGCCAGGTATTGCTTGAGGTAATACTGCAGCCCGAAAAACACAGTCTCGGGGAAGACGCCACCGCGCGATTCAAAGTACGAATAGACGTTCTGTGTTCCCGGTGGATACTGCCGGTGATGCGACACCTTGTAGCTGTCAGTCAGCAGGAGGATGTTCGAGGAACTCATCGCAATGTGCTCAACGAAGGGAACGGAGCAGAGCGGAACTTTACGGAGTTCGACCTGGCAGCGAGACGGCAAACCTGCGGAAAAAGTTCTGCGACCGCAGTTCATGTCTGAGCAGGAATGCCGACTGATCTACGGCATTACACCCAGCAATGCCCGGTTGCTCGACCAGATGATGGTCCTGAACGGCGGCAACAGTCTCGACGATTTCAGCAGGCTACTGGCCTCCACTGCCGAGGGAAATCCGTTTCGTGGCCTGACCGGTCAAGATCGAGTGGTGCTCTACCTGACCGCCGTCAGTACCGGGTTTCGCGCGTCCGAGCTGGCGAGCCTGACAATCAGTTCCTTCGACCTTGATGCTGAGACGCCGACGATCACGGTTCAGGCCGCGTACTCGAAGCGCCGCCGAACCGACACGCGGCCGCTGCGGGCAGAGCTCGCCGCGATGTTTCGAGACTACTTTGACGCTCTCGCAGACACTCGCCAGGGCGATCTGATTCCGATCAGAAGTAAGCGGCTGGTCTGGCCGGGAACGTGGCCGCAGAAAGCGTCCGTGATGGTCAGGACTGACCAGGAAGCCGCTGACGTGTCCTACCGTGACGAGCATGACCGCGTCCTGGACTTCCACGGCCTGCGGCACACATTCGGAACGAACCTCGCGAAAGCCGGCATCAGTCCGAAAGTCGCCCAGGAACTAATGCGGCACAGCGACGGGAACCTGACGCTCAACACGTACAGTCACGTCGGTCTGCATGACCTCGCTGGAGCCGTCGAACAACTGCCGCCGGTTCCGTACGCAGTTCCAGAAGTCGCAACTGGAACAAGCCCCGACGCCGTGTTCGCATTCAAGCCAGAGGAAACAGGCAATTATCAGGAGTTATCAGCAGTGACGGGCGATCAGATGGCCCGTCGGGCGCCGGATGCAGAAGAGCAACAAGGCGGCTCATCGCATTCGCGCCACGATCCGTTCGTGGCGTCTGGGCGCGACCCGCAGCAATCAGAGCCTTGAAGAGGTCGCGAGGTTCGTCAATCCGTACGTACGTACGCCGGCTGGATGAACTACTACGGTCGATATTACAAATCGGCTCTCACCCCGGTGCTGCGCTGCCTGGAACGCTCTCTCGTGTACTGGGTACGCCGCAAGTTCAAACGATTCCGCCGTCATCAACGGCAGGCCGTTCACTGGCTGGGCCAGGTGTCCCGCCGGGGACCTGATCTGTTCGAGATGTGGCGGATTGGAATTCGACCAGCGGCTGGGCAATAGGAGCCGGATGAGTCGAGAGATTCACGTCCGGTTCTGTGAGGGCCTGGGGGTGAGACTCACCCGGGCTACTCGACTTGTGATCCTGTGTCGCACGGCGTCGGAGGCTCAGCAGGCGCTGCGTCTGGTCACAGACTGGACACAGCAGAACGGCCTGACGCTGCATCCGACCAAAACGCAGGTTGTGGACGTGAACGAAACGGGCTTCGACTTTCTGGGTTACCACTTTCTCGGCGCCCGTCACTGGGTCAGCCAGAAGGCGGTTCGCACCGTGAAAGCGAAAATCCGCCAGCTTACTCCACGCAAGTCAGGAGTCAGCCTGGCCGTGACCATCACCCGGTTGAACTCCATGCTGAGCGGCTGGCTGAACTACTTTCAACACAGCCGTCCGTGGGCCTTTCCGCGACTGGATACCTTCATTCGGCAGCGGTTGCGCTCGATTGTGCGCTGTCGCAGCAAACGGAAAGGCTGCACGCGAAACGGTATGGACAATCTTCGATGGCCGAACGCCTTCTTTGCCAACCATGGGCTGCTGAATCTGGCCGCCGCCCATGCCACGGCCTGTCAATCCTCTCGCAGGTAACATCATCAACCGGAGAGCCGTGTGCGGGAGACCCGCACGCACGGTTCGGAGGGAAGGGAGCCTGAAACCAATCAGGCTTCCTTATCCCTATCCCCGCGAAGACATCGGCAAGGACGACCCGATCCCTGAGATTTGAATCCTTGGGTGGCACGAAGGTCACTTGGAGCCAGAAGTAGGGCCGGTTCCCACCGGCCGATTCCAAAGAAACCTGATTGCCGGCCGGTGGGAACCGACCCTACGGGGAAGCGACTCCGAAGCTGATTCGGTACCCTGACCGCACGGGGCCAATCATCCCTGGCTCAATACAACACACGCAAAAGGACTTTCCATGCGCACGCTCTTCACACTTCTGACTGTCACCTGTCTGATTACGGGATGTTCGAACCAGCAGTCGACGACGGAGACGGCTGGAACAGACACGGGCACGAGGCCGTCAACGTCAGACTCCGCCGAGACTCCATCTGAAACGGCACGTCCAGCAGAAGCGTCCTCGTCGGAAGAGACGACGGCAGCCAGCGAAGAGCCGAAACCGCTTGTGATTGACGTGCGGACGCAGGCGGAGTGGGACGCAGGGCATCTCGAAATCGCCACGCACATTCCGCTGGACCAGATCACCGATCGGATTGGCGAAGTGGCTCCGGACAAGGATCAGAAGATCTATCTGCACTGCCGCAGCGGCGGTCGTTCCGGGCAGGCAAAAACGGAACTTGAGGGACTGGGCTACACCAACGTGGAGAATGCCGGTGGCCTTGAGGATGCTCGCGCGAAGTTTGAGAGCGACGATAACTGATCGGCTGCGGTTTCCGCACTCGGTCTGGCCTGTCCATCGCTCTCACGCATTGCGTCCCACGTTTCGGTTCCCGTTTTCTTCTGTCCATCGACGACGGCCGGGTTACCGGATCGTCCCGTGCGACAGCGATCTCCCGGCGTCTGTCGGAGTCCGGTGACCGCCAGTGGCGACGGTCACCGGTCTCAGCCAGGGTTTCGCGCGGTGGTCAGACTCCGAGCAGTGCAGAATCGAGCGAGTCAGAAAATGCCTGGTCGATCGTCTCCAGGTGCCTGCTTTCGCTCTCTTTTCGATCCTCTCTGTCCGAGTCGTCGGGACGCTTCGCGTCGTCATGAGTCTCTGACAGACTCGATCGACAGCCAGTTGTTACGCCGACATCCGTGAGTGCCTGAGTGCGATGCTCGGCCGCGTCAGAGTTGCCTTCTGCGTTCCAGCCGGGTGACTCAATCGCGGCACTCCCCGAGGCAGACAGCGGCAAGGAGATGCTTCCCGCAGTATCTGACATCAGCAATCCGGGATCGGCGATTCCCTGAGGATTCCTGTTTTTTACCGCGAGCGCGAAGCTGGCGTCGGCGATTGCACCGCCGGAAGTTCGAATGGTAGCTCCGTCGTATTGAAAGACGCGGTCGGCTCGAGCGTCGACAATCCAG
The DNA here is from genome assembly GCA_016124895.1 of bacterium. Classification (GTDB taxonomy): domain Bacteria; phylum Planctomycetota; class Planctomycetia; order Planctomycetales; family Planctomycetaceae; genus JAPOLP01. Next base: position 45,794 of record WGMU01000001.1, read on the forward strand.
AGCCGTCCGGGATCCCGCGAATCGATCGTGATTCCGGTCGGCCGGCTGTTCGCTGGATCGATCGTCCAGTTCCCGGCCAGAACGCCGCGCATTGAATACTGAAAGACCGCGTCGTGCTTGGCCGTGTCGTCGACCACCCAGAAACTGCTGCCGTCCGTGGTGATGCCCATTGGCTTCCGATCAGCGTGATCCAGTCGGAAGCTGGACGTCGGACTGGCCTTACCGGACAACCGCAGCGCACCGTTCTCGAAGTAGAACACCTTGTGCGTGCCTCGATCGGCGATCCAGAGATCGTTGCCATGCACGGTGATCCCTTCCGGCTTGTCGACCCTTCTCGCTTCCCACGACCCGAGCAGCCGGTTGCTGGCATCGTAAACAAAGACCTCGCCCTTTTCGTCGACGACCCAGCGGGTCGAACCGTCAGCACTGGTGGCGACCCCTCGCGGCTTCGCGTCTTCTCTGTTGAGCCGCATGTCGAGCAGCGGATTTCCGGTCGAGTCATACTCGAACGTGCGCCGACGGGACTGATCGACGACGACGAACTTCGTCCCACCCGGTTCCTGGATTCTGTTGATCTGGATCGTGACCGTGACTGCTGCCGACGTCGTAACACCGTCACTGGCCGCATAAATAAAGCTGTCGGTCCCGGCAAACCCGGCATTCGGTGAATAGTTAAACGAGCCGTCGGGATTCAATGTCAGGGCACCGTTTGCGGTTCCGGTCACCAGAACTGCCGACAGACTGTCTCCGTCCACGTCAGTGTCGTTGCTCAGAACGCCGGCAGTCGGCACAGAGAGCGTCGAGTCCTGTACGACGGCGTAGCTGTCGACGGCCGCCACCGGTGCATCGTTGACAGGGTCGACGGTGATCATGACCGTCGCCGTGTTCGAGTCGAGCAGCCCGTCTTTGACGCCGTATGTGAAGCTGTCAGCGCCGTTGAAGTTGGCATTGGGCGTGTAGGTGAACGAGCCATCCGAGTTCAGCGTCAGAGACCCGTTCGTCGGACCGGAGACGAGGTACGCCGTCAGAGTGTTGCCATCTGGATCGCTGTCGTTGCCAAGCAGCCCCGGTGCTGACACCTTGAGCGTGGCGTCTTCGTCCGTCACGTAAGTATCGTCGAATGCCTCCGGTGCGTGATTAACCGACGTAACGTCAATCGTGACAGTGGCGACGTTCGACTCAAGCAGCCCGTCGCTGGCGGCGTAGGTAAAACTGTCCGAACCGCTGAATCCAGAGTTCGGTGTGTAAGTCAGCGAGCCATCGGAGTTCAGCGTGAGTGAGCCATTGGCTGGACCGCTGACAAGCGTCGCGGTCAGAGTGTCGCCGTCGGGATCGCTGTCGTTGCCGAGCAGTCCCGGAGCGGAAACCGTCAGCACGACATCTTCGCTTGTCGAAAAGCCATCGTCAGCCGCCACTGGTGCGTCATTGACCGGTACCACGTAAAGCGTGACGACAGTGATGCTCGAACTGGACTGCCCGTCGCTGACGACGTAACTGAACTGGTCCGAGCCGTAGAAGTCGGCATCGGGCGTGTAGAGAAACGACCCGTCGGCATTAAGGGTCAGGGCGCCACTGGCCGGGCTGGTGAAGAGGCCTGCGGTCAGAACATCCCCGTCAGCGTCGGTGTCGTTTCCGAGGACTCCCGGAGCCGAGACAACCAGCGTGACGTCTTCGTCGGTCGTGTATTGCTCGGCCGTCGCAACAGGCGCATCGTTAACAGGCGTAATGGTGATGGTGAATGTCTGCGGGGAGCTGATATCCGCTCCTCCACCCACCGTGCCGCCGTCATCGTGAAGCTGGACCGCGACGGTCGCAGTCCCGAACGCATTCGCTGCTGAAGTGAAGGTCAGCGTTCCGTCGGCAGAGATCGCCGGAGCAATGTCAAACAGCGCCGGGTTGTCGTTGCTGACGAGAAAGTCGACGAACTGGCTCGATTCACTCGCCGGGCCGGCGCTGATGTTCGTGGCCCAGGCAGTCAGAGTCTGCGCGCCTGCATCTTCGCTGACGACGACGTCAGCACCGACCGTAAAACTCGGCGCTGTGTTGGGTACGACACCGATCGCCTGCTGGCTGCCAAAGTCCACGCTCTGACTGATCTGGCCGTCGAGGCAGTCTTCAAACTCGTAGCCGTCCCCAGCGATTGGAGTTCCGAGGACGACCGGAAGCGAGCCCAGCACGACATCGGTCCCCTCGCGGACGAACTGCAGATCGAAGCGGTGCGGGCGGCCATCGCCAGTGAACGTGACATCGAACGTCGCCGTGTCGCCGGCTCCCAGGCCGTTGATCACACCTGGAGAGAAGCCGATGTGAACGCGCGGGTCGGACGCTCGCAGCGTCACGTTCACATTGACCGATGTGACCGCACTGTCGATTGCAGCGACGATCCCATCGGCGATATTACCGACGAGCGGGTCGCCGCCACTGCCGATCTTGAAGTAGAACGGGTCACCCGGAGCGATCGGATCCGCAGTCCCGTTGGCGATGGTTGTCGTCGTTTGATTGGTCGCGCCGGTCAGAGTCGCAAGTGCTTCCAGCCCGATCCGCGGATCCTGTGTGGCGGCATCGTTCGTGCCCAGTCCGATGACCAGCGCCCCCAGCGCGTTGAGCCCTGTCACAGTGTCCTGAATGGTGGCGCCGCTGTTGAAGGGCGTGGTTCCGCGGCCGCTGGTCGTGATACCTGAAGCCGGGACAGTCAGGCCGCCGACGCCAGTGATGCTGGTCGCCCCGTCTGCCTGATACGCGAATCCAACGTCCGTCGCCGTGATAATGATCGGCAGAGCACCCGAACGGAATCCGGCACCGCCAATCGTCCCGGACGGATCCAGCACGCCATTCGCCGGGTCCGCGGTAAACGACGCGAACGCGGGAACGTCGCCACTGCTACCGGGGGTGACCTGAGTTGACGCCAGCCCGGCGGCTCCGCTGTCGAGCACCGAGCCGTTGTTGTTTCCGTCAAATCCAGCGCCGGTCACCATCTGATAGAGAGCTTCAATCACCGTTTCGGGGGCGTCGCCGCCATAACCCGGAGCGACGCGGTCCAGGGCCGCCTGGATCGACGCCAGCACTTCCGCATCTGTGTAACGAGTGTCGCTCGCCGCAATGATCGGCTGGTTCAAAATGAAGGGGCGGCCGCTCGAATACTCGGATGCAAAGTTGGCGTACTCTTCCAGACGCCCGACACCGAAGCCCAGATCGATTCCCGGCAGCCGCGTCTGCAGTTGAGAAATGATGTTGGGAAACGCGGCGCGGACGATCGGGCTGTTCGATGTGAAACTGCCGGTATCGTCAAAGAGCAGAAACACGTCGACCATGCTTGTCAGTGCGCCGGTTGTCGGCAGAGTCAGACTGACGGTCTGCGTATAAGTGTCTCCCTCGGCCAGCGACGTTTGAATCAGCGACGGCGTGACGTTTCCCACCGGAGCGTTGCTGACGCCGCCCGGCCACAGGATCCCGCCAACCGTTTCTGGAAACGTCTGCACAAAGCCAGTGGGGACGACTTCGCGGACCACGTAGGCACCCGCAGCCAGACCGGTGAAAGAATACGAACCATCGGCCAGTGTCAGTGTCGTCGGCTCGCCGGGCTCCAGCACATTGTCGCGGTTCAGATCGAGGAAGATCGTCACGCCTTCGACGCCGGGCTCGCCGGCATCACGGACGTGATTGCCGTTGAGGTCTTCAAATTTGACGCCGTGAATTTCGCTGGGGCGATACTGGTCTCCGCCATCGACGTTACTGAGGTCGTCGGCCGGTCCCACCGTGACGGGCTTTGCACTTTCAGAGGTCGGCGTCGAACCGAGTTCCGCAGGTACAATCTGGCGCACCGTGTAGGTGCCGGCGGCCAGCTTCTCAAAGCGGTACTGCCCCGCTTCGTCAATGTCCGGCGTGTAAAAGAGATCGCCGCCCGTCACGACACTCGGCTCGCCAGCGTCGAGTGCCCCGTTGTTGTTCCTGTCGAGGTAGACGGTAATCCCTGCCAGACCTTCTTCGCCGGGATTGCGGACTCCGTTCCGGTCGCGGTCAACGTAAATCACGCCGCCAATCGCCGCGTCCGTCCGTTGCAGATTTCCGAAGTTGACGTTGTTCAGCGGGCTTCCTGAGATCAGCGTGACGTTCTGGTAGCCCGCGACCGGCGAGGTCGGCCGGTACGAGATCGGCGTTTGCTCGGCGATCCGGACATTCCCTGCCTCGACGCCGACGATCGAATAGCTGCCATTGCTGGCCGTCGTTCCAAACGGTTCGCCAGTGTCACGGACATTGTTGAGGTTCAGGTCGGCGTAGACAGTCCAGCCACCGAGACCCGACTCGCCTGTGTCCTGCAGACCGTTGCCGTTGATGTCGTTAAAGACGCGACCGCTGATCGATGTCAGCTTGTCTGGATCCGGCCAGTTCGAGAAGTCGGGCATGACGGTCGTCTGCCCCTCGACGACTTCAGCGGTGTAGTTAATGTCTTTCGGCTCCCAGCCCGTCGGCACAACCTCAGTGACTTCGTAACTGAGACTGTTGCCCGCTCCGCCGCCGAGGATTCCCGTAAACGTGTAGTCCCCATTGCCGTCGGTCAGTTCAAACGGCTCGTCCGAATCCAGCGTCCCGTTGCCGTTGATATCCAGAAAGATGGTCCAGCCGGCAAGACCAGTGTCTTCGGGATCCCGGACAGTGTCGTTGTTGATGTCCCGCCAGACGGTCCCGGTAATGACTCCCGTGCCGCCCGTGCCTTCGTTCAGAAAATCGACGCGCTGACTCTGACCATCGAGTAGCGTCACGTCGGTGTAGCCAGTCACTGGATTCGTCGGTGTCCAGCCTGACCGGACGACTTCCGCGACGCGATAGTCGCCAGCGGCAAGGCCATTGAAGCTGAATTTCCCGTCGGCGTCGGTGACCATCGATGCTTCCCCGGCGTCGAGCGAACCGTTCTGGTTCTGGTCGAGGAAGACAGTCCAGTTGGCCAGTCCGGCTTCACCCTGATCTCGAACCCCGTTGGCATTCAGATCTTGGTACAGCGTCCCCGTTATCTGAGCGGCCAGCAGCGTCCTCAGTTCCAGTTGTTCAATAAGTGTCCCGGATTCTCTGCGGCGGCGCCACGTTCCCGGCCGTTCCTTGACGGTCTGCTGGAAACTGGTCTGGCTCCATCGGCGAATCAGATTGGAGATCAACATCAGAGGTGTTCCTTAACGCGAGCAATGAATAACGAACGTCGTTCCAGCAACAGGCCGGTCGACAGAGAGCACTGCATCAGTTCGACCATTGCATCAGTTCGTTCGTGGAGAACCAGTTCAGAACTGTTGCTTAACTTCAACACTTCGCACTCGCATGGTCCCCGGAGCGTTGCCTGGTCACTGCCTGACCTTGTCGTGGTCAGCTTCTGCTCACACTGAAGTACCAAAAAAGTTTGTCATCTCTGCAATTCGCTACAGGCCGGGAGGCTGGCCCATGTGCTGCGTGACAGAAGTGGTCGAAAATGCTGCAGTCTACTATGTAGATCGTATTGGCGAATCTGGCAGTGAGCCTGCAGGTCATTGTCAGCAAGACGCTAAGGCAAGTGCTGTGCCGATCATTCGTCGTCCGAATGCAGCCACAGCGCCAGACGACTGTCGGTTGAATCGGTCGACCGAAATTCATCAGATGCAGCGACTCTCGCGGAGCAGGAGCCCGCGGGATTCATGCGGAAATCCGAGGGAGTCAGCACTGGCCAGAGTGAAACCAGACCTGAGGTCCTTCGGTCAAGTGCGGTTGACCGCAACTCTGCAGGCCGGAACAGCGAAGTCGTAATTGTGCGCCGACTGCGAACGTCTTGATCAGCGCACCGGTCAGTCACGAACCAGCAGGTCCGCTTGAGGCTGGAAATGTTGCACGGGCCGTTTGCATGTCAGCGCACCAGCACCACTCGACTGGGTCGGTGACGACGCGACGCAACTGCGTCAGCAGATTGTGAGCTGCGCAGTGCAGTGCCAGGCGAAACAGGTTCGCCATGTAGTGATGATCGCTCAGTCGGTCGGCCTTGAGTTCCTTGTTGCGAGTGGCGCAGCCGCATTCATTCCGCCGGTGGCGGTCGCTCCCGCCGCGATCGTCATACGCGGCGGCAGGCAGCACGCGGGCTCGCGGGCGGCTGGTCACGATCGCCCGCCGGTTCGTGCCTTGGGCGTGGGCTTCCACTTTGATGGCGGGATCGTTCGCTATCTGCTCGACCACTGGAGTGTCCAGAAACTGGCTCTGAGCATCGTGCGAAGCGAGCAGCGATTCGACGCGACTCAGCAGTTCCGCATCGTCCGCACAGGCAGCCTGCAGATGCGCCTGACGTTCTGCCGGATCGTCGATGTCCAGTGCGGCAAGAAAGAGTTCCCGTTCATTCATGGCGAGGACCTTGTTAAGAAATGAGCGGTCAGAGGTGTTCTGAGACCAATGCGCCGTAAGGTCCGCCGTCACGCCACAGAATGGTGTTTTTTAACCAGCGTCATCCGAGCTGTCGTTGCGCGGCTGCCTTTGTCTCACACGAAGGCATAAAGACTTCAGCGACTGGGTTTGTTCTCTGCCTGGTGCCTTTGTGTGAGCATCTTTTAAGTGTGAGAATCCTGGCCCTGGTGTTTTCAGAAAGACACGCTCCCGCTTTCAGCCTCACTCTCGCCGACAACTTCCCGCCGCAGCCAGGCCCGGGCGAAAGCCCATAACCGGTCCGCCGTCCGCGGTGAAATCCTCAGCATCTGCGCGGCGTCGGGAATCGACAGTCCGACGAAATACCGCAGATGCACCAGCTCGACAGCCTGCGGATCCACCGCCTTCAGCCGGTCCAGCGCCGCATCGAGCGCGATCAGGTCCTCATGCACCTCCGCCGCTTCGATCGGCACATCATCGAGTTCCTGTCGAGCCATCTCGCCGCCGTGTTTGACGCGATTCCTGCGCCGAGCCTTCTCGACCAGAATCCGGCGCATGGACTCCGCTGCCGCCGCAAAGAAGTGTCCGCTCGAATCCCAGTGCTGCGTCTGCTCGCGATCGACCAGCCGCAGATACGCCTCATGCACCAGCGCCGTCGCCTGCAGCGTCTGCCCCGGCTGCTCCTGAGCTATCCGCTGCGCAGCGAGCTTCCGCAGTTCGTCATACACCAGTGGCAGCAGCCGGATCGCCGTGTTCAATCGCCGAGAGAATGCGGGTGACATCGCTCATCACGGCAGCATATCTCACTCAGATGCCGAATTCGCAACGCCATCCTGATGATGCGTCCGTCACGACATGTGGTGATCGGCGCGACCCGACCGGTGATCTTCAGATGTTTGTCACCTTTGAGTTTTCTGGTTGAGTGGCCGGAGCTGGACTGAGCCTGCGAAGGAAGTTCCAGAATTTCACACATAACCCGTTCCAGCTCCGGCGATCTGCATGTGGAGTCGGGACCGACCACTCGCCGCATCGGTCCCCAATCGGACTAACTCGCGCGGCCGTGGCGACGAATCAGAACACGCATCACGTCGCTGCGGCGGATGATTCCGATCAGAGCGTGCGGTTCCTCCCGCTCCACAACGGGCAGGCAGTCATCCTGAATCCGTTTGAACAGCTCGGCGGCACGCGTCACCGTCTCGTCCTGATAAATGACGGCCTCGACCGGCGTTGCCAGATCCTCGGCGCAGACCAGCTCTGTCACGCTGGGATCGAACATCACGTTACTCAGCAGCGGATACCGGATCAGGCCGACGACAGCATTCTCGGCATTAACGACCGGGTATGTTTCCTCGTGGCTGTGTTCGATGTAGTCGAGTACCTCACTGAAATTCGCCGACTGCCGGATACCGCGCATGCCACGCCGGACCAGCGGTTCGATGGCCAGATCCGATGCCGTCGCCTTCGCGCCGAAGGCCCAGCCGACGGACGCCCGCACGTAATGCCAGACTTCGTGCGCTTCTTCCAGCGGAGTGCTCTCGGTGTGGTGGATTGCCGATGCGATTGGCACTTCACCCGACTTCAGCATTGCATGACGAATCAGCAGCGGTCCGATTATCTCGAACACCACGACCGATCCCAGAATGATGGCCTGAATCGGCCGTCCGATCTCCGGTGCCCGCGCGACTGCGATATTCGCCAGTGCGATGGCAGCTCCCGCCTGAGCGAGCATTGCAGGGCCAAGCCAGTTCCGTATCTCGTGGCTCTGACCCGTCAGTCTGGCCGCCGCATAAATGCCTGCGATCTTCCCCAACGACCGGAACACGATATACGCGCCACCGATCAGGCCGGCTGCGACGAACGCGTCAAGATCCAGTTCCGCTCCATGCACCGCGAAAAACAGTACGGACAGTAGACCTCCGAGCTGATTGAGTTCCTCGGCAATCTGATTCACGACGTCCGACGAATTCGCGACGGTAAAGCCCATCACCAGAAACGTCAGCATGTACGGCAGCGTCAGGGACTCGCACAGTCCGAGCACGAACGTCGTCGACGCGACCAGCAGGGCCAGCCACCGGCGCCGGTGCATCATCCCGCAGCCGTAACTGACCACCAGGCCGCCGACAAATCCTGCCAGCACGGCGCCGCCAAAACTCAGTCCCAGTTCGCGGATCTGCGTCGGCAACTCACCCGAGTGTTCGCTGTCCAGCCACTGCATCGCCAGAAAGACGATGTCGAACACCAGAATCGCCGCCAGGTTATTCAGCGCGACCAGGATCCCCGCGAGGTCTGTGACCGGCCCATCGGAACGCAGTTCTTTCAGAACGAGAATGGTCGTGGCTGGAGCGGTGGCCAGAGCCAGGCAGCCCAGCAGCAGAGACTGCCGCCCTCCGACGCCGAACAGCCACAGGCCCAGCGTCACAATGATCAGCGTGCCGGTCAGCTCACCGACCGACAGAGCGATCGCGCGTGGCACGATCTGTAGAATTCTCCGTACAGGAAACTGGCAGCCCAGGCCGAACAGTACGAGCGCCATCGCCAGCTTGAGCATTGTGTCGAACGAGTGAACGTGCTCTTCTGGAATCCACTCCAGCACACTGGGTCCGAGGACCATCCCGACCAGCAGAAACGCCGTAACTTTCGGCAGACGCAGGTACTCGGCCAGCGTCCCGGCCAGCAGCGAGACGCCCAGCAGGATCCCCAGCGTGCTCGCAATATGGAGATTCAATTCGTCCATGCCGTGCGCGGTGCCTCGCCCCGATCAGTTTCGTGACTCCGCCCCGGCGCGGAGACCGGCACAATACCCGCGATCGCATACTGTCCATAGATCGAATCAGACGACGATCTGCTGAGCCCGCTGGTCACTCGCCTTCTGCAGCGACATGACTCGTTACGGCAGCGTAATCCGCTCGCCGCCCGCGCGCGTGATAAATGCGCGGCGGTCGACTTCAGGCGTTGAGTTCGGCAGGAAACTCACCGACGTGTCGGCCCGCGCAACGAACGCCCCCGTCGGGTCAAAGCCGCCGAACGATGGCAACGGGCGGTCGGGGAGGACTTCGATGTCGGAGGGCATCGTCCACGGAACTCCCTGACGTGATTCGACCACCAGAATCGTATTGGATGACCCATCGCGAATGTCCCGCAGGCGGACCGGTTCGCGGCCATCACCGAATGCTGTTTCCGGCCCCACAAGAGCGTAGTACGCCGATCGGTACGATGTCGGAGCGTCGTCAACATGCCGATAAACGTCGGGCATCAGACGCAGCACTTCCTGGTTGGCCTGGCTGTTCCACGGTTCGTTCTGGCGATACCGGTCAAACAGCGCCTGCTCGCCGAGAAACGGCAGCAGAGTCACACGCCAGCTATGCGGGATTCTCGAATCACGATCGGCTGGTGCCGGCAGAGGAAGATGATTGTGGGCTTCGTAATAGTCGAGTACCGCGATTGCGATCCGCTGCAGGTTCTGTGACCTCAGGGCACGCCGCGCCGATACTTCCAGCGTCCCGGCCAGCGGTTCGACGATCCTCCGGAACGCGTCAAGCTGATCGCGGTCCGCTGTCATTGTAAGTCGAACGGACGCCGTCTCAGGATCCGATTCAACGTCGGGCTGACGCAGAATATCTCGGGTGAGAATCAGAGTCGGGACGGCCACCTCACGGCTCCACGGAGCCAGTCCGGGTGGAAGTTCGCTGAGCACATTTCGCAGAATCGTTGTTCCAGCCCGCAGCGTGTCTGCGACGTCGGACAGTGCTTCCTGAGTCGACGAAACCGTTGTCTCAAGTTTCAGTCCCGCACCACCAGACGCGACGATTTCCAGACGACGGGCCGTCCGCAGCAGCGGTGACGCTGCGGCCAGCCAGGGATGTTCGCTGAGCATCCAGTCGTCGTACCGTGGCGCAAATCGCCGCAGGCGTTCAATGTCCAGCACCACGAATGCGTGCGTGGCTGCTGCCGCCTTCGATCGGACCGGCCAGGAGAACTCAGCGGGCTGCTCGTTCTGCGGGCTGCTCGAGAAACTCCAGTTCTGAAGCACGGCGGGCTGACCGAGCAGGACTGTTCGCTCATCGAGCAGTGCTCCTGACAACTGCCTCACTGTGACAACGGCCGATCGGGCTGTTTCGTCCAGCGACTCTCCGTCAAATTCGCTGCCGAACTGGGACTCCATGAAATGGTCTGCGGCGATGCGCGACGTCAGCCTGACGATCGCCATCGCGTTGTAATCGGCCAGCCTCGCGCCGCCATAAGTTCCGACGACCACAAACTGTTCGACGTCCGAGGGCAGGATGTCCACACGGCGTCCGAGTCCGTACTCGAACAACGCGGCGAGCGACCGATCAATCGACGGCAGTTTCGTCGTCTGCAGTAGCGCGCGCGGCCGAATACCAGCGACGAAATACGCATCCTGTGGTACGTGTTTCAATGCCGACCAGACGTCGGACGAGGCCGCATCTGGCTCTGATTCTGCAGTCACCGGGCCGATGTCGGTCGCCAATGACCGCAACTCTGTCCCGACAAACGCACCAGCAACGATTGCGACGATCGGCAGCCAGCGTCGAAACAACGACGCGCTGCGGGAATCCAGACTGTCTCCGGAAGAACCGGCCTGCTCAAACTCGCTCATCAACCGCGTCTCTGCCTTTATGTTTCAACCAGCGCTGCAGCAGCGGAGTCCGGCACGCCGCCTGGATTTCCTCGAACAACAGGATGCCACATCCACTGCCGCTGTTCGGCCTCCGCAACCTCGCCAAGTACGATCGACAGGATCAGTGAGGTCGACATCGTCGCCAGCCACGCGGCCGGGATGACCAGATGCGTCGAGAATAGAAACGGCTCATCCAGCGACAACAACAGCGTTGATAACTCGCGGCTGTAGCTCAACCCGACGCCGACGGTTTCGCCAGCAAGCAGAGCCGGTATGACTGTCCGGGGAGTCGCCCGGCGAGAAAACATCGCCAGTACGAAGAGCGCCCCCAGCGGTCCGAGGAAGCAGTTAAATCCTCGCTGGCACAAGGTGATGATATCGACTCCCTTCGACAGATGATGCAGCCAGATTGTCGCTGCAACGACGATAATGCCCATCGACGCCGTCAGAATGCGGGCCAGCAGCAATTCGCCACGCTTCGTCAGCGATGCCTTTCTCAGAGGCCGAACGAAGTCAACGGTCACAATCGTTGAGATCGAATTCGCTCCCGAGTCGATTGTCGACATCGCTGCCGCAAACAGCGCCGCGACCACCAGTCCACGCAGTCCCGACGGCAGATACACTCGAATAAACTGTGGAAATACATTGTCCTGGGCTTCTGTCCGCTTCTTCTTCAGTTCGGCAACGGCTTCGGGCGTCGCCCCTTCGAACTCCGGCAGCAACTCGGTCCGAGTCTGCAGCATTTCTCCGGTGGCCTGATCGCTGCCCAGCACAAAATACATCAGTGACACTCCGACGCCGGCCAGCAGAATTCCCAGGCCGATGCTCGATACGGCATTGACGAGGAAGCTTCGGCGCGCCGCCCAGACATCCTTCACAGCGAAGTACCGCTGCAGCGCGACCTGATTCGCTCCATGTGTGCAGGCGTGCCAGAAGAGCATTCCAATCGAGATGAAAAAGACGGTCGAACGATTTGACACGTCCCACGAAAACCATTCGACCTGCTCGTGTTTGTAGCCGTGCGAGAAGCTGAGCCAGTCGCCGAGCCCCGTCCCCGTCTCGACGGCGACGGCGGCCATTGTGAACACGGCCCCGGTCAACAGCACAAAGAACTGCACAACGTCGGTCCACACGACGGCGCGCAGGCCTCCCAGTGTTGTGTAGACGATCGAAAACAGACCGATGCCCAGAATCAGAACGTGCATATCGGCGTCGGCCGGATCGCGACTGAAAAACCAGCCGAGCCGCATGTTCGCGATCTCAGCCATCGCTCCGCTGGCCGTCAGCACCACGACGGCAATCCAGCCCAGCAGTAGACAGATGCAGAAGATCGCCGCCAGTGCCCGCGTCGCGTAATTGAAGCGTCGCTCCAGGTACTCGTATGCGCTCGTCAGCCTCAGCCGCATGAAGAACGGAATCCAGACGAACCAGACAACCAGCAGCACGATCGGCAGTCCAAGCTGGCGGGTCAGAAAGCCCACGCCGGTCCGGAACATCTCGCCTGGCATTCCGAGGTACGTGATCGTCGACAGCAGCGACGCAATCAGGCTGATGCCAACAGCCCACGACGGGAGATTCCGCCCACCGACGAAGAAGTCATCGGTCGACGTGTTTCTTCTCGCGATAACGAAGCCCATCACCAGCATCGCCGCGAGATAAATCCCTACGACGATTCCGTCGACGATTGTCAGTCCACCGGATTCTTCTGCCAGCAGCATTGTGTGCCCTCGCCGTCGAGAATCAATCAGCTTGCGACCAGCGAGGCCAGCACGATCCGCCTGCCCTCAAAGCTGCGGCGTCCGTGCATGGCGACATAATTATCGACGAGTGCGACATCGCCCGCCTGCCACGGAACATCGAACGTCAGTTCCTCGGCGATCTGAGCCGCGCGATCGACGTCCGCCGGATTCAGCAGTGTTCCGTCTCCAAACGTAATCGCCTTCGCGGGATCGTTGCGGCTGTCTTTCCAGCCGTGGAAGGCTGCAATCAACTGATTGAAAAACGTCTTGCGGCCATCAGGCAGTTCCCGGACCGCCTGCAGTCGTGGCGTCGTCGCGCGGAGGCAACCGTCGTCGAGCCACTCCCAGGAGTAACCGAGTTCCCGCATCCGCTGTTCTGCGGTGTCGCGGCTCTCTGACCGGAAGGTGCTCTGCCAGCCTCTGCCCATGCCGGACGTTGGATCGTTCTCAGCCGGCATCACATTCGTGTAGAGCAATCCCTTCTCTTCGCAGTTGCGGGCAAACTGCGGCAGCTCGCGGCAGAGCCGATCGAACAGCCAGTCCGACCGGCACAGCGGCGTCGCTCCGCCCGCGTCGGCTGGCTTTTCGCAGAAGAAGAACAGCCGGCTGGGATAAACCGGCGTCTGAGCCATCTCGTGATGCAGGCAGATGGTGATGCTCGACGGCGCTTCGTTGGCCGTAAAGACCCGCTCGGTCCGGTTCACTCGGACGGCGTTCGACAACGAGTCCTCGTACCGGAAGTTCGGATAATCGAACGCACGAATAAACGCATCGAAGTCGTTGGCCGTCACCAGTGGCAGTCCGCGGAACAGAATCGCTCCCGACTGAGACGCCTTTGCGTCCAGCGAATCGCGGTTTTCGCGAACCCATGTCAGGACATCCGGCAGCGAGGTCTCGTCGCCCTCACGGTTCAGAATCGCCGGAAAGAACTGCCCGTCGAATTCCGGCTGCCCTGTCATGTGCAGCTCAGTCATCACCACAGTTGTCGCCGTCATCTGCTGTGCTCTCTTAATCAGTCAGGCTGTCGTGATCAGTCCGCGGCCCAGGCTCATCATGTCAGACGCCGGCTCAAACGGGAAGCAGGCCAGCAGCAACAAAAACACCCGGCAACCGTACAAACGGTTGCCGGGTGACCGAATTTCTGTGCCACTGCTGAGAATCAGAACTTCGGAATCTTGATCCGCTTACCGACTTCCTGATACTTCGGATCGCGGTATCCGGACGCCATATACATCCCGTAGCCCAGATCATTTTCCTCGTACTTCGCACGACGTTCCCACGGTGTCCCGGGATGTTCTTTCTTCACCAGTTCATAAGCCTCGTCCGCCATCTGAGCCTGCTCGACCAGCATCTTGAGGTATTCTGAGCGGTCGATCTTCAGCTTGAACGCGGCCTTCAGCCGCTTGAACTGCTCTTCATCGGGTTCGACCATCTTCTTTGTATACCCAAGATTCCACTCATTGTGTTTGGGATCTTTTGGCTTCGGCTGTTTGGCCTGATGGTCGTCCAGCAGCAGCAGATACTGAAACAGACGAATCCTGTAAGAGATCAACTGGGCATACATCAGGTCAAAGCAGGCCCGCCAGCGCTGCGAGTCCTCTTTCGCCCGCAGCGGCCGGATCTGGTCCAGCGACTTCAGCGATTTCTCAATCAGGGCCATCGCGTCGACAGCCCGTTTGAACTGCGGTCCGGCTTCCTTTGCAAAGTCTTCAGGCGTCGTGCTGTAGTGATGCACGCGCATGTTGAGTTCGTTGTTCAGATGAGGATTTGTCTCAACGATGATGTCCCACAGTCCCGAGCGGAACTTGCTGCGAGCGCGTGCTTCCGCGTAGTCACGACGAGCCAGCAGGAGCGGCTCATATTCTTTCATCGCCAGTGCAGCAAACTTGCGCGCCTCGTTGGCACCGGCGCCGGCCAGGTTTTCTTCCTCGCCAGGCAGCATGAAAAAGACGCCACCAGTCTCTTTGCAGAGACGCACCTGAGAGTACGGACCGAAGCCGCTGGAGAAGCTGTCCCAGCGCGAGTGCAGGCCGTTCCACTGCAGACATTCGGGGAAGCCCGTTTCCGGACCGCGGTTGATCTGTACCCAATGAGTCAACTGGTAGACCGGATCTTTCCAGTGAATCCTGGCAAACGGGTAGCCGAAGATGGCCTCGCGACCGAGGACGTAGGCTGGCGTGCGAGTGTCTTCGCACTGCTTGATCGCGTTTTCCAGTGCCTGCGAATCGAAGTTCAGGTCTCCGGAGTCGGACGGTGATTCGTCACTGACAATGATGACGACCATCCGTCGGCGCTGACCGCGGGCCATGCTTTTGTACTTGTTGATGACGGCTTCGATCGCCGAGCACATGTTTTCATCACCGCTCTCGTCGATCGAAATCCGATCAATTGCCTGACGGATTTCGTTGATGTCCGTTGTTGGTTTGCTGGTGAGAAAGTTGAGCCCCTTGCCGAAGCTGCAGATTTGTGTCAGCAGCACCTGGTCCTGGTCCTTCAGCACCTTGTCGGTCTTCTGCTGGATGCCGAGTTCCTCGTAAACCTTGTGGAACTTCTGAGCGATTTCCTGCTGGTCGTCCTTCATGCTGTTCGATTCGTCGAACAGCCAGATGGCCATGATCTTTTCCTTGCGCATCAGGCGGATCAGTTCCTGCGTGATGCGGCCCAGAGCTGCGCCGTAGCCTTCCACGACTGCACCAACCTCGCCGTTCACTTCGCCGACGCCCAGGTCCTGACCGATCAGGTTCTCGCCCGGCAGATCGATGTTGCTGACGTTGACGTTGAAGTCGACTTCCTGCAGTGATTCCGACTGTTCGACTTTCTGCTGCGCCACGGCAGGAGCACCCGAGCCACCGATCGCCGTCGAAACCGCTCCGCCCGCGACGAAGTTCTGCGTCTCGGCGATTTCCTGATCGGTTTCCAGATCCTGCGTGAACTCTTCCTGGACACGCTCGTCGTCGAAGACAGATTCCAGCACGACGTCGGGCTGGTCTTCCTGCAGTTTGAAGGTCCACACGGCCAGAGAGCCAAGCAGCAGGCCGTGGACAACAATCGAAGTCCCCAGCGCCGAGAAATTCGCCGTACGGTTCATTCCGTATTCCTCACTCGAAAATACAAATCCGCCGTCAATGATTCGGCGTCAGAATTCAGCAGAAGCCGGGCCTGCAGCAGTCGATTTACAGCTTGGGACGCTCTCGTTTGACCTGCCGCTTCTTGCCCGTCTTGGGGTCGATCTCTTCGAGGAACATCACGCGGTTCGGGTCGTTCCCTCCGCCGTTCCCCATTGCTGCGTAATCGATCTTTGACTCTTCCCAGGACCAGCCGAGCGGATTCTGCAGTTCCAGTTCCGCCAGGTAGGCCCACGGCGTGCCGGGATGTTCGTCGACGACGCGGCTCAGATACTCGGTCGCTTTCGAGACGATCTTGCGCACTTCCGGTCCCGTCTGCACCTCACTCGACGGCACCATCGTC
Organism: bacterium; assembly: GCA_016124895.1. Lineage (GTDB taxonomy): Bacteria > Planctomycetota > Planctomycetia > Planctomycetales > Planctomycetaceae > JAPOLP01. The sequence continues at coordinate 62,006 of WGMU01000001.1, forward strand.
CACGTATTGTTGCCCTGAGTCTCGAAAGTCATCGGCGCCGTCTTGGCTTTGGCGAGCATCCAGTTGTAGCCCTTCGCTCGAGCCTGGATCGCCAGGGCGCGGCCGAGTGCCAGGTCATAGGCGGCTTTCCATCGCGGAGTTCTTAGCTTCGTACGGTCCTTCTCACCAGCTTCCAGCAGCATGACGATCTCACTGACCCGGTGATCGATAATCGTCGCTGCCTTCTGAGCTTCCGCTGCTTCTGTTCGCAAGGCATTGTCACTGTCTGCCCGGAATCGCAACGTGGGAGCGGCGACTCGCGCGATCCGCGTGCTCTCGGCGGCCCGCAACAGTGCCTGCTTCGCCAGGTTCTTTGAGATGTCGTTGTTGTAAAGCCGTGCGGGCCGATAGTCCGGGAGGTAATCCTTCATGACGACCGTGTCGAACTGCTTCCCACGCGCGTCCTGGGCGATCAGATACATACCGCCGGTTTCGGCACACAGTCGCGTCAGGGCATACGGCCCCAGACCGGATGAGATCCGCGATGTATTGACGCCGCGGGCACCCCAGAAGGGCAGGTCCACGACTTCCATATTGACCGACTCGGGCCCCTGATCGACCGGGATATCTTCTTCAAACTTGTCCGGGTAAACATATCGAACAAAGCCTTGCTGCCGACCAAACGGCGAGGAATTGCCGATGCAGTAGACCTTAAAGCCAAGCTGCTGACACTGGTGAGAAACGGTCTCGAGGGTTTCGAAAGTTTCACCAGCATCATCACCACGTTCGTCGGTCACGACGACGATCATGCAGTTGTGTTTGTCGCGAGCCGAACGGAATTTGCGTCCCCACTTCTGAACGATGCTTCCCACGGAGGAAAACACCATCTCGACCCCTGAGTCATCGTCTTTGATGCCTCGGACCAGATTCACGGCCTTACGCACATCCGTGATCGGTTCTGGCGTGTAGAAGTGGAGATCTTTGCCAAAGCCCACGATGGCCGTCTTCAGAGGGGCGTGCTCATCCGTGTTCATCGCGTCGAGCTGGCCGTAGATATTTTCAAACCGGTCCGCGATTTCCGCTCGACGTTCAGCGAGCGAGCCGGACTCGTCGAACAGCCAGCAGACCAGCGTCTGGCGTTCTTTCAGCGAGTTCTGGATCTCGTAGGTCATGCGGTCGATCGAGCCTTCGACGCCGCCAACGTTGTCCGAGGTCCCGCTGGTTTCGACGATGCGGGCCAGGTCGGCTTCCGGCGGCGCGACGATGTCGTTCACCGGCGGGGCTTCGACTGTGAGGATCTCCTCCTCCAGCTCCCGCTGCATGACTTCCTGCGGGTTCTTGTTGACGACCTGAGCCGCGGCCTGTGAAGCGGTCAGCGTATTCGCGTCGCTGGCGTTACCGACAATGTCCTGAACGATGGCGTTCTCGAACTTGTAGTCCCGCTCGTCGTACTCTTCGAGCAGACTGGTCAGGTCGGTGTCGTTGTCGATTTTCCCGGTCACGTAAGTGACGCTGCCCAGCATCATCAGCACGAGGATATGGACGCCCAGACTGATGGCCCACGCCGGGATTTCACGTGCTCCGCTGACGCCGGCGTGGTCCAGCGCTGTTTCGTGATCAGTGTAGCGATACGAGTCAGTCATCCCGCATTCTCCGGTCTTCACTGTCCTGCGAACTCGGAACCGTCCGTCAGTTCTGCTGAGCTGTTCCGTCCTGCGACGGAAGTCAGGAAATTTCAGCGGGTTACACTATCTCAAGCCTTGACCGTGAGCAACCACGCTTTGGGGGGAGGAACCTCGCAGGGATGCCCGGTGTTCTGCTGAAAACTCATCGCAGACAGAGTTTTTCCGCACGAAACACGGGTCCCTCGACACAGGTTCTTCGGTAATCGGTCGATCCGTCGTCCATCCGGACTTCCGTGACGCAACTGAAACAGATTCCAAAGCCGCACGCCATTGGAGTTTCCAGCGACAGCCAGCAGGGCACATTTGCCGCGGCGGCGATCTTCGCCACGGCGGCCATCATCGGTTCGGGTCCGCAGGAATAGATCGCGTCGGGGGGCGAAGTGCTGTCGAGTTCCTGCTGCAGCAGGTCAGTTACAAAGCCGGCATGTCCTGCCGAACCGTCGTCGGTCGACACTTCAACCGGAATGCCTGCGGCCTCGAACAGGTCCAGCCCCGCGAGGTAATCCTGCGAGCGGGCGCCGTACAGCAGTTTGATCGACTCTGGTTGGCTCGCGCAGCGTGGCGGGGCTCCGTAACTTTGAATGCCCAGAGCCTCGCGACCAACCGCAAGAAACGGCGTCTGGCCAATCCCGCCAGCGACCATCAGCAGTCGCTGGCAAGCGGGCGGCGGAAATCCATTGCCCAGCGGCCCCCAGATTTCGACGGGATCGCCGGCCCGCCAGGACGTCATTAGCCGCGTCATTTTGCCGACGACCAGATAGCCAAGGTCAACTCCCGCCCGTTCGCCGGATTCGTCGCACCAGAGGTCAAACAGAGCGAACGGCCGGCCGAGCATCGGGTCAGTGATGCGCGGATCGCGGACCATGAAGAACTGCCCCGGCGTGATCTGTCGCGCGACCTCTGCACAGCGCAACCGCAGCCGCCAGGTCCCGCGAGCCATCGGCACATTCTCGACAACACTGCCGAGAAGTTGTCGTGCAGTGAGGACCTGTCCGGCGAGCGGTTCGCAGCTTCCGTGTTCCGTCATGGCGATCCTTCAGTTCTTCCGTTTCTTGCGGGCGGCCTTCTTCCTGGGATGGGGTTTTGCCGGCGACGGCCGCGACGATTGAACGATTGCCGGGTGCGTCGACTTTGCTCGCGACGTATTGCGCGTGCGCCCGGTCAGATCGTGCCCGCTGCTCGTTGCCAGCGGGCTGATTTCGACAATCCGCTTCGGAGCGGAAACCGGTTTGTGTCGCGCGGCTGGTGTCGGTGTCTCGCCTGAATTTGTCTCGCGTTTCTGCGCAGCCTGCGGTTTCTTCTTTCGCTGCTGAGCCGCCCGGTCTTTCCAGCCGGAGGAATAATCGTGCAGCAGTTTGATCTCCGCACTCGTCAGCGCCCGATACTGCCCCGCCGCGACGCCGCGCAGTTTGAGCGGCCCGAACTGGACGCGTTCGAGCTTCATCACCTTGTGCCCGACGCGTGCCAGCAACCGTCGAATCTCGCGATTACGACCTTCGCTGAGCGTCATCTCCAGAATCGTGCTCTTGCCGCGTGTCTTGAGTTTCTTCACACGATCCGCCTTGAAGCGGCCGTCGCTGAAGTACATGCCGTCCTGCAGCTTCTTGAGCGTTTCCGGATTTGGAACTCCGGCGACGTGAACGTGATAAACCTTCGGCACGCGGAATTTCGGATGCGCCAGCCGATGACTCAGTTCGCCGTCGTTGGTCACCAGAATCAGCCCCAGCGAGTTTTCATCGAGACGTCCGATCGGAAACAACCGCCCGGCACTTGCCGGAAACAGATCGATAACACGCTTCCGCCCGTCCGGATCGGCGTTCGTGCAGAGTACTCCCTTCGGCTTGTTGACCATGTAGTAAGCGTGTCGGTCGGGACGCAGCGGTTCAAAGTCGACCTCGACACGCTGCCGATCCGGGTCGACGCGCTGTCCCTGCTCGGTCACCGGCTCTCCGTCGACCGAAACCCGTCCGTCGCGAATCAGCTCCTCACAATGTCGCCGCGAACCCAGCCCGCAGCGCGCCAGCAGCACCTGCAGCCGTACCAGACCTCCCGACGATTCCTTATCTGACTGAGCCATTTCCGGCAGTCCCGTCAAAGCCACGCAGCCTCGCCACGCAGCGGTTGAAATTTCAGATCGCGGCGGAGTATAGCCTGCCTCGCAGACGCGATCACGCTGCTGAACGCAGTCAATTCGACAATCGCCTCACACGACTGAGGAGAACCATGAGCACCGATGCCTGCGTTGTTCTGACGACGTTTGCCGGCGACGCCAACGGTCGGCAGATCATCGATACGCTGCTTGAACGTCGCCTCGCCGCGTGTATTCAGGTGCTGCCGATTCAGAGTTACTACCGATGGAAAGGTGAGATCAACTGCGACGCTGAGAAGCTCGTTCTGATCAAAACCCGCCGCTCGCTGTACTCACAGGTCGAGGCCACGATTCAGAAAGCTCACGCTTATGAGACACCTGAGATCATTCAGCTTCCGGTCGAAGCTGGTTTCGCTGACTACCTGAACTGGATTGACGTTGAATGCTCAGACGCGGCGGACGTTGAGTAGCCAGCCTCCGGCACCACTGACGACGGGAGACTCGGGGACAGAGATTTGGCGATGGATGTTTCAGCGACGGAGCCCTTAACGGGGCACCGATTCTGTCCGCTGGGTTGAGTTCGCGTCTTCGACGGTCGATCGAACTCGCGGGGCGGGGCGGCGTTTGACGCTCAAGCCCTCAGCCGAAACCTGTCGCACGACGCGCTGGGCCAGTTCGTCCATTTCCAGAACGAGGCTCTCGACCTTGCCGGACAGGTACATGAACATGACCAGCGAGGGGATCGCGATCGCGAGGCCAAAGGCGGTCGTCAACAGCGCGATGGCGATCCCTGCAGCGAGCTGGTCCGCCTTGCCCATCGCTCCGGAACTGGCGATATCGTTAAACGCCTGAATCATGCCGATGACTGTGCCCAGCAGGCCGATCAGTGGAGTCACCGTGGCGACGCCGTTCAGTACACGGAGATGCCGCCGCAACTGCCCGACCTGACGCTCACCACCGTCGATGATCGCCTGTTCGACTTCGACACTCGGCCGCCCCCACTTGTGGATCCCGTGCAGAAAGACCGCGGCGATCGGCGACGCGTTCTTCTCGCACAGGTCCGTTGCGTTCGCCTCATCCAGCCGTCGCTCTTCCAGGCTGTCGAGAAACGGTTCAACGAAGCTCGGCGGAATGACCCGCGTTCGCCGCAAAACGACCATCCGTTCGATCGCGAACCACAGCGCGATGATCGAGGCCGTGACGAACGGAACGAGCCAGAAGCTCATCTGCTGCAGAATCTCGATCGGATGCGTCGGAATGCCGGTCGGCTTCGCAGCGGCGTTCGGTCCGGCGACTTCACCGCCGCGCACTTCCAGTGGTCCATCGATCGGCTGGTCACTCAAGTCAACGATCGGGCCGGTAACGGGAATCGGCGTCGGTCCGGCATCCTGTGCGAACGCAGCGGCCCCGGCTGCCACCAGTAACGTGGCACCAGAAAGCAGAATGAACAGCGTTCGGCGGACCATGAGTCAGGGTTCCGAGTTGCGGAAAAGAGCACTGGCGACCAAATCGAGCGGTCTTCGACACGCCATCGGGGAAGTCTGCCCAACCAGGCGATCTCTGTATCGCACGAGCCGGCCAGAATGAAGCCATTCTGTCATTCGTCGGCGAAAAAACGGTCGCGACGTGCGAACAATCGTTTCGCGCCCGGACGTCCCCGCAACCGGAGAAGCCTGCTGAAACTTCCCGTTTTGCCACAAAATGTGGAACCTGACAGCACGCCGCACGCGCGAATCTCCGCGCAGCAAAAAGGTGGAGCGGAACAATGTCCCGTTCCACCTGTGTTGATTTCAGGCGAAAGGACGTGCGGACATCCGTGTTCAATCACTGCTTCGGGCATGGCCAGAAAGCAGCCCGGCTCAGTCGCTCGCCAGGCTGCGATCAGTATGTCGCCGTCAGACTTTCCAGGAAGCCCTTGAGTTGTCGGCTGCGGACAGGATGCTGCAGTTTGCGGACGGCCTTGGCTTCGATCTGCCGGACGCGTTCGCGGGTTACCTTGAAGATCCGCCCGACTTCTTCCAGCGTGTACGTGTAGCCGTCGCCAAGACCGTACCGCAGCTTGATGATTTCCCGCTCGCGATACGTCAGCGTCTTCAGCACGACGTCGATTTTGTCTTTGAGCATCTCCTGCGTTGCCGAACTGACCGGGCTGTCGGTCCCGGCGTCCTCAATAAAGTCGCCGAAGAAGCTGTCGTCGCCTTCACCGACAGGACGGTCGAGGCTGACCGGGGTGCGGCCCATGCTGAGCACTCGCTTCGCGTCGTCGACGGAAATGTCCGCAGCTTCGGCGATCTCTTCCGTCGTCGGTTCGCGACCGAGTTCCTGCAGCAGGTCTTTCGTCACTCGCCGCAGTGCCGACATCGTTTCGATCATGTGGACCGGGATGCGGATCGTCCGTGCCTGATCCGCAATCGCCCGGGTAATCGCCTGACGAATCCACCAGGTGGCGTAAGTCGAGAACTTGTACCCGCGACGATACTCGTACTTGTCGACGGCCCGCATCAGCCCCGAGTTACCTTCCTGAATCAGGTCCAGAAAGCTCAGTCCGCGGTTGCGGTACTTTTTGGCGATCGACACAACAAGCCGCAGATTGCCGCCGGACAGCGCCTGCATTGCTTCTTCGTATTCCTTGAAGCGGGCTTTGATACGCCGCATCCGTTCGCGCAGGCTCGACGGCGTGTCGAGCGTCATCAGCATCAGGTCCTTCAGCTCGTTCTGCAGCGTCGCCTTTTCGTCGTCAGCGTTGCGAGCGGTTCGCAGTCGCGTGAGGCGGCGTTCGAGTTCCGTCATGCGCTCGCTGATCTGGTCCAGCCGCTTCATCACCGGCTGCAGACGCTGCGTGCGGATGCTCAACTCCTCGACCAGCAGCACAACCTTGCGTCGTCGGCGCCGCAGTTCTGCTTCGCGATTCCGCTTCGCTTCAACCGGCAGCGACGTATCGAGTACCAGTGCCTGAGCGTCGTCGAGGTATTGCTGCCGCAACTGCTCGATTGTCCGCAGATTATGCGGCATCCGAGCGAGGATCTGCGTCTTTTCGAGACCTTCCGTCACGGACACTTTGATGGTTCGATCGAATGGCAGGTCCGTCCGGTACACCTGCGTCAGAACGTCGAGCGTCGACTTCATCGCGTACTCGCAATCGAGCAGTTCGCGACGGAAGCGCTTGCGCGTCACTTCGATCATCTTCGCCAGGCTGATCTCTTCTTCCCGCGTCAGCAGCGGGATCTCGCCCATCTGAGTCAAATACATGCGGATCGGGTCTTCGATGCGCCGCGCACTGCCTTCGTTCATTTCGAAGTCAATACCGTCGATCGGTTTGAGCTTCGCCTGGCGACGCTTCTTATCCGTCCGTTGCTCATCCGGTGAATCGGCTACGATTTCGATGCCCAGTTCGTCGATCGACATCAGTAGATCATCGAGCTTCTCCGGGCTGACGGCTTCATTCGGCAGGTAGTTATTCACCTGCGAAAACGTCAGGTATCCCTGAGTACGGCCGAGCTGAATCAGGTCTTCGAGAGTTTCGTCGACTGTATGCACGAGCTGATTCCTTAAGAAGGGAACGTGAGAGGTTGCGACGGTCGCCGCAGCCTCAACTCTCATTTCAGTTTTGAGCATTCACCGCAGACCGAGACCTCAACAGCAGACTGCGTGCCTACCGTTGAGAAAACCGCTTGCGGTGGAACGCCGCCACCTGCTGCAGCTTCGCGATGGCATCCTGCTTCGCGTCGCCTGCCATCGATTGACGCTTCAAAGCCGCCTGGTGTGACAGCTCTTCGCGTCTCCACTTCATCCGGTCGAGAAGCTGCTGATACAGCCCCCCACTCTCGGCCTCCGTGTCGAGCAGCTTCCGTTCGACTCCCTTCTGCCGAGCTTCGTCAGACAGCCAGACAGCCAGCCCTTTCAGCTCGTTGCTTTCCAGTTCCAGCGTGACCCGCTCAAACGTCGGGACTTCGCCGAGTTCGACGACGTCAAAAATGAATTCAATCAGTGCCCGCAGATGTGGATTCAGAAAGTCGCCCGGCCCGACATGCAGCCGCGTCTCTGCGGAGAGCTGCGGTTCGGTCAGCAGCACTTCGATCAGTTCCGCTTCGAGACGGTCATCTTTCGACAGCGGCCGTTTGTGGAACTCGATTCTCTCCTCGACTTGTTTTGCATCCGAACCGCCGTGAGACGGCTCGTCGACGCGTTGCACAGGCCGTGCCGGACACTGCTCCTGATTGCGCGCCCGCTGCAACTGACTGCGAACCGCGGCTTCCTGCATCCGCAGCCGGGTCGCCAGTCGCCCGAGAATCAGGTCCTCGCGAGCCGTCCCTCGCAGACCGGGTACGCCAGCCAGCAGAGTCGTCATTTCGTTGAGAACCCGTTCCTGAGCGTCAACCGTCGCGATCCCCGTTTTCTGGATCTCGAAGTCGAGCCGGAATTCCCAGGCTTCCGGAGCCTGATCAACCAGTTGCTCAAAGGCTTCCGGCCCGTTCGATTTCAGAAAGTCGTCCGGGTCCTTGCCGTCCGGCAAAGTCAGAACGCGAAGATCAACACTCTGGCCCAGCAGCAGCCCAACGGCTCTTGCTGCAGCGAGCTGGCCGGCATCGTCCGAGTCGTAGGTGAGGACAATCTTCGGGGCGAATGCCTTGAGTCGCTGGCACTGCTGCTCGGTGAGAGCTGTCCCCATTCCCGCCACGACGTTGCGGATACCGGCCTGATGGCAGGCAACGCAATCGGCATATCCCTCGACAACGACGATCGCTCCGCGTTCTTTGATGGCCTCGCGGGCGTACGGCAGTCCGTAGAGAACCCGGCTTTTGTGAAAAACGATTGAATCACTGCTGTTAAAGTATTTCCCCCCCCGCTCCTTATGGCCGGGGATGAGACGTCCCCCGAAAGCAACAGTGCGTTTCCGTTCGTCGTGAATCGGCCACAAAACGCGATCAACAAAATAATCGGAGTATCCCGGACGGTCGTCCTGATTCCGGATCAGCCGCGCTTCGAGCAATGCCTCCATTGAGAACTGTCCGCGAGCCCGCCGCTGCAGCCAGTCCCAGTCTTCCGGGTGATAGCCGATGCGGAACAGATCAACGGTTTCCGGCGAATAGCCGCGGCTGGCGATGTAATCGCGGGCGTCCTTTGCAGCCGGGTCGGATTTGAACGCCTCGTGAAACTGCAACTCGGCCCAGGCCAACGCTGAGAGAACTTCATCTTTCTTTGCCTGCTGGCGAGCCTGGCCATCGGACCGGTTCGGCATCTCCAGGTGAGCGCGATCGGCCAGCAGCTTGAGAGCATCAAAGAACTCCAGGTTCTCGTGCTTCATCACCCAGGTAAAGACGTCGCCGCCTTCGTTGCAGACCCAGCAGCGGAAGGTCTGCCGGTCGGGATAGACCTTCATCGACGGATTATGATCCGGATGAAACGGGCAGAGGGCCTGATATTCGCGCCCGCCCGCCACGGGCTGCAGCGTCAGCGATTCACCGATCAGAGAGACAATCTCTGTCCGGGAGCGAACCAGTTCTTTGAAATCGCTGGACAGCTCCACCACCGGCGATCCTGCTCCCGCGGCGCGGCTCACGACTCGCATCACAGACGGCAGACTTGCGACTGCGTCCGGATGCGACCGTTCCACCGCTCGGCTTTAAAAACTGACTGGAACCGAAGCAACGATACCCGCGACGGGCTTCGCGGCAGTGCCGACCATCCCGCCTCGAGGGTGAATGTCTGAACGGAAGTCCGCTTGACGCGATTCCGTCAGAGACACGTCACCACACGTTCGGCCGCCTCGATGCGTCAGTTTTCGGGCCGGTTCCTTCCAGCCACGCCGAACGCTTCATTCTACGACGCGCGGCTCGCCGGTCAAACAGATGCTGACCAGGTTGCGTCAACTGAGCAGGTCGCAACTCTTTATTCAGAAATATGTTCCGACTTTCTCCGATCGCGCAGAGCAGGCGCGATCGCGGAACTTTTCCCGTTCAGCAAACTCAACCCAAAGGCATTAACCGTAACGTAATATAGCAATTGGGCCGATTTTAACGGACACCTGGCGTGTGTGCGCACGAACGGTGTTCGAGCCCGAGCGCGGCGGCAACCTGGAAGTGTCGCGTCAGAGTGTGTCCGCCGCGGTTTGACTTCGGGGAACGACTCGCTGCCGACTGCGTCGAACGTCGGAAACACCGGTTGTCGCCGGTCCCGCACTTCCGATATCAATGTCCAACCTCGCCGTCCGACGGATTGTTGAACGCCATTTTTGTTGTCCGGGACGTCGCTGGAGTCTGGAGCCAGCAGCAGTGATCGATGAAACGGTACATCTCGCCATGGGGCTCGGACGCCCCTCCAAAGGTCGCCTGTTGCGCTGGAGGGCCGCCGCGCAGCGCATCCTGAAGCGGTCGCAGCAGTACAGGAATCTTTCAGACGAGGAGCTGCTGAACCTCGGCAAAGACGTTCGCTGGCGAGCGAAGACCGGTATTCCGCTGCGCCATCTGCTGGACGAGACCTTTGCGCTGGGCATTGAAGCCTCGCGGCGTACGACCGGGATGGAGCACTATCTCGTTCAGATCATGGGCGGAATGGCGATCTTTGAGGGCGGCATCGCCGAGCTGCAGACCGGTGAGGGCAAGACCCTGACCGCAACGCTGCCGACCCTGCTGCGGGCACTTCCGGGCAAGGGGGCTCACGTCGTCACGGTCAACGATTACCTCGCCGAGCGTGACGCTGCGGAAATGGCCCCGATTTATAATGCTCTGGGGATGTCCAGCGGCTGCATTCTGACACCGATGGAAACAGACGAGCGGCGCGACAATTATGCGTGCGATATCACCTACGGAACGGCGAAGGAGTTCGGCTTTGACCTGCTTCGCGACCGTCTGCGGCAGGGTGTCGCAGTGGGTGGTCAGAGACGCCGCACCATGTTTACCGACCTGTCGGGTGGTGAGGCTCCCGTTCAGCGCGGGCATTACTCGGTACTGATCGACGAGGCCGACAGTATCCTCATCGACGAAGCGCGAACGCCGCTGATCATCGGTCTGACTCTGCCAAACGATGCTGCGACAGTCAGTCTGTTTCGCTGGTGCCACCGTGCTGTGTCGCATCTCGAAGCGAACGTCGACTTCGTCTACGAGCCCGAGCGCCGCTCGGCTTACCTGACGGATCATGGCTGCCGCAAGGTGCTGCTGCTCGGTAAGCCTGCGCTGATCGACGCGATCGATACCGAGCGGATTTACAAGCACATCGAGCAGGCGCTGACGGCAAAGTTCGCGTTTCTGCGCGACCGGGATTACGTCGTTGTCGACAACGAAATCATGATCGTCGACGAGGGGACCGGGCGCATCATGGAAGGCCGCAAGTGGCAGGACGGCCTGCACCAGTCTATCGAGGCGAAGGAACTGGTCCCCATCACCGCGGCGTCCGGTGAGGCGGCCCGGATTACAGTCCAGAACTTCTTCAAGCTCTACTCGCACATCGGCGGCATGACGGGCACGGCAGTTCAATGTGCCCGCGAAATCAAAAAGGTCTTTGGACTCAAAGTGACGGCCGTTCCGACTCACCGGCCCTGCATCCGCAAGGCCGCTCCGACGCGAATCTTTGCGACGAATGAAGCCAAACGTCGGGCAATCATCGATTCGATCGACGATTACGTGAAAGCCGGACGCGCGGTCCTCGTCGGTACGCCGTCGGTCGATGCGTCCGAGGCGCTCGGTCAGATGCTTCGCGACCGATACATCAAACATCAGATTCTCAACGCGAAGTACCCGGAAGAAGAAGCCGCGATCGTCGCTCAGGCGGGCGACTGTGGCAAAGTGACCGTTGCAACGAACATGGCCGGCCGCGGAACGGACATCAAACTGACCGACGAACTCAAGAAAGCCGGCGGTCTGCACGTCATCGCGACCGAGATGCACTCGTCCAAACGCATCGACCGGCAGCTCATTGGCCGTGCCGCCCGGCAGGGAGACCCCGGCGGCTATCAGTTCTTCCTGAGCCTGGAAGACGAACTGCTCCGCTGTCTGACTCCGGAGAAGCATCGTGCAGTGATCAGCAAAGCCTTTCCGAATCGTTTTGGCGAGCTGTCACGGAACTGGTTGAGTTTCTTCCAGAAGACGCAGCGCTATCTCGAAAAAATGCACTACAAACAGCGTCGTGAGATGCTGAAGCAGGACAAACAGCGCACCGAAAGTTACCGACGTATGGGCCTCGACCCGTGCCTCGAACTGACCGAACATTGATCGTCACGGCGACTCGAGACTGACGGCTGAAAGAACACGATGGACGACCCGGCAGAGACAAATCGGTCCGACTCAGAGGCGATTGACGCAGAGCTTGTCGACAGTTTCGAGGAAGACGTTGAGCCATTTCTGACAGCACGGGCCGTCCAGAATCGACGGCAGATTCAGTTGTCGGCTCGACGGCTGTTTCCGATCGCCGCAGTTCTGTTTGTGCTGACCTGTTTCAGTACGTGGTATGTGCAGCAGTCACTGACGTACTCCGTTGCCGTGATGTCGATTCTGCTGTCACACGAACTCGGCCATTTTCTGCAGGCGTTGCGCTACCGTGTTCCCGCATCGCCGCCATTGTTTATCCCGATGCCGTCGCTGTTCGGGACAATGGGAGCAGTCATCCTGCAGGGAGGAGGGTTCGCCAATCGGAAGGCCCTGTTTGATATCGCGATCAGTGGGCCGCTGGCCGGACTGGTCGTCGCATTGCCCATTGCCTGGTTTGGAATCACACAGTCGACTGTCGAAGCGCTGCCAGAGAATGCTCGCACGCTGGTTTTCGGCGATCCGCTGCTGCTGAAATGGCTGATCGAACTGCACCACGGCCCGCTGCCACCGAATCACGACGTGATTCTGAATCCGCTGCTCTTCGCCGGCTGGGTCGGCATTTTTGTGACGGCGCTCAATCTGTTGCCGGTCGGGCAGCTTGACGGCGGGCACATTCTTTACACGCTGATCGGCCGTCGTGCTCATAAGGTTGCCATGGGACTCGTCGCGGCGGCCGCAGGCTGGATGATCGCGACGGGGAATCTCAGTTATGTCCTGTTTCTGATGCTCATTCTGCTGTTCGGTGTGAAGCATCCGCCGAGTGCCGATGATTCCGCACCGCTCGGAACGGGGCGCGTGATTCTCGGCTGGCTGACGCTCGCGTTTCTGTTCATTGGCTTCACGCCGGTCCCGCTCGACGAACATTCGCCCGAGGATGCCTCGCCACCGCCCACGGTCGAGTCCGCTGATGCCATCGCCGTGTGATTCCAGAGACGAATCTTCGAGAGACTTTCGATGCGGGTTTTGCAGTGTGCCACTGGATCCGCCAGTGGCAGCGCATTTGCCTTGTCGCTGCCTCATTGGTCGGCTGCAGACACTGCCGGGTTCGTCGTCACGCTTTGCGTTCGCGGAGGCGGGCACTGATCTCTTTGAGCTGCTTCTTTTCGGTGGCGGTCAGCGCCGCATCGCCGCCGGTGTGCAGCTTTTCGAGTAACTCGTCGAGACGGCGTTCCATATCGCGGTCCTGCTCGGCCTGACGTCGCAACCGGTCTTCCTCACGCTGCGTTTTCCAGCGTGCCAGGAGGCCGGGCTGAGTTGGCCGCGGGCCGGCCAGATCGTCGTCGGGCAGTGAGCGTTCGAGGCTCGTATAGCCCCGCGAAAAGTCGTAGCCCATGAACGACTCTTCGGTTTCCGACTGAAACTGCATCTGATAGGTCTCGGTCAGGTTCAGGGAGATCACCACCGCGGCGATCGCCATCAGCCAGGTGTTTTCGAGCATCAGCCCGGCGAGGACCATCACCCAG
>WGMU01000195.1 GCA_016124895.1 bacterium
CTCCCCCGAGGAGCAGACCTCGAATCCCTGCTCCCCGACGTCTGGCTCCAGACCAACCCCCAGCATCGCTGGACCATCGCCGACCACAGAAAAGAAGAACGAGCCCGAAAGGGAAACCTGTAGTTCGTCTGGCGCTTACTTCGTGTTGACCTTGATCGCGTTCGTCGGCCAGGTATTGATGATGTGAACTGCGAGTTTGCCACCGCTGAACAGCATGTCGAAACCGCGGTACGCGTTGCCGTCGTTCATCTTCGCGATGGCCGTTCCATTCGCATCGCCCTTCGGTTTGAGCCAGCAGCCGTATGAGAACGCGTCGGTTCGCTCGAAGTCCGCGACGTTGCCGAGATCGACCCAGTTGCTGCCGTCGATCTCGATCGCCTTGCCGAAGCGGCCATCGACCCACTGTGTTTTGCCTTTGACCGATGCCTCGTGCTTGTCGCTCAACAGGTCGGTCAGCGATTCGTCGAGCGGCAGATGCAGGATGCCACCGCCGGGCAGCAGCGAATCCGCATCGACGTCGGCCGACGTTTTGTCGAGCCATGCCAGAAAGTCCGGCTCGGCTGCAGTCTTCCGCGCGGCCAGTCGTACCTCAATCGGAGACAGGTCCTGCTTCAGCATTGCTGCTTGCGCGAGTCGCTGCGGATCGAAGACGTCGACGATCGGTGACTGATTGCCGTTCCGCGTCTGCATCCCTGGATCGGACGCCTGATTGAAGTACGCGAAGACGCGGTAGTAGTCGTCCATCGTGATGGGATCGTACTTGTGATTGTGGCACTGAGCGCATTCGAGGCTCAGCCCGAGCCAGACCATGCTGGTCGTTTTGACGCGATCGACCGCGTACTCGACACGGAACTCTTCCGCGATGGCGCCGCCTTCGTCTGTCGTCGCGTTGTTGCGGTTGAACCCGGTCGCAATCTTCTGCTGTGTCGTCGAATCCGGAAGCAGATCGCCGGCAAGCTGCTCGACGGTGAACTGGTCGAACGGCTTGTTCGCGTTGTACGCCTTGATGACCCAGTCGCGCCACGGCCACATGTCGCGCGGCCCGTCGGCATGGAAGACGCTCGAATCGCCATACCGGGCGGCGTCCATCCAGGCGAGCGCCATCCGCTCGCCAAAGTGCTGCGAAGCCAGCAGCCGGTCGACGGCCCGTTCGTAAGCGCCGTCCGGATCGGATTTCAACTCCGCGAGAAACGCGTCGATCTCTTCGAGCGTTGGCGGCAGACCGGTCAGGTCGAGCGTGACGCGACGCAGCAGACGCTCGCGGTCGGCTTCCTCACTGAGCGACTGCCCGTCGGCCTTCAGGCGTGCCGCGATGAATGCGTCGATCGCGTTGCGAATCCGGCCCGCGTCGTTGACCTCGGGAACCGGCGGAGAAGTCGGTGTAATAAACGCCCAGTGACCTTCCCACTTCGCGCCCGCTTTGATCCAGCGTCCCAGCGCTTCACGCTGCTGGGCCGTCAGTTCGATCGGCGAATCCGGCGGCGGCATGACGAGGTCTGGATCGTCCGACGTCAGCCTTTTCCAGGCTTCACTCTTATCGAGCCCACCACCGAACGCGTGAGCGACGCCCTCTTCCGTATCGAGCCGAACGTCACCTTCCCGATGCGCCTCGTCCGGTCCGTGACACTTGAAACAGACCGACGACAGAATCGGCCGGATGTCGCGATTGAACTTCGGCACCGCATCAGCCGCGCTCGATTCCGTAACAACGAAAGCTGCGAGCAGACCGGCAACGAGACCGCTCAAACAGGGAAGCGTCGGACAGCGCATCGTCGACTTTCCAGACATGTCAGAAAAGGAGTGAGCCGCAGGTGGGAAACGCCGAGCAATCGGACGTCGGCACGGCAGGGAGTGACCGAAGGACAGATCAGTCTAACTCGATTGGAGTGGATGCTTCGAGTCAAAACGTCTCGTTCGTGCTGGCAGGCCAGCGGGCCTTCAGGGCAGACGCTCAGTCTGTCGAAATCATCGCAGGAATTTCAGTCGCGTTGGTCAGGGAAACTTCTTCTCTGACACGCAGCTCTGGAAAATCCGTGTTCGACAAGTGTTTGAACAGAAGGAAACGAAGCGAACGAAGGGTTCTTTTATCCGACGGCTTCGTTCCCTTCTGTTCAAGCAGGTCGCATCCAGACGTACGCAGAGATTCTCAGACCGGACAGTCCGTCCTGTGCAGACGCCAGTCCTATTCGTAAATCGGGAAGAACGTGTTGAATGCGGCTTCACAGAAGTCGCCGGGGTCGTTGAAGCGGCGGTTGCGGTTCAGGGCCGATATCGCAGCCATTTCGTCATCAGTCAGGGAGAAGTCATTGATGGACAGGTTCTCGCGCATCCGTTCGACGCGGCTGGTCTTCGGGACGACGGCCGTACCGCGCTGCACGGCCCAGCGGAGGACGACCTGCGCTGGCGTGCGGTCGTGGGCCGCCGCGATCCGACGGACCGGTTCGGATTCGAGCACCGACTCGTCCTGCTGAGCCATGTTCAACGCGAAGTACGACTGCGCTCCCAGCGGTGAGAAGCCCGTCACCGCGATGCCGGACTCGCGACAGAAACGCAGCAGCTTCTCCTGAGTCAGATACGGATGCAATTCGACCTGCAGGACAGCGGGTGGGATCTTCGCACATGCCAGCAGATCGCGCAGCAGCGAGACGCCGAAGTTGCAGACACCAATTTCTCTGACCAGACAGGCCGCGACGAGTTCTTCCATCGCCTGCCAGGTCTCGTGAATCGGGACACGGTCCGGTTCAAGCTGCGGCTGAAACGCGTCCGGATCGAAAAACCATTCCGGCGGGTACCGATCCTCAAACGGCACGAACTGCAGCGCGATCGGAAAATGGATCAGGTACAGATCGAGATACTCAAGCTGCAGGTCGCGAAGCGAACGTTCGCACGCCGCGCGGACATGCTCGGGCCGGTGGTACGTGTTCCAGAGTTTCGACGTGACCCACAGTTGCTCGCGCGTGACCAGCCCCGACTTCACGGCTGCCGCGATCCCGTGACCGACTTCGGTTTCGTTACCGTAGTCGCAGGCGCAGTCGAGATGCCGGTACCCGCACTCGATCGCCTGCGTCGTCACGTCAGCGGCGACGTCGCGACCGACTTTCCAGAACCCCATCCCGACCGCCGGAAGCTGCCGGCCACTGGTAAGCTCAATTGATATTGTCATGAGTGCCTGCATTGAACACTGAATTGCTCCGGGGCGATCGACACCGCGAAGAACCGTACCGATTGAGCCTGCTCAGTCCCAGCGACTGTTAATCAACGCCGATTTTTGAGAATTTCATGGAGCAGGCAGGCGACATGACTGCCGGCAAAGTCTGCGCATCCTGCCGAACTGGAGCGTAAATCCCGATCGATTGTTAAGACCGCTTCACGCGAACCAATGCTTTTACGCAGTTTATCTCGCATATCCGATTCACTCGGCATAACTGAAACACTGGCAGGGATGCCCGTGCCTGTCCCGCTGTTCGACCAGCAGCACAGACAAACGTTTTGCTGAAGCTCAAGGAGGAAGCTTTGAAACCGTTCACGCACAAACTCACAGGTTGGTTTGCCGCCAGCGCTCTGCTGGCCGGCAGTTGCGGCCCGCTTGCCGCTCAGGACGCAGCCCAACCGGCAGCAGGAGCCGGTTCGGCCGCCAGCCTTGAGAGTCGTGGGCCAGAACCGAGACGTCTTTCGCCGGCAGGTGACAGCTCGTACGACCTTGCACGAGAGGTTGAACAACTCTCTGCGGAAGTTTCGCGGCTGCAGAAACTGATCGACTCCGATGACGACGGAGGCGTGCAGCTCATCCCCGATGCAGTTTTTGACTCCGGTATCCAGCCCACGTTCTACCAGGTCGAAGAGCGACCGGAAGATCCTTACCAGATCAGTCCTCTGTATCCCGAAGAGGTCCCGATCGCACCGTCAACCACGGTCAGCGACCATCATTTCGAGTCCGGATACGATCGAGGGTTCTACATTCGCCCGACGGCCAACCACAAAGAAGAAAACCCGTTCGATCTGAAGATCAGCAGCCGGCTGGACTTTCGCCACTCGGGGACGAAATCGGATAACCCGATGCTTCCGAGTCAGAATGAGTTCGAGCTGGAACGGGCTCGAATCAAGTTCAACGGCCACGCTTTTTCGGAAAAGATGGAGTACGAGATCCAGCTCCGCTTTGACAACGATTCGGCTACCAACGTCCGCATTTTCGACTACTACACACGATATGAGTTCTCGGATGCGTTCGCCGTCCAGATCGGCCAGGCCAAAGTGCCGTTTGCCCGGGCCTGGGTCGAGTCTTCCAGCCGGCTGCAGGTCAGCGACCGGTCAATGGCCTCCAACTTCTTCATGCCGCAACGAAGCCAGGGGGTCTGGTTCAGTGGTGAACCGTGCCACCAGCTTTACTACCAGGCAGCGGTCCTGAACGGCTATGACACGACGTCTCTTGCACCATCTGGCATCGACACGAACTTTCTGTATGCAGGGACGGTCTTCTGGGATCCATTCGACGATTTCGGTTCTGGATTCTCTGACCTTCAGGATCATCAGAATCTCGCCGTCCGGATGGGTTCCAGCGGAGCCTACGAGCACGTGTCCGGAAGCTCTGCTGAGCCCGCTCAGATGCGGATTGTCGGCAGTGGGGCGACGATTGGAAACACGATCGCGACGGCCTATGCGGGAGATTCGTTCAACCACTACGCCTACGCGGCTGACATCGCCATGAAGTACCGCGGCTTCAGCCTGTTCAACGAGTACTACTTCCGCTGGCTGCAGGACTTCACCGGTCCAACGGCAGCACCCTCAAAGATCTATGACTGGGGTTTCGTGCTGCAGGGTGGTTACTTCGTCGTTCCGAAGAAGCTGGAACTGTTCGCCCGCCACTCGCAGATTCGCGGCACCGGCGGGGCTCACACCGCATTTGAGAACAGCGGCGGCTTCAACTGGTTCCTCGACGGCCACTACATGAAGTTGACCTTTGACGTCAGCACTTACAACGGATCGCCGTCCGTCAGCAGCAGCATGAACCTGCGGCAGGGCGAAGATGGCACGCTGTTCCGATCTCAGTTCCAGTGGGTCTTCTGATCCTGCTGATTGCAAAACAGTCTTGCGACAAATCAACTCCTCCCCGGTGTCTGCCTGTATGATCCCGGGGAGGAGTTTCGTTTTCCATGTACCCTATTTCGACAGCGCAACTTCTTCCTGAGTTGGAAGGACAGCGTGCCAGGGACGTCCGCTTTCAAAGACAGGCAGTCGTTTGGCGATCTCGTCGCGGCGATTCTGCGGGGCGATCTCCAGCGCACGACGCGTCCATTCAACAGCCTGCTTGAAATCACCGGCTTCGGCATGAGCCGCAGCCAGAGTACTCAGGCAGTACCAGTGCCCGTAGCGACAGAGTTCGCAGGCCCTCGTTGCGTTCCGAACGGCCTCAGCTCCGTTCCGCAGTTTGCCGTTCGGGCACGTCGCCTGCAGCCAGGCCATTGCGTTGTAGCCATCGAAGTCGTTCGGGCTGAGGCGAATAGACTCCTTGAGATCCGAAATGGCCTTGGCGTACTCGCCCTTCAGCAGCCATGTGTTTGCTCGGTTATGCCACGTTCGCGAAACCGTTGGGTCAAGCCGCAGAGCGTCATTGTAGTCGGCGATGGCGATGTCGTATTCGCCCTTCTGCTTCCAGGCGATAGCCCGGTTCCCATAAACCGAACGGTTCCGAGGTTCGATCCGCAGCGCTTCCGTGTAGTCCTCGATGGCACCGGAATGGTCGCCGGTGGCGTTCCGGATCAAACCCCGAGCCACAAGCGGATGAGCATCCTGCGGGTTGGCCTTGATCTGTTCCGTGAGGTGCGCGATGGCATCCTCGGCAGGCAGGACGGCGTCCCGGCTGATCCAGCCTGCCCGGCTGTGCGTCACGCCCAGTTGATCACCGTTGACCTCGCGAACAAGCAGCGGCAGACCTCGTTCGACAGTCTCCACGACCGCATCGCCAGACTTGATGGCGGTCTGCTGCATCACAACAACCCACGTGCCGGCCTCCTGAGCGTGCAGCATTCCAGCACTGACCAGACTGGACGTAACAGCGGCCATGACAAGTCGGATTCCACTCTTCATTTCTTAATCGTCCCTCACGGGTTCAGGTACTGTTGACGAATCGCTTTTGCGCGGCGGAAGAGTAAACGCCACGCCCAAAGCCCCAAGCCTCAAACAGGGGTCGTTATCGAAGTCTTCACAGTCTTTGCGAAGCCTTAATAAGCTTAACGCGTTCTTCACATTATCCACGGTGAGGCGGCGCTGTCAGACTTCTGGTTCATCTGCCGTCAGCCTAAAACGCCATCTCGAACTGGGAGATGTACAGCATCCCGCGGTCACCGACGCGCAGGTTGGGATGGTCGCTGCCGACCGGCGATCCATTCAGATGGCTCACCTCGAATGTGAATTTCCAGGGGTGCCCCTCGAAGAACCAGTTGAAACCTGCGGAATACTGGTCGGCACTGGGCGAACCGTTGCCATGAATTACGCGCGACTGACGACCCATCATCTCGAGCCGGCCTGGAATCAGAAAGTAGCCGACTTCCTGATAGAACCCCCAGTCGAAAATGCTGCTCACGGGCACCGCTGCTCCCTGAAAGTCCTGCAGCCAGCGGAAATAGGTCTCGACGCTGTAGCTGAAACCACGAAGTTTCATGGCAAAGTCAGCAGCATACAGGTAGGCGTTGAAACCAGCGGCCGTCCCGTTAATTCCCGGATAGGCAGTCGTCAGCGGCGTACCCGTGTCGTTCAGATCAAAGAAGTCGATTTCGGCCGAAGTGGACCTGGGCTTCATTTTCGAATGCGAAAAACTGCTGCCGACGCGGACGACCGGAGTTTCGTTCCATTCGAGATCGGAATCTCCCGAGCCGAAATCTCCGAGCGGGTCCCAGTACAGGGTGCCGAAATATCCAAAGCCGGTGTCCATTTCTGAGGGCTTCAGGCGGGATGTTTTGTATCCGTTGCCGATCATGAAGATGTAATGCAGATCTTCGAGCGGTTCACCGTCGAGCCAGATACCTTCTGTTCGATCTGGGCGGAAGAAGGTGGTGGCCATCGAACGGTCGGCTAATCGCAGGCGCTGCGACGATTGCAGCCATGCTCGAGAACCAGGGGCCTTCCACTGTCCCAGATTCACCCGGAACGCCTTGTTGAAGCCGTAGGTGACGAAGTAGTCCTTAATAATCATGTCCGAGGCCGTGCCTGTCTCGTACGCGGTCTGCAGATAGAAGCTGAGTTTGGGATCCAGGTAGTGACCACGAAAGATGAGCCGGCCGCGATTGACTTTGAACAGGCTTTCGTTGGGCAATGCCGGATTCTGCGACGACATGCCGACGTACTGAAACTGCATGCGGCCGTTGATCTGCAGGTCGAACGGAACCTTCTTCGCATCGGTCGAGCGGATGTAGAAGCCATTCTCATAACCGGCCTCGAACTGGCTGCCGGCAGGAACCGGATCGCCCTGCGGTGTCGGCATTTCCTCCGGCATCTGCTCGGGACGCTCGACAATCTGGCTGGCCGACGGAAAGCTGGAAGAAATCATCCCGACCCACGGGGGCGGACCATTTGCGGTACGTCCGACCGCGACGTCAATTGCCCCAGGCGATTCCAACGGAAACTCACGATCTGCTTCCAGTTCCTGAATGCGACGTTCAGCGGCTTCGAGCCGATGAGCCAGTTGCTGCACTTCGGAATCCCAGGCGAATTCGGCCGCCAGAGAGACATGGGTCATCGCCGCTGATGCGCAGAACGAGATCGCCAGACAGAGATTGCGTGGCATCGGTTTTTGCGAGTCCTGTCCGGGCATGAGTGAAATCACGCCGGTTGAGGGAGAGGACCTGTCGGCACCCGCTCATCGTGAATATCAGGTTCTTTACGGGAGCACTTCAAACAGGCCGAGATGACGTGAGCTGGGGAAGGGGACCGGAAAACTAGCCGATTGTTAGTTTTTGATGAAGACGCATTGCGTTCTGATCATCCGGGAAACGGATTGAGATGCGGTCCTGCTCCGCAACCGTTTTCTCCTGTCAAAGCGATCGGGCTCTTCGCTCGCCACACGTAGAGCCGCGGTTCCTGCAGAGTTCACACAGCACAGGATTGATTCGTCACATGCAGGCGTCGTCTAACGAATGCAATCTGAAATGGTTTGCGTCGTCAGCCAGTTCAAAAGTCCAGAGGCATCAGGAATCGGTACCGACTCGTGACCGAGCGAAGACGGAGCATTTTTCCACACACAGTCTCAGCGTCTGTTCTGAAAGTGCTGAGTCTACGCGCATGGGTGGAGTCCCGCGTCAGCATGCTCTTTCGTGCTGTGTCGGATGAGCGGAAATCAATTCCGCGACGGTCGCTTTTCCTCAACCCAGTCCTGCTTCGGTACCCTGTCCGGATGCTGGATCGCCCACTCTGGAGTCGGGAACCAGCGCAGGGCGCTGTAGCGCGGGTACGTTTCCCAGACGTCGCCGCCGTCGGCTGCCGTGACGCGGGCGTCGTCGGTCTCTTTGAGGTAACTCAGCAATCGCTCACTGAGCTGCATCCGAACATTCGCAAACTGCGGATCATCGGCCAGGTTTGTCAGACAGCCGGGGTCCTTGCGGATGTCGAACAGCTCCTCAGCGGGACGCTTATCCACCGCCAGGTGCAGATACCGTCCGAGCTGCGGGTCGTCGGCCCTGCCGATCAGGAACGACAGCGACGGGCAGGCATCAATGTCGTGATAGCCGCCGTGCATCGGGCCGAGCTGCCCGGTGAAGACGCCGTCGACAATCTGGTACGGCGGTTCGATCTTCCGTGGAGTTCCGGCCGGCCAGCGTTCTGGTTTGAAATTGCGGATATAGAGGTACTGCTGCGTACGGAGGCAGCGCTGCGGGTAGCTCAGCGAGTTGAACCGCGACGATGAATGCCGCTCGCGCCCGCTGAAGACTGCTTCGCGCGACAGATCGATAACGCCGTTCTTCTCTGACGTCAGGACACTGCGAAGACTTCGCCCGGCGATTGGCGTTTCGCTCGGAGGCTCAACGCCAGTCACGTCGTAAATCGTCGCCGTGAGATCGATCAGGTTAACCAGATCGTCGCTCGTCCGATCGCCAGGAACGCTCTTCGGCCAGGCAACGGCCAGCGGCATGTGGATGCCGTACTCGTAGCAGTTGGCCTTCGCGCGCGGAAACGCCATGCCGTTATCGCTGGTCACGATGACCAGTGTGTTCTCCAGCTCGCCCGACGCTTCCAGTACATCGAGCATCCGACCGAGATGCTGATCGAACCACTGGATCTCGAAGCAGTAGTCGAGGATGTCGTCGCGAATTTCCGGCGTGTCCGGCAGAAACGACGGCACGACAACCTTGTCCGGATCGAGTCCGTGCTCGCGGCCGATCCCCTTCTTGAAACTGCGATGTGGCTCAGTCGCTCCATACCAGAAGCTGAAGGGCTTGTCTTTCGGGCAGTTCTTGAGAAAGTCCTCGAAGTTCGCCGCGTAATCTGTGCTGCTGATGCCGCCTGGCGACTCCATCTTCCGCTTGCCCCAGTTCGGTCCGGCAGGATTTCGAGGACGACCGCTGACCTGCCAGTTGCCCGGCCCCCAGGCTTTGCCGGTGCAGCCGACGAAATAACCCGCCGCCTCCAGCCGGTCCTGATAGACCTCGTACTTCGTCGGAAACGAACTTGCGTGCGTTCCGGCGTGTTCGATCTGCCAGATATTCCGCCCGGTCAGAAACGCCGCCCGCATCGGGCTGCAGCCGGGAGCCGGAGTAAACGCCTGCGTAAACAGCACACCGGCTTTCGCCACACTGTCAAACGCCGGCGTCGAGATTGCCTGATAGCCGTACGCCGACGCATGCGGGTGAGACTGGTCATCCGAAATCGCCACCAGAATGTTCGGGCGATCGGCGGCGAACGTGGCTGTCGAAACAAGAACCAGCAGCAACGCGGTTAGAAAGCTTTTCATAACGATGCTCCAGAATCTGGTTCTGACGCAAAGCAGCGCAAAGAATGGCGAGTTTCCTTTGCGATTCTTTGCGCCTTTGCGTCAGACGATCGATCATTCGGGTTGACGCAGCTCTTCCAGTTCGACCAGTTCACGGTCGTAGTCGTCTTCCAGTTCGCGGATCCTGTCGACCATCTCGGGCGTCTCTTCGACCATCGCTGACACTTCGTCTTCCCACTGATTGGTCGCCGCTCGCAGTTCGTCAAGATCCAGCGACAGCTTGAGAATGCGCGCCAGCCGTCGCGTGATGGCTTCCAGACAGTACGGATTCGGACCGTGCAGATAGCCGGGGATCTCGGCCACCAGGGAGACCATTTCGATCTCGACCGCCGACGCCTGCAGCATCAGCCAGGTCATGAACGAACCGGGGCCTGCATAATTCGTCCGCCGCAGGCCGACGCCCTTCAGCTCAGCGTGCAGCTCCTCATTCGAGCACGTTACGAACATTCGCGGCTCGCGCGTGTGCGGCACCGATCCGCCGAACGAACCAACAAACAGCAGCCGCTTCACGCCGCAGTCCTTCGCGACCTGAAAGATCTGGTTGCCGAAGCGTCGCCAGTTGAGATTCGGTTCGCTCCCCTTGAACAGGATCAGGTTCCGATCTTCAGCTGCATAGAACTCGTTCCGCGGCATCGCGACCGACTGGACAATGCCGTCCTCAATGTTGATCTCCGGCCGGAACAGCGCCGCGATCTCCATCGGCCCGGGAAAGTTAAAAATGTAAAACGGGTCCGGATCGATCTCAGCAAACGGGCGGGCGTTCAGCAGACTGATCAGCCGATCGACCGTCCCTGTCGACGCGTCTCCGCCGTCCATCCAGCCGGAGAACGACAGAATCAGCGTGCCGTCGTTGAGCAACGGCGTCTCAGCGAAATAATCGAGCGTATCCATAAAGCCACAAACCGGGCGCAAGAGCATTCAGAAGAAGTGAGCCGGAGCGTAACGACCGCTCGACGCTCAGTCAGCCGATTGGACATTCAGAATCCGAACCGGGTGGCCGGGGCTGGACTGAGCCTGCGAAGGAAGCCCCGGAGCATCAATTTCAGAACAACAGTCCGGGGCTTCGCTCATACCTCGCTCCAGCCCCGGCCACCCGAAACTTTGGACCTGCTCAAAGCCTACGCGAGGATATCCCGCACGACATTGCCGTGAATATCCGTCAGTCGGAAGTCACGTCCTGAATACCGGTACGTCAGGCGTTCGTGGTTGATGCCCAGCAGGTGCAGGATCGTGGCGTGCAGGTCGTGAACGTGAACGCGGTTTTCGACGGCTCGCATCCCGAACTCGTCGGTCGCTCCGTACATCATCCCGCCTTTGACACCACCGCCGGCAAGGAACATCGAGAAGCCGGTGTGGTGATGGTCGCGGCCCGCCGTGTCGAAGTTCTTTTTGTCCTGAGCGTATGGCGTGCGACCGAACTCGCCGCCCCAGATGACCAGCGTATCGTCGAGCAGACCTCGCTCCTTCAGGTCGCCGATCAGCGCGGCCGAGGCTTTGTCGCTGTCGGCACACAGCTCGCGATGCTTCTCGTTGTTCTTCGCGTGTGTGTCCCACGGCTGCTTGCCGGACTTCGTCACGTAGTAAACCTGCACGAAGCGGACGTCGTTTTCGAGCAGGCGGCGAGCCAACAGGCAACTGCGACCGAAGACCGAATCGCCGTACGCATCCTGAACGTGCTGCGGCTCGCCTGAGATGTCAAACACCTCCGACGCTTCACGCTGCATGTCAAAAGCCAGTTCCATTGCGCGAATCTGTGAATCGAGTAGCGGATCGTTCTGCCGCTTCTCCATGTGATGCCGGTTCAGCGTGAGCAATGCGTCAAGTTGCCGCCGCTGCTCGACGCGGCTGAGCTGCGGATGCTTCAGATTCGCGACCAGCTTGCCGACGGCCATATCGTTCGTGTCAATCGCCGTTCCCTGATACTCGCCCGGCAGGAACGAGTTTGACCAGAGCTGCGGCCCGACGACCGGCAGACCCGGACACAGAGTCACAAATGACGGCAGGTTCTGATTCTCTGACCCGAGTCCATACGCCGCCCACGACCCGAGACTCGGCCGGATGGGCTGCAGGTTGCCGCAGTTCATCATCAGCAGACCGGGTTCGTGATTCGGCACGTTGGTGTGCATCGACCGCAGCACGCACAGATCGTCGGCATGCCGTCCCAGATTCGGCAGCAGCTCGCTGAGTTCGACGCCACTCTCACCATGCGGTCGGAAGCGGAACGGCGACGGCATATATCCGGCCCCCTTCGACGGCTTGTAGAGCTGCCCCGATGGTTGCTCGCCCGCAAACTTCTGCAGCGCCGGCTTCGGATCCAGCGTGTCCACATGCGAGGGTGCTCCGTTCATAAACAGGAACACGACGCGTTTCGCCTTC